>NZ_JCAXDX010000002.1:0-883226 GCF_059758575.1 Sinorhizobium sp. GQ132 | reverse complement strand
AGCGGAAAAAAGCGCCAAGGCAGCCTCGGAACGCCTTGCGAACAGAATGCAGGTCGCACCTATGACCCCGACCGGTCGCACCTGAACTAGAATCAATGAGTTAGAAGGTGGTTTGGCGACCCCTGCAGGACTCGAACCTGCGACAACCTGCTTAGAAGGCAGGTGCTCTATCCAGCTGAGCTAAGGGGCCGTCTCAGCACGTGAGCCTCAATGGGTCCAGGGCTGCATCCGGTTGAAACGGAAATTGTCCGAATAGGAAACATTCTTGCGAGCCGCATCCTTGGGCGCGATCACGCGATACTCGATGCCGTTGCGCTCGGCATAGGCGATCGCCTGCTCAGCACTTTCGAAGGTCAGGCGAACCTGCTGCCGGGTGTCGGCGGAACTCGTGTAGCCCATGATCGGGTCGATCGTGCGCGGTCTTTCCTGATCGAACTCCAGCACCCACAGATGCGTCTTGGCCTTGCCGGACTGCATTGCTGTCTTTGCGGGGCGATAGATCTTCGCGGACATTGTTCTTAACAGCTCCCGTTGACCAAGAGATCAATGTTTTCACGTGATTGGATGGTCGGAGTGGAGAGATTCGAACTCCCGACCCTCTGGTCCCAAACCAGATGCGCTACCAGACTGCGCTACACTCCGCACCACGAAGGCGGAGATACACGCTTCGCCCTGCGGCTGCAACAGCAAATTTCGAGGCTGGCGCGGAGCCGGCGGATGCTTCAGTTCGCCCGCTCCGCGGCCGGAAGTCCCGCACCTTCGAGCCTGTCCCCGGGGCTGATGCCGAGTCGCTTCACGGTTCCGGCGTTAAGCTCGAGCACGTAGGCCACCGGTTCCCTGGAATCGATAATGGCTTCGGAATGCGGAACCGCGTTCTCGTGAATGGTACGGATGACGCCGTCACGCGCGATGAAGAGCATGTCGAGCGGCAGATAGGTGTTCTTCATCCACATCATCACCGGCCGCGTCTCGCCGAAATCGAACAGCATGCCGTGATCCGGCGCCATCTGCCGGCGATACATCAGCCCCTGCTCCCGCTGATCCGGTTGGGTCGCGAGCTCGACAGTAAGGTCATGCGTGCGTCCGCTCGCCGTTATCAGCCGCACCCGCTCCTTGGCAAAGGAAACCTCGGCCATGGCCGATGCGACGAGCAGCGACAACAAAAAAAGCGCCGTCAGGGCGCTTCTTGCAGCTATGCCGACGACTCCGGGCATCAGTGCGACCGCGTGGTCGGCGTCGGCCCGTCGGGATGGATCTCCGCAGCCATCAGGCCCTTCTCCCCGTCCCCGAAGCGGCAGAGTACCACTTGGCCGGGCCTCAGCTCCGTCAGGCCAAAGCGGCGCAGCGTTTCCATATGCACGAAAATGTCTTCGGTGCCCTCCCCGCGCGTCAGGAAGCCGAATCCCTTGGTACGGTTGAACCACTTCACGAGCACACGCTCGAGGCCGCTCGTCGGTGTGACTTGAACATGCGTTCTGACCGGTGGCAGCTGGGAGGGGTGAACGGCCGTCGATTGGTCCATCGAGAGGATGCGGAAGGCCTGGTAGCCACGATCCCGCTTCTGAATGAGAGCGACGACCCGGGCACCTTCCAGAACGGTCTGATATCCGTCGCGTCTGAGGCAGGTCACATGCAGCAAAACGTCCTGCATGCCGTTGTCCGGAACGATGAAGCCGAATCCCTTGGCAACGTCGAACCACTTTATGACCCCGGTAATTTCGATGAGATCAAGGGCGTCGTTACCGAATTCGCCATTATGGATGACGTCTTTCGAAGATGTCCTGTCAGCCATTCTCGCAGCCCCTCGTTACGCGCAACACTTCGATACGGTTAACTGATTCTTATGGGCCAGAATAACATCGTCCCGCTGCGCGTGTGCAAGCCCCTCGACATATTTTGACCTGAGACGTTTATAGGCATGCAGCCTTGCGTCTGGCTTGCCGTCGTCCCACTATACGCCATCTTCCACCAAACAGGGATATTCTCCAATGCGGTATCTGCATACGATGGTTCGCGTCAAAGACCTCGACCAGGCTCTTCATTTCTATTGCAAGCTTTTCGGGCTCCAGGAGATCCGCCGATACGACAACGAGAAAGGCCGCTTCACGCTCGTTTTTCTCGCGGCGCCCGGCGATCTCGACCGCGCCAAGGGGGAAGCCGCGCCCTGCCTGGAACTCACCTATAATTGGGATTCCGAGGAATATGCCGGCGGGCGGAATTTCGGCCACCTCGCCTATGAGGTCGACGACATCTACGCGTTCTGCAGGGATCTGATGGACAACGGCGTTACGATCAATCGCCCGCCGCGCGACGGCCATATGGCCTTCGTCCGGTCGCCGGACGGCATCTCGATCGAAATCCTCCAGAAAGGCGAACACCTGCCGGCTCAGGAACCCTGGGCTTCGATGGCCAATACGGGTGTCTGGTAAGCCTCGCACAATTGCCACCGGCTAATCGTCAGCCGTCGCCGGCCCTGCCGAGCGGCGCGGCACCGGTCGGCGCAAGAGGATCAATAGAACAGCGGATGATCTTCGGGCCCGGCTATTGCCGGGCTTTCGCTTATATTTTGCGAAGCTGAAATAGGTTGGTGCAGGTTTACAAAACACGCGGCGTTCATTACCTTGCCGCGCAGACGTTGAAACGGGGCTCTGCTTCGTCGTCACTTGCGGGGATAGCCCTATACTTGCCTGACCTTTCCCGTGGGGAGCCTAGCGCCCTCCGCGTGAAATTGTTGTGCCGTTCCGGAGCGTATTCGGAATCGGAACGTGTTGTGTGCGCGGTGCAAAGCAACCCGCATGCACGGAGAGCGGGGAAAAGGCGTTGCAACATCTGGAACCAGGATACAGTCTCCTGACGATCGGACGCGCCGCAGCATTATCCGTATCGCTTCTGGCACTGGCTGGCTGTGTGTCGGCAGTCGCCGACAATGAGACGATCAGCCCGCTCAATTCCCAACAGGTGGCGGAAGCAGCGCCGGGTGCATCCGAGGGGACGATGCAGGATGAGCAAGTAGCTGGTGCCGGCGCGACGGCGCAGGTGCCCGACGGTGAAGCGGGCCACAACAGCGCCGCCATGCAGCCCGGTCTGGCCATGCAGGGCACTGCGCTGCGCGCGACAACATCGAGCATCTACGGGCAATCGCCCGCAGGACCGTCCGCCGAGGCGCGGCCGGCCCCAAGCAGCCAGCCGACGGCAGCACCGTCGGCCGTCGCATCGCCGACGATGAATGCCAAGGCCAATAGTCTCTTCAGCAACGGACAGTCCGAGGCTCAACCGGTAATTCAACCGCAACAGGGCGCGGCAGGCGAAGCTCCCGCGGCAAACGAAGCGATTGCTGCGGCAACTCCGGCAGCCACCGGCGAAAGCGATACGCCCGCGGCCGTTCCGTTGCCTTTGAGCGCGCAGGCCGCATTATCAGGTGCGACGGCAGCGGCCCTGCAGCCGGTCGAAGTCGCCTCGCGGACGCCGGCGGATGCCACCCAGCCGGCGGGCTCCGACCACGGTGAGAAAGAGACTCAAGAGACGAAGAAGACCTGGACCCTCGCAAGCCTGTTTGCGCCGAAACGCAGGGAAAAGCCGCGGGCCGAATCGACACGCGCTGTGCCGGCAGGCGAGAAGAAAACGATTACCGCAAGCAATGCAGGACAGCCGCGGGTCGCTTCCCTCGCCTATACGTCACTGCCCGGCGTCAACATGAACCCGCTTTTCAGCATGGAACACGAAGCGCACGAGGCTGACGAGGACGACGCGCCCGTGGAAGTGGCGAACCTCTCGGGCCTTGCCCGACTCACGCCGAGCGGCCTCATCCTGCAAACGGAGAAGGTGGAAACGGGCTGTTTCAAACCGCAGCTTCTCGACATCCTGAAGACGGTCGAAGGTCATTACGGCCGCAAAGTCATGGTCACCTCGGGCCTGCGCGCCATCAAGGTCAACCGCAAGCGCCAGTCCCTTCATACGCGCTGCGAGGCGGCGGACATCCAGGTGGCGGGCGTCAGCAAGTGGGAGCTCGCGAATTTCCTGCGCAACGTTCCCGGCCGGGGCGGCGTCGGCACCTACTGCCATACCAACTCCGTCCATATCGACATCGGTCCCCAGCGCGACTGGAACTGGCGCTGTCGCCGTCGCAAAGGCTGATCGGCGATCGCTCCCTGTTAACAAGGCCCATCGTGATCAGCGGTGATTTTTCCCAGAAAAAATGAAAACTGCCACTTGCGGGAATCCGAAGCCCTCTCTATAAGCCGCCTCGTCTTACAGCGACTTGCGTCTTTTCAGAGGCACAAAGGTTGCTGCAGCAGGCGCCCATCGTCTAGCGGTCTAGGACGCCGCCCTTTCACGGCGGAAACACGGGTTCGATTCCCGTTGGGCGTGCCATTTTCTCCTCTTATACTTGTGGATACTTCGTCTTGCGTGTGGATGGGACGTCTTTGCTTTGCGTCACCATAGGGATCGCAGTGACCTGCGCGGATCTCTTGCCGAAAAAGCAAAATAATCGCCTCTGATCACTTGCATGAACCCGATGCCCTCTCTATAAGCCGCCTTGTCTTACAGCGACTTGCGCCTTTTCAGAGGCACCAGGCTTGCTGCAGCAGGCGCCCATCGTCTAGCGGTCTAGGACGCCGCCCTTTCACGGCGGAAACACGGGTTCGATTCCCGTTGGGCGTGCCATTCCACCTCTTTTCTATTTCATGTTTTTCATAGTATGGTGCTGATCGTCACCAGCAGGCGCCCATCGTCTAGCGGTCAGGACGCCGCCCTCTCACGGCGGTAACACGGGTTCGAGTCCCGTTGGGCGTACCATTTCCTCACCTTACGCGCGCATCATTTCGCTTCCGAATAGCGCTTGCGTCTGCTCCCGATCTTTTCCCAGGAAAAATCGAAATTTACCGCCCGCGGTCTCTTGCGAGAATCCGAAGCGCTCTCTATAAGCCGCCTTGTCTTACAGCGCGTGCGCCTTTCAGACGCACAAATCGCTGCAGCAGGCGCCCATCGTCTAGCGGTCTAGGACGCCGCCCTTTCACGGCGGAAACACGGGTTCGATTCCCGTTGGGCGTGCCATTCCTCTTCAAAGTCTCTAGGAAAAGTCCGTAAGTCTCTGATTCGGCTACACCCGTTGGCGCCGCCTCGGCGTTTAATTCGCTTTCGCCGCGTCCGTCACGCGCAGTTGAACCTTGCGTGTCCCCTGCCACAGATCCGCTGACACGGAACCCGCGACATGAACGGTGGCGCCGCGGTTGCCGAGCAGGAAATCGCCGAGCGGCGTCTCCGTCGCGCGAAAGGCAATGCCTTCCATGCGGCTGCCGTCCTGCCCCTCGAGCGTCACCTTCACGTGGTTGGCCCCGACCTGGCGGCTATCGCGCAGTCGATGTTGCGGGAAGGCAAAGAGCGGCTGCGGATGGCCGGAGCCATAAGGTCCCGCCTGGTCGAGAAGATCGACGAGGTCGAGGGTCGCCCCGGCCGCTGCCAGTGCACCATCGACCTTGAGCGTTTGGACCGCGACGAGATCGCGAACGGCAGCTTCGGCGCGCTCTTCGAAGAATTGCCGAAGCTGGCCGAGCTTACCGCGCTCGACCGTCAGCCCGGCGGCCATTGCATGTCCCCCGCCTTTGACCAGCAGGCCATTGTCGACGGCCGCACGGACGAGCCGCCCCATGTCGAAACCGTTGATCGAACGGCCGGATCCGGTTCCGCGGCCGTTCGGATCGAACGCAATCGCAAAAGCCGGCCGGCGGAATTTCTCCTTGATGCGTGCCGCGATGAGGCCGACGATCCCAGGGTGCCAGTTCTGTCGGGCAGTGACGATCACCGACGCGCCCTCGCCCGTTCCGTATTCCGCCAGTACCTCGGCTTCTGCCTCCGCAAGCATCGCCGCCTCCATCGCCTGGCGATCGCGATTGAGTTCATCGAGCTGGGTGGCGATGATTTCCGCCGCCGCGGCATCGTCGAGGGTCAGCAGACGACTGCCGAGCGCGGCGTCGCCGATTCGCCCGCCGGCATTGATCCGCGGGCCAAGCAGGAAGCCGAGATGATAGGGCGTCACGGGTCCGCCGATCGCCGCCTTGCGCAAGAGTGCGGCGAGACCCGCATTGCCCATGTGCCGCGCAGCAAGCAGGCCCTTGACGACATAGGCCCGGTTGAGGCCTTTGAGCGGCACCACGTCGCAGACGGTCGCAAGCGCCACCAGGTCGAGCAGCGACAGGAGGTCGAAGGATGCCGCGCGCGGGTCGCCCCTGAGGCGGAGCACGCGCAATGTATTGACCAGTACAAGATAGACAACGCCCGCCGCGCAGAGATGGCCCTGCCCCGACAGGTCGTCCTCCCGGTTGGGATTCACCAGGGCGTGACACGGCGGCAGCACCGAGCCGACCTGATGGTGGTCGATGACCACGACATCGGTCCTGCGCTCTGCCGCCACCGCCAGGGCTTCATGGCTCGTCGAGCCGCAGTCGACCGTGACGATCAGTTCGGCGCCCCGATCGATCAATTGATCGATCGCCTGCGGGTTCGGACCGTAGCCCTCGAAAATGCGGTCGGGAATATAGATCTCGGCGGTGATATCGAAATGCCGCAGGAAACGCGCCATGAGCGCGGACGAGGCCGCACCATCGACATCGTAATCCCCGAAGATCACCACCTTCTCGCGGCGACGAATGGCATCCGCGAGCCGCTCGGCCGCCTTGCGGCCGTCGGTCAGGGTGTCGGGGTCAGGCATCAGTGCGCGCAACGTGGGCTCGAGGAAGGCCGACGCGTCGTCCAGTCCGACGCCGCGCCCGGCAAGCACGCGCGCGATGAGTTCGGAATAGCCGTGGATCTGACTGATGGCCAGGGCACGGTTCTGGCCCGCCTGATCGAGGCGCGATACCCAGCGCTGACCGCTGACCGAGCGTTCAACGCCGAGAAATGCCCGTTGGATCGGATCCGCCAAAACGTCCATCTGTCTACCCGTCCGAAGTCCCTCCGTTCTTAGCGAAGATTTCGGCACTGAAAAACCGGCGGGGGTGCAGTTCGGCCTGCAAGTCGCCGGTCGCAGCGGCTTCTCAACAGATTTGATGAGGACGCGCGGTCACCAGGCCTTCGGACGCTCGATCCTGATAACCTGCGGCTCGCCCACGAGATAGCCCTCGCCCTTGATCGAGACGATTGCCTTGCGGACGGAAGCCTCTGATGTCGCATGCGTGACGAGGATGATCGTCTTCGGCTCGGCCGGGTCGGCATAGTGCTTGGAATGCTGCATGATCGATTCCAGCGAGATGTCGTTCTCCGCCATGTGCTTCGCCACATTGGCGAAGACGCCCGTGCGGTCGACCACTTTCAACCGGATGAAATAGCCGCCCTCATGGCTCTGCATCCGGGCGCGCTTATAGGGCAACAGCGCCTTCGCCGGACGGCCGAATGCCGGCACGTGCTGCGCGCCGGGTCGGCTCTTGGCGATGTCGGCGATATCGCCGAGCACGGCCGATGCGGTCGCGTCCCCGCCCGCACCCGGGCCGACCATCAGAAGCTCTCCAAGAATGTCGGATTCGATCGCAACCGCATTGGTCACCCCGTCGACCTGCGCGATGACGGTGTCGTGAGGTACCATGGTCGGATGGACGCGCTGCTCTATGCCGCTATCGGTCCGCTGGGCGACTCCGAGAAGCTTGATGCGGTAACCGAGGTCGGAAGCAGCCTGGATATCTTCGATCGAGATGTTGGTGATGCCCTCGAGATAGATGTCGTCGGCAGCAATCGCGGTGCTGAAGGCGAGGCTCGTCAGGATCGAGAGTTTGTGCGCGGTGTCGTTGCCCTCGATGTCGAAGGCCGGATCGGCCTCGGCATAGCCGAGCCGCTGAGCCTCCTTGAGGCATTCCTCGAAGGAGAGACCCTCCCTCTCCATCTTCGTCAGGATGTAATTGCATGTGCCGTTCATGATGCCGTAGACCCGCGAGATCGTGTTGCCGGTCATCGACTCGCGAAGCGCCTTGATGACGGGGATGCCGCCGGCGACCGCAGCTTCGTAATTCAGAAGCGCGCCATGCTTCTCGGCAATTTCCGCCAGTTCGACACCATGTGCTGCCAGAAGCGCCTTATTGGCGGTCACCACATGGACGCCGCGCGTGAGCGCCGCCTTCACGCAAGAATAGGCCGGGTCTCCGGCGCCGCCCATCAGTTCGACAAAGACGTCGATGTCTGCTTCCGACGCCAGGGAAACTGCGTCGTCGAACCAGGCAATGCCCGAAAGCTTCACGCCCCGATCCTTCGCCCGGTCTCTTGCCGCTACGGCCGTAATCTCGATCGCCCTGCCGCATGTGGTCGCCATCGTCTCATGACGATCCTGGAGAATCCGCACGAGCGAGGCACCGACGGTCCCCAAGCCCGCAATGCCGATTTTGAGGGCATCTGCCATAGCAAGTTCCTAACACGTAGAGGCGCCCCGCCAGACCAGGCGGGGCAATTTGGGTGCGGAAACGGGCACAGCCCGGCTCCTTACCGATGTGCGTTGAGCGAGATGACGTTGTGCATCGTCTCGTCCGCCGAAGAAAGGAAGCGCTTGATATTGCGCGCGGCCTGGCGGATCCGGTGTTCGTTCTCCACCAGAGCGAGACGAACATAGTCGTCCCCCTGCTCGCCGAAGCCGATGCCCGGAGCAACGGCGACATCCGCTTTCTCGACGAGAAGCTTGGAGAACTCGAGCGAGCCGAGATGGCGGAACTTCTCGGGAATCTTCGCCCAGGCGAACATCGTCGCCGGCGGCGGCGGAACCTCGAAACCGGCCTTGCCGAAGCTTTCCACCATGACGTCGCGGCGCCGCTTGTAGATGGCGCGCACCTCGGCGATATCGCTGCCGTCACCATTCAGTGCCTGCGTTGCAGCTACCTGAATCGGGGTGAATGCGCCATAGTCCAGATAGGACTTCACGCGCGTCAGCGCCGCGATCAGTCGCTCGTTGCCGACGGCGAAGCCCATGCGCCAGCCGGGCATGGAGAAGGTCTTCGACATCGACGTGAATTCGACGGTCACATCGGTTGCACCCGGCACTTCCAGAACCGAAGGCGGCGGTGCGTCGTCGAAGTAGATTTCCGAATAGGCGAGATCCGACAGCACGATGATGTCGTGCTTCTTCGCGAAGGCGATGACATCCTTGTAGAAATCGAGCGTTGCGACCTGCGCCGTCGGATTGGACGGGTAGTTGAGGATCAGCGCCAGCGGCTTCGGGATCGAGTGCCGGACCGCACGCTCGAGCGGCGGAAAGAAGCTCTCGTCCGGCTCGACCGAAATCGAGCGGATGACGCCGCCTGCCATCAGGAATCCGAAGGCGTGGATCGGATAGGTCGGATTCGGGCAGAGGACGACGTCGCCGGGTGCGGTAATGGCCTGCGCCATGTTGGCGAAGCCTTCCTTGGAGCCGAGGGTCGCGACGACCTGCGTCTCGGGATTGAGCTTGACGCCGAAGCGGCGTGCATAATAGGCGGCCTGCGCACGGCGCAGCCCGGGAATGCCCTTGGATGACGAATAACGATGCGTCCGCGGGTCCTGGACGACTTCGCACAGCTTGTCCACGATTGACTGCGGGGTCGGAAGATCCGGATTGCCCATGCCGAGGTCGATGATGTCAGCACCGGCCGCTCGCGCGCTCGCTTTCAAACGGTTGACCTGTTCGAAAACGTAGGGCGGCAAACGCCGGACTTTATGAAACTCTTCCATCTCCAGACCTCATTTGGCGCGCGTCTTTGCAGCCCTTGGGCTCTTCGCTCGACATGCGCGGGGTGAACGGCCGCCATCGCGGCCATTCAACGCTTTGCGGCCAAAACACGAGAAAGGCAAGCGCTAATTCTCGATCTGTTTCAGCGTGTCGGCACCGTGCTGCTCGGCCAGAAGCTGCAATTCCTTCAGGCGACGCCGGTACTCGGCTTCTGAGATCGCGCCGGACCGGCGCTGCCCGGCAAGTGCGGTCAACTGCCCCTGCATGTTCAGCGCCTCCTCATTGGTCATCTGCTGCATGGCGGCGGGCTTTTGACCGTAAACCGAAGGATAGGTGGCAAGGTCCGCCGTCGAATTGCAGCCCGCGAGCACGCCTGCGAGAATCAGTGCGGACATCCAAGAAAGCGAACGCTGTTTTCCGACGGCAAGCATGCTGGCGATGACCTCTGTTTCTGCGGCGCAACGATGCGCTACAGCGCCGCGCGTCTCCCGGGACGCACAAAGGTCGCTGTAGCACTTTGATCTGCTGCATGTTTTTGTCCTTCGACCGGCTACGATCACGGGAACATGCAGTAGCCCTTGTAATCATTTTCGGGCAGAATGTAAAAATACAAAACAAACAAGATGCTGTGGAGGACGCCGGGTGACAGCAGAGAAGGCTGAGGGCGCTACGGGCTTTGCCGGCTTCGACCCGAAATCTGTCGAGCCCTACATCGTCAAGGATCCCGAAAGCCTGGCCATCAACATGGCTCGTGCGGCAGAGCAGCTCGGAAAAGCCGCTTCGGCATGGCTCGCCCCGCGCGAAGCGGGCGAGAAGACGGATAGTTTCGCCGAGCCCGTCTCCGACATGGTCAAGACGCTTTCCAAGGTCTCGGAATACTGGCTCTCCGACCCTCGGCGAACACTCGAAGCCCAGACTCATCTTCTCGGCAGCTTCTTCGATATGTGGTCGCGGACGCTCCACCGCATGGCCGGCGAGGCCGTGGAGGACCCGGCCAACCTTCAGCGCAACGACAAGCGCTTCGCCGACGAAGACTGGGTGAAGAATCCGTTTTTCGACTTCATCCGCCAGGCCTATTTCGTCACCTCAGACTGGGCGGAGCGCATGGTCAAGGACGCCGAGGGCCTTGACGATCATACCCGCCACAAGGCGGCCTTCTACGTTCGCCAGATTGCCAGCGCGCTTTCCCCGACCAACTTCATCACGACCAATCCGCAGCTCTATCGCGAAACGGTGGCTTCGAGCGGCGCCAATCTCGTGAAAGGCATGCAGATGTTGGCGGAAGACATAGCCGCCGGGCGCGGCGAGCTTCGGCTCCGCCAGACGGACACCAGCAAGTTCGCCATCGGAGAGAACATCGCGATCACTCCGGGCAAGGTGATCGCGCAGAACGATGTCTGCCAGGTGCTGCAATACGAGGCGAGCACCGAGACCGTGCTGAAGCGGCCGTTGCTCATTTGCCCGCCCTGGATCAACAAATTCTACGTGCTGGACCTCAACCCGGAGAAGTCCTTCATCAAATGGGCGGTCGACCAGGGCCACACGGTCTTCGTCATCTCCTGGGTAAACCCGGACGAACGCCATGCCTCCAAGGATTGGGAAGCCTATGCACGCGAAGGCATAGGCTTCGCGCTTGATATTATCGAACAGGCAACCGGCGAGCGCGAAGTCAATTCCATCGGCTATTGCGTCGGCGGGACGCTGCTCGCCGCCACCCTGGCGCTCCATGCCGCGGAAGGCGACGACCGCATTCGCTCCGCGACGCTCTTCACCACGCAAGTGGATTTCACCCACGCCGGCGATCTCAAGGTCTTCGTGGACGACGACCAGATCCGCCACCTCGAAGCCAATATGAGCGCCACCGGCTACCTCGAAGGCTCGAAGATGGCGTCTGCCTTCAACATGCTCCGGGCTTCGGAACTGATCTGGCCCTATTTCGTCAACAATTACCTCAAGGGCCAGGATCCCCTGCCGTTCGACCTGCTTTACTGGAACTCCGATTCAACGCGAATGCCCGCGGCCAACCACTCTTTCTATCTGCGCAACTGCTATCTCGAGAACAGGCTCTCCAAGGGCGAGATGGTGCTTGCCGGCCGCCGCGTCTCGCTCAGCGACGTAAAGATTCCGATCTACAATCTCGCGACGAAAGAGGACCACATCGCGCCGGCAAAGTCGGTTTTCCTCGGCAGCAGCAGCTTCGGCGGCAAGGTGACCTTCGTGCTCTCCGGCTCCGGGCACATCGCCGGTGTCGTCAACCCTCCTGCCCGAAGCAAGTATCAATACTGGACGGGAGGCGCGCCGAAGGGCGACTTCGAGACCTGGATGGGTAAGGCGAAGGAAACGGCCGGGTCGTGGTGGCCGCATTGGCAGGGCTGGGTCGAACGGCTCGACAAACGCAGGATCCCGGCGCGCAAGGCCGGAGGTCCGCTCAATTCCATCGAAGAAGCGCCCGGCTCCTACGTGCGCGTGCGCGCCTGACCGCAGAGAGTGCAATCCCCTTGAATTTCCCTCGCCCGCTCGTCCCTGCGACGCTTGTGCAGCGTTACAAACGCTTCCTGTTCGACGCTATTCTGGCCGATGGAACGGCAATCACGGGTTCATGCCCGAATACCGGCTCGATGCGTGGCCTGACCACACCGGGCTCGCCGGTCTGGCTCTCGGAACACGACAGTCCGACACGCAAGTATCGCCACATGCTGGAGATCGTCGAGGCGGACGGCACGCTGGTCGGCATCAACACCGGATTGCCGAACCGGATCGCCGAAGAGGCGATCATGGCCGGACAGGTGGGCGATCTTCACACCTACGGCACGCTCCGGCGCGAGCAGAGATACGGCCGCAACTCCAGGATAGATATTCTGCTCAGTGATGCGGAAAAGGGCCTCGCCTATGTCGAGGTGAAGAACGTCCATTTCAGCCGCGTCCGCGGTCTCGCCGAATTCCCGGACAGCCCGACCCAACGCGGTGCGAAACATCTCGAGGAACTGGGCGATATGGTCGAGGCGGGACACCGCGCGATCATGCTCTATCTTATCCAGAGAGGCGATTGCAGTCGCTTCCGCATATGCCGTGAGCTCGACCCGGTCTATGCTCGTGCTTTCGAAAGGGCGAGCGCACGCGGCGTCGAGGCCTATGCGGTCAAATGCGCGGTATCGCCGGCGCAAATCCTGGCGGCAGGACCGATCGTAGTGGACGAACCGGTCCCTGCTGTTTTATGAAAATCGCCTGAAACAACGGAAATCTGGAATGGTAACTTACATCGAGGCCGACGCGGCTCCCTACAAGAACACCGGTGTCATTCGACTTTACGGGCCGGAGGGGTTTGAAGGCATGCGCAAGGCCTGTCAGGTGACCGCACGCTGCCTGGACGAGCTCGTGGCGCGCGTGAGTCCGGGCGTGACCACGGACGAGATCGACCGCTTCGTCTTCGAGTTCGGCATGGACCACGGCGCACTCCCCGCAACCCTCAATTATCGCGGCTACACCAAATCCTCCTGCACCTCGATCAATCACGTGGTCTGTCACGGCATCCCCAACGACAAGCCGCTGCGCGAAGGGGACATCGTCAACATCGACGTGACCTATGTGGTCGATGGGTGGCACGGCGATTCAAGCCGGATGTATCCCGTCGGCGAGATAAAGCGTGCCGCCGAGCGCCTGCTGGACGTAACGCATGAATGCCTGATGCGCGGAATAGCGGCGGTCCGCCCGGGCGCGCGCACGGGGGCAATCGGCGAGGCGATCCAAGCCTATGCGGAAGCCGAGCGTTGTTCGGTGGTTCGCGACTTCTGCGGTCACGGCGTCGGCCGGCTCTTTCACGACGCGCCCAATATCCTTCACTATGGCAGCGCCAATGACGGGCCGGAGCTCAAGGAAGGCATGATCTTCACGATCGAACCGATGATCAATCTTGGCCGCCCGCATGTGAAGGTCCTCTCGGACGGATGGACGGCGGTTACGCGCGATCGGTCCCTGTCGGCCCAATACGAACACACGGTGGGCGTGACGGCGGACGGCTGCGAGATATTCACGCTCTCACCGGCCGGCCTCTTCAAGCCCGGCATTCACGTCGCGGGCGACGCGTGACGAAGACCCCGCCCGCCGAACCCGACGACCTTTTCGACGCCGTGGACGAACGCCGGTTTTTCCCGCAGAAGCCGACCCGCGAGAGCCACGCAACCGCGCCGGCGCCGGCAACCGATACGCACTACCACGGCCATCGGGACCGCCTGAGAGCCCGCTACCGCGAACACGGTGATGCGGCGCTGGCGGATTACGAACTCCTCGAGCTCATCCTCTTCCGCCTCATACCCCGCCGCGATACCAAGCCCATCGCCAAGGCGCTGCTCGATCGCTTCGGCACGCTGGCGGCCGTCTTCGGCGCTCCCTTGCACCTCCTTCAGGAAGTCAAAGGCGTCGGAGAGTCCGTCGCGCTCGATCTCAAGCTCGTCGCGACCGCCAGCCACCGCATGCTCAGGAGCGAATTGCGCAACAAACAGGTTCTGTCCTCCTGGAGCGCCGTGATCGACTATTGCCACGCGGCGATGGCGCATGAGACGAAGGAGCAGTTCCGCATCCTTTTCCTCGACAAGCGCAACACGCTGATCGCCGACGAGGTTCAGCAGCAAGGAACGATCGACCACACGCCCGTATATCCCCGCGAGGTGGTCAGGCGCGCTTTAGAACTTTCCGCTACCGCCTTGATTTTGGTGCACAACCATCCCTCCGGCGACCCGACGCCGTCACGCGCCGACATCGACATGACCAAGCTCATCGCCGAAGCCGCCAAGCCGCTCGGCATCGCGCTTCACGATCACGTCATCATCGGCAAAGACGGCCACGTCAGCCTCAAAGGGCTTCGATTGTTCTGATGGAAAATATGCAGCAGACGCATCCAGAACAGGGCGCTGCGGCATTGCACGTCATCAAACGGTGCGATTGACGATATAGCTGTGCCTGCGCGAAAGATACCGCATCGCACAACGATTCTCACGCGAGCAGGGGAAGCGTTCATGAACCAGTACGATCTCATCGTTGTCGGCAGTGGTCCGGCCGGGCGCAGGGGCGCCATCCAGGCCGCGAAGCTTGGCAAGAAGGTGCTCGTCATCGAACAGGGAAAACGGGTCGGTGGCGTTTCCGTCCACACCGGTACCATTCCGTCGAAAACGCTGCGTGAAACGGCGCTCAACCTGACCGGCTGGCGCGAGCGCGGCTTCTACGGCCGCTCCTATCGGGTCAAGCAGGAGATCAGCGCCGAAGATCTGCGCCGTCGTCTGATCATAACGCTCAACCACGAGGTGGAGGTGCTCGAACACCAGTTCGCGCGAAACCGCGTACAGCACATCCGTGGCAGGGCGAGCTTCGTCGGGCCGACGACGCTCGAGATCTCCAAAGATGACGACGAGAGCATGCTCGTTTCCGGCACCAGTATCCTGCTTGCCGTGGGAACGAAGCCCTTTCGGCCTGACTACATGCCTTTCGACGGCAGGACAGTCGTAGACAGTGACGAACTGCTTGACATCCGTGAACTGCCCCGCTCGCTTGTGGTGATCGGCGCCGGCGTCATCGGCATCGAATACGCCACCATCTTCAGCGCCCTCGACATCCAGGTAACGGTCATCGACCCGAAGGCCACCATGCTCGATTTCATCGATCGGGAGATCGTCGAGGACTTCACCTATCAGTTGCGCGACCGCGCGATGAAACTGAATTTGGGCCAGAAGGCGGAGAAAGTGGAGCGGCTCGACAACGGCAAGGTGCTGCTTAGCCTCGACAACGGCCGCAAGATCACGACGGACATGGTGCTTTTCGCGGCCGGCCGGATGGGCGCGACGGATGCGCTCAACCTTCCTGCGGCAGGTCTCGAGGCCGACGCCCGCGGTCGGCTGAAGGTCAATCCGGAAACGTTCCAGACGACCGTTCCGAATATCTACGCCGCCGGCGATGTCGTCGGCTTTCCGAGCCTCGCCTCGACCTCTATGGAACAGGGCCGCATCGCGGCCCGTGTTGCGGTCGGCGCAATCGCCAAGGAGCCGCAGAAATATTTCCCCTACGGCATCTATGCCGTGCCGGAAATATCCACCTGCGGCCTATCCGAGGAAGAGGTCAAAGAGCGCGGAATTCCCTACGAATGCGGCATCGCCCGGTTCCGTGAGACTTCGCGCGGGCACATCATGGGCCTGGATTCGGGACTCTTGAAGATGATCTTCTCGCTTAGGACGAGGCGGCTGCTCGGCGTCCACATCATCGGCGAAGGTGCGACCGAACTCGTCCATATCGGCCAAGCCGTCCTCAACCTGAAGGGCACCGTCGAATATTTCGTCGAGAATACCTTCAACTACCCTACCCTGGCCGAAGCCTACAAGATCGCCGGCCTCGACGCATGGAACCGCATGGGAGAGATCAAGACGGAGTGACGGCGGGACTAAGTCCCTTCTTCCCGTCAAAACGGGGAGAAGGCGGCCGGCAGGCTGGATGAGGGGCTGATAGGGTACGGAATCAGCTGGCGCGGACCACCACGTCGCCGCGCTCGGCAAGTGCCGCGAGATCGGCCGGCTTCAGTTCCACCGACTCGCCGCAGCCGCAGGCAGAAGTTTGATTAGGGTTGTTGAAGGTGAAGCCCGAGCGCAGCGTGGTGGTCTCGAAATCCATCTGCGTGCCCAGAAGGTAAAGCACGGCCTCTGGGGCCACCCAGACCTTCGCCCCCTGGTGCTCGACCAGGTCGTCCTTCGAATTGGGTTCGCTCACGAGATCGACGGCATATTCCATGCCGGCGCAACCGCCCTTCTTGATGCTGACGCGGATGCCTTTGGCCTCGCCTCCGGCATTTTCCACGATCGACCGGACCCGGCTGGCGGCGGCATCGGTCAGGCTCATAACGGCAAAGCCCATAGGCTCCATCTCCTTCGTATCGCCGGGGTAAAGGCCCGGCGCTTCCAGACTGAATGTAATGCCCGCGTGCCGACGGATCAATATCGGCAGGTGGTCAATACCAGCCGAGCGCAACCTGCGCCTCTTCCGACATGCGGTCAGGCGTCCACGGCGGATCGAAGGTCATCGACACTTCGACGCCCGAAACGCCCTCGACGGCGCCTACGGCATTTTCGACCCAGCCCGGCATCTCACCGGCAACGGGGCAGCCCGGCGCGGTCAGCGTCATGTCGATCTTCACCATACGGTCGTCTTCGATGTCGATCTTGTAGATGAGGCCGAGTTCGAAGATGTCCGCCGGTATTTCCGGGTCATAGACGGTTTTGAGCGCCGCGATGATGTCGTCGCTGAGGCGCGCCAGTTCCTCCGGCGGAATGGCCGAATGAACGATGCCTTCGCGGACGTCGACTTTTTCTTGTGTTTGCTCGAGACCCATGTCCGTCTCCCTAAGCGAAAAACTTGCGTGCGTGTTCCAGCGCGTCCGCCAGCGCATCGACCTCGGCCGTGGTGTTGTAGAGACCGAAGGACGCCCGGCATGTGGAGGTGACGCCGAACCGTTTCAAGAGCGGCTGCGCACAATGCGTTCCGGCCCGCACGGCAATGCCGGCACGGTCGATGACCATCGACACGTCATGGGCATGGATGCCGGCGATCTCGAAGGAAAAGATACTCCCCTTGCCGGGTGCGTCGCCGAAAACCCTCAGCGAATTGATCGAGGACAGGCGCTCGCGGGCATACGCCGTCAGGCTCGCCTCATGAGCCCTGATCGCCTCGCGGCCGACCTTCTCCATGTAATCGAGCGCATAGCCGAGCCCGATCGCCTGGACGATCGGCGGCGTACCGGCCTCGAAGCGATGCGGCGGATCGTTGTAGGTGACGCGGTCCTCGGTCACCTCCTCGATCATCTCGCCGCCACCCATGAAGGGGCGCATTTCCTTCAACCGTTCGGTCTTGCCATAGAGCACGCCGATGCCGGATGGACCGTAGAGCTTGTGACCGGTCATCACATACCAGTCGCAATCGATGTCCTGGACGTCGACGGGCATATGCACCGCACCCTGGCTGCCGTCGACAAGCACCGGAATGCCGCGCTCGCGGGCAATGGGGCAGATCTCCTTGACCGGAACCACGGTGCCCAGCGCGTTCGACATGTGCGTGATGGCGATGAGCTTCGTCCGCTCCGTCAGGCATTTGACGAAGTCCTCGATGTGGAACGCGCCGTCGTCGTCGATCGGCGCCCAGACGAGCTTCGCGCCCTGCCGCTCGCGAATAAAGTGCCAGGGAACGATATTGGAGTGATGCTCCATGATCGAGATGACGATCTCATCCCCCTCGCCGAGCTGCGGCATTCCATAGCCGTAGGCGACCGTGTTGATCGCCTCCGTCGAGGACTTGGTGAAGATGATGTTGTCGACCGACGGCGCATTCAGGAAACGGCGAACCTTTTCGCGCGCCTGTTCGTAGGCTTCCGTCGCGGCATTCGACAGGAAATGCAGGCCGCGATGGACGTTGGCGTATTCGTTGGAATAGGCATGGGCAACGGCGTCGATAACGAGTTGCGGCTTCTGCGCCGACGCGCCGTTGTCCAGATAGACGAGCGGCTTGCCATAGACCGTCCGGGAAAGGATCGGGAAATCCTTTCTGACCGCTTCGACGTCGTATGCCGCTACCGGCGGCGCAGGATGTTCCATGTCTCTATCCAATCAGGCGTGCTTTTCGAGCCAGGCCGCGACTATGCCTTCCAGCGCCTCGACCAGCGCCTCGTCGTCTTCCAGTTCCTCGACGATCTCGGCGACGAAAGCATTGACGAGCATGGCGCGCGCCTTGTTTTCCGGAATGCCGCGAGCGAGAAGGTAAAAGAGCTGCGTGTGATCGATATCGATGACCGTTGCACCGTGGCCGCACTGCACGTCATCTGCAAAGATTTCGAGTTCCGGCTTCGCAGAGAAATCGGCGTCGTCGGACAAGAGCAGCGTGTTGCACGACATTTTGGCGTCGGTCTTCTGCGCGTCCTGGGCGACCAGGATCTTGCCCTGAAACACGCCCTTCGCCCGATCGAAGACGACGTTGCGGATGATCTCGCTCGACGTCGTGTGCGGCACGTTGTGGCTCAGCGTGAACGTCAGATCCGTGTGGCTGTCCCCGCCGAGCAGGTTGATGCCGCGCAGCGTCAGGTCGGAGCCCTCGCCGCTCGCACGGCCATGCAGTTCCTGACGAACCAGCTTCCCGCCGGCGTTGATGACGAAGAGGTGCAGCTTCGCGTCCTTGCCGAGATCGAAGCGGATCTGGCCGAGATGCGTGTCCGCCGGACCCTGCTGCTGCAGGATGATCCAGATCACGTCGGCGCCGTCTGCGAGCGTCACGTCGCTTACCGAGGAAACGAAGCTCGGCTCCGCATTCGTCGAAAGATGACGTTCGATTACGGTCGCTTTCGCGCCGGCGCCGAAGGAGACAGGAAAGCGCGTATGCGCCTGACCATGACTCTGAACCACCTGGATTTCGATCGGAGCTTCGATCTGCGCGCCGGCGGCGACGGTGATTTCCAGTCCGCCGCGCACGAGGCCGCCATTGATCCGGCCGATCGCATCATCCGAGCCGAGCACTGAGAGCCCGGCTACCGCCGAGCCATCGAGCAGGCTCTCGGTATAGGAGCGCGCCGTCAGCTCTTCGGGAACGCTCTTGATATCCGCCTGGCCGTTGCGCACGGACAGAACGGACGAGCCCGGGACGACCGGCTCGACGCGTTCGGCAAACGCGGTCGGATCGGCCGCCGGCACCGCCCGCAGCAGCGTACGCAGGTCGGTATAGTGCCAGGCTTCGACGCGGCGCGTCGGCAGACCTGCCGTCTTCAACTCGTGGACCAGCGTGTCGCGAAGCGACAGCACGGAGCCGTCGCCCGGCAGATCACCGATCTGCGCCGTATAGGCATCGACGAGCGCCGTTTCGGCCGCCGTCATCTTGATGGCCTGTTGCATATTCATTCGAACACTCCTTCGACAGGCGTCAGGCTGCCGCCTCGATGATATCCGCGTAGCCGTTGGCCTCGAGTTCGTGCGCCAGCGTCTTGTCGCCGGACTTGATGACCTGGCCCTTGTAGAGCACGTGGACGGTGTCCGGAACGATGTAGTTGAGCAGGCGCTGGTAGTGCGTAATGACGACGACAGCGCGATCAGGCGAGCGCAGTGCGTTGACGCCATCGGCAACGATCTTCAGCGCATCGATGTCGAGGCCGGAGTCGGTCTCGTCGAGAACGCAGAGCTTCGGCTCGAGCAGAGCCATCTGCAGGATTTCCGCGCGCTTCTTCTCGCCGCCCGAGAAGCCGACATTGAGCGGACGGCGCAGCATTTCGGGCGCGATCTTCAGCTCGGCGGCAGCTTCCTTGACGCGGCGCATGAATTCCGGCGTCGTCAGTTCCTCTTCGCCGCGGTATTTGCGCTGTTCGTTCATCGCCACCTTCAGGAACTGCATGGTGGCGACACCCGGGATCTCGACCGGATACTGGAAGGCGAGGAAGATGCCCTTCGCGGCTCGCTCCGAAGCGTCGAGCTCCAGGATGCTTTCGCCGTTATAAAGAATGTCGCCTTCGGTCACTTCATAATCTTCGCGCCCCGACAGGATGTAGGAGAGCGTCGACTTGCCGGAACCGTTCGGCCCCATGATGGCCGCGACTTCGCCGGCCTTCACGGTCAGGTTCAGGCCGCGGATGATCTCTGTGCCGTCCTCGGCGATGCGTGCGTGCAGGTTCTTGATTTCAAGCATGTGTGTTCGTCCTCTTGGGAAACGAAATCTTCTATCGCGCACAAATTCCGTGCGCCGGTTCGGTATTCGGACGGGCCTTAGCCCACGGAGCCTTCGAGCGAGATGCCGATCAGCTTCTGTGCCTCGACGGCGAATTCCATCGGCAATTCCTGGATAACTTCCTTGACGAAGCCGTTGACGATCAGAGCGATCGCCGCCTCTTCCGGAATGCCGCGCTGCAGGCAGTAGAAAAGCTGGTCCTCGGAAATCTTGGACGTCGTCGCCTCGTGCTCGAACTGCGCAGTCGAATTCTTCGCCTCGATATAGGGCACCGTGTGCGCACCGCACCGATCGCCGATCAGAAGCGAATCGCACTGGGTGAAGTTGCGGGCGTTCTCGGCCTTGCGGTGCGCCGAGACCTGACCGCGATAGGTGTTTTCCGAAACGCCGGCTGCAATGCCCTTGGAGATGATGCGGCTCGACGTGTTCTTGCCGAGGTGGATCATCTTCGTGCCCGAGTCGATCTGCTGGTGACCATTGGAAACCGCGATCGAGTAGAACTCGCCACGCGAACCGTCGCCGCGCAGGATGCAGGACGGATATTTCCAGGTGATCGCCGACCCGGTCTCGACCTGGGTCCAGGAGATCTTCGAGTTCTTGCCGCGGCAATCGCCACGCTTGGTCACGAAATTATAGATGCCGCCCTTGCCCTGCTTGTCGCCAGGATACCAGTTCTGCACCGTCGAGTACTTGATTTCGGCATCGTCGAGCGCAATCAGTTCGACCACTGCCGCATGAAGCTGGTTCTCGTCGCGTTGCGGCGCCGTGCAGCCTTCGAGATAGGAGACGTAGGCGCCTTCGTCGGCGATGATGAGCGTACGCTCGAACTGGCCCGTGTTCTTCTCGTTGATGCGGAAATAGGTCGAAAGCTCCATCGGGCACCGCACGCCCTTCGGCACATAGACGAAGGAGCCGTCGGTGAAGACCGCGGAGTTCAGCGTCGCATAGAAGTTATCCGACTGCGGCACGACCGTACCGAGATACTTCCGCACGAGGTCCGGATGCTCCCGCATCGCCTCGGAGATCGACATGAAGATGACGCCGGCCTTCTTCAGCTCTTCCTTGAAGGTGGTGACGACGGAGACCGAATCGAACACCGCATCGACGGCGATCTTCGACTTCTCGACGCCGGCGAGAATCTCCTGTTCCTTCAGCGGAATGCCGAGCTTCTCGTAAACCTTGAGGAGTTCCGGGTCGACCTCGTCGAGCGACTTCGGCCCGGTCGTGCCCTTCGGCGCCGCGTAATAATGGATGTCGTTGAAGTCGATCTTCGGGTAGCGGACGCGCGCCCAGGTCGGCTCCTCCATGGTCTGCCAGCGGCGATAAGCCTCGAGGCGCCATTCGAGCATCCATTCCGGTTCGTTCTTCTTGGACGAGATCAGGCGGATGATATCCTCGGACAGCCCCTTCGGAGCAAGGTCCATCTCGATCGTCGTCTCGAAGCCGTATTTATACTGGTCCACGTCGATCTGGCGGACCTGATCAATGGTTTCCTGCACGGCAGGCATGTCGTTCTCCAATCTCGCCGGATCCAAGGTCCGGCAGCTTGTCAATACGATGCAAGTATTCGCGCACCGCTTATGTAATGGCTAAAAGGCGCTTTTCACCCCATTTGCCAAGCGGAAAATTGCTTTTCCGCAATTTCATTCAATGCTCTCCGCTTCACGCCGCCTGTCCGGCCGAGCGGCGCCGCGCCGCCACCTTCGCGAATGCTGCCGCGCAGCGCTCGATTTCCGCTTGCGTCGTCGCCTCGCCGATCGAAATCCTGAGCGCACCCTGGCGGGGATCGTAGCCCATGGCGGTCAGGACGTGACTTTGCCCGACCTTTCCGGACGAGCAGGCCGAGCCCGCCGACAAGGCGACGCCCTCGAGATCGAAAGCGATTTGCCCGGTCTCGGCTTTCAGCCCCGGAAGCGTGAAGAAGCAGGTATTTGCCAGGCGGGGCTCGTCGCGCCCGTGGATCACCACATCGGGGGCGCAGGACTGCATTTCCGCCTCGAGGCCGTCGCGC
Source organism: Sinorhizobium sp. GQ132 (assembly GCF_059758575.1). Lineage (NCBI taxonomy): Bacteria > Pseudomonadati > Pseudomonadota > Alphaproteobacteria > Hyphomicrobiales > Rhizobiaceae > Sinorhizobium > Sinorhizobium sp. GQ132. The sequence goes on along the minus strand of NZ_JCAXDX010000002.1, from coordinate 860,808 downwards.
AGCGCGGCTATGGCGGCCATGCGCCCGTCGATATTCCCAGCCGCGGCGCGTGCTGCAGCCGCAAAGCCCGCAAGCGCGGCTGCATTCTCGGTCCCCGAACGATGGCCCCTCTCCTGTCCGCCGCCGCGAATCAGTGGAGAAGGCATCATGATCTCGCCGCGGGCGACGAGTGCGCCCGCTCCCTTGGGGCCGCCGATCTTGTGCGACGACAGGATCAGAAAGTCCGCGCCGAGCGATGAGATCGAAAGCGGCAGCCGGCCGGCCGCCTGGACCGCATCGACGACCAGGATACCGCCATGCGCGCGCACGATCGCCGCAACCTCGGCGACCGGCTGGATGATGCCGGTTTCGTTATTGGCAAGCATCACGGCCACCATCGGCAGACCGGTCTCACGGTCATGGGCCTGAAGCAGATCGTCGAGCGCTGCGCAGTCGACGATCCCGGCATTTGTCACCGGTATCTCGCAAACATCCTCGCGCGCGAAACGCCCGCCCTCGCGCACGGCCGGATGCTCGATCGCCGAAACATAGAGCTTGCCTGCCTTGAGCGGCGTGCGCCCCATGCGCAACTGCGGCGTCAGCACCATGTTCGCCGCTTCCGTCGCGCCGCTGGTAAAGACGACCGCTGCGGGTTGCGCGCCGCACAGAGTGGCAACATCGCGTCTGGCGCTCTCGACAAGAGCGCGCACCGCACGCCCTTCGCCGTGGACCGAAGAGGGATTGCCGAACTGATCGAGCGCGTACAGGAGCGCCTCGCGCGCTTCCGGCAGAAGCGGCGCCGTGGCGTTCCAGTCCATGTAGATGCGCGATCCCGACATCGATTCCTTCGCTAGGCTGCTGCGACCGCTTCGAACGGCCCGTTGCATTTTCCTTGAATTTTCCGCGCCGCTTGCCTTAAGAGACGAAGCTTATGCGGAGGTCCGCACCCAAGTTTTGAACGGTTCTAAAGTAGGTTCTAGAAAAGCTGACTGGTTTAGTCAAGACAGATCGGCACCAAGAACGACGGAATTGAACCAAAGCACTCCCGGAGAGCCAATGCCCGAAATCATTTTCAACGGACCGGCCGGTCGCCTTGAGGGCCGCTATCAGCCTTCGAAGCAGAAGAGCGCACCGATTGCGATCATCCTGCATCCGCACCCGCAGTTCGGCGGCACGATGAACAATCAGATCGTGTACCAGCTCTTCTACATGTTCCAGAAGCGCGGCTTCACCACCTTGCGCTTCAATTTCCGGGGCATCGGCCGCAGCCAGGGCGAATTCGACCATGGTGCCGGTGAGCTTTCCGATGCCGCGTCCGCGCTCGACTGGGTACAGAGCCTGCACCCCGATTCCAAGAGCTGCTGGGTCGCCGGCTACTCGTTCGGCGCCTGGATCGGCATGCAGCTGCTGATGCGGCGTCCGGAAATCGAGGGCTTCATGGCGGTGGCACCGCAGCCGAACATCTACGATTTCTCCTTCCTGGCGCCTTGCCCCTCTTCCGGTCTGATCATCAACGGCGATTCCGACAAGGTCGCGCCGGAAAAGGACGTCAATGGGCTCGTCGAGAAGCTCAAGACGCAGAAGGGTATCCTGATCACGCATAAGACGGTACCGGGCGCCAACCACTTCTTCAACGGCCAGGTCGAGACCCTCATGGCCGAATGCGAAGACTATCTCGACCGCCGGCTCAACGGCGAACTGGTACCCGAGCCCGCGGCAAAGCGCATCCGCTGAACCGCGCCATTCCATGAGGCAGCCCGGGAATCCCGCACGTTTCCCGGGCTGTCGCTTGCCGTGCGTCTAGTGCCTGTTGAGATTCATTTTGAGTTTATGACGGTGCGAGATGGATAATGGCGTTGAAGCTCGGGGTCGCTTTTGTCGGCACGCATGGCAATGCGCTTGAATTCCTTGAGTACCGAGCGTGCGCTTCTCATAAGACGCGCGGCGCTGTAGGAGGCGTATCGGAGGACTGCAATCTCTCCTTTTGCCTCATCGCTCGTCACAGGGATCCAGCAGCGCCGCGTCTGTGGCGCGGGAGGCGTTCTTTCAGCCCAAGGACTTGGTCTGGCTGGATTCCTGTGACAAGCACAGGAATGAGGGACCGGGAATGTGCGGCTCCTACAACTTTCGCTTGAGAATATGCGGGGGAATCGTCAACCTGTCACGCAATGAAAGGTTACGTCTACATGCTCGCCTCGAAGCGAAGCGGGGACGCTATACACGGGCGTGCCCGGGACCTGCCGTGTCGCCTCGCTATTTTCACGGTTGAGGGAAACACGCCAAGGGGCCGCACCCTCTCTACCCTCATCCCTGTGCTCGTCACAGGGATCCAGCAGCGCCGCGTCTGCGGCGCGGGAAGCGTTCTTTCAGCCCAAGGACTTGGTCTGGCTGGATTCCTGTGACAAGCACAGGAATGAGGAAATCAAACAAGACGCCGCGGGTGGCCCGAATCTCTACAGGCCTTAGTCTTTCGTTATCCCCTAGGCGAAGCTTCGTCGTAAGCAGTGGCGATCTAATGCCTGATCCACTGGGAAACAGCGGGGGTCACGACACGCGCGGACGGCTCTGCGGATTCGACACGGTTGCGCCCCGCGGCTTTCGCAGCGTACAGCGCCTTATCCGCCCTCTGTAGCGCCGTTTCCAGCGGCTCTCCCGGTTCGATCGCCGCCACACCGAAGCTTGCGGTGATCGTCGCCGTCTCCGGGAGCCCGGGGATAGGCGTTGAGGCGGTGGCGGCACGCATTCCCTGAGCAACGACACGCGCATCACTCAGGCCCACTCCGGGAAGAAACACCGCAAACTCCTCGCCGCCGAGGCGTGCCGCCGCGGCACGGCTGGGCATGAGTTCGAGAAGCACACGCGCGAACTGGCGGATTACCTCGTCGCCCGTGTGGTGGCCATAGGTGTCGTTGACGCCCTTGAACCGGTCGAGATCCGTAAGGATCAGCGCGCCCGGACCCTCGGCGTTGCGGGTCGGCAGCAAAGGGGCGACGCGCTCGATGAAGCCGCGCCGGTTCAGGAGACCCGAAAGGGCGTCGGTCTCGGAGCTGGCGCGTGCCTTGTCGACGATGTCCTTGACCATGACGCCCAACATCGCGACGCCGGTCCCGACGATCAGCGCGGCGCCGAACGCCTGCGAAATCAAGGCGAAGGGGCTCTGAAGATAGTCCGAAGCCGTGGCGCCCGCCCCCGCGGCGACGGCCGCATAGATCTTGACGAGGAAATGGAGCGCATTCATCGCGAGGAAGCTAATTAGGATCCAGTCCGCGTAGGAGCGGCGCCGGGAACGGATAACCGCGGCTGCGGTCCAGGCCTGGATGAGGAAGAACGGCGCCTGGTAGAAGAAGGCGTGCCGCAACGTTCCGCGCGGAAGATCGTAGATAAACAGATCGAGGATTACCGAAGCGGCGAAGAAAGCCGCAAGGGCCCACGGCTTTGACGGTACGCCATAAAAGAGCCCGAGGCCGAAACGCAGGAGACAAAAGCCGGCAAGGACACTTGCGAAAGCCCCGACGGCGAACAGCTTGGGTACAGGCGTAAACGGCAGAACGGCTTCACAAATCGCAGCCAGAGAAGCTATGGCAAATCCAGCGGCGCACCAGGCTGCCGGCCGCCCCGGACGGCGTTTCGCGGCGATGACGAGAAAAGCCGCCGCGAATATCTGGGCAATGACGAAATTCACCGCCAGAAGTGAAAGTGCACCACCCATCGAAGTTCCGAAAGTCCTTCCGCGGTCAACGAGCCCACGGCTCTCCGCTGTCGTGGCGTAGGTTAGCGAAGGCGCGCGAAGAAATCATTAAGCCGACTCGGCTTGTGCGGGTTTTGCGGCCTGCCGACCTCCGCTTACCGGGCGGCTGACGCCGGTCGTCCCCGGATAGGTCAAAGGCAATCCGTACCGCGATCTCACGGCGAGGTAGGCCCAGGCCTCCGCTTCCATCGAATCCCCGTTGAGACCCGCCGCTTCCGCGGCAAGCACGCGCGCGCCCTCCGCTTCCGCAAGCGCGCGAAGGTCGCTCATGATTACGGAATTCAGGCGGCCGCCGCCGCAGACAATGTAGGTTGCCGGACTTGCCGGAAGATGGCGTGCGGACCGGACGATGCCGGCAGCCGTCACATGAGCGAGGGTACGCGCGCCATCCTCGAGGCTGGCATCGCTTGCCGCCGGAGGCGCGAAGTCGTTACGGTCGAGCGAGCGGCGTTTCTCAGCACTGAAGAACGGGTGAGAAAGATAACGGTCGGCGAGTTCCGGCAGGACGCCGCCCTCGCTCGCGATCATGCCGCCCTGATCGTAGGGAATGCCGGCGTGAGCCTCTACCCACTGATCGATCAGCGTATTGCCGGGTCCGCTGTCATAAGCGACGATTTCTTCGCCTGCGCCTATGTAGGTGAGATTGGAAATGCCGCCGATATTGACGAAGACGACGGGAGTGGCGAACTCCCCGATCTCGGAGAGACCGCGCGCCAGGGCGGCGTGATAGGCGGGAATGAGTGGCGCGCCCTGGCCTCCATGGGCCATGTCATTGGCCCGCATGTCATAGACCACGTCGAGCCCGGTCTCCCGCGCCAGCAGATCGCCATCGCCAAGCTGTACCGTCAACGCTTGGTCAGGGCGATGCAGGACGGTTTGACCGTGAAAACCTATTACATCAACATTATCGGGTAAAATATTGTTTTCCTGAAGAAACATCCGGACGGCCACTGCGTGCCGCAACGTCAGGTCGCGCTCAAGGTCTGCGAGAGTACCCGGCCGCTCTTCTCGTTTGACAATCGACCGGGCATCTTCGAGGCCCTGTTTCAGGCGCTCCCGGAACTGCGGATCATAGGCATATCCGGCGGACGGGCCGCGATCGACGATGGTGTCACCGTCCGTTCGCACGACTGCGATATCTATGCCGTCCATGCTCGTGCCGCTCATCAGGCCGATCGCCGCCAATACCTTGCCCATGCATTATCCTCCGCCGAACGCGCGCCGCTTCCTACCCGCGTCTGCGTTCATAGCAAAACACCCGCCAAGCAAAAACGTGCACTTTCGAAGAAACAGTGATAAAGGCCCGGCGCACACGTTCTACCCAGCCGAAAGAGACAGGTTATGTCCGAGTTCAAGTCCGATTTCCTTCATACTCTCAGCGAACGCGGTTTCATCCATCAGACATCGGATGATGCCGGCCTCGACCAGCTGTTCCGGACGGAAACCGTGACCGCCTATATCGGCTTCGACCCCACGGCTGCGAGCCTGCACGCCGGCGGGCTCATCCAGATCATGATGCTGCACTGGCTGCAGGCGACCGGACACCGTCCTATTTCGCTGATGGGCGGCGGCACGGGCATGGTCGGCGACCCGTCCTTCAAGGACGAGGCGCGGCAATTGATGACGCCCGAAACGATCGCCGCCAACATAGCGAGCATCAAAACGGTCTTTTCGAACTACCTGAGATACGGCGACGGCCCCAAGGACGCGCTGATGATCAACAATGCCGACTGGCTGCTCGGCATCAACTACCTCGAATTTCTGCGCGACGTCGGCCGGCATTTCTCGGTGAACCGCATGCTGTCTTTCGACAGCGTCAAGATGCGGCTCGAGCGCGAGCAGTCGCTGTCCTTCCTTGAATTCAACTACATGATCCTGCAGGCCTACGACTTCGTCGAGCTTTACGAGCGCACCGGATGCCGGCTCCAGATGGGCGGTTCGGATCAGTGGGGCAACATCGTCAATGGCATCGATCTCGGCCACCGGATGGGAACGCCGCAGCTCTACGCCCTCACCTCGCCGCTGCTGACCACTGCCTCCGGCGCGAAAATGGGCAAGTCCTTGAGCGGTGCCGTCTGGCTCAATCCGGATATGCTCGGACCCTACGAGTTCTGGCAGTACTGGCGAAACACCGAGGACGCCGACGTCGCCCGTTTCCTCAAGCTCTACACGACGCTGCCGATGGCCGAAATCGACCGGCTGTCGAAGCTCGGCGGTTCCGAGATCAACGAGGTCAAAAAGGTTCTGGCAACCGAGGTCACCGCCATGCTGCACGGGCGGGCGGCGGCGGAACAGGCCGCCGAGACGGCGCGCAAGACCTTCGAGGAAGGTGCGCTTGCCGAGAACCTGCCCTCGGTCGAGGTCCCGGCTCCCGAACTCGAATCGGGGCTTGGCCTGCTGACGCTTCTGGTCCGCGCCGGTCTGGCCGCTTCGAACGGCGAGGCGCGCCGCCATGTTCAGGGCGGCGCCGTCCGGATCAATGACGATCAGGTCAGCGACGAACGCCGCATCATCGGAAGCGGCGACGTGACCGGCGACGGCGTCATCAAGCTCTCGCTCGGCAAGAAGAAGCACCTGCTCGTTCGGCCCGTGTGAGCGGGTGACAAGGCAATGGGAACCTGAGGCCGGCCGCAGCGCCGGCCTTTTTATTGAAACTCGAAAATGTTGCGGAAGACGCCCGGCGCTATGATCGACAGCGGGTTGATCGTCAGATTCGGCTGGCTGAACGGACCGGTGAGTTTGAACGTGATGCCGAGCAGACCGCGGTCACGGCCATTTCCGAGCAGGACACCGATCAGCGGCAGCTCGCCGAAGAGCCGGTTCAATCCATAGGCCGGCATGAACGTTCCCGTCATGTCCATGCGGCCGTTGGAGTCGCGGACCGTACCCTGGAACGTCGCGCCGACGTCGACGCCGCGGACGACCCCGCTGCCGACGCGGATCGCGCCCTGATCCAGCAGGAGTTGCGCGTAACCGCGCTCGAACTGAGCCGTACTCACATCGATATCGCGCCTGACCGCCTCATTGAGGCTGCGCCCGTCCTGCCCCGCCGGCGTCGAGACCATCGATTGCAGCCTCTGCTCCCCGACGAGCGAGAACTTGCGGATATCCACGGTCCCACGCCAGGAATTGGCGCCGCGATCACGCAGTCGCAGATTGAGGAGGCCGCCGCGCATATTGCGATAGATATCGATGAAGCGCGCGAAAGCCCCGGCATCGCTTGTCGTCAGTTCCAGTGTGTTGTCCGCCCCGGCCTTCACCAGTCTGGCGACGACGGCCTGACCGCTTGCAGTCAACGCAGAAAGATCGACATCGTCGATCTGCTGACCGCGGCTCGAATAGGCCAGGTTTACATTCGAGAGCACTTCGCCGTTAAAGCCGGTAACCCGATCGAGCCGCGCATTGATCTTCACATTGCCCGAGCCTTTCGAGCCCGATCCGCTCTTCACGCGGGCGAGCGCCGGCCGGATGTCAGCCGCAGTGCCGGTCAGGTCCACCGAATAGCCTCCATTGCTGCGCCCGACCGTGACGGCGAAATCGTCTCCGCTTGCGAGCCGCACGTCGCGCAGCCGCGCCGCTGCAAGACCCGATTCGTCGACGCGCAATTCGCCGGTGCCGCCAAAACCCTCACCGGTGAGCCGGAGGTCGTTTATTTCCGTGGTGCTGCCGACGGGCCGGATTGTGAACGCCGCCTGTGCGGCGATGCCCGCCCCCTTGCTCCAGCCGATCCAGGGAAGCGACAGGACGGCCTTGCCGAGGTCGGCCTTCACCGCCTGGCTGCCGTCTTCCGCAAGCGACACGTCGATGCCGACGGGCCCCTTGACGATGCCGGACAGCGCGGGGGCGATTTTCGCCCGCGCCGCATCGTCGAGCGTCCCCGAGATTTCTCGCGTTCTCGTCACACCGGCCGAGCCGTCCACCGGTTCGGTGAGCGCGACACGCATCTTCGCACCGTCGATGAGGGCATTCGCCTGAAGCACCGCACGCTCGTTGTCGATCCGCATCTTACCGTCGAGATTGGCGATCGATCGTCCCGCTATGGGCCGCTTTATCGTGACGTCCTCAAGCTGCATCTCCACCTGCCACAGCGGCGGCGGCGGCATCTGGTCGGATATGAGGCCAAACCGTGCGCCCACCAGTGCCGTCATCGGCCCGGCGAAATCCTCCGGCGCGAAGGGCGTCTTCTGAAGGGCCTGGATGGGCTTGTAGCGAACGAGCTCCGCTATGGCGTCCGCCTGTCCGGCGACCTCGATCTTCATTTCCGCCATCAGCGGCTTCTCATAGACGTCGGCGATAACGAAATCCCCCCCGTTCAAGGCGACGGACCGCCCGGACGGGAAAAAGGCGGCGCCCTTCCGGACCGCAACGGACATGCGCTCGCCGCTCAGGCTGAAGTGCCCGGCCGTGTCGCGCAGCGGCGGGATCTCGCCGGCGATGTTGATGCGCGTCTCGTCGATGGCGAAGTTGATGTTGAGCTCCTTTTCGTCGAGCCTCAACTCACCGCCGCTGCTGGCGATGCGCCCCTCTGGTATCGAGACCTCGATGCGTGCATCGCTCACCGTCCCGCCGAAGAGATTGCCGATCGCCCAGCGGCGAGCCCCCTTCGCGAGCCACCATGGCCATAGCTGCTTCACCGCCCGGGCATGCAGCCTGTCGCTGAGTGCGGCGAAACTGATCCTTGGCGACGTCTTGCCGAAGGCGACCGAGAGCGAGCCCGCCATCGAACCGAGCGGGCTCGATATTGCCAGCTGATCGAAGATCAGCCGGTGCGCGTCGGACTCGAATCGGCCGCTCGCCTTGGCGTCAAATGCAAGCGGCCGCTCCTGAATGTCTTCGGGATCGGAACTGGCGTTCTTGAGCAGAAGATCGACCGCAAAGCCCTTGCGATCGGCGCCGGCGATCTTGTCGAGATCGATCAGGGCGCCGGTAAAAGGGAAGCTCGAACGGCCGATCCTGATCATCGACGACAGAATTTCGACGGAGGCCCGCTCGAAATCGTAGGAGAGGTTCAGGTCAGAGGAATTGAGAGTCGAGACGAGACCGCCGGCGTGGAAGGAGCCCTTGGAAGTCTTGACGGTTGCCGTAAGTGCAGGCTTCCTGCCGTCCGTCGCGCGAGACGCGTTGAGCATCACATCGGCGGTGGTCTCGATGCCGAAGGCCTCCTCCCTGGCCGATTTTCCGTGATAGAGGAACGGCGAAAGCGAGAGCGCGTCGAGGCGGGCCTCGAAGGCAGCAATGCGCCCATTTTTGCCGAGAGCCTTTGCCGTCAGCACCGACTCTGTCCCGTCGACCGCGATCGTACCGTCAACGCGCATCGAGCTGTCCGGATCGTGGCTGAATTCCAGCGTCCTGATATCGACGGGAACAACGCGCCCCCGGGCGCCGCTGACTTTCAGGCTGAAATCCGAGAGCACGACGGTCTGCGTCGCCCGCCCCGCGGTCAACCGTGACATCCGGTCGCCCTGCGCGAACAGCTCCTCAAGCGCGTTACCCACATCGGCGATGCGGATGGCGGTGAGATCGATCGGTTCGCCGCGCGGCAAGAGGCCGGTGTCGAGTTCGCCTCCCTCCGCTTCGAGCCTCGAGACGTCGATGCGGCCGGTCGCCAGCGCGAAGGGATCGAGGGCGATCGAGATCGCACCGAGCTTGGCGAGGTGCCGGCCCGAACCGCTCTCCTTCAGGGTAACGCCGCGCGCCTTGAGCGCAATTGCGCCGCCGCCCGTCAAGCGGATGACCGTGCTTTCGACATCGGCGCGGTAACCCTGGCCGAGCGCGGCGTTGAGCGCATTACGTGCCCGGGCATTCAACGGTCCGTCGACGACCCCGCTTTCTATGATGGCGACGAGCGAAGCAACGGCGATGAAGACAAGGAGGGAGCAGCACAGGAAAAGCCGTGCGCAGAAGCGCCACGCCCCGCCCGGGCGCGGCGTGTGCACGATGACCGGGTCGTGCGCCTGGGCCGAGGGCAACGCGTGCAGCGCGACGATGTCCTCTCTGCGAAAGTCGACTTTTTCGCCGCGGATTTCAGTCATCGGCCCGAGCGTCCGACCTGATCGCCCCATTGCGTGTTTCCCATCGGGCCGCTGCCACGTGAGCGATGGCCGGGTCTTTCATTCGCCCCATTTAGATCGATACTCGTCCAACCAAATCACCATGCTTCGTCTCTCGCCGGAGCGAGAAGACTAGCCATTTCCCCTTTCGCGCAAGATCGCTTATGGCATTGAGCCAGCACGATTTCACCTCCACTCGAATCCGAGTTAAAGGATCATACAGTAGCTACGAAGCCGTCCGGCACCTGTCAAATCTATCACAACTCTTCTGGACGGACTTCGGCGATCTCCGATATGCCTCAAGCGCACTGCATTCGATCCCGAAGACGCTGCACGATTTTGGGACATGCATTAACCGCGGAATGCCCACAAAACGTGACGTAAGAAAGGTTTGATCATGGCAGGATTGGGACAAGGCGATATCGCCCCGGAGTTCGAACTTCCTCGTGATGGCGGCGGTTCGATCGCGCTCGCTGCGCTGCGCGGAAAGCCGATCGTTCTGTTCTTCTATCCGAAGGACGATACCAAAGCCTGCACGGAGGAGGCTATCGCCTTCTCTGCTCTGCAGAAGGAATTCCAGGAAGCGGGGATTGCGCTCGTCGGCATATCGCCAGATTCGGCCAAGAGCCACGATCGTTTCACAAAAAAACACGACCTCACGGTCGCCCTTGGCGCCGACGAGGACAAGGCTGTGGCAAACGCCTACGGCGTCTGGGTCGAGAAGAGCATGTACGGCCGCAAATACATGGGCGTCGAGCGGACCACCTTCCTTATCGATCGGCAGGGCGTGATCAGCCGCGTCTGGGAAAAAGTCAAAGTCCCCGGCCACGCCGACGAGGTTCTGGCCGCCGCAAAGGCGCTTTGAGCGGATACGGCAAGACCATGACGCGACTTCCGCAATTCCACAGCCTGCGCGGCGCCGCCGTCGAAGCGATCCGCGCCGCCGATCTTGCCGTCAAGACCGAGCTTGCGCAGGAGGCGGCGCGGCGCTGGCAGGCGCGAACGCTGTCCCTGCGCTCGCCTTTGGACCGCGCCGTGCCCGAACGGCCCGGCCGCCCGGAAAGACCCGTTCTGACGCCACCGACCCAGGTCAAGCGGCGCTCGCTCGGCTCGCTGAAAGGGCGCATCGCTCTGCTGCACGCTATCGCCCACATCGAACTGAACGCGGTCGATCTGGCCCTCGACATCATCGCACGCTTTGCATCCGAGCCGGTGCCGAATTCCTTCTTTGACGGGTGGATGCAGGTTGCCTTCGAAGAGGCCAAGCATTTTCGAATGGTACGGCGAAGGCTGAACGACCTCGGCGCAGATTATGGCGACCTTCCCGCCCATGACGGCCTCTGGCAGGCGGCGCACGACACGCGCAACGACCTGACCGCCCGCCTGGCCGTCGTTCCGCTGATTCTCGAAGCCCGTGGCCTTGATGTGACTCCGGCACTGCGTGCGAAGATGCGGGAGACCGGCGACGATGAGAGCGCTGCCGTCCTCGACGTCATCTACGAAGACGAGAAGGGCCACGTCGCGGTCGGAGCGAAATGGTTCCGCTTTCTCTGCGCCCGGCAGAAGAAGGACCCCGCCGCAACCTTTCAAACGCTGGTGCGGGCGAATTTCCGCGGACCGCTCAAACCCCCGTTCAACGACATTGCCCGGGCGGAAGCGGGATTGACCCCCTCCTTCTACCGATCGATGACCGCCTCCACCAACATCTGAGATAGCGCCTCGCACACACGCTTTATTAACCCTAACAAAGTGTAATTGCCGTCGAGCAACGCGAACTACGGCGCAGCGCGTCTACTGACGCGCAACTGGGGCGCATCGGCGGGGGTGATGTGGTGTCTGTTGGTTCGGTAAACGCCTTCGGGAAACGCAGGCAAAGTCACGTCCTGATCCTGGCGAGCGGCGACCGGGTCCGGCACATGACTGTCCGCCCATGGATGGCGACCCTGGCCATCTGTTTCCTGGGAATGTTCGGCACAGGATATCTTGCCGCAACCACATATCTGGTGCTTCGCGACGACCTGATCGGCGGAACGATCGCACGGCAGGCGCGCATGCAGCATGAATACGAGGACCGGATCGCTGCACTGCGAGCGCAGGTTGACCGTGTCACGAGCCGGCAATTGCTGGATCAGCAGGTTGTCGAGCAGAAGGTAGAGAAGCTTCTGCAGCGGCAGCTGGCACTGACCTCGAGAAGCGGCCAGTTCGGCGCACTCCCGGAAAACGGTACGGCCCTTAATCATGCCGGACAGCAAAACACTCTGCCGGCGACGGAACCGCTGGCCTATGACGGGCGCGCAGAAGCTCGGAGCGGCGTCAAGGCCATCGAGACGATCATGGGTATTACCGGCAAGGATGATGATCGGCCTCCCCGCTCCGCCGTCCTCGGCTATGCACCCGTCTCTTCCGCGAATGTGGATGGCGAAAGCGCTTCCGACCGGGCCGACAGGGTGTTTTCCAATGTTACGCTTTCGCTTAAGGGTGTGGAGCGCGAACAGATGGCGCATCTCCGGCAGATGACGGACAGCGCACTAAGGACGTCCGCGACGATCAGGGCGATCGTGGAGGATACCGGTTTCACGCTTCCCGCAGCCGACGAAGCGCTCGTCACGGATACGGCCGCGGAAGCCGGTGTCGGCGGTCCCTTCGTCGAACCGCAGAACGGAGACGTATTCGATCGGTCCCTGGTCGGTCTCGACACTGCTCTCCTGGAGCTCGAGCAGACCCGTGAGGCAGCAAAAAGACTTCCTCTCGTCAGCCCGGCGCCTGCAGCCGATGTCTCCAGCGGCTTCGGAAATCGGCTGGATCCATTTCTCGGCCGCCCGGCGCTGCACGCGGGGACGGACTTTCGCGCACCGACCGGCACGCGAGTCCGCGCGACCGCCGATGGCACCGTAACGGCCGCAGGGTCTGCGGGCGGCTATGGAAACATGATCGAAATCGATCACGGCAACGGCGTCTCGACCCGCTATGCACATCTGTCGGCCATCCTGGTCGATGTCGGCGATGTGGTGAAGGCAGACGCGGTCATTGCCAAGTCGGGAAGTACCGGACGGTCGACGGGACCGCATCTTCACTACGAGGTTCGCCTGAACGGGCACGCCGTCGATCCGGCGCGCTTCCTGAGGGCCGGAACGGAGCTCGCCGGCTATCTCGATTGACAACGGGCGTGCGGGCCGCTACCTCTCCCGCGCCTGACGCGAAAAGCATGAGAATCGGGCGGATTCAACTTCCAGTGTTTCAAGGTGCTGGATTTCTTGACTTTCGGCGCCTTTGGTCGTATGAGCGCCGCCACATGCTGTTGCATTTTCCAACGATCGATCAGAGTTCATCAGAACCGGAACGGAAACAGTTTCCCCTTTGACCAATTTCGCTGACCTTGGCCTGAGCCAGAAAGTTCTCTCCGCAGTTACCGATGCGGGCTACACGATACCGACACCGATTCAGGTTGGTGCCATCCCGCCGGCGCTTCAGCGCCGCGACATTCTCGGCATAGCCCAGACCGGAACCGGCAAGACCGCATCCTTCGTGCTGCCGATGCTGACCCTTCTGGAAAAGGGACGCGCACGCGCACGCATGCCGCGTACGCTGATCCTCGAGCCGACGCGCGAACTCGCTGCGCAGGTTGCAGAGAACTTCGACAAATACGGCAAGAATCACAAGCTCAACATCGCGCTTCTGATCGGTGGAGTTTCCTTCGACGAGCAGGACCGCAAGCTCGAGCGTGGCGCCGATGTGCTGATCTGCACGCCCGGCCGCCTGCTCGACCATTGCGAGCGCGGCAAGCTCCTGATGACCGGAGTCGAAATCCTCGTCATCGACGAAGCCGACCGCATGCTCGACATGGGCTTCATTCCCGACATCGAGCGAATCGCGAAGCTCATTCCCTTCACGCGCCAGACCTTGTTCTTCTCCGCGACCATGCCGCCCGAAATTCAGAAGCTTGCGGATCGCTTCCTGCAGAATCCGGAGCGGCTCGAGGTGGCGCGCCGGTCCTCGACGGCCATAACCGTTACGCAGCGTTTCGTAGCCGCACACGGCAAGGATTACGAGAAGCGCGCGGTGCTTCGTGAACTCATTCGGTCCCAGGAGGACCTGAAGAACGCGATCATCTTCTGCAATCGCAAGAAGGATGTCGCCGAACTCTTCCGCTCGCTCGATCGCCATGGCTTTTCGGTCGGCGCGCTGCACGGCGACATGGATCAGCGTTCACGCATGGCCATGCTCGCCAATTTCAAGGACGGCAACATCAAGCTGCTGGTCGCCTCCGACGTCGCGGCGCGAGGGCTCGACATTCCCGACGTCAGCCATGTCTTCAATTTCGACGTGCCGATCCACGCTGAAGACTATGTCCACCGCATCGGCCGAACGGGCCGTGCTGGCCGCTCCGGCGCCGCTTTCACGATCATCACGAAGCGCGAGACGAAGTTTTCCGATGCCATCGAGAAACTGATCGGCCAGAAGGTCGAATGGTACAACGGCGACCTTTCGGAATTGCCCGAGCCGATGGAGAGCCACGACAGCCGTCGCGACCGCAGCAGCGACGGGCGCAAGGATCGGAAGAGGGAGCGTCCCGGCAAGGCTCACGCCGATCGCAAGCCTGTCACGGCTTCAGGCAATAATACAGAAGAACTCGAAACAGTCCCGGAAAGGGTCGACGCGGTGAAGATCGAACGCAATGCCGACAGCAAGGATCGTCATAACGGCCGTAGCGACCGTCCCGGCCGCGCGCAGAATGCAGCCAATGACGACAATCGCGACCGTCGCCAGCGCAACCGCCGGGATCATGACGACGGTCCGACGCCGGTCGGTTTCGGTGACGACATTCCGGCCTTCATGCTGATCATGGGCAAGGCCTGATTCTCCGCTGATGGCACTGCCCGGCATCGATTTCCCCGGTCTCGGCTGCGGTCTGGCAATCCTGCGGGATGGAAAGATCCTCCTTTGCCGACGCCTGAAGGCGCCGGAGGCCGGTCACTGGAGCATCGTCGGCGGTAAAGTCGATCATATGGAGCTCGCGCAGGATGCGGCCCGACGCGAGGCGGAGGAGGAAAGTGGCCTTTCCATCCATTCGACCCGCTTTCTATGCATCAGCGAACAGATGATCGAAGCCGATCGGCAACATTGGATCTCGCTGATCTATGTGACGGAAAATTTCTCCGGCGAGCCGCGTCTCACCGAGCCGGACAAACTCTCCGACATCCGCTGGTTCGACCTGAGCGCCCTGCCCCAGCCTCTATCCCGCTTTGCGGCTGATGCGGTGCGGGCGCTCGCCTGAACCCCGCCACTCACCCTACTTTTTCGCCCTGAGCGCGGCCGCATAGGCAAGTCCAACCCAGCGCGCCATTTCATCCGGGTCGTCCCAAGCCGGCTCGGGGATGCTCCAATAGGGCATTTTCACCGGCTTGCCCTTGCCTTCATAGGCCCACTGCCGCGCGCCTGCTTCCTCGAGCGCCGGCGCCGATTCGGCATCGCCCTTCAAAAGAATTTCGCCGTTCACTTCCAAAGCAAGAATGATGCCGTCGAAATAGATGCCCTTGCCGCCGAACATGCGGCGAATCTTGACCGGGCCGAGTGTTTCGAAAATCTCCTCGATTGCCGCATTGTCCATCGCTCAATCCCTCAATAGCCCGCCGGCAGCCACTATCGCCTCCGGCGTGTCGAGATCAAGACGCGCCGCAGCACCGAGTTCGACGTCGATCACCGGCAAGCCGCAGCGCTCGACGATGTGCCTCGCCCCGACGTCGCCGACGAGCTGCCGGACGGCATGGAAGGTCTCCTTCGGCAGAATGACCGGGTTGCCGCGCTGCCCGTCGGCGACGGCACGCACCACGGCACGGCCGGATTCGGCTTCAAAGGCAGCGATCAACTTCGCCAGGTGTGCCGAAGTGATGCCCGGCATGTCGGCAAGCATGACGAGCATCCCGCCGGAGTCGGCGTCGAGGGCGGAGAGACCGGCAATCAGCGAAGCGGCCATCCCGCTCCGGTAATCGGGGTTCGAGACGAATGTGGGCTGCAGCCCCGCGAGTGCCGCCCGGATCTCCGCCTCCCGATGCCCTGTTACCACGATCACTCTGCCCGGAACCGCGGCGATGGCGGTTTCCACCGACCGGCGCACGAGCGGCATGCCTTCGAACTCCGCAAGCAGTTTGTGGCGGCCGTCCGGCCCCATCCGGCTTGCCTGGCCGGCTGCGAGCACCACGATCCCGACGGGACCGGGCCGCTTGCCGCCGGTGCCTTCCCGGGGCTGCGGACGCGTCGGGATTTCCTTGAGCAACCCGCCGACGCCGAGCCCGGTAATATCGGCATTGCTCGGCCACTCGCCCGCGATCAACCGGTCGAGAATCCAGTCGAAGCCGTTTTCTCGCGGGCTTCGTGCACATCCGGGAGCACCCAGGACCGGAATATCCCCTAGCCGCCCGAGCACGAGCAGATTGCCCGGATCGACCGGCATCCCGACGTGTTCTACGACTCCGCCCGCGCGCCGGATGGCGGCAGGGATCACATCGTCCGGATCAGCCACGGCCGAAGCGCCGAAGACGATGATCATGTCATGCGAAACGGCAGCGTCCGAGATCGCGGCGGCGACCGCTTCGGTGGTATGAGCCACGCGTTGCTCGCTATCGAGGCGGCTGCCCGATTGCAGGAGCCTTGCGGTGAGAACGGCGCGCGTCTTGTCCATCACCTGGCCCTTCAACGAAGGCAGCTCGGTCGCCACCAGGGCCGCGCGCCGGGGCGTGAACGGCTTGACTTCGAAGGCCAGATCCGCCCGAAGCAGCGCCTGCGCTCGCTCCACGAGCGCTTGCTGGACGGCCAGCGGGATGATCTTGATCGTAGCCACCATGTCGCCTGCGTCGACGGCAACATGATCGGCAAGACAGGCGAGCGTGATCGCCGGATCTATACGGTTCAGCTGATCGACGACGGCGCGATTGGCAACGAAAAGACCGGCAACGGTAGCATAGACGTTGACCCGGCCCGTGGCAGCCCGCGAGAATCGCAGATGATCCGGGGCGATCGCCGCAGCTATGCGCGCCGCGGCTTCGTCCTCCGCCAGATCGTCCGGCTCGAGCCTCACGACAATGACCTCCGTAAGATCCGCTTCGGCAAGTGCCGCGACATCGTCGGCGCTCAGGCGATGCCCCTTCGCCAGTTTCATTGTACCGATCTTTACCGAATGGCCCAGGAGAGCGCCTTCGGCATCGGCAAGCCGCACGGGTCCGAACCTCACTTCGCCCCCTCCACCGGCAGGTTCACGTCACGACGCCGCAGCGCCCCGATGATTTCCGCCAGCACGGCAACCGCAATCTCGGCCGGGCTCGCGGCACCTATATCGAGGCCGATCGGGGCCTTGATACGTGCGATCGCCTCCCCCTGCACCCCTTGCGCCTGCAGGCGTTCGGTCCGAGCCGCATGGGTTTTGCGGCTGCCAAGCGCGCCGACATAGAAGCATCCCGCTTCCAGCGCCGCCCTGATCGGATAGTCATCGATCTTCGGATCATGCGTGAGAGCGGCGACTGCCGTATAACGGTCGAGCGGTCGAGCGGGCAGAACGTCTTCGGGCCAGTCTGCAAGAAGCTCGACGCCATGGAAACGCTCGGCCGTTGCAAAGGCGGTACGCGGATCGATGACCGCCATGTCGAAACCTGCGACCGGCGCCAGATGCGCCAATGCCTGCGAAATGTGAACCGCGCCGATCGCGACGATACGTGGGGGCGGCAGATGAACGTTGATGAAAAACGCCCTTTCCTCGACCTTCAGAAGACGGGGCCGGCCCGAGTGCAGCGCTTCGGAGACGGGCGCGGCCCATTCGGGGGGAATGCGATCGCCTTCGACAAAAGCCTGACTGCTGCCGTCCGAAAGATCCCCGACGACGACGGCGGCGCGCCGCGACGCACGGGCGAGATTGAGTGTCTGCAGTGTGCTCAGTTCCATCGTTCAGCCGTCAATTCGTTCGACATAGACGCGGATCCGGCCACCGCAGGAAAGGCCGACGCGCCAAGCCGTCTCATCGGCCACTCCGAATTCGAGAACCCGCGGCGTACCGGACGCAATCACCTCGGCAGCCTCCGCAATAACCGCGCCCTCGACGCAGCCGCCGGAAACGGAACCCTGAAAATTGCCTTCGCCGTCGATCACCAGATGGCTGCCGACGGGACGGGGCGCGGAACCCCAGGTTTCGATCACGGTCGCGAGAGCCACGGAGCGACCTTGACCGTGCCAGGTCTCGGCCACCTCCAGAGGATCGAGGATGTTCGGCTCGTTCTGCATGCTGCAACTCCGAAAATTGCACTCAGGCGATGATCCTGCATCGGATCAAGTCACATCACTGTGACGCACTCGCCGGCGCGCGGTCAACGGCCGGCCGTCCATGGTTCAGGAAGCGCCGCGGATCGGCGTCGCGCGCTCCGCGCCCGGACAGCGATTTCACCAGATCGGCGACGGATTCGAGGTTGTGGATCGGGCGGAACTCGTCGACATGCGGAAGCATGGCCCTGACACCTCGGGCGCGCGCCTCGAAACCGTCGAAACGCAGCAACGGATTGAGCCAGACGAGACGGCGGCAGGAACGGTGCAGTCGATCGATCTCGATCTCCAGTTCGGCCGTATCGTCGCGCTCGAGCCCGTCGGTCATCAAGAGGACAACGGCCCCCTGCCCGAGCACCCGGCGCGACCAACGGCGGTTGAACTCGTGAAGCGTCTCTCCGATACGCGTGCCGCCCGACCAGTCCTTGACTGCCGCGATGCAGTCGTCCAGCGCCTCGTCGGGGTCGCGGTTGCGCATCTGCCTCGTGACATTCGTCAACCGCGTCCCGAAAAGGAAAGTATGGACGCGATGGCGCTGTTCGGTGAGGGCGTGCAGAAAGTGCAGGAATATCCGGGTATACTTGCTCATCGATCCGGAAATGTCCGCAAGCACGACCAATGGCGGATGGACGAGCCGCGGCTCGCGAAAGCGCGGCAGGATGAAGTCCCCGCCGAACCGCATGGCATCTCGCATGGTGGAGCGCGGATCGATCCGCACCGGGCGGTGGGACCGTCGATAGCGGCGCGTGCGTACCCGGTCGAGCGGCAGCAGGACTGCGGACAATGCCTTTCTTGCCTCCGCGATCTCCGCGGCCGTCATCTGGCCGAAATCCGCCTTGCGGAAGAGTTCGCGGCCCGAGACCGTGTAGCGTGCGTCGACCTCCACCTCCGGCGCTTCGCTTGGCTGCTGCGCGCCGTCCCGGCCGGCAAGAAGCGCATCACGGACGCGTTCTTCGCCGGCGCGCCGACGCCGATCCTCCCCGGAGCGGGGCATGGCAATGGGCGACATGAGCGCGATCATCTTGTTCACCAGATCCGGCGAGCGCCAGAACAGCCGGAAAGCCTCGTCGAATACGGCCTGGTCTTCATGCCGCTTGACGAAGGTGCATTGGAGCGCTGCATAGAACTCGCCGCGGGAGCCGATGCCGATCAGCTTCACGGCACCGATCGCATCGGCGATGGCGGCCGGACCGATCCGCAGTCCCGCCCGCCTGAGGGCACGGGCGAAGAAGACGATATTATCGGCGAGCCTTCCATCATTCGCATGGGCTCCGGCGGTCATCCTGCTCAGCCCTGCGCCAGCAATTCGGCCTTCACCTCGGCAAGCAGGCGGCGGCCTTCGGCACCTTCGATCCGGGCGATGTCGTCCTGATATTTGAGAAGCGTCCCGAGCGTATCGGCCACCGTCTCGGGATCGAGAGCCAGCGCGTCGAGCTCCGTAAGTGCCGTGGCCCAGTCGATCGTTTCCGCGACGCCGGGGTTCTTGAAGAGGTCGAGCGCCCTCAACCTCTGAACATAGGCAACGATCTCGCGCGAAAGCGCCGCGTTGCAGCCCGGGACCTTGCGGCGGATGATCTCCAGTTCCTGCGCCGCCCTGGGGTAGTCGACCCAGTGATAGAGACAGCGCCTCTTCAAGGCGTCGTGGATTTCGCGCGTCCGGTTGGTGGTGATGATGACGATCGGCGGCTCGTCGGCCCTGATCGTCCCGAGTTCGGGGATTGTGACCTGGAAATCGGAAAGCACCTCCAGGAGAAAGGCCTCGAAAGCTTCGTCGGTGCGGTCGAGCTCGTCGATCAGGAACACCGGCGCCCGCCCGGCCGTCGTCGATATCGCCTGCAGCACCGGCCGTCTTATGAGGAACCGCTCGGAAAAGATGTCGCTTTCCACTCTCTGGCGGTCGACGGTGCCCGCCGCTTCCGACAGGCGGATTTCCAGCATTTGGGCGGGATAGTTCCATTCGTAGACGGCCGAGGCGACGTCAAGTCCCTCGTAGCACTGAAGCCGGATAAGGGGCCGGTCGAGGGCGCGCGCCAGCACCTTGGCGATCTCGGTCTTGCCGACGCCGGCCTCGCCTTCGAGGAATAGCGGGCGCTTCATCCTGAGGGCCAGGAAGAGAACGGTCGCAAGCGCGGTTCCGGCGAGATAATCCTGCGCCTCCAGCATCGCCCTCGTCTCGTCGATGGACTGAGGCAGCTTTCCTGTCACCTGTCTCGCCATGCTTCCTCCCGCGTGGACGAAAACCTATAGCGTGTGATATCCGCGGTCTACATAAATGAGCGGTGGCTGCTTCGGGCCGAGCTGCACATCCACGACCTCGCCGATAAGGATGAGATGTGTGGCCACTTCCTTGACTTCGATCAGGCGGCAGTCGAAGGCAGCGATCGCCTCGACGAGGATGGGCGCACCGGTCGTGCGCTGCGTCCACCGGCCGAGGGCAAAACGTCGTTCCATGTCGAGCTGGTCGCGGCCAGAAAAGGCGTGAGCCAGGGCGTGATGCTGGGAGCCGAGCAGGTTCAGCGCGAAACTGCCGCCACGCGAAAAGATGTCGTTGCGCCGGTTGGCTGCGTTGAGGCAAGCGAGCACTGTCGGCGGATCGTCCGATACCGAGCAGGACGCGGTGATCGTGACGCCACGCCGCTCCTTGCCATCGGCCGCCGTGATCAGCTGCACATGCGACGACATGCGGCTCATCGCATCACGGTAGGTTATCGGGTCCAGCCGGGTCTTCTCCAACACATCTCGCTCCGGAACGATATCTCGCACATACATAGACTCTCGCGGAAAATATGAAACCCGGCGATGCGAGAATTTTGCGGATCAGCGGCGCTTGCAATCGATGCGGCGACAAAGCCTCGTTATGCCTCGATCTTTTCCTTTGACGGGCGCGCCCACATCCTTAAAACATGGCGGTCGATAGCGGGAAATGACATGCCTAGATCAATCGCCACCAGCCTCTTTGTCGCTGCACTTGCCCTGACCGGTCCTGCTTTCGCTGCCGGCGTAAAGGTCGCGGTCGTGGCTCCCGAGGAAGGGCCCTTCGCCTCCCTCGGCAGGCAGATTTCTGCCGGGGCAGCATTCCAGGCCGGCGACCGCGGAAGCCAGGTGATCCCGATCAGCGAAACCTGCGATCCTGCCGGCGGCGAGGCGCTGACGAAGGCCCTGCTTGCAAGCGGCGCGGAAGCGGCGATCGGCTTTCTGTGCACCGAGAGCCTTGAGGCCGCGCTGCCGGCCCTGGCCGAAGCCGGCATTCCGGCGATCACCGTCAGCGTCCGTTCCGACATCCTCATGGAGGACGCACTCAAGAAGGAGTGGCCGTTCTATCGCCTGGCGCCGGGCGGCAAGGCGGAAGCGGCGGCGATCACCGATGCCATCGTCGCGAACTGGAAAGGCAGGCCGCTCGCTCTGATCGACGACGGGACGATCCACAGCCGCGAGCTTGTCGAGAGCGTGCGCAACGGGTTGGCCGAGATCGGCATAACGCCGGTTTTCACCGACACCTACCGCCCCTCGCAGGAGCAGCAGGTGAGCCTCGTTCGGCGACTGGCGAAGAGCGGTGCAACGCATGTCTTCACCGGAGGCGATCGCAACGATACGGCGGTGATTGCGCGTGACGCGAAAGCGGAAAACGTCCCGATAACCCTTTTTGGCGGCGACACGCTGAACGCTGCCGATCTCGACGTGCCGCTCGAGAACGGCGTCCTTGCCATGACGATACCCGACCCCGCACGATCGTCGGAGGCTGCGGCGGTGGCAAAGGCCATGCGCGCCGCCGAGATCGAGCCCGAGGGATATGTTCTGCCCGCCTTTGCCGCAGTGTCGCTCCTCGAGCAGGCAAAGGACCAGGCGGCAAAAGACGGCAGCTCGCTTGCCGATGCCCTGACGAAAGGACCCTATCCGACGGTGCTCGGGCCGATCGGGTTCAACAATGCGCACGAGCTTGCCGAAACCCCTTACCGGCTGATGCGATGGCAGGACGCGCGTTTCGTCGATGCAACCGCTACGGACAATACGGAATGATGCGGAAAGGGGCCAGAAATCTCATCACGGACGTGCCCGGATTGCTGGTCGGCAATGCTGAGGATGTCAGGCTGAAATCCGGGGTTACGGCCGTGCTTTGCGATCCGCCGGCGACGGCCGCCGTTCAGGTTCTCGGTGGCGCTCCCGGTACGCGCGAGACCGAGCTGCTCGCACCCCACAATACGGTCCAGGTGGTCGATGCGATCGTGCTCTCCGGTGGCTCGGCCTTCGGCCTCGATGCCGCCTCGGGCGTTCAGGCGGCGCTGCGCGAGATGGGACGCGGTTTCGCCGTCGGCCCGCATCGTGTGCCGATCGTGCCTGCGGCGATCCTCTTCGATCTGGCAAATGGCGGCGACAAGGATTGGGGACGCTACGCTCCGTATCGCGATCTCGGCTACGAAGCGGCGCATGCGGTATCGGCGGACTTCGGCACCGGCAGCACCGGCGCAGGCACGGGCGCGCTTACCGCGACCTTCAAGGGCGGTCTCGGCTCCGCGTCGACGGTGCTGGCCAATGGGATCACTGTCGGCGCCCTCGTGGCCGTGAATGCCGTCGGCTCCGCGACCGTCGGCGACACACCTCATTTCTGGGCTGCACCCTTCGAGATGGACGACGAGTTCGGCGGGCTGGGCCAGCCCACGCCCTGGCCGCAGGACGCCGCTACCCCGCGCTTCAAATTTCGGGAGCGGCCAGCGCCGGCGACGAACACGACCATCGCAGTCATAGCCACCGATGCGCTGCTCACCAAGGCGGAGGCCAAGCGTCTGGCGATCGCGGCCCATGACGGCTTTTCGCGTGCCCTATGGCCGTCTCATACGCCCCTTGACGGCGATCTGGTCTTCGCGCTTTCGACGGGCACGAGCGGAAAGACGCCGCTGCTTCAGGATTTCATCGATCTCAGCGCCGCGGCAGCCGCCACGATGGCCCGTGCGATCGCGCGCGGCGTCCATGATGCACGAGATGCCGGAGACGATCTGATACCTGCCTGGTCCTCACGCTCCTGATCTTCGCGCCGGTTGTTCGGGAGGCCCGAGAATGCTATGGCGCGGGAAAGAGCCGGAGCCCGATGATGACCCACCCAATTCGCATTGCCCCGTCGATCCTGGCGGCCGACTTCTCCAAACTCGGCCAGGAGGTTCGCGACGTCGCCGAGGCCGGCGCAGACTGGATCCATCTCGATGTCATGGATGGACATTTCGTGCCGAACATCACCTTCGGGCCCGACGTCATCAAGTCGCTGCGCCCGCACACCCGGGCAACCTTCGACTGCCACCTGATGATCGCGCCGGCCGATCCCTTCCTCGAAGCCTTCGCGAAGGCCGGTTGCGACATCATAACAGTCCATGCCGAAGCAGGCCCGCATTTGCACCGCTCGCTGCAGACTGTGAAGTCGCTCGGAAAGAAAGCCGGCGTCTCCATCAATCCGGCGACGCCGGAAAGCGCCATCGAATATGTCCTCGACACCGTCGATCTCGTTCTCGTGATGACGGTCAATCCTGGCTTCGGCGGCCAGAAGTTCATCGGCGCGACGGAGGAGAAGATCCGGCGGATCAAGGCAATGATCGGCAGTCGCCCGATCGAGATCGAGGTGGATGGCGGCATCGCGCCGGATACCGCCGGCGTCGCAGCGAAAGCCGGCGCCAATGTGCTGGTCGCCGGCTCCGCCATCTTCAAGGGCGATTCCGTCGATGCGTATCGAAGCGCCATCGAAGTGCTCCGCACACAGGCGGAAAAGGCACGCGGATGAAGGCGCGCGCAACCACTGCCGGCATCATGGTGGCGATGCTTGCCGCATCGGGTGCCGCGGCCGGCGACTATGCCGCCTTTCAACCGATCGGCTTTTCATCGGATGGCGATGTCTTCGCCTTCGAGGAATACGGTATCCAGGACGGCTCCGGCTTTCCCTATTCTACGATCTACGTTCTCGACACCAATACCGACGCCTTCCTGCCAGGCGCGCCCGTGCGCGCCGTTGCGGAAGAGGACGGAGCCGATCTGCACACGGCGCGCGGTGAAGCCCACAGGCGCTCCGCGCCGCTCATCGATGCCTATCGTCTCCACCACACGCCGGGAGTGCTCGCCGCCTATAATCCTGTGACCGAGCTCGATGCAGAGCCGCGCACACTGACCTATTCCTCATTTCCCGCCGATGCATCCTTCCGCAAGGTTTATACGCTGAAGCTCGAAGAGAAGGTCTTCGAGCCGGAAGGGATTTGCGAAGGCTTTCTGAAAGAGGTAAAGGGCTTCCGTCTGACGATGACCGAGAAGGCCGGAAAACCCACAGCGGAAATACTCGAAGACGATCAGCGAATCCCACTGAGCCGACGTTGCCCGACGGGCTACCGCATCGGCGGCGTCGTGACCCATGTCAAGACCGATGGCTCCGAGGTCCATGCAGTGATGATCCTGGTCGAGTCGCTCGGCTTCGAAGGCACCACCGACGGCCGCTGGATCGCGGTACCGGTGCGGATTCCCGGTTGATGGAGGGGAAGGCCGCGGTCCGGGCAAAGGTGCTCATCGCAGCCCCGGACCGGCCGAAGCGCTTCCGTCTCTCCCATTCGGTTCCGAGCCTGCGGGAAGCGATCCTGGGCGCGCTCTGCTGGGGCTTCGCGATGGCGCTCTCGGCGTGGCTTGCACTTTGGTGGCGGGAAAATGACGCCACCTTCCACCTGAAAAGCATCCTCGCGCTTTACGCGTGGGGCGGTCTCATCGCATGGCCGCTCTCGCTATTTGCCGCCCGTTGCCTGTCGCAGAACCGACCGGTCGAGACACGCTTTTCAGCTTTTTTCCTGTGTCTCACCGCCGGCACGATCGGAACGACGGCATTCCTGTTCGCCCTCGACTACCGCGCTTTCTACGCGCAGTGGCACGCGACGACCGGGACTCGCACCTGGATGTTCCAGTTCGCCTTCACGTCGCTGGCCGCCTTCTACCAGTTTCTGGTCCTCGGGGTTCGCCTTTATCTGCCGCTCGGTGCCGTCGCGCTCTTGGCAACGAGTCTGCTGCTCGCGCGATCGGACGCGCGGCAACGGCGTTGAGCTTCACCGCCATCTTTGATAGAGGCACAGCCATCCTCCACTCTCGACGAAAGCTTGAAGCCCATGATCTCCCGTTACTCCCGGCCGGAAATGGTGGCCATCTGGTCGCCGGAAACCAAGTTCCGCATCTGGTTCGAGATCGAGGCGCATGCCTGCGACGCCTTGGCCGAAATCGGCGTGATCCCCAAGGAAGCTGCAAAGACCATATGGGAAAAGGGCGGCGCGGCAACCTTCGACGTCGCCCGCATCGATGAGATCGAAGCCGTCACCAAGCACGATGTCATCGCCTTCCTCACCCATCTTGCGGAATTCGTCGGCCCCGACAGCCGCTTCATCCATCAGGGCATGACCTCTTCCGACGTGCTGGACACCTGCTTCAACGTTCAGCTCGTCCGCGCGACCGATCTCCTGCTCGCCGATCTCGACAAGCTGCTCGAGGCGCTGAAACGGCGTGCCTTCGAGCACAAGGACACGGTGACCATCGGCCGTTCGCACGGCATTCATGCCGAGCCGACGACCTTCGGCGTCAAGCTCGCGCTCGCCTATGCGGAGTTCGACCGCTGCAAGCAGCGCCTTCTCGCTGCACGCGAGGAGATCGCGACCTGCGCCATTTCCGGAGCGGTCGGCACCTTCGCCAATATCGATCCCCGCGTCGAGGAACATGTAGCGGCGGCGCTCGGCCTCAAGGCTGAACCCGTCTCGACTCAGGTGATCCCGCGCGATCGCCACGCGATGTATTTCGCAACGCTGGGCGTCGTCGCCTCCTCCATTGAGCGTCTTGCAACCGAGATCCGGCATTTGCAGCGCACCGAGGTCCTGGAGGCGGAGGAATATTTCTCGCCGGGCCAGAAGGGCTCTTCCGCCATGCCTCACAAGCGCAATCCGGTGCTGACGGAGAACCTGACGGGACTCTCCCGCATGGTCCGCGCCTTCGTCGTTCCGGCCATGGAAAACGTCGCCCTGTGGCACGAACGCGATATCTCGCATTCGTCGGTCGAGCGCATGATCGGTCCGGATGCGACGGTCACGCTCGATTTCGCGCTGGCCCGGCTGACCGGCGTCATCGACAAGCTTCTCGTCTACCCGGACAATATGTTGAAGAATATGAACAAGTTCCGCGGACTTGTTCACTCCCAGCGTGTTCTTCTCGCCCTCACCCAGGCCGGTGTTTCGCGCGAGGATGCCTACCGGCTCGTGCAGCGCAATGCCATGAAGGTCTGGGAACAGGGCAAGGACTTCCTCGAAGAATTGCTCGCCGACACGGAAGTCCGTGCAGCTCTTTCCGAAGAGGACATCCGGGAGAAATTCGACCTCGGCTATCATACCAAGCACGTCGACACGATCTTCCGGCGGGTTTTCGGTTCCGTCTAGGTGGAACGGAAACCGCTGATCCCGGAATGGCGCACGTTTTTCCATGGCCCGCATTTGACGTCCTTCGTTCAAATGCGGGCGAAGTCTTTACCGGTCCTTTAGGTGCTCCATGTGAAGCTTGCAGCTGTCGCAATCAGGTTTCGAGAAAACCATGGTTTACAAGGACAGCCTTCAGCGCGCCTCTTCGCGCGAAAAGACGAAGATAACCGGGACCGTCACCTGCAAGACGGGTTCGACCAACGGGATTGTGGTCGATCTTTCCGACGAAGGCATCTGCTTCAGGCTGCTCTTCGATATCGGCGCGCGGACCGGTCAGGAAGTGACGATCCGGAGCGAGGAGCTCGGCTTTCTCTCCGGCATGGTGCGCTGGGTCCGCGGCGACAGGATCGGCATCAAGCTGAACCTGTCCTCGAACACGGCAGCCCAGATCTCATCCTATTACAAGTTCTTTCGCTGATCGGTGGCGATCCGAGCGGGATGTTGAGGCGGTCGCTCCCAACTCCCCGCTCGAGCGGGAGACCTATCGCGCCGGACCGGCCGGTTCCACCAGCTTGCGGTAGAGATGCCACGTCGCGTGGCCGAAGATCGGCATGATGACGGCAAGACCGACGAAGACCGGGATGGAGCCGATCACCAGTCCGGCTGCGATGATCAAGCCCCACAGGGCCACCGGCACCGGATTGGCGAGCGTCGCTCTGACCGATGTTTCCATCGCCGTCAGCGCACCGACGTCGCGATCGAGGAGCAGCGGGAAGGTGACGACGCTTATCGACAGCACGACGACGGCAAAGACGAAGCCGACAAGATTGCCGACCAGGATCAGATTCCACCCCTGCTCGGTGGTGGTCACACTGGTCCAGAACTCCGAGATCGAAGCCGGAGGCGTCGAACCGAAGATGGTTAGATAAAGACCCTGGGCGACCAGCAGCCAGACGACGAAGATGACGAAGAGGACAGCGGCAACCGCGAGGATCGACGGGATTGCCGGATGGCGATGCAGCCGCATTGCGTGCGGCCACCGCGCGTCCATGCCGAGTTCGCGACGCCTGCTGACCTCGTAGAGGGCGATGGCAGCAACAGGCCCGATGAGGGCAAAGCCGGAAGCGAGCGGATAGAGCAGCGGTAACATGTTCGCTCCCGCACTCCACGTCATCAGCACGACGCCGGCGATTGGATATATGAGGCACAGAAAAACATAATGCGACGGCTTTTCCCGGAAGTCATCCAGCCCGAGACGCAACGCGTCGAACACATCCGCAATGCCAATCTTTCGTATGCCAGGATGCGCGACGGTCGGATCTGCCCCCGACAGAACATGGAAGGTTGTCATGGCTCACACTCCTCAACGAACCAGAGCAGCCACGGACCCGCGACAGTGGTGTTAAAAGATGGGCCGCTGTCGAACCGCGACTGTGAGTGTGATTATACAGAAAATGCCGCCTCTGTCGCCTCCGCCTTGACTTCGGCCCTTTTCGACTTCAAATCGCGACGATCATGAAGGTTTCCGAAACACATATCCTCATCGTTCCCGGCTACACCAACTCTGGCCCGAACCATTGGCAGACCCGATGGGAGCGTAAACTGTCGACCGCACGCCGCGTCGAGCAGGCAGAATGGTCGAAGCCGGTGCGGGAGGATTGGGTGGCGCGCATGATCGAGGAGGTCAATGCCGCAGAGAAGCCGGTCGTCATCGTCGCGCATTCGCTCGGCGTTGCCACGGCGATCCACGCACTGCCTCACTGCACGCGGCAGATCGCCGGCGCATTCCTGGTTGCACCGCCGGACGTCGCCAACCCGAATATCCGGCCGAAGCACCTGATGACCTTCGGCCCCTATCCGCGCGATCCCCTGCCCTTCCCGTCGATCATGGTGGCCAGCCGCAACGATTCCTTCGGCTCCTACGAGCACGCCGGCGATATCGCAAACGCCTGGGGATCGCTGCTCGTCGATGCCGGCGACGCCGGCCACATCAACACGGAATCCGGCCACGGCCCCTGGCCGGAAGGTTCGATGGTCTTCGCCCAGTTCCTGAGCCGCCTGCGGGCGTAGGACACGTTATCGTTCGACATCGCAACTCACGCCTGGCCGAGACCCGCTGCCGCCACCCGCAGGTATTCGAGAAAAGTTTTCTGAAGCCTGCTCGGCAGCCAGTTCTCCCGAACGGTGACACCGATCGTCCGCGTCCGGAGCCGGCTGCGCACCTCATCGGCGACCGGAATGCAACCAAGGAGATTTTCTCTTTCCTCGATGGCGATCTGGCGGCGAGAGAGCATCGACAGCCGGTCGCTTTCCAGAATGATGGCACGCGTGAGAACGAGCGAGCTCGTCTCGATACTCGCCCTTGGCGCGTCCCCGCAACCAGCAAAAAGCGCATCGAATGCGGCCCGGATAGGCGTGCCGGGACGCTGGGCGACCCATTGCTGGGCGGCGAGCTGGTCAAGCGATGCACCCTTTCCGCTGCTGTTGAGAAGCGGGTGCCCGGATCGTCCGACCACCGCGTAGGGGTCCTCGAAAAGGGGCTCCGCCCGCAGCCCCTCGAGGTCGCTGCCCGAACGCAGCGCTCCGATCAGAATGTCGCTCGCGCCGGTGCGCAACTGCTGCGACAGAGCCTCGTAGGAGCCATCCACGACTTCCACCCGGGCATTCGGGTGCTCCGCCATAAGGGGGTTGACGGCGCGCGCAATCAACAGGGTGCGCGCAAGCGGAAGACTTGCAATCTTGATCCGCCCTTCCATGCGCCCTTCGATTTCGCGGATTTCATCCAGCGCCTGCTCCAGTTCGGTGAGGGCCACCTGCCAGCGCATCGCGAGGCGGCGGCCTAGTGTATTCGGCGCCACGCCGGCCGGGCTGCGCATGAGGATGGCCCTGCCGATATTGGTCTGCAGGTCATGCAATGCCCGGTGCAGCGCCGCCGGCGAGCCGCCGCCGCCGCGCGCCGCCTCGGTGATGGAACCGTTGCCGGCAAGGGCGATCAGCGCCTCTATCTGCCGAAAGGTTATTCGCGCGATACATTTGGCGACCAGCGTCGGATCGCGCTGCGAACTCAAGCCGAAGAGCTCGGCCAGCGCCAATGCGATCTGGTTCTCCATGCGGCGTATCCGCGTCAAGAGAATCTCGCCGGCCGCCGTCGGCTGACTGCCGGCAGCATAGCGCGACAGGAGTTTCGCGCCGAAGCGGCGCTCGATCCCCGCGAGCGCCACCGAGACGGCGGGTTGTGAAATGTGCAGCGCGGCGGCCGCCCGGTTGAGGCTGCCCGTCTCGCAGACCTGCATGAAGACCCGCAGATGCCGGATGTTGATATCCATTGCGATCATCTGTGCTCCAGAGGCAGATTCGAAAAAAACTATAGCTCGGCTCGGCTTTCGTATTAGCACCGGGCCCCTGTCGGATGCCAGTGTCCACTCCGAAGAATGAAGGAGCATGGATATGCATCAAAAGACCGGACTCGTCGTCAGCGCGCATTCGGCCGACTTCGTCTGGAGGGCTGGCGGCGCGATCGCGGCCCACGCAAGACAGGGTTATGCAGTCACAGTCGTTTGCCTGTCCTTCGGCGAGCGCGGCGAGTCGGCGAAGCTCTGGAAAAAGTCGGGAATGACTCTCGAGGCCGTGAAGGCGGACCGTCGGCGCGAGGCGGAAAACGCCGCGAAGGCGCTCGGCGTTCGCGATATCCTGTTCTACGATCTCGGCGACTACCCCATGCAGGTGACGCCGGAAGCCTTCGATCGGCTGGTGGACCTCTACCGCGAAATACGCCCGGAGTTCATGCTGACGCACTCGCGGCAGGACCCTTATAACTTCGATCACCCGATGGCGACCGAGTTCGCGCAGCATGCGCGTGTCATAGCCCAGGCGCATGGGCACAAGCCCGGCACGCCCGTACTCGGCGCCCCGCCTGTCTATCTCTTCGAGCCGCACCAGCCGGAACAATGCAATTGGAAGCCGAACTTCCTGCTCGACATCACCGATGTCTGGGAGAAGAAACTGACGGCGATCAAGTGCATGGAGGGACAAGAGCATCTCTGGGAATATTATACCCGTGTCGCCCTCCAGCGAGGCGTCCAGGCCTCGCGCAATTCCGACTACAAGATCACCTATGGAGAGGCCTACGAGGCCGTGTTTCCGCATGTCACCGGTACACTCGGACATGGAGCGCTGGCATGAGCGTCGTTC
This sequence comes from Sinorhizobium sp. GQ132, assembly GCF_059758575.1. NCBI lineage: Bacteria > Pseudomonadati > Pseudomonadota > Alphaproteobacteria > Hyphomicrobiales > Rhizobiaceae > Sinorhizobium > Sinorhizobium sp. GQ132. The sequence continues at coordinate 830,131 of NZ_JCAXDX010000002.1, read as the reverse complement.
ACCGGAATATCGAGCGGACCGGTCAGAGCCTTGTCGACGCCCTGGCGGAGTGCGGCGTTGCGACGGTCCACGAGGCGATGGGCCGCACCGGCCTGATGCAGTCCTATATGCGCCCCGTCTGGCGCGGGGCGCGCGTGGCGGGTACGGCGGTGACGGTCTCGATACCGCCTGCCGACAACTGGATGATCCATGTGGCGGTCGAGCAGTGCCGCGAAGGCGACATTCTCGTGGTCGCACCGACCTCGCTGTGCGACGCCGGCTATTTCGGCGAATTGCTTGCAACCTCCCTTATGGTGCGTGGCGTGCGCGGTCTGATCATCGAGGCCGGGGTACGGGATGTCAGCGAATTGGAGGAAATCGGCTTTCCCGTCTGGTCACGGTTCGTCTCGGCACAGGGAACGGTGAAGGCGACGCTTGGTTCGGTCAACGTGCCGATCGTCTGTGCAGGCGCCACCGTGGCCCCCGGCGATGTCGTCATCGCCGACGACGACGGGGTCATGGTCGTGCCGAAAGCGCAGGCAGAACAAGCCGTCGCGGCCTCGCGCGCGAGGCTTGAGAAGGAGCGCAAGACGCGTGAGCGGCTGGCCGCCGGCGAACTGGGACTGGACATTTACGACATGCGCGGCGCACTCGCAGCCAAAGGACTGAAATACATCGATTGAAGCGGGAGATGGCGCAGGAGCCACTTCCGCAGGGAGGACGAATGACCACGATTGCATTCATCGGCTTCGGCGAGGCAGCGCAGTCCATCGCCGGCGGGCTTGGCGGCCGGAACGCCGCGCGGCTCGCCGCTTACGATTTGCGCTTCAACGACCCGGCTGCTTCCGACGCCCTGCGGGCACGAGCGGCGGAACTCGGTGTCGAACCGCTCGACGACGTGGCCGGCATTGCTTCCGCGGATGTCGTGCTGTCGCTCGTCGTCGGTGCCGCGACGAAGGCCGTCGCCGCCTCGGCGGCGCCGCATCTTTCCGGCGAGGCGGTCTTCATCGACCTCAACTCCGTCGGGCCGGACACCAAGGCCCTCGCAGCCGGCGCGATCGCTACCGGGAAGGGCAGCTTCGTGGAAGGCGCCGTCATGGCGCGCGTGCCACCCTATGCCGAGAAGGTTCCGATCCTCGTCGCGGGCAAGCGTGCCGTCGAGGTGGCGGGGCGCCTGAACGCGCTCGGCATGAACCTCGAAGCGGTCGGCGATACCCCTGGCCAGGCTTCGTCGCTGAAGATGATCCGTTCGGTGATGATCAAAGGTGTCGAGGCCCTGCTGATCGAAGCTCTGTCCTCGGCGGAGCGGGCCGGCGTTACCGAGCGCATTCTTGATTCGGTCCAGGAGACCTTTCCCGGCCTCGATTGGCGTAATGTGGCCGACTATTACCTGTCCCGGACCTTCGAGCACGGCGCCCGTCGCGTGACAGAGATGACCGAAGCAGCCGAGACGATCGAATCGCTCGGACTGAGCGCCCCCATGTCGCGGGCTGCCTGCGAGACGATCGCTGCCGCTCATGCGGCGATGAAGGATCAGGGGCTCTCCGTAAATGACGGCTATCGCGGTTTCGTACCGGTGCTCGCACGCCGCCTGGCGAAGGACAGTTGAGATGGACGGTATCTTACAGTCGCTCGGCGTCATCTTCAGCCTTTCCGGCGTTGCCGTACTCGTCACCGGGGCCCTGCTCGGGATCGTCATCGGCGCCCTGCCCGGACTTGGCCCGTCGATCGGATTGAGCCTGCTCATCCCGTTCACCTACAATCTCGGCCCCGAGCTCAGCATGCTGCTGATGATCTCGCTCTATACCTCAGCCGAATATGGCGGCTCTATCAGCGCTATCCTCCTGTCGACCCCGGGCACGGCCGCCGCTGCGGCGACCGCGATCGACGGCTATTCCATGGCTCGACAGGGCAAGGCGAACGAGGCGATCGCGATTTCGCTGACTGCCTCCACCGTCGGCGGGGTTCTCGGCGGGCTTGCGCTGCTGCTGCTGGCCATGCCGCTCGCCTCGCTGGCGTTGAAGTTCGGACCGGCCGGGTACTTCGCCGTTGGCGTGTTCGGCCTGAGCTCGGTCGCGGCACTGTCCGGAGGTTCGCTGGTCAAGGGTCTTGCCTGTGCCGCCTTCGGTCTTGCGCTGGCGACGGTGGGCATAGATCCGATCGCCGGCACGCCGCGCTTCACCTTCGGACTTTTCCAGCTCTATGAGGGCGTACCGTTTCTGGCGGCACTCATCGGCCTCTTCGCCGTGTCGGAAGCGCTCGCGATGGTCGAGAGCCGCATGGTGTCGGCGCCGTCCATCAAGGACAAGGTCGGCCACGTCTTCATGTCCGCGGCGCTGTGGAAGGAAACCTGGCGCTCCATGCTCTCCGGTTCGGCCATAGGCACCCTGCTCGGAATTCTTCCCGGTGTCGGCGGCAACATCGCGTGCTGGGTCGCCCGCGATTATGCCCGCGCCCGGGACCGTCATCCCGAAGAGTTCGGCAATGGCTCCGCAAACGGCATCGCGGCACCTGAAGCCGCCAACAACGCCACGGTCGGCGGCGCACTCGTACCCCTCCTTGCGCTCGGTGTTCCCGGTTCCCCGACGACCGCGATCATGGTCGGCGCACTCATCATGCACGGTCTGCATCCCGGTCCGCAGCTCTTCAACGAGGCGCCGTCACTGGTCTATGCGATCCTTTTCGGAACGATCATCGCGTCGCTGGTGCAATATGCCGCGGGCTCTCTTTTCCTGCCGCTCATGGCCCGGGTGATGCGGCTGCCCGACGCGGTGATCGCCGTCGGCATCATGGCCTTTGCCGTTCTCGGCGCCTTCGCCATCCGCAACCTGATGTTCGACGTCTACCTGATGCTCGGCTTCGGAGTCGTCGGCTATCTCATGAAGAAGCTCCGCTTCCCGGTCGCCCCCGTCATTCTGGCGATGGTACTCGGCTATCTGGTGGAGTCGAACTATCGTACCGCGCTCGTGTCCTCGCAAGGCGACTACACGATCTTCGTCACCGATCCGATCAGCCTGATCTTCCTCATCCTGAGCCTCGTCAGCCTGCTGACGCCTCTTTGGCGGCGGATCCAGGCGCGCCGCGCCAGTGCGCGGACCGAAGAAACGGCGGACTGCACTGTCCGTTGAAAGCATCCAACTGGAGGAGAAGACATGAGTATTACAAGAAGAACGTTCGGCGCGCGCATGGCAGGCGCGGCTGTGGGGCTGGCCCTCGTCCTGTCGGGATTTGCAGCACCGGCGAACTCCCTCGCCGCGGATTTTCCGGAAAAGCCGGTGACGCTGGTGGTTTGGGCGGGTGCCGGGGGAGCGCTCGACACTTACGGCCGCAAGCTCGCCGAGCTCCTGGAAAAGGAGGCAGGGTGGACGGTGAAAGTGGACAACAGGCCGGGCGGCAGCGGCGCCGTCGGCGTCTCGCAGATCATGACGCAGCCGGCCGACGGCTACAACATCCTCGTCCTCACCGGGACACTGACCTTCGGCATCGCCCAAGGCCTCATTCCCTTCGAACTCGAGGATTTCCGCCTGCTTCGGGCCATGCAATCGGAGCCGTCTTCGCTTGCGGTGCTTTCCGACAGCCAATTCAAGACCGTCGACGATTTCATCGGATACATGAAGGACAATCCGAACGGCCTGAAAGTCGGCGGCCATGCGCCCGGAGGCTTTCATCAGTACATGCTGTACCAGCTCATGAAGAAGGGCGGCTTCGAAAGCGGCTGGATCCCGCATGACGCGTCGGGCAAGGTGACGCTCGGCCTTCTCGGCAAGCACCTCGATGCTGCCATGATGACGCCATCGACCGGCCTTGCGCAGGTCAAAGGCGGCGAAATCAAGCTGCTTGGCGTTTCGACCGACAAGCGTAGCGCATTCCTGCCCGACGTACCGACGTTCAAAGAGCAGGGCTACGACATCGAAGGGGCGGTCTGGCGCGGTATCGCGGTAAAGGCGGGAACACCCGACGACACCGTCGGCGCCATCCAGGCTGCAGTGGACAAAGTGACTGCATCCGAGGACTGGAAGAAGTTCCAGACCGAGCAGTTCCAGGATAGCCCCGACTGGAAGGAAGAGGATTTCACCAAACGGGCGCAGAGCGATCTCGCCAACCAGGTCGAATTCCTCAAGGCCAACGGATACGTCGAATGAGCGGTCACGTATCGGGTGCTCCGGAACATGACCTCTCCGCCGGGCACGGCGGGGAGGCACCGCACGGGCACTATTGGCAAAACCTCGTCGCGGCTCTTGTGTGCATCGGCTGGAACGGGGGCTTCCTGCTGTTGAGCCTCGGTCTGCCGGCTGGACATTCACGAGGCGATGTCGGGCCGGGTTCGCTGCCCATTCAGGTCGCTGTCTTCGGTACGGCGGTGTCGGCCGTCTATCTCGTTCAGGTCCTGAGGGGCGTCGATCTCGGCGGAACGCACGGCAGGCTCGACATTGCGCGCGTCAGCGGCTTGATGGCCCTCTTCGTCGCCGTGTGTCTCGGCGCGAACTGGATGGGGCTGGCTCTTTGCCTCGGAATCGGCGCGGGCGTGGCGACGCTGCTCTTTCCGGGCGAGAAGCCGCTCGTCCGAGCCGCCGCAACCGGGGCCGGCTTCTGGGCGATCGCCTATCTGGTATTCGGCAAGCTGCTCGCGCTTCCTCTTCCTTGAAACGGCCTGACAGGAGTGAACACATGACGCCAGACGGTATCGCGTGCATGATGATGAGAGGCGGCACGTCGAAAGGCGCCTATTTTCTCGCCGACGATCTTCCGACCGACGCTGGAGAGCGCAACCGGCTCCTGCTGCGCATCATGGGGTCGCCCGACCCGCGCCAGATCGACGGCATAGGAGGGGCCGATCCGCTGACAAGCAAAGTGGCCGTCGTCCGCGCCTCGGCTCGGCCCGGTTTCGACGTAGATTTTCTCTTTCTCCAGGTCTTCGTCGATCAGGCACTGGTAAGCGACAGCCAGAATTGCGGCAATATCCTTGCCGGCGTCGGCGCTTTTGCCGTCGAGCGCGGGCTGGTCGAAGCCGCGGAAGGCGAAACCGCCATCCGCATCTACATGGAGAACACGTCCCAGTCTGCTGTCGCGCGCATCCGCACCGCGAATGGCCGACCCGTCTATACGGGCGACGCGTCGATCGACGGGGTGCCGACTCCCGCCGCACCCGTCTATCTGACCTTCACGGACGCCGCCGGCTCAAGCTGCGGCGCATTGCTGCCGACCGGCTCGGCCGCAAACGAGATCGAGGGTGTTGCCTGCACGCTGATCGACAACGGAATGCCGGTCGTGGTCATGCGGGCGGCGGATTTCGGCCTGACGGGATATGAGAGCCGCGAAGAGCTCGAGGCGAACGAGTCTGTCAAGGCGCGTATCGAGCGCATCCGCCTCGCCGCAGGACCGCTGATGAATTTGGGCGACGTCACGAAAAAGTCGGTCCCCAAGATGACCTTGGTCGCCCTTCCGGTGAATGGCGGCGCCATCATGACCCGCAGCCTCATTCCCCACCGCGTGCATGCTTCGATCGGCGTCTTTGGCGCGCTCAGCGTGGCCACGGCGTGCCTGCTGCCAAACAGTCCCGCAGCGTCCCTCGCCACCTTGCCGGAGGGCGAGGAAAAGACTCTGGCCGTCGAGCACCCGACGGGCCGCATGGAAATCCTGCTTCGGCTCGACAACGCCGGCAGTGTGGAGGAATGCTCGTTTCTACGAACCGCGCGAAAACTCTTCGATGGTCGCGTCTTCGCATGACAGCGGGGGCGCCGCTCAAAGAAACACCGCCCGGTCTCTGCCGGGCGGCGGCATGCAGGTGTCGTTTAGTTTTTCTGTAGCTGTGCAACCGCTTCCGAGAGCAATTCAATCATGCGGACGCGAATGTCGTCTTCGGATATGGCAACGCCAGCCGCGTCGAAATCGGCCTTGATCTTGCGCACGACGTCCTCGTGCCCGGCCTCTTCGAAATCCGCGGCAACGATCTCGCTCGCATAGGCTTCCGGGTCGGACTTGGCGAGAAGACCGGCGGCCCAAAGGCCAAGCAGTTTGTTGCGGCGGGCGGTGGCCTTGAACCTCAATTCCTCGTCCAACGCGAACTTCGCCTCGAAAGCCTTCTCGCGGTCCTGCATCGTCGTCATCAATCGATCTCCCTGAAAAATATGCTGCCCGAAGCACCATCGCCATAAACCAAAAGGCTCTCGAAAGTGCAATGCGCCTTTTCGCCTTCGGCGACTTTCATGATAGCCTAATCTAATCCGGGGATGGAAAGACACGCCGATTGTTAATTGTCTTCTTTTCGGATATGGACCCGCTGAGAAAATTCCCAATGCGCCTCCCAAGAGCGCCAACAACCACAGAGACAGATCCATGAATCGTCGCCGCCGTATCTACGAGGGCAAGGCCAAGATCCTTTACGAGGGTCCGGAACCGGGCACGCTGATCCAGTTCTTCAAGGACGATGCCACCGCCTTCAACAAGAAGAAACATGACGTCATCGACGGCAAGGGCGTACTCAACAACCGCATTTCCGAGTACATCTTCACGCATCTGAACAAGATCGGCATCCCGACCCATTTCATCCGCCGCCTCAACATGCGCGAGCAGTTGATCAAGGAAGTGGAGATCATCCCGCTGGAGATCGTGGTGCGCAATGTTGCCGCCGGCTCTCTTGCCAAGCGCCTCGGTATCGAGGAAGGCACCGTCCTGCCGCGCTCGATCATCGAATTCTATTACAAGGCCGACGCCCTCGACGACCCGATGGTCTCCGAGGAGCACATCACGGCTTTCGGCTGGGCGAGCCCGCAGGAACTCGACGACATCATGGCGCTCGCCATCCGCATCAACGATTTCCTTTCCGGCCTCTTCCTCGGCGTCGGCATCCAGCTGGTCGACTTCAAGGTCGAATGCGGCCGCCTCTATGAGGGCGACATGATGCGCATCGTCCTGGCCGACGAGATCTCCCCCGACAGCTGCCGTCTCTGGGACATAGAGACGAAGGAAAAGATGGACAAGGACCGGTTCCGCCGCGATATGGGCGGACTTGTCGAAGCCTATCAGGAAGTGGCCCGCCGCCTCGGCATCATCAATGAAAACGAGCCGCCGCGCGGTTCGGGTCCGGTGCTGGTCAAGTAATCTCGGGGATAAGCAAAAGTGATCAAGGCACGCGTAACCGTGACGCTGAAGAACGGTGTTCTCGACCCGCAGGGCAAGGCTATCGAAGGCGCTCTCGGCGCTCTCGGCTTTGACGGCATCGGCCAGGTGCGACAGGGCAAGGTCTTCGATCTGCAGCTCGAAACCGCCGACAAGGCCAAGGCTGAAGCCGACCTCAAGGCCATGTGCGAAAAGCTGCTCGCCAACACCGTTATCGAAAACTACAGCATCTCCCTCGCCTGACGGCGGGGGCGGCCATTGCACTGCGTTGAAACAGCCCCGGAAATCCTTATATGCCGGGGGCAAAGGCAAGATAGGTACGTCATGAAGTCCGCCGTCGTTCAGCTTCCTGGTCTCAATCGCGACCGCGACATGATCGCGGCGCTGACGAAGATTTCCGGCAAGGCGCCTGTCACCGTCTGGCAGACCGAGACCGAAATCCCGGATGTGGATCTGATCGTCATTCCCGGCGGCTTTTCCTATGGGGACTATCTGCGCTGCGGCGCGATCGCTGCACGCATGCCGGTGATGCAGGCGATCAAGGCCAAGGCGGAGCAAGGCGTGCGCGTCCTCGGCGTCTGCAACGGTTTCCAGATCCTTGTCGAAGCGGGCCTCCTGCCCGGCGCGCTGATGCGCAACGCCTCGCTGAAGTTCGTCTGCCGCGAGGTGAAGCTGGAAGTCGTCAACGCCGACACCGCGTTCACCCGCGCCTACGCCAAGGGTCAGGTAATCCGCAGCCCTGTCGCCCACCATGACGGCAACTATTTCGCCGATGCGGAAACGTTGAAGGCAATCGAAGGCAGCGGCCAGGTCGTGTTCCGCTATGCCGAAGGCACCAATCCGAACGGCTCCGTCAACGACATCGCCGGCGTCCTGAACGCGAAGGGCAATGTGCTCGGCATGATGCCGCATCCAGAAAATCTGATCGAGTCCGCCCATGGCGGCGCGGACGGCCGAGGACTCTTCGCCTCGGCGCTGGACGTAATTGCTGCTTAAGTTTTGTCATGTAGCACTACGGGCGGAAAACCACTTCGTACTTATGAAATTGCTCCGGTCGCCGCTGGAAGGCGGCATTCGCCACCAGTTCCCGTGAGACCTCCTATGTCATCCATTGTTAACGGACGTTCCTTTGCGCTCGCCTGCGTTGCCGCCAGCCTGACGCTTGTCGCCGGTTGCCAGTCGGGGCGCCCCGCCGCACCGGCCGCGAGTTCCGCCGCGCTGCCGACCATGGAACGCATCGCTCTCGGCGCGAATGGCTGTTGGTTCAAGTCTGGCGATGCGGCGTTCAAAGCCTATCGCCTCGCCCCCGAACTCAACTCCTTCTCCGGACGCCCGCGCATCCTGATCGTGCCGCGCAAATCACCGGAATCGCGCCCGCTTGCCGTGGTCGAGGCCGAGGGTCAACCAGCCCGCCTGCAGGCCTTCGGCCCGCTGATGAACGAGCCCGTAGGGACGCGCATCGCCGCGGATGTGCGCCGCTGGGCCGCCGGCGGCAAAGGCTGCAGCTGATCCGACCATCTTCGGCAACGCGCCCTTCCGCGGGGGCGATGCTCTCACGGAGGAGTCCAGCCAGTCCAAGTATTGGACTGGAAAGACTCTTCCGCGCCGCAGACGCGGCTGCTGGATCCCTGTGACGAGCACAGGGATGAGGGAGGAGCGTGGTCGAACTCCTCGGACCCCATATTCGCAAGCGAAAGTTGTAGGAGCCACACATCCCCGGCCCTCATTCCTGTGCTTGTCACAGGAATCCAGCCAGACCAAGTCATTGGACTGGAAGGACTCTTCCGCGCCGCAGACGCGGGGCCGCTCTCATCTCGTGTGACGGGATAGGGAGGAAAGCAATCGCCGGACACCTACCGCCAGAAAGGGACGGCCGACTCACGCCGCGCCTCTTTTTCACTCACACCGATATCGTCGAGCAGATGCGTGCTCAGTTCGTCGAGCGCCAGACGGCTGCGCCTCTTGGACGCCAGTTTGCAATAAAGCTGCCAAAGCCGCGACAAAAGGTTTCCCGCGCCACTTCGTGAATCAATGCCGAAGCGGGCCGGTGGCCGCGGGTTGCGCTCCCGGGGCTGAATTGCATCAATTGCACCCATTGTCATCACCATTGCTCGCATTGCATCTGCTGCCATAGAGATAATTGACATGAAATGTCGCGCAATATAGAGAATTGTCACTATGACAACTTGGCTTCCCGACATTGAACAAGGTCACGGGCCGCTTTACGCGCGCATCGCCGACCAGATCGAAGAGGCGATCGGCAACGGCACCCTGCCCGCGGGTACGAAGCTGCCGCCCCAGCGCAATCTCGCCTTCGATGTAGGAGTCACGATCGGCACGATCGGGCGCGCCTACGGCATTGTCCGCGAGCGTGGCCTGGTCAGCGGCGAGGTCGGCCGCGGCACCTACGTTCTCGATCATCCGGAAAGCCGGCCGCCGGAGCAGTCGGATCCGCTGACGACGTCGCTTTCAGGGACGCGCCCGCTCATAGCTCCAGCCGGCAAGCTCCGCTTCGACAGCACCGCCGCTCCTGATATCGGACAGGGCGACATCCTGGCGCAATTGCTCGGAGACATCAGCCGCGAGCATCACGGGGACATTGCGAGCTATGCCCGCAACTTTCCGGATCATTGGTTCGAGGCTGGATCTCAATGGCTGGCACGCGGCAATTTCCGGCCTGGGCCGGAAACGGTCGTCCCGACGCTTGGGGCTCATGCCGCAGTCGTCGCGGTGATCTCGGCCGTCACCTCCCCGGGCGACCGCATCGCCTTCGAGACGCTGACCTATTCCCAGATAAGCCGCAGCGCGGGCCTCATCGGCCGGCGGATCGCGCTGGTGGAAAGCGACGAATTCGGAATGCGGCCGGAAGATTTCGAGCGTGTCTGTGCCCAGCAGCACCCGAAACTCGCCTTTCTGATGCCCGGCGCGCAGAACCCTACGGTGGCGGTCATGCCGCTCGACCGGCGCCAGGCAATCGCCGACATCGCGCGCAAATACGGCGTCTGGCTGGTCGAGGACAATCTCTACGGTTCCATGACCGGCGACCCGCTGCCATTGCTGATGGAACTTGCGCCCGAGCGAACCTTCCTCGTCGGCGGACTTTCGAAGTCCGTTGCTGCCGGCGTACGCGGCGGCTGGGTCGCCTGCCCGCCGCATTTCAGCCAGCGCATCCGCGTAGCCCACAAGATGGTGAGCGGCGGCCTGCCTTTCATTCTCGCGGAGCTTTGCGCCCGTCTGGTCCTCTCCGGATCGGCGTCGGTATTGCGCAATCGCGGCGTCGAGGAAATAGGCGCACGCGAAGCTCTGGCGCGCGAGATCTTCACGGGCTTCGATTTCAACTCGCATCCGAAGATTCCGTTTTTCTGGCTGAAGCTGCCCGAGCCCTGGCTTTCCGGAACCTTCAAGCAGGCCGCCCTGCAGGAGGGCGTGCTCATCGACGACGAGGATGAATTCAAGGCCGGACGCTCCGACCGGGTTTTTCACCGTATCCGCGTCGGTTTCTCCTCGCCAATCGAACGATCCGAGGTGCGAAGAGGCTTCGAAATACTGCGCCGTCTCCTCGATAGCGGGCGCGCCGGATACGACAGTTTCGATTGATTACTTTTTAGAGGTGACTTTCGCACAAGCCTCGGCAATCTATTCTTGCTTTTGATCCCGCAGAATTGATTCGCACTGGAAGGTTTGGGCATGAAGGATTTCCGCTCGTTTGCAGGTCGGGGACCGTTTACATTCGTTGCAGCAGCCCTGACGCTTTCGAGCGCACTCATCGGTTCTCAGGCCGGTGCAGCAGAAGGTGTTTTCGATGAATTGCGGTTCGGCGCTACGACCTCGATCGGCAACGGCTCAAATCAGGAAGACGGGGTCTTCCCCTCCGCTACATTGTTCTTCGATCCGCTCGGCGCCGGCAGCGCAAGCGGCCTTGTCGAGAAAATCCTGCGGCCGCGGATCCATGCCGGCGCGTCCGTCGCGACCTCGTCCAGCGGCGTAAACGAAATCTACGCCGGCTTGAGTTGGAATGCCGACATCACCGAGCGCTTTTTCATCGAGCTCGGCGCCGGCGGCACGGTGCACGACGGCGATCTCAATGACGATGGATCGGACGGACCGAAACTCGGCTGCAGGCTGCTGTTTCGCGAATATGCAGCCGTGGGCTACCGTTTCGACGATCACTGGAATCTCTCGGCCACGGTCGAGCATGCGTCCAATGCCAACCTCTGCGACGGCCCGAACGACGGGCTCACGCGCGCGGGGCTGATGCTCGGCTACCAGTTCTAGAGTCCCGGTCCGACGGGCTGAAATCCGAGCTGCCGCCCTGTTGATCGACCGTATTTTTCTGTCGCGCCGCGCCGCAGCATAGGCTAAAGAAGCCGCAAAGCGCCCCTGTTACGTTGCGGTACGCACGCGCCTTCCCTTTGAAGCAAGGGTTGCGCGCCGCCCGAAGGATTTGACGGTCGACGATGACGATTTCCAACACCCGCCCCATCACCCCGGACCTGATCGCCTCGCACGGGCTCAAGCCCGACGAATACGAACGCATCCTGAACCTGATCGGGCGCGAGCCGACCTTTACGGAGCTTGGCATCTTCTCGGCCATGTGGAACGAGCATTGCTCGTATAAATCCTCGAAGAAATGGCTGCGCACGCTCCCGACCAAGGGGCCTCGCGTCATCCAGGGCCCGGGCGAGAACGCCGGCGTGGTCGACATCGACGACGGTGACTGCGTCGTCTTCAAGATGGAGAGCCACAACCACCCCTCCTACATCGAGCCCTACCAGGGAGCGGCAACGGGCGTCGGCGGCATCCTGCGTGATGTCTTCACGATGGGTGCGCGTCCGGTAGCGGCGATGAACGCGCTGCGCTTCGGTTCACCGGATCACCCGAAGACCCGCCACCTCGTCTCGGGCGTCGTCGCAGGCGTCGGCGGCTACGGCAATTCCTTCGGCGTGCCGACGGTCGGCGGCGAAGTCGAGTTCGACGCGCGCTACAATGGCAACATCCTCGTCAATGCCTTCGCTGCGGGACTCGCCAAGACCGACGCGATCTTCTACTCGAAGGCGGAAGGCGTCGGCCTCCCGGTCGTCTATCTCGGCGCCAAGACCGGACGCGACGGTGTCGGCGGCGCGACGATGGCATCGGCCGAGTTCGACGAGTCGATCGAGGAGAAGCGCCCGACCGTTCAGGTTGGCGATCCCTTCACCGAGAAGTGCCTCCTCGAAGCCTGCCTGGAACTGATGCAGACCGGTGCGGTCATTGCGATCCAGGACATGGGCGCTGCCGGCCTCACCTGCTCGGCCGTCGAAATGGGCGCCAAGGGCGATCTCGGCATCGAACTCGATCTCGACAAGGTGCCGGTGCGCGAAGAGCGCATGACGGCCTATGAGATGATGCTTTCGGAAAGTCAGGAGCGCATGCTTATGGTGCTGCGCCCGGAAAAAGAAGAGGAAGCCAAGGCCATCTTCGTCAAATGGGGCCTCGATTTCGCTATCGTCGGCAAGACCACCGACGACCTGCGCTTCCGTATTCTGCACCAGGGCGAAGAAGTCGCGAACCTGCCGATCAAGGAACTCGGAGACGAGGCGCCGGAATACGACCGCCCCTGGACGCCGGCAAGGACACCCTCGCCGCTCGCCACCAACGACATTCCGCAGGCTGATGTGTCCGATGCGCTTCTGAAGCTTGTCGGTTCCGCCAACAATTCCTCGCGCCGCTGGGTCTATGAGCAGTATGACACGCTGATCCAGGGTAATTCGCTGCAGCTTCCGGGCGGCGACGCCGGCGTAATCCGCGTCGAGGGCCATGAGACCAAGGCACTTGCCTTTTCTTCGGACGTTACGCCGCGCTATGTCGAAGCCGATCCATTCGAGGGCGGCAAGCAGGCGGTTGCCGAGTGCTGGCGCAACCTGACTGCGACAGGCGCGCTGCCGCTCGCCGCCACAGATAATTTGAACTTCGGCAATCCCGAACGGCCGGAGATCATGAGCCAGCTCGTCCATGCGATCAAAGGCATCGGCGAGGCCTGCCAGGCACTCGACTTCCCGATCGTCTCCGGCAACGTCTCTCTCTACAACGAGACAAACGGCCAGGCGATCCTGCCGACCCCTACCATCGGAGGCGTCGGCCTCGTCCGCGACTGGTCGAAGATGGCGCGGATTCGCTTTGCTGCGGCGAACGAGACCATCCTCCTCGCCGGTGCTCCGCAGAGCTGGGGAACGCATATCGGCCAGTCGGTCTACATGCGCGACATTCATGGCCGCACCGACGGTCCCGCGCCGCATGTCGACCTCGGCCATGAACGCAAGGTCGGCGATTTCGTTCGCGGGTTGATCGAGGACGGCTTGGTTACGGCCGTGCACGACTGCTCCTCGGGGGGACTTGCGCTCGCCGTGGCCGAGATGGCCATCGCTTCCGGCATCGGCGCGACGATCGATGCACCTGCGGAACACGACCCGATCCCGGTCTTCTACGGCGAAGACCAGGGCCGATATGTCGTAACCGTCACGGAGGGTTCGGCCGAGACGGTGGCCGCGCGGGCAAAAGCCGCCGGCGTTGCGCTTCCGGTGATCGGCAGCACAGGCGGAAATGCGGTGCAGCTCGGAAACGCCAGGCCCGTATCCGTCGATGAATTGCGTTCCGCACATGAGGCGTGGTTCCCCAATTACATGGATGGCGATCTCGCACCGGACAATTGACCCGCCGGCCGGCAGACGGCCGAAACAGCATTTGCCTTCGGCCCCTGAATCGTGTTCCCTTTAGTTCATAGCGGGCGGCGGCAATGCGGCCGCGCCGCAAAATTACAAGGGAGTTGGCGTATCATGCCCATGGCACCAGGCGATATCGAAGACATGATCAAGGCCGGGATTCCCGGCGCAAAGGTCACGATTCGTGATCTGGCCGGTGACGGCGACCACTATGCCGCCGAAGTCGTGGCCGAAGCGTTTCGTGGCAAGACGCGCGTGCAGCAGCACCAGATGGTCTACAACGCCTTGAAGGGCAACATGGGCGGCATTCTGCATGCGCTCGCCCTTCAAACCAGCGCGCCGGAGTAAGACGGAAATGGCCGACCTGATCAAGGAGCTCGTAAGCGGGGTCGTTGACAGCGCGTTGAAAGAGATCCTCAAGAAAACCAGAGCGGCCGGAACCGCGGCCAAGCGGGCGAAACGGCGAAGCAGGAAAGCCAAGTCTGGCGGCATACTGGCTGACATCGTCGAGGCGGTCTTGCGTAAACCGGCAAAGAAGCAGGTGAGCCGTCGCCGGACCGCGGCTTCCCGGAGCAAACTGCGCCGCCGCTCGGCCTAGATCCCGATGGCCTAGCCCTCGTTCCCCGCTGATAGTGGTGCGGAAGCCGAACTTTGAGGGACCATCAATAATTTTGCGATTGGGTGGTGAAAACCACGTCCATGCGTGCTATCTAGACCCCAATCGACATCCGGTCCTTGAAACCGGCGCAGGAAGGAAGACAAGATGAGCGGAATCAACGATTTCATCGATAACGAGGTCAAGAGCAACGACGTCGTTCTTTTCATGAAGGGAACGCCGCAGTTTCCGCAGTGCGGTTTCTCCGGCCAGGTGGTGCAGATCCTGGATTACGTCGGCGTCGACTATAAGGGCATCAACGTGCTCGCCGATGCGGATCTGCGTCAGGGCATCAAGGATTATTCCAATTGGCCGACGATTCCGCAGCTTTACGTAAAGGGCGAGTTCGTCGGCGGTTGCGACATCGTGCGGGAGATGTTCCAGGCGGGCGAGTTGCAGACGCTTCTTCAGGGACAGGGTATTTCCGTCAAGGGCGCCGCCTGACACCTCCGAACCGCATCTTTGCGATGATCGGAAAGGCGGGTAACCGCCTTTTTTGATTCCGAAGCAATATGCCGCGCGTCTAATTTTCGATACGCTTCATGAGCGGGCGGCGAAGTTCACGCCGATCATGGGCGTCATGGACGACCGGGCGCGCGGTCTCGTATGCAGCCCTGCCCAGGGGTGCGGCCTCCTCCGATTTGCGCCGGCGAGTACTGCGTCCTTCTTCGATCCGACACAACAAAAGACTGAATTTATTCAGCAGATCCTAATCATTGCGAAACGTGCCACGCACTGGCTCGGCGTGGCAAAGAACCGGCTGCGGGAAAGCGGCAGCCGGCAGGATGTATGAAATGACAAGGCCCATAGACCAAGCCGCCACCCTCTCCGGGCTGACGAAAGTCCAGTTCATTGCATTGATGGCCATGCTGATGTCCATCAATGCGATCTCGATCGACATCATGTTGCCCGGGCTGCAGGAAATCGGCGCGAGCCTCGGCGTGGCAGATGAGAACCATCGGCAATACGTCATAACCGCCTACCTGCTCGGCATGGGGTTCGCGCAACTGTTCTTCGGCCCCCTGTCCGACCGATTCGGGCGAAAGGCACCCTTGTTGGGCGGGCTGGCCCTTTACGGCGTCAGCGCCCTCGCGATCGTGTTCGTACCGACCTTCACGACACTCCTGTTCCTTCGGCTCGTCCAGGGCATAGGCGCGGCGGCAACCCGCGTCATCACCGTTTCCATCGTGCGCGACGTCTATGGCGGGCGGCAGATGGCCGAGATCATGTCGCTGGTAATGATGGTGTTCATGATCGTCCCGGTCATCGCACCGAGCATCGGACAATTGATCATGCTCTTTTCCGAATGGCACATGATCTTCGTCGTGATCGCAATGTTCGCGGTTGCCGTAGCGCTTCCGGTCGCCTTGCGCCTTCGTGAGACTTTGGCCCCCACCAACCGGCGCCCCTTCACGGCCTCGTCCATACTTGCGGGCTTCCGCATCGTGCTGACGAACCGGCTGGCGCTGTTCTATACGCTCGCGACGTCGGCCCTTCTCGGCGGTCTCTTCGGTTTCATCAACTCGGCGCAACAGATTCTCGTCGGCGTCTATGGCCTGGGCGTCTGGTTTCCGGCAGTATTCGCCGCTTTCGCCGGCATGATGGCGGTCGCCTCCTTTACCAATTCGCGACTTGTCCGGACGTTCGGCATGCGGGCATTGTCGCATGCCGCGCTTCTCGGCTTCACTCTGGCAAGTTTCATCTGGATGTCGGCTTCATTGATCGGGCCGCTGCCTTTGCCGGTCTTCATGCTCCTTCATGCAGCCACCATGTTCCAGTTCGGGCTGATCGCCGCCAACTTCAACGCCATGGCGATGGAGCCGCTCGGCCACGTGGCCGGCACCGCCTCATCCGTTCTCGGCTTCACGCAGACGATCGGCGGCGGAATCATCGGCGCGTTCATCGGCCAGGCATTCGATAACAGCGTCACGCCCCTTGCGGTCGGCTTCTTCACGGTCGCACTCGTCGCGCTTGTCTGCGTGCTGATCGCAGAGGGCGGCAAGCTCTTCAAACCGCACAATCCGGCAGGCTAGCCGGATCGGCTCCAGTATACCGATTTTTCCTCCCAATCCATTTTGGATGTTTTGAACATGACTTCCGTTTCCCAACAATCTTCGCTTGGTGAACAATCATCGGGCCATGCCGATCAGGCTTCGGGCGCCGCGCGCCTCGGAATGGGCCTTGTCGAATTCATCGTCACCATTGCGGTCATGACCGCGAGCATTGCGCTCGCGATCGACAGCATGCTGCCGGCTCTGCCGAGCATCGGCCAGACGCTCAACGTTGCCAACGCCAACGATACGCAACTCGTGATCGGCGTCTTCTTCCTCGGCTTCGGCCTCTCCCAGATATTCTTCGGGAGCCTCTCGGATGCCTTCGGGCGCCGGTCAGTTCTCCTTTGCGGCCTTGCGCTCTTCAGCCTGTCGATGTTCGCCGCCTCCTGGGTCGAAAGCATAGAGACGCTGCTCCTTCTCCGCTTCATCCAGGGGATCGGCGGTGCCGCCGTCCGCATCACGACCATGGCGATCGTCCGCGACTGTTTCGGCGGCCGCGACATGGCGCGCGTCATGTCCTATGTCATGATCGTCTTCATGATCGTCCCGATCGTCGCTCCGACACTTGGCCAAGTGGTGATCGCCTATGCCGACTGGCACTGGATCTTCATCCTGATCGGCGTCGTCGGCACCGCCCTGTTCGTCTGGGCGTTGACCCGGATGAAGGAGTCTCTGCCGAAGGAGGAACGTCTGCCGCTTTCGGTGGGAGCGGTCCTTTCCGGCTTCCGCACGGTGCTCACGAACCGCATCACCTGCGGCTACATGATCGGAATGACCCTGTTTACCGCCGTCATTTGCGCCTATGTCGTCAGCGTTCAGCAGGTCTTCGGCGAGGTCTACAACCTCAGTGACTGGATGCCTATCGCCTTTGCGGGCACCGCGGGCGGGATAGCGGTCGCGAACTTCGCCAACGGGTATTTCGTGCGCAGTTTCGGCATGCGCCGCATCTCGCATGCCGCTATGATCCTCTTCACCCTCTTTGCTGCGACCGGTTACGTCCTGTCGCTCGCGGGCACTCCGGCCTTCGCCATCAGCTATCTCCTGTTTTCGTTATTGCTGATGTTCTTCGCCGTCATCGCCACCAACTTCACCGCCATCAGCCTCGAGCCGATGGGACATCTGGCGGGCACGGCAACCGCCGTCACCGGTTTCGTCTCCACCACCGGCGGTGCGCTGATCGGCGGTGCCGTCGGCCAGCTCTTCAACGGGACGCTACAGCCGCTGTTCGGCGGTTACGCCCTGTTCGGCGTGCTGACCATCCTCGCAACGCTCTGGGCGGAAAATGGAAAGCTGTTCACCCATCCGGGCGACAGCGATGGAACGCACGAACACGGCGGCGGCGGACACCTTTAGAGCCCCCGATTGATGGCAAGCAGTGCCCACCCAGGAGGGCACTGCTTTTGTTGTCTGCTTCGCGAGCGATTGACATTGGCTTTGCCCCACAAGAGTGGCCCTCACGCTTTCACCGCCGAAAAGAAGAGAAATCGCGGCTTGGTCGTCAGGGTCTGATATGCCTCTGGGAAGCGTGAGTGGGCACCAGGATCGGGCTGAGGTTCGTTCAGCGACTCGAGTTGGAACCCCGCTGCCCTCAATGCATCAACCATGGCGTGAAGTGGACGATGCCAGAAGCGCATTGTGATGGCCTTCCCGCCACGCTGCCACGTTTCGCTGAAGCTATAGGTCTCGAAATAGTTCTCGCGACCCGCCAACTCGTGATCCATAAAAGGGTGGTGCGTGGAGAAAACCAGGCGGCCGCCTTGGGGCAGCAGACGGGCGAATTCCGAAAGGGGATGTGCCCAGTCTGGCAGATAGTGCATGACAAGGGAGGCAAGGATCAAATCGAAGCAACCATCGTCGAAGGGCAGCGGTTCGTTCAGATCCGCCACCAACAATCGCGCCCGGCCGTCAAGGCGGCGTTGTGCGATCTCGAGCAGTCCGGCACTTGAGTCGATACCGGTTAGAATTGCCCCTCGGTCGAGGAGCGCCGCAGCATGGGCTCCGCCGCCGCACCCTGCGTCAAACACCCGAAGCCCGGTGACATCTCCAACCATCGAAAGAATGGCTGGCCGCTCGTAATAGGCATTCCAGGCATTGTTCTCGTTGTCAGCGTCATAGGCCGCTGCAAACGCATCATAATCATTCTCAGACAATGTTTACTCCAGCGCCAAAGACCTCGTCCGAAGACGATCACTTATCGGCTTCTGATATCATTGATACGCCAATCAAGGCCATGCGTTCGGCTTTGATCAAATTGAGTCTCAAAATTCGCTGGCAGAGCTTCTAGGATTCTTCCGCGCCTTTCGACGTACCCAACCTTCCTGTTCAGGGTGATCCGCCAGAGCTTGGACACGGTGTCGAATACCGTGTAGCGGTTTTTCGTGCATCGGGTCTAACGACAGAGGCCGCCCGGAAAACCGGGCGGCCTCTGTCATTCGAAAGGGCTTTTCAGATCAGACGGTGAAGACCTCGCGCCGCAACTCCTCCCAGCTCTCCTTGTCGGTCGCCAGAAGCAGCCCGCCGTTCGTGTGCGCGGGCAGATAACGCGAGCCGTCGAAACGGGCCGCATAGGCGCCGGCCTCTTCGGCGATCAGGGTGCCGGCAAGGTGGTCCCAGGGCATAAGCTTCTGATACATCAGGAAGTGCAGATGACCGCCGGCAAAGATTCGGTATTCATGCGCCGCGCAGCGATAGCTCGTGGCCATCCGGACCTTTGCCATATTGCCCATGACGATGCGGCGCTCGGCCTGCGCGTAAAACCCGGCCGATGCGACGCCTACCATGTTGTCGACGGTGACCCCGGCTGTGACCGACAGTCTCTCCTGCGTCCCGTCGGGCCGGCACATCCACGCGCCGGAGCCCCGCTCGGCGATGACCCAGTCGTTGCCGAGCGGATCGTAGATGATCCCTGCGACGGTCTCTCCCCCGGCGACGACGCTCGCCATCACACCGAAGAGCGGCAGGCCGGCCGCGAAATTGAAGGTGCCGTCGATCGGATCGACGACGATCGCGAGATCGGCACCGGCGAGCTTGTCGAGGAGCGCCGGATCGGCGGCGACGGATTCCTCGCCGATGAACACGGCCCCCGGCGCAATCGCGTCGATATTCGCCTTGATCAGCCTCTCGGCGGCCTCGTCGCCTTCCGTCACCAGGTCGATCGCTTCCGATTTCATCCGCACATCGCCGGAGCCAAGATTGCGAAAGCGCGGGAGGATTTCCTTTACCGCCGCTTCCTGCAGCAGGTTGGCAAGTGCGGCGATGTCGACGGAATGGCTCATTCTTTGGGCTCCGGAGAGAGGGATTGGAAGTCGAAAAGCTTCGGATCGAGCAGATGCGAGGCGTTCACGTGTCCGAGCGCGCGCAGCATCGTGTCCTTGCGGCCCGGCATGCGCCGCTCGATATCCGCAAGCATCGCCTTCATTGCGTTGCGCTCGAGCCCATCCTGCGAACCACAGAGGTCGCAGGGGATGATCGGGAACTCCATGGCCGCGGCGAACTTCGCCAGATCGTCCTCCGCCGCATAGGCAAGCGGCCGCAGGACCATCAGATCGCCCTCGTCGTTGAGAAGCTTTGCCGGCATCGACGCCAGGCGCCCGCCATGGAAAAAGTTCATGAAGAAGGTCTCGAGGATGTCTTCCCGATGATGGCCAAGCACCAATGCGTCGCAGCCCTCCTCCCGGGCGATGCGATAAAGATTGCCGCGCCGCAGCCGTGAACAGAGCGAACAATAGGTCGCGCCCGCCGGCACCTTCTCTTTCACTATCGAATAGGTGTCGCGGTATTCGATGCGGTGCTCGACGCCGATGGACCGGAGATAGTCGGGCAGGACATGCTTCGGAAAGTTCGGCTGCCCCTGATCCAGATTGCAGGCGACGATTTCGACGGGAAGCAGACCCCGCCACTGCAGGTCGATCAGCAGCGCCAGCAGGCTGTAGCTGTCCTTTCCACCCGACACGCCGACAAGCCAGCGTCTGGAGCCCTTGAGCATGCCGAAATCGTCGAGCGCCTGGCGCACCTGCCTGAGCAGGCGCTTGCGCAGCTTGTTGAAGGAGACGGAGGACGGCATGCGCGAAAAAAGCGGATGGGCCGCACCTTCGAAGGCAGCGTCATCTTCAATGACGCTGCCTGTCTTGTCGGGGGAGGATTGTGCGACTTCCATGGCGGCAATCTCGGATTGTGCAGAGCGCAGGTTGCGCTTCGTTTTCTGAAGCAGCACTTGCCCCGTCCGGCCGGGAAGATCAAGAAAAAACGGGCGTGTGGGCCCCCGGCGTCCCGTGAAGGGTACAGGGGCGGCGGCTTTCCGCGCGCTTACGGCCCGAACACCGACCAACCCGTACGCGCAGCCAGCATTTCGAGCGCCAGCGACCCCAGCAGCGAATTGCCGTATTCGTTGAGCCCCGGCGACCAGACGGCAATAGACGCCTTGCCCGGCGCCACCGCCATGATGCCGCCGCCGACGCCGCTCTTCCCCGGCAGACCGACCCGGTAGGCAAAATCCCCGGAGCCGTCATAATGGCCGCAGGTGAGCATAAGCGCATTGATGCGCCGCGCGCGCTGGCGCGACACGACCGAATGCCCGGTCAGCGGGTTGGTGCCGCCGGCGGCCAGAAACAGACCGGCTTTGGCGAGCTGGCTACAGGTCATCGCGAGCGCGCAATGATGGAAATAGACGCCGAGCACGTGCTCGACCGGATGATCGAGCCGGCCGAAGGAGCGCATGAAATTCGCAAGCGCGATGTTGCGGTAACCGGTCGCGGTCTCCGAGCGCGCGACTTCATGATCGATCACGATGTCCTCGTCATCCGCGAGATAACGAACGAAGCGAACGATCTCCCCGATCAGCTCCTTCGGCGTGTGGCCGGCGAGAATGAGATCGCTTATCCTGATCGCGCCGGCATTGATGAAGGGGTTGCGCGGCTTGCCGCCCTCATGCTCGAGCTGCACGATCGAATTGAAGGCCGAGCCCGAAGGCTCGCGCCCAACCCGGTTCCAGATGTTTTCGCCGTGTTTGCCCAGCGCCAGCGTGAGCGTGAACACCTTGGAGATGCTTTGAATGGAGAACGGCATCTCCGCATCGCCGGCGCGATAGACCTTGCCGCCCGTTGTGACGATCGCCATGCCGAAGTGGCGGGCATCGACGCGTGCTAGCTGCGGAATATAATCCGCAACCTTCCCTTCGCCGAGGCGCGGCGTCAGTTCCAGAAAGATGTCGTCGATGATCGCCTGGAGGTCTTCTTGCGGTTTCGGCTCACGCATACGGCACTTCTCACTTCGGAAGCGGTCTCGTTCAGGACACTCCGTCCTGCGCCCGCCTCCAGTCTATGGGATTCGTCCGGCAACTTCGTACAAAAAAACCGCCCGTCTCCGGGCGGCTTTCCAATTCGTTCAGGCGGGCCTGATTAACGCGAATAAAATTCGACGACCAGGTGCGGCTCCATGACGACCGGGTACGGCACGTCCGAGAGCGCGGGAACGCGAACGAAGGTCGCGACCATCTTGTTGTGATCGGCTTCGATGTAATCAGGAACGTCACGCTCGGCGAGCTGTACGGCTTCGAGCACCGTAACGAGCTGCTTGGATTTTTCTTTGACTTCGATGACGTCGCCCGGCTTGCAGCGGTAGGAACCGATGTTGACGCGAACGCCGTTGACCTTGACGTGGCCATGGTTGACGAACTGGCGCGCGGCGAAAACGGTCGGAACGAACTTGGCGCGGTAAACGATCGCGTCGAGGCGCGATTCGAGCAGGCCGACCAGGTTCTCCGGGGTGTCGCCCTTGCGGCGCGATGCTTCGGCGAAGATCGCACGGAACTGCTTTTCACGGATATCGCCGTAGTAGCCCTTCAGCTTCTGCTTGGCGCGCAGCTGCACGCCGAAGTCGGAAAGCTTGGACTTGCGGCGCTGGCCGTGCTGGCCCGGGCCATATTCGCGACGGTTCACCGGGGACTTCGGACGGCCCCAGATATTTTCGCCCATACGGCGGTCAATTTTGTACTTGGACGACTCGCGCTTGCTCATCGCATTTCCTTTCAAAGTGTTACACCGGTTTGCTGCCAAACCGGATCAAGGAAACACGCCCTCCTCTGAACCCATTTTTGGGGCTCTGACAGGCTTCTCACGATCACGCTGCCGGAGAAACCACGGGACATGTCAAATGAAACACCGGGCATCACTGCCCGGCGTTGAGCGGGTCTTTAAGCACTGGGCGGCGAATTGTCAACGGAATATGACAGGAACAATGGCAAATTCAGCCGCACTTCCGAATGCAATTTCACTCGGCGGCCGCGCGCGTTGAATCGCCCGTGTCCGGGGCATTGGCGTCGCCCGGAGCCGTTTCCTTGCCGAGGTCGGGGAAAGCGACGATGCGCTTGCCGGAGAAATCCGCATGCACCACGACGAGCCCCTGCTCTTCGAAATAACCGAGCAATCGCCGTGCGCGACGGGCCGAATGCGTTCCGTAGGCACGGGCGATCATAGCGTCCGACGGACAAGGCAGCCCGCGCAGGGCCGCCTGTGCCAACATCAGGAAAACCGCCTGCAGGTCTTCCGTCACCCGGTCGGCCAGCCCAATCGCCGAGGCCCAATCCTCGCTTTCCGCCGTCTCGGCATCGATGCCCGATCGGGCAACGGCCATCTTGCGGCGGAATGCGCTCAAGGAGAGCGCGGGTCCGGGGACGCGGCGAATGCGGCAGCGCACGAGAAAGTCCTGGTAGAGCTCCGCATCGGGCCTGAACGCGGCTTCCGGATTTGCAACGATTTCGGCAAAGAGGCTGCCGATCAGCGCATCCCGCTCCTCCGCCGAGATTTCCGGTTGCACCGGCTTGGCCTCCACGGGCGCTGCGGGCTCGGGCCTTGGTCGCGACAGCTCCGCGAGAATATCGCTCGCGGGGCGCGGCTGCGGCGCTGTGCGGCGGACGACCGGGCGGGTGAATTCCTCTGGGTCGGGCGTGAAGATCAGGTCCGCCACGTCCTGCGGCGCTTCGGGCAGCGGCATCAGCTTCGGGCTCATCGACCGTGCCGAGGTCTCGACCGAACCGATCGTTACCCTCAACGGCCGGCGGGAAAGCGCGGGACCGAGCGCCACGAAGGAGCCCCGCTTCAGGTCGCGAAACATCTCGGCGGTGCGCCGGTCCATGCCGAGCAGATCGGCGGCACGCAGCATGTCGATGTCGAGGAAGGTGCGTCCCATCAGGAAGTTCGAGGCCTCTGCCGCCACGTTCTTGGCGAGCTTGGCGAGGCGCTGGGTGGCGATGACGCCGGCAAGTCCGCGCTTGCGGCCGCGGCACATGAGATTGGTCATCGCGCCGAGCGAAACCTTGCGTATTTCCTCCGAGACGTCGCCGCCGACCGACGGTGCGAACATCTGCGCCTCGTCGACGACCACCAGAACGGGATACCAATATTCCCGGTCCGCATCGAACATTGCATTCAGAAACACGCCGGCGCTGCGCATCTGCTGCTCGACATCCAGCCCTTCGAGGGAAAGCACGCAGGAAACGCGGTATTGGCGGATGCGGGTGGCGATGCCGATGAGCTCCGCATCGGTACGCTCCCCCTCGATCACCACATGGCCGAACTTGTCGGCAAGCGTGACGAAATCGCCTTCCGGATCGATGATGCACTGCTGCACCCAGGGCGCGGATTGTTCCAGCAGACGGCGGAGCAGATGCGACTTGCCGGAGCCGGAATTGCCCTGCACGAGAAGACGCGTCGCCAGAAGCTCTTCGATATCGAGCGAGGCCGAGGTCCCTTCGGACGTCGTTCCCATGTCGATGCCGACTTTCATCCTTACCTCTTCTTGACGGGTTGATTCGCGGCCGCGGACGGGTCGCCAAAACGGGCAACACCTAGCATGGATCGCGCTCGAACGTGCCGCCGATTATGGAAACCCACAGGGAATAGTTGGCGCTCGAATGCCGCTCTCGGACATGCGCAGCAATGTCGTGCGCCGATTTAGGTGACCGCTTCGCGCCTGTCCGCAGTTGCGGCAGCCGCAACAACTCTCAAGCCGAAGCCTTGCATCAGACGGCGTGTCGCGAAATCGGGGTTGCCCGATGTGAAGATCGCCGGGTCCTCGCCGTTCAATGGCTCGAACCCGTTCGGCAGCGGCACCAGCGAACGCGCCCGCCTCGCGATCGCTTCGGCCGGATCCAGCCAGTCTACCGGCCAGGGCGCCAGCCGGCGGAAAACATTGGCCATGAAAGGATAGTGGGTGCAGGCCAGCACGACGATATCGGTTCTCTTTCCCTCCGCCTCCACGAAGCAGGGCGCGATCTCGGCGAAAACCGCCTCATCACCCAATGCGTCGCCGCGAATATAGGCTTCCGCCATGCGCGCGAGGTTCTCCGAGCCGACCAGTCTGACGTGACATTGCGAGGCGAAGGACTGAATGAGATCGCGGGTGTAGGCGCGCTTCACGGTGCCCGGAGTCGCAAGCACCGAAACGAGGCCCGAACGGGTGCGCTCGGCCGCAGGCTTGATGGCCGGAACGGTGCCGACGAAGGTCATCTGCGGATACGCGGCGCGCAGATCCGCGCCGACGAGCGTGAATGCCGTATTGCAGGCTATGATGCAGATTTCCGGATCATGCTCGGCAAGCAGCCGACCGAATAGAGCGATCACCCGCTCCTTCAGAGCGCCCTCCTCCCAGCCGCCATAGGGAAAACCGGCATCGTCGGCGACGTAGATGAAATGCCGCTCCGGCATCAGCACGCGCGCCTCGCGCAGCACCGTCAGGCCACCGATCCCGCTGTCGAAGACGAGAATGGGCTTCAGCTCAGTCTTTGTCACCGCCGCTCTGTTCTTTCCTGCTATGCCCGGGCGGAGCTGCGGAGCCACGCGGATTTTCCCGCGTGAAACGGTCGAGCGAAGAAATGACGCCGCGCAGCACCTGGATTTCCGATTCGGTAAAGGATGGTCTGGTCAGAACCGCGCGCAGATTCTCGACCAATTTCGGCTTTTTGTCGGCGGAACGGAAATAGTTGCGCGCGTCGAGCGCCTCTTCCAGATGCTCGCAGAGCCCATGCAACTGCTCCTTCGTCGCCGGGCGCTGCTGGCTCGCCTGGAAAGATGTCTCGTCCTCGGAGGTCATGCCGGTCTTCAGCCACTCATAGGACATGAGCAGCACTGCCTGGGCGAGGTTCAGCGAAGCGAAGGCGGGATTGACCGGAAAGGTCACGATCTCGTCGGCAAGCGCGACCTCGGCATTGGTCAGTCCGGTGCGCTCGCGGCCGAAAATGATGCCGACCTTCTCGCCCTCCTTGAACCGGTGACGGAGTTCCCGGGCGGCGACGATCGGCGAGCGCACGGGTTTGAAGCCGTCGCGGTCGCGCGCGGTGGTCGCGTAGACGAAATTGAGGTCGGCGAGCGCCTCTTCGAGCGTTTCGTAGAGCTTGGCGCCGTCGATCACGTGATCGGCGCGGCTGGCGGCGGAGCGTGCCTTTTCACTCGGCCAGCCATCGCGCGGGCTGACGAGGCGCAGTTCGGACAGGCCGAAATTCGCCATGGCGCGCGCCACCATGCCGATATTCTCGCCGAGCTGGGGAAAGGCGAGAATGATCGCCGGACCTTCCGTCAAAAGTTCGCGTTCGCTGTTTGTGCCTGCCATCGCCTGTGTGCCTTCTGTTCGGCGCTTCCCTCGCATATATGGAGGCGGATTTAAAGCCCGCGCTCCTGCCCGGCGGGCCGCACGCGCGGCGAATGAAGACGCTCGAGCGAAACGGCAACCATCTCCAGCCCAAGGCCTGCGTCGTCGCGCGATACCGGCAGATGACGCTCGACCGGCGCAGCGACGCTCCGGGACCGATAGAAATAGTCCGCTCCGGTTTCGCGCACCTTGCTTGCGAGCTTCAGATTTTCCGCGATCTGCGCCGCGAAGTCATCCGGGCTTTCCGCGGCCTGCGACATCTTTCGCGCGAATATGCGCGCCCAATAGGTGCAGCCCATGAACACCGCCAGGGTCTGGCGCACATGCCCCGGGCGGGTGACGAGCTGCCAGGAGACGCCGAGCGGTTTGGCGGCAGCGGCCAGGTCCCTGTAGGCGCGGTCGAGCGCCTGCGACCGGGTGACGAGATCAAGGCCGGACGTTCCCCTCCTTGCCTCCTCCAGCAATTCGGCGAGCTTGTCGCACCAGTTTCTGATCGCGCCATCGAGCGTCGTGCGGGTTTTCGTCGGAAACACGACGAAGGCCACCGCCGCGCCGGCGACCGAGCCGACAAGCGTCTCCTCGAGACGCAGCTCCAGAAGCTGCGGCGTCAAAACGCCGAGCAGGCTGTAGGCGAGAGAGAGGACGACCGAGACGAAGAACGTCATGGTCGCGTAGGAGACCGGGAGGAAATAGAAGGCCAGAAAGATGCAGGCCGCACCAAGGGGCAGGACCGTATAGACAGTCCCGCCGATCGCGCTTGCCGCCGCAAGTCCGACGACGATGCCCGCCAATGTGCCGGCCGACCGCTGCAAGGCCTTCACTGCGGTATCACCGCGGGAGCGCGTATTGGTGAAGACGAGGAACGCGGCGAGAACCGCCCAGAACCAGCGCTCGCGCGAAAGCATCAGGCCGAACACCATTGCGATGCCCGAGGCGAGGGTAATCTGGATCGCGCTCCGTAAAGCTGGGTCGGCCATGGAAAAGCGAGCCACTGCCGCCAAGGGCTCAGGAGATGGAACCGGATGCGGTTCGTCGAAGTCCGCCTCCTTGAGGGCGCCCAGACTGCGATCGAGGCGATCTCGAACCGTATGAAGCCAAAGCAGAGCCCTGGCCGCCTCGAGCTGCCTGACATTCGCCTCGCCCAGCGACTGCATTCCCCGTTCTATCTCGCCCGAATTTTTCGCCAGGGCTGCGTCGACAACTATCGCAGGCGGCATTGCCTGAAGGCTGAGCAGGATCACGCTCTCGGCCGCAAGGTGAATGTCGAAGAGCCCGATGGCGAGGTCCGCAGAGACGACGCCGGGTTCCGGCGCCGGGCGGCGGTTGTCCGTCGCAATGAAGCTCTCCGCCATCAACACGGCTTCCTTCAACCTCTCCTCCAGCGCGTGCAGCCTGCGGCGATCGGCAGCCTTGAGAATGGGCCTGCGCGCAGCCGCTGCGATCTCATGAAGGATTTCATCCACCCTCTGCTGGACGCTCGCAATCGCCCTCAGAAGATCACGGTAGCGGTCGTCCGGAAGAAGGACGGTTCGCACAAGATGCGCGGTCGCCGCCGAGATTCCGGCACCGAGAACGAGCGCCGGCAACTGATCCAGCGACGGGCGCAGATAGGCTCCGGTGAAATAGGACATGAAGGCGAACATGCCGACGGCGAACCACCGCTGACCGAAGGCGCGGCCATAGACGGCTACGAAGATCACCACGAGAAAAACGAGATCGGAAACGTGCCGGTAGCGCTCCAGCGTAGAGGCGAGCGTGACCATCGCAACGCCCGTGACGACCGCCAGAATACGCGTGACCAGTTGTTCCGAGGCCGTCCGGTCGCGAACCGCCAGACCGCCTTCGATCGAAAGCGTTATCGCAAGCCCATAGGCGGCCGGCGGCAGCGGTGTGGCGATGAAATGGAAGGCGATCAGCAGAGCGACCGAGATCACCACCGTCGCCGTTATGCGGGACGCCTGCCGCAGCCGGGAAAAGGCCGGATCATTGGCCAGCAGCCAGTCCCGCAAGCGAAGCCTGAACGTCATGGCGCCTCTGCCTGTCCGCACGCCCGCAGCGTGCAGCGTTTCTGGGATGACGACACGCAAAAAACAGTTGAAGCACGCCGCCGCTCGATTTCTGAAATAGCCTTTCGCGCGGTCTTTTCAAAGCGGTGAGATGACCGGCCCCCGGTCTGAAGACCGGACGCGACCGGCCGATTCCGAGCTCGCCGCCTTGGTCCAAAGTTTCGGCCAAGCATGCTTTGCCTTGCTGGCTCACAGTGCTATAGGGCTCTGGATTTCTCCCACCGTCGGAATGCCGCACGCGGTGTTCCGCAAGCTACGAGGCATATCAATGGCAAAGATCAAGGTCGCCAATCCGGTCGTCGAACTCGACGGCGACGAGATGACCCGCATCATCTGGCAGTTCATCAAGGACAAGCTGATCCATCCTTATCTCGACCTCGATCTCGAATATTACGACCTCGGCGTCGAAAACCGTGATGCAACCGACGACCAGGTGACGATCGACGCCGCAAACGCCATCAAGAAACACGGTGTCGGGGTCAAATGCGCCACGATCACGCCGGACGAAGGCCGCGTCGAGGAGTTCAAGCTGAAGAAGATGTGGAAGTCGCCGAACGGCACGATCCGCAACATCCTCGGCGGCGTCATCTTCCGCGAGCCGATCATCTGCAAGAACGTGCCGCGCCTCGTTCCCGGCTGGACCAAGCCGATCATCGTCGGCCGCCACGCCTTCGGCGATCAGTACCGCGCAACCGATTTCAAATTCCCGGGCAAGGGCAAGCTCTCGATCAAGTTCGTCGGCGAAGACGGCCAGACGATCGAGCATGACGTTTACGACGCGCCGGGCGCCGGCGTGGCACTCGCAATGTACAACCTGGACGAATCGATCACCGAATTCGCGCGCGCCTCATTCAACTACGGCCTGCAGCGCAAGGTTCCGGTCTATCTCTCGACCAAGAACACGATCCTGAAGGCCTATGACGGCCGCTTCAAGGACATCTTCCAGAAGGTGTTCGACGAGGAATTCGCCGCCCAGTTCAAGGCCGAGAAGCTCTGGTACGAACACCGCCTGATCGACGACATGGTCGCCTCGGCGCTGAAGTGGTCCGGCGGCTATGTCTGGGCCTGCAAGAACTATGACGGCGACGTGCAGTCCGACATCGTCGCGCAGGGCTTCGGCTCGCTCGGCCTGATGACCTCGGTGCTGATGACGCCGGACGGAAAGACGGTCGAGGCGGAAGCCGCCCACGGCACGGTGACGCGCCACTACCGCCAGCACCAGAAAGGCGAAGAAACCTCGACCAACTCGATCGCCTCGATCTTCGCCTGGACCCGCGGCCTCGCCCACCGCGCCAAGCTCGACGGCAACGCCGAACTCGCGAAGTTTTCCGAAACGTTGGAGCGCGTCTGCGTCGATACGGTCGAGTCGGGCTTCATGACCAAGGACTTGGCGCTCCTCATCGGCCCCGACCAGCCCTGGCTTTCGACCACCGGCTTCCTCGACAAGATCGACGAGAACCTCAGGAAGGCAATGGCGGCGTAAGCGGCCTGTTCTATCGACAGAATTTCGGAACCCGGCCCCGCGCCGGGTTTCTTTTTGTCGTGGGAGCCGGCCCCGTTCCATCCACTTGTGGGAAACTGCGGCTCAGATCGGCTGAGAGCGCCCGTTACGTCCGGCGCCGCCAAGGTGGCGGTATCCGGAAAGCCCGCCTATGCCCGACGCGGTCGCCGCGCGTGCTGATGCGCGCCTCGGTCGAGGCAGCCCTCGAAACCACCCGGACCGAACAGCTGCCATGAAAAAGGGCGCCGCAGCGCCCTTCAGAAGTCAGCACGCCCTGGGGCTCAGCCGGCGAGCGCGCCGGCAACGGCCTCGATCGCCTCCGCTGCACGTCCGCCGTCCGGACCGCCGGCCTGGGCCATGTCGGGCCGCCCGCCGCCGCCCTTGCCACCGAGCGCAGCCGAAGCGACGCGCACCAGATCCACGGCGCTGACTTTCGAAGTGAGGTCGTCGGTCACCGCCACCACGGCGCTCGCCTTGCCGTCGCCACTGACGCCCACGAAGGCGACCACGCCCGAACCGAGCGTCTTCTTGCCGTCGTCAGCAAGGCTCTTCAGGTCCTTCGGCTCGACGCCGGATACCACCCTGCCGAGGAACCGGACGCCGCCGATCTCGCGGGCGGCATCCCCGGAGCCGTTCTGACCGTCACCCGCGAGCGCGAGTTTCTTCTTCGCCTCGGTAAGTTCCCGTTCCAGCTTGCGGCGCTCGTCGAGCAGCGCCTCGACGCGCCCGAGGACATCCGAGGGCTGGACCTTCAGGGCAGATGCCAACGTCTTGACCCGCTCATCCTGTTCGTTGAGATAGGCTCGCGCGGCCTCACCG
Organism: Sinorhizobium sp. GQ132; assembly: GCF_059758575.1. Classification (NCBI taxonomy): domain Bacteria; kingdom Pseudomonadati; phylum Pseudomonadota; class Alphaproteobacteria; order Hyphomicrobiales; family Rhizobiaceae; genus Sinorhizobium; species Sinorhizobium sp. GQ132. The sequence goes on along the minus strand of NZ_JCAXDX010000002.1, from coordinate 799,598 downwards.
GTCAGCGCCTCCACCCGGCGCACGCCGGCGCCGACAGCGCTTTCCGAGACGACGCGAACGAGGCCGATATCGCCCGTGGCGGACACATGCGTACCGCCACAGAGCTCGACCGAATAGGGCCTGCCGGCTTTGGAGCCGCGAAGGCCCTGCCCCATGGACACGACCCGTACCTCGTCGCCGTATTTCTCGCCGAAGAGCGCCATGGCGCCCTCGGCGATCGCATCGTCGACGCTCATCAGCCGTGTGACGACCGGCGTGTTCTGGACGATGATCTCGTTCGCCATCTCCTCGACGATCTTCAGCTCCTCCGCCGTCATCGGCTTCGGATGCGAGACGTCGAAGCGCAAGCGCTCAGGCGCGACGAGCGAGCCCTTCTGGGCAACATGGGTACCGAGGACCTCGCGCAGCGCCTCGTGCAGCAGATGCGTCGCGGAATGGTTGGCGCGCAGCCGCGCACGGCGCGCATGGTCGACCGTCAGGGCAGCCGCTTCGCCGGTCTTCACGCTGCCTTCCTCCACGGTGCAATAGTGGACGAAGAGCCCTTCGCCCCGTTTCTGCGTGTCGGTCACAGTAAGCTTGCCGGTCTCGGTGGTGATGGCGCCGGTGTCGCCCACCTGGCCGCCGGATTCGCCGTAGAAAGGCGTCTGGTTCAGAACCAGCTGTACGTTCTCGCCCTTGGTGGCCGCCTCGACGACGGCACCATCCCTGACGATCGCCTGAATGACCCCTTCGGCCGACTCGGTGTCGTAGCCGAGGAAGTCGGTCGCGCCGTGCTTATCCCTGAGCTCGAACCAGATGGTCTCGGTCGCGGCTTCGCCGGAGCCGGCCCAGTTGGCGCGGGCCTCGGCCTTCTGCCGTTGCATGGCGGCCGTAAATGCGTCCGTATCGACGCCGATGCCCTTGGCGCGCAGCGCGTCCTGGGTGAGGTCGAGCGGAAAACCGTAGGTGTCGTAGAGCTTGAACGCCGTCTCGCCGTTGAACTGGTCGCCTTCGGAAAGATCGGCCGAAGCCTCCGCCAAAAGGTTGAGGCCGCGCTCCAGGGTCTTGCGGAAGCGGGTTTCCTCCAGCTTCAGCGTTTCCGAGATCAGCGCTTCGGCGCGGACGAGTTCCGGATAAGCGCGGCCCATCTGGCCCACGAGCGCCGGCAGGAGCTTCCACATCAGCGGATCCCGCGCGCCGAGCAACTGCGCGTGGCGCATGGCGCGGCGCATGATTCTGCGCAGAACGTAACCGCGGCCCTCGTTCGACGGCAGAACCCCATCGGCGATCAGGAACGCCGAGGAACGCAGATGATCGGCGATGACGCGATGGCTCGCGCGCCGGTCCCCTTCGGCCTTCACGCCGGTCGCCTCTTCGGAGGCCGCGATCAGCGCGCGGAAAAGGTCGATGTCATAATTGTCGTGCTGGCCCTGGAGCACGGCGGCCACGCGCTCAAGCCCCATGCCCGTGTCGATCGAGGGCCGCGGCAGGTCGACGCGCTCTTCCTTGGTGATCTGCTCGTACTGCATGAAGACGAGGTTCCAGATCTCGATGAAGCGATCGCCGTCTTCCTCAGCCGAGCCGGGAGGGCCGCCCCAGATATGATCGCCGTGATCGTAGAATATTTCCGAGCACGGGCCGCATGGACCGGTATCTCCCATGGCCCAGAAGTTGTCGCTCGTCGCGATGCGGATGATGCGATCGTCGCTCAGGCCGGCGATCTTCTTCCAAAGGCCGAAGGCCTCGTCGTCGGTATGATACACCGTGACGAGGAGACGCTTGGCATCGAGCCCGTATTCCTTGGTGATCAGGTTCCAGGCAAGCTCGATCGCGCGCTCCTTGAAATAGTCGCCGAAGGAGAAATTGCCGAGCATCTCGAAAAAGGTGTGGTGCCGGGCGGTGTAGCCGACATTGTCGAGGTCGTTATGCTTGCCGCCGGCGCGCACGCATTTCTGCGCCGTCGCCGCGGTCGAATAGGGTCGCTGCTCGAGGCCGGTGAACACATTCTTGAACTGCACCATGCCCGCATTGGTGAACATCAATGTCGGGTCGTTGCGCGGCACGAGTGGGCTGGACGGCACGACCTCATGACCGTTCTTGCGGAAATAGTCGAGGAACATCGACCGGATTTCATTCACGCCGCTCATCTTGCGTCCTATCTGTGTACACTCCGGCGGCAGCCCGATCTCTCCAGGCTGCAAGCCGCACTTTTCAACCCCGCGCTTAGTCGCGTCGCGTTCAATCACGTCACGCCTCCCGCCGGCCGAGCCGTCGGAACCACAGGCTTTTATCGTCCGCATTTCATGCTGTCCAGCGGGCAGCAAAAAACCGGCCGCAGGTGACGACGGCCGGCTTCGCATGCTTCAATGAGACGGCTGCTGCCGATTACATATCGGCGGCTTCGTCGCCGTCGCTTTCCGGCCCGCCATTCTCCAGGAACCGGTCGGCGATGAGACCGGCATTCTGCCGCAGAGCCGTCTCGATTTCGCGCAACAGTTCGGGATTCTCCCGCAGGAAGAGCTTGGCGTTTTCCCGTCCCTGGCCGAGCCGCTGGCTGTTATAGGAGAACCAGGCGCCCGATTTCTCGACGATGCCCGCCTTGACGCCGAGATCGATCAATTCGCCCGTCTTCGAAACGCCTTCGCCATACATGATGTCGAACTCGACCTGCTTGAAGGGCGGTGCCATCTTGTTCTTGACGACCTTGACGCGGGTCTGGTTGCCGACGACTTCCTCGCGCTCCTTGACCGAGCCGATACGGCGAATGTCGAGGCGCACCGAGGCGTAGAACTTGAGCGCATTGCCGCCCGTCGTCGTTTCCGGCGAGCCGAACATCACGCCGATCTTCATGCGGATCTGGTTGATGAAGATCACCATGCAGTTTGACTTGGAGATCGATGCCGTAAGCTTGCGCAGCGCCTGGCTCATGAGGCGCGCCTGCATGCCCGGCAGACTGTCGCCCATCTCGCCCTCGATTTCGGCGCGCGGCACGAGTGCGGCCACCGAATCGATGACGAGAATGTCGATCGCACCCGAACGGACCAGCGTATCGGTGATTTCCAGCGCCTGCTCGCCCGTATCAGGCTGCGAAATCAGGAGATTTTCGAGATCGACCCCGAGCTTTCGCGCATAGACCGGATCGAGTGCGTGTTCGGCATCGACGAAGCCGCAGATGCCGCCCTTCTTCTGTGCCTCGGCAATGGTCTGCAGCGCCAGCGTGGTCTTGCCCGAGCTTTCCGGACCATAGATCTCGATGATGCGGCCCTTCGGCAGGCCGCCGATGCCGAGCGCGATGTCGAGGCCGAGCGAACCGGTGGAGACGGTTTCGATCTCAACTACGCTGTCCTTCGCTCCGAGCTTCATGATCGATCCCTTACCGAACGAACGTTCGATCTGGGAAAGAGCCGCTTCAAGTGCCTTGCTTTTGTCCACCGATTTGTCCTCTACGAGCCGCAAAGAATTTTGTGCCATTGGTCCACCTTTAGGTTATTGGAGCTATCGAGGCAATGAAGCCGCCGCAAGCCTTTTTGTACATGTTTTGTTCCAACTTGGCAACGGCACGTCAAGTAATTGAAAATGCTAGGAATATTTCACTACGTTCGATTCTTGTTCACGCCTTTCGTCCACAGTATCCACAAGTTGCGCGTCAACGCATGCCGGCTTTCACGCGCCGCCCCGATTCGCTTCGTGATTCACGATGGATCAAAGCCGGACAAAGCCCTAAAAGGTAGTCCGAAACGATAGATCGGAATGCCGGCGGAAGAGAGACTTCGCCACCTTTTCTCCGCCCTTCATCGAGGACCAGATGCAAGCACAGGTGAAGTCGCAGAACATAGCCGTTTTTGGCGGCGCTCATATCGACCGGCGCGGCCGGATCAACGGCGCGACGACACCGGGCGCGAGCAATCCGGGCACCTGGTTCGAGGAAGCCGGGGGCGGCGGCTTCAATGCAGCGAGAAATCTCGCGCGCCTCGGCCATCGCGTAACCATGATCAGCCCGCGGGGCGGCGATCCCGCCGGCGACACGGTGGCGGCCGCTGCGGAAGCTGCCGGTGTGATCGATCGCCCTTTCACCTTTCTCGATCGCAAGACGCCGAGCTATACGGCAATCCTCGAAAAAGACGGCAACCTCGTCATCGCGCTCGCGGACATGGACCTCTATGCTTTGTTTACGCCGCGCCGGCTGCAGCAGCGGACCACGCGCGAGATTTTAGCGGCGAGCGAACTCGTGCTGATGGACGCCAATCTGCCGGAGGAGACGTTGACGGCGCTTGCCGGCACCGCCGCGAAGTTCAGCCCTCTCCGTGCCGGCATCGCCGTTTCTCCGGCAAAGGTGGTCCGCTACCGCGCGTGCCTCGATGGGCTCGATTTCCTGTTCATGAACGAGGCGGAGGCGCGCGCGCTGACCGGAACCGAGGCCGCAACCGCCGCGGAATGGCCGTTGCTGCTGCGCTCCGCCGGTCTTTCCGGCGGTGTCGTGACGCGCGGAGGCCGGGCCGCGGTCGCCTTCGACCGCAAGGGTGCCTGCCTCGCTACGCCGCCGGCTCTTTCGGCACTCGCCGACGTCACCGGCGCCGGCGATGCGCTCGCCTCGGGCTTTCTCTCCGCCCGGCTTGCCGGTGCGGATCTTGCCGACTGCCTGCGCTGGGGCATGGCGGCCGCCGTCATAACGCTGCATTCGCCCTACGCTGCCTCCGAAGAGATGCTGCCTGACAAGCTGGAGCAAGTGCTGCGCCTTGTGCCGGAAGCGGAAATGCTGGCATGAGAATTGGCAGCTGAATGGGAGCCGGGTAGCGCGGAATGCGGGCGGTTCTTGCGCACCCTCTGCTCCAGGCACCGGAATCGATCAGGCACCCCCGATGCAATTTGCCGTCGGATGTCATCAATCAAGGAAACGATCATGACCAAACCCTCCTCCCCGTCCCTGCCGATGGAATATTCAGATGAAGTCGCGGCCGCCAAGCAACGAGGTGCGCCGATCGTCGCGCTGGAATCCACGATCATCACGCATGGCATGCCCTATCCCGGCAACCTCGACATGGCCCGCAGCGTCGAGACGATCATCCGCGAACAGGGTGCCGTGCCCGCGACCATCGCCGTAATCCACGGGGTCCTCCATATCGGTCTGGACGATGCCAAACTGGAGGCGCTGTCGAAGACGCAGGGCGCGATGAAACTTTCGCGCGCCGACCTCGCCTTTGCGATCGCCGAACGCCGCACCGGCGCCACGACCGTTGCCGCAACGATGATCGCCGCTGCCCGCGCGGGCATCCGGGTTTTTGCGACCGGCGGTATCGGCGGTGTTCACCGCGGAGCGGAGCAGAGCTTCGACATATCGGCGGACCTGGACGAACTCGCACGTACCGGCGTCATTGTCGTCTGTGCCGGCGCCAAGGCCATTCTGGACATTCCCAAGACGCTCGAAGTGCTCGAAACCCGCGGTGTCCCTGTCGTGACCTATGACAGCGAGAACTTCCCGGCCTTCTGGTCGCGTGAATCCGGCCTCAAGAGCCCGCTGATGCTGAACAGTCCGGCGGCAATCGCCAGTTTCCAGCGGACGCGCGAGTTGCTCGGGATCGACGGCGGAATGCTTGTCGCCAATCCGGTGCCGGAACAAAGCGAAATCCCGCGCGAGGAGATGGAGATCTATATCACCCGCGCACTCGACAATGCGGCGAGCGAGGGCATTTCCGGCAAGGCGGTCACACCGTATCTGCTCGACAACCTCTTCCGTTTGACGGACGGGCGCAGCCTGGAAACCAATATCGCGCTGGTCGAGAACAATGCGCGCCTTGCCGCCGGGATCGCTGTCGCACTCGCTGCGAAGTAACCGCAGAAACGGAATAAAAAGGCGAAGGGGATCTGGCGCGCCGCCGTTTGCCCTTCTCCCTCGAAATGCGGAAGATGCCGGCAAACGGCGAAGAGCACAGGTTCGGAGGAGAAACCTCGTCAGCTGTCGAGCATCTCGCGCACGGCGACCGCGAGTTGCTTCAGAGAGAAGGGCTTCGGCAGGAAGCCGAACTTCGCGTCGGCCGGCAGATTTCGCGCAAAAGCATCTTCGGCATAGCCGGATACGAAAATGAATTTCAGGTCCGGATATGTCTTGCGCAGCTCGCGCAGCAGCGTCGGCCCGTCCATCTCCGGCATCACGACGTCGGAGACGACGATATCGACGGCGCCTTCGAGTTCGTCCATGATCTCCAGCGCTTCGATACCCGATCCCGCTTCGTGAACCGTATAGCCGCGCGTCTCCAGCATGCGCTTGCCGCCGCGCCGGACCGCTTCCTCGTCCTCGACGAGCAGCACGACCGCCGAATCCCCGGTCAGGTCGGCAGGCTCGGCCCGAGGCATCGGCACCGCAACCGGTTCGCTCCTCGCCGGCGCCGCGGATTGCGCTGCGGACGCGTCCTCATCCTGGATTTCGGGCACGTCGACATGCCGCGGCAGCAGGATGCGGAAGGTCGTACCGCTGCCGATCTCCGACTCGGGATAGATATAGCCGCCGGACTGCTTCACGATGCCGTAAACCATCGACAGTCCGAGCCCGGTGCCCTTGCCGACATCCTTCGTGGTGAAGAAGGGTTCGAAGATCTTGTCCATGATTTCCGGCGGAATGCCGGTGCCCTGGTCGGACACCTCGACCATGACGAAGTCTTCCTCGGGCAGTTCGCGCCGTCCAAGCGCCGACACTTCGCTCGCCGGGAGATTGCGCGTCCTGAGCGTGATGATCCCGCCTGCAGGCATGGCGTCGCGGGCATTGACGGCGAGGTTCAGGAGCACCTGTTCGAACTGGCCGAGGTCGGTCTTCACCGGCCAGAGATCGCGGCCGTAGTCGACCTCCACCTTGACGTTGGTGCCGGTCATGCGGTCGACGAGCATCCTGAGATCGCCGATGACGTCGGTGAGATTGAGCACCGTCGGACGCATCGTCTGCTTGCGCGAGAAGGCGAGCAACTGCCGCACAAGCACGGCTGCCCGGTTGGCGTTACGCTTGATCTCCATGAGGTCCGCGAAGGTCGCATCCGCCGGCCGCGCCGATAGCAGCAGATGGTCGGCGGAAAGCAGGATGGCCGTCAGGACGTTGTTGAAGTCATGGGCGATGCCGCCGGCGAGCGTTCCCACGGCATTCATCTTCTGCGTCTGCGCCATCTGGTTTTCGAGCGCCTTCTGCTCGGTGATCTCCAAGGCATAGATGATCGCAGCCTCCTCGGGCGCCTGATCGCTCTGGTCGATGACGGCATTGACATAGAAGCGGAAGTGACGCCCCTCATCCTTGGGATGAAGCGCGTCGATCGGGGCAATATCGCTCTGGCGATCCTTCGCGGCAGCCAGCGACTCCTGCAGACGGCCTCTCTCGGATTGGTGCACCACAGCGTCGATCAGGGCCCCGCGCTCGACCTCGTCCTGCGAAACGAGCCCGGCGAAGAGCTTCATGAACGGAGCGTTGGTTCGGAGAATGCGGCCGTCTCCATCCACCGAGGCGATCGCCATGGGCGTGTTGTTGAAGAAGCGGGTGAACCGCATCGCGGCATTCGACGCCGACTGATCGCCGTCGTCGCCTTCCCGGGACATCACGATCGTCCGGCTTTCGCCGGGCGCACCGTCCCGTGCCGAGGAAACGCGATGAATCAGGCGTACCGGCAGGCTCTGGCCGTTGGTCTTTCTGAGATCGAGGTCCAGGATCTTGGTTTTCTTGAGACCGGGCTCCGCCTGTACCGATTGTACCAGCGCCAGCCCCTCGCCCGCGACGAGATCGGCAATGCTGACGGAGCCGGGCTGGAACTTGGTCAGGTCTATTCCGAGCCAATCGGCGAGCGTCGCGTTGATATAGAAGATCTCGCCCTTGCGCCCGGCGGATAAGAAGCCCGCAGGTGCGTGGTCGAGATAGTCGATCGCGTTCTGCAGTTCCTTGAAGAAGCGCTCCTGCTCGTCGCGCTCCGCGGTAATATCCGCGATCTGCCACAAGTAGAGCGGATTGCTGTCGGCATCCTCGAGCGGCAATACCCGCGCCTTCAGCCGATACCAATGGGCGCCGGAACCGGCCACCTTGCCGTTTGCCAGAGGTTTCAGCAGCCGGAACTCCTCGTGTCCCTGCTTGCCCTCATGCAGACCGTTGGTCAGGCGATAGATCGCTTCGGTGGCCTCGCGGTTGCGCGACAGGATCGTTTCGAGCGACTGGATGCCTGCCGCACTCTTGGTGCCCGTCAGGGCACCATAGGCTGCGTTGGCATAGATGATGCGCCCCTTGCGGTCGGTCACGATCGTCCCGTCTTCATGCGCGTCGAGGAAGGCGCGCGCCAGTTCGTCCGGCCGCGATTGCGGCATCACTTCGATAAAACCGATGACGGAAGAAACGAGGAAGAATATGCCCACCATGGCCAGCACGCCGAGAATGCCGAGCACGATCTCGTTTTCGAGCTGGTCCTTGAAGACGACGAAAGCGGCAGCCGACGCGGTGAGGACGATCGCAAGCAGGATGATCCTGAGGATGGTTCCCGGACGAACGCCCCGGTCAACGACCGGCATCTGGTAGTCACCTGCCTGCCGCAATTTCGTCATCGGGTCCTCACCTGCTGCCGGGTCGCATCGAACGCGATCCGAGCGCTTGCAGTGCCGTACATCCCCGTGGATGCACAAGGGCCGCTGCAATACTTTGAATTGCCGCATGACTTATCCCCAATCCGTTTCCGGCTTGAGGAATCATGCGGTGGCCGGGTCCGAAGGCATCGTCGCGAATCGATGGCCGCCCTCCGCGCTTTCGCGCATCGACCTGGAATCATCTTTAACAATCAGAGATAACAGCAAAAAGCGTCTCTGCGGAAGCGCTGCGGTCAATTCACAGGGAATGTCGGGCCGAAGCTTGTCCAAGCCCGAAAAAAGCCGTCAAATATTGACATGCGAAGCGGCAGTAAGGAGTTCAGCCTATGTTGGAAACAATCCTCGGGGACAACGCCAGCCGGTTCATGATCGCCGCCGGAGCGGTCGCCATCGGTCTCTTGTGCCTCGTCGCCGTGCTTCGGCTCATGCGCAACAAGCCCTCCTCTCCCTTCGTCCGCGGCGGCAAGAACAGGCAGCCGCGGCTTGCGGTGCTCGATGCCGCCGCTGTCGACACGCGTCGGCGCCTGGTGCTCGTCCGCCGCGACGACGTCGAGCACCTGATCATGATTGGCGGCCCGACGGACATCGTGATCGAAAGCCGCATCGCGCCCGAGGGAGAAGATCCGGTTCCGGCCGCACTTCAGGCGCAGCCGGAAGAAAAGACGACCCGCGCTCCGATTGCGGAAACCCGGCCTCAGCCGGTTCCTTCCCCTGTCCCGCCCGAACGCCCTCTCCCGACGGAAGCTGCCGCCGACCCCGTTCGGCAACCGGCGCGCCCGAGCGAGCCGCCGCGGGTCGCCGCGCGCCCAGAGCCTCCGGTGCGGGTGGTCCCGGATCAGCAAGGCCCCGCACTCGGCTCGCCGCAGCCGCAGCAGGTCTCCAGGCCTTTACCTGCGCCTCACATTCCGCCGGTATCAGCCATCGAGCCGTCGCACACCGATTTCAGCGCGGTGCGTGACCGCTCGCTTCCGGTGGAGCCCGCTGCTCGCGAAGAGCGCCCCGTCCCGCTTACGGCGCTCGAGCCGGTAAAGGGCATGCCGGGCCGCTCTCTCCCGCCTCGGCCCGCAGCGCCGGAAGCGGCCGCGGAATTCGAGCGCATGCTCGATGCGGAAATCAGCGGCGATCTCCAGCGCTTCTCACCTTCAGGGCCGCCGCGTCCGGAGATCAGGCCCGCCGGTCGCCAGGAACCGGTACTCGGATCGCCTTCGCAGGAGACCCGCAAGGAGCCGACGATCGAAGAAGAAATGGAAAGGATGCTCGCCGATATCTCCGTGAGCCGCAAATTGTAAGTCGCACGTCGCGAAACAACGCATCGGTGCACAAATGAAAACGGCGCGGTCGAACCGCGCCGTTTTCGATAGTCCCAACGGTGTCCCGGGACTTATTCGTCCCGGTAGACCTTCTCGCGACGCTCGTGGCGTTCCTGCGCCTCGATCGAGAGAGTTGCGATCGGCCGGGCGTCCAGGCGCTTCAGTCCGATCGGCTCCCCGGTTTCCTCGCAGTAGCCGTAGGTGCCTTCATCGAGCCGCTGCAGCGCGGCATCGATCTTGGCAATCAACTTCCGCTGACGGTCCCGAGCGCGCAACTCGATCGCCCGGTCCGTTTCGGACGAGGCGCGGTCCGCAAGATCAGGATGATTGGCGCTCTCCTCCGCCAGGTGATCCAGTGTCTCGCGGGCCTCGCGAAGGATGTCGTTTCTCCAGGCATTCAGCTTCGCACGAAAGTATGCCCGGTGGTTCGCATTCATAAAATCCTCGTCCTCCGACAGGACATAGGTACTAAGATCGATCTTCTCACTCAACGCGATTCTCCTGAAGAACATCTCATTGCGGCGGTGTATAGACCTATGGAAGCTCTGATTCAAGCCTTGTAATCAGTGCTTAACTGCATTTTAACACTGCCCGCATCGCAGGCTAACCGGCTAATATTTCATCACAATTACACGCAAAGTCTTGAAACGCCGAAATACCGCTCACCGCCGACGGCACCGGCCGCTTGACGTTCCACGGGCGAGGACGGCGGCATTTCGGATTGCGACATTTGGTGCGCAACCCGCATCGGTTCAATGGGTGCGCCGGATCAAAAAACCGCGAAACGCGGCTTGATCTTTACGCCGACCGGCGGGACAACGGAGCATCCGCGAGGCGTTTCGAGCCGTCGGCACCACGGACGCCTTCATCCTGGGGATTTCCAACACCGGGTGAATACATGCAAGACAGCGTCGTCCCGGCCTTCCAGCTTCTGCTTCTTCGCCACGCCCGATCGGGCTGGGCTCTGCCCGGCCAGAGCGACTTCGATCGCGCGCTCGACGATGTCGGCTTTGCGGAGGCCGAACTCACGGCACAGTCCGCAGCCGACCATCGCATCAGGCCGGACCTGATCCTTTGTTCGACGGCCGTCCGCTGCCGGCAGACGGCCGAACCGCTATACCGCGCATTTGGCGAAGATATCGACATTCGGTACCTCGACCCACTCTATACCGGTCCCACGACCGTCTATGCCGACCTTGTCGAGGCGCATGCGAGCCGACCCTCGCTGATGATTATCGGGCACAATCCGATGATAGAGGAGCTCTTTCGACGAATTCTGGGCGAAGAACGGGCGGCAGCGGCACTCGCTGACGGATATCCGCCGGCCGGAATGGCAGTGATCGATTTTGCGGCGCGGCCGATAGCCGGAACGGCATGGACAGCGACACTTTCGAAGTTCCTCGTTCCCGCCCTTGAAGAAGCGGAGAAAGGATGAGCCGCTACCCGCCGCTTCCGCCCGCGGAAACGGCGAATTCGCTTCGCCTTGTTGCGCTGACGGAAACATTTCCTATATCGCTCCAGACGCTACGCGGATGCCCGCGACCCGGTTGGGATATCGGCAAATCAAACGTACCGCTCATCATTCCCGAAGGGACGAAACAATTTGGCGCCCATTCTCACCAGTTTCAAAGACGACGCGCTGATCGCCCTGGACAATCTCGCCGACCGTGCCGCGGGTCTCGTCACCCCGTCCGTCAGGCTCGGCGTCACCGGCCTTTCGCGGGCCGGCAAGACCGTTTTCATCTCTTCGCTCGTCCACAACCTGCTGAACGGAGGGAGGCTGCCGGTTTTCGAACCGGTCCGGTCGGGCCGTGTGTCCAAAATCAGGCTCGAGCCGCAGCCCGACGACGCGGTGCCGCGCTTTCAATATGAGGATCACATTGCGGCCCTGGTCCGGGATCGGTCCTGGCCGGATTCGACCAGGGCCATATCGCAGCTGCGGATCACCCTCGATTACGAAAGCGCCAGCGGCTGGAACCGTCTGTTCTCTCCCGGGCGGCTGTCGATCGACATCGTCGATTATCCCGGCGAATGGCTGCTCGATCTGCCGCTGCTCGGCCAGGACTTCCGGCAGTTCAGCGACGCAACGGTTCAACGCGCACGCACCGGCATGCGCGCCGACCTGTCGAGCGAATGGTTGGGACTTGCCGTCGCGCTCGGAGCCTCGGCGCCGGCCGACGAAGGCAGCGCTCGCCGGCTTGCCGAGAGTTTCACCGCCTATCTCAAGGCCTGCAAGGACGACGACCGGTCCCTCTCCACCCTGCCGCCTGGCCGCTTCCTGATGCCGGGCGACCTCGAAGGGTCGCCGGCGCTTACCTTCTCGCCGCTCCCCGACCTGCCTGCGGGCCGCGCCCCAAAGGGTTCGCTCTGGGCAATGATGGAGCGACGCTACGAAGCCTACAAGACGCATGTGGTAAAACCGTTCTTCCGCGAACATTTTGCCCGCCTCGACCGGCAGATCGTGCTTGTCGACGCGCTCCAGGCGGTCAACCGCGGCACGGAGGCGCTGAAGGACCTGGAACAGGCTCTGGCAGACGTGCTTGCCTGCTTCCGGCCCGGCGTCAACTCCTGGCTGACTTCGTTCGTCACGCGCAAGATCGACCGCGTACTGATCGCCGCCACCAAGGCCGATCACCTGCACCATGAAAGTCACGACCGGCTGGAGCGCATCACGGCTCGCCTCGTCAGCCGGGCGACCGAGCGGATAGGAATGAGCGGGGCGGGCCTTGAGGTCATGGCGCTCGCATCTGTCAGAGCAACGCGGGAGGCCACCGTAGACCACGATGGCCATCGTTTGCCCGTGATCGTCGGAACGCCGATCGCCGGTGAGAAGATCAATGGCGAGATATTCGACGGCGAAAAGAAAACAGCGATATTTCCTGGAGACTTGCCGGAAGATCCTGAACTCCTTTTTGAAGCCGTCGACCGCGTCTCCGCATCGGCCCTATCTGCCTCCGCCCCGGAGCAGGCAATGCCGGAACTGAATTTCGTCCGCTTCCGGCCGCCGCATCTCGAGGAGACGCGCGGCGGCCTGAAACTCTCCGTGCCGCATATCCGGCTCGACAGGGCCATGCAGTTCCTACTCGGAGATCGCCTCGCATGAGTGATGACTTCAACGACCGTCGACGCAGGCCGGCCGCCTTTTCCGTCGAGGCCGAGGAGGCCACCAAACGCCAGATGGTACAGACGCCGCGGCGCTCACCGGGGAGTTTCAGCGAAAAGGTCGTCATGACGCCCGATGCCGAGGACCCGTTCATCGGGACCACCGCGGCGATCGAATCGCTCAACCTGCCGGAAGCAAAGCCGCAGCGGCGCCGGCTCTCCTTCGGCAAGATCGCCGGGGGGGCTTTCGGCATCCTCATTTCGCTCGCGGTCGGGCTTTGGATCGACCGGCTCGTGCGCGACCTCTTTTCGCGCGCCGACTGGCTTGGCTACGGGGCCGTCGCAGTCGTGGCGATCGGCGTCGTCGCTTTCCTGATCGTGGTCGCGCGCGAAGTCTTCGGCATGATGCAACTGACCGCTGTCCAGACGCTGAAAGCCGATCTGGCCGCGGCCGCCGCAGCCGGAAAGACGCAAGCCGCACGTGCTGCGACCGCGAGGCTCGTTCACCTGCTCGCCGGCAATCCCCGGACGGCCAAGGGCCGTGCCCGCCTGACGGAGACCGAGGGCGATATCATCGATGCACCCCATCTCATCGAACTGACGGAGCGTGAATTGCTGGCGCCGCTAGACCGCGAGGCGCGGCGGATCATTCTTGGCGCCGCGAAGCGGGTGTCGATCGTGACTGCCGTCAGTCCGCGCGCGCTCGTGGACCTCGGCTACGTGATCTACGAATCCGCGCGGTTGATCCGTGCCATGGCCGAACTCTACGGCAGCCGCCCGGGCACGCTCGGCCTGCTGCGCCTGATGCGCGACGTCATCGCGCATCTCGCCGTCACCGGCTCGATCGCCGTCGGCGACAGCCTCATCCAGCAGATCCTCGGACACGGCCTGGCATCCAAGCTGTCCGCCCGCCTCGGCGAGGGCGTGATCAACGGGCTGATGACGGCGCGCATAGGGATCGCGGCGATGGATCTCTGCAGGCCGATGCCGTTTCGCGCGCTCAAGCGCCCCAGCATCGGCGACTTTCTGGGCGACCTGGCGCCCGGCGCCGCACGGTCCGAGGACGCAGCCGGCTGATCGTCGATCCATCGCCGGCGCGCCCTGCCCTCTACGCAAGATAAGGCGGTCCAGAAGCCAGGCTGAAACCATCCGTTAACCATTTTCACGGCAATGTAGACGTCAGTTTCCAGCTTGATCCATCAAGGACTGCTCATGCTCTCGCGCCCTTCTCCGATTGTTCGCGGCATTGCCGTTATCGCGCTTGTCGCCGCCGCGGGCCTTGCGACACCCGCGTTCTCCGGCGCCCGCGACAAGGCGTTCTTCGACAGGATTGCCGGGCAATGGAAAGGCCCGGGCGAAATCGTTGCCGGCAAGTACAAGGGCACGAAGTTTACCTGCGATCTTACCGGTGAAGCGGCACCCGGCACCGAAGCCGGCCTGAAACTGGACGGTTTCTGCCGCGTCGGGGTATTCAAGCAGCCGATGTCGGCGACGATCGTCCGGAAGGGCAACAGTTACACCGGAAAGTTCCTGGACGGTGCCGAGGGCAAGGGTCTCGACGTCGTGTCCGGCAGCGTTGCCAAGGACAAGGTGGTCGTCGGGATCAACCGCAAAAAGCTCAATGGCGCGATGATCGCGCGCCTGCACGGCGAAGAAACAATGAACATCACGATCTCGGTGAAGGTCGAGGACACCATGGTTCCGGTCATCGGTGTGAGCCTCAACCGGCAAATGGACGATATCGCCGTCGGTTCGATCGAGTAACCACCCTTCCCGTCAGACCTGTACGAGCACGGCTTCTGCGCTTATTGCTCCGCGCGCCACCATTCGACGTTTTCGTCGGCCACTTCGATGCCCTTCACATCCGCCCGGCCCAGCCATTCTCTGACTGTCCGTCCTTCGACGGCAAGGTCTGCCGCAAAGTCGGCGAGCGGCTTCAGCACGAAGCCGCGTTCGGTCATGCGCGGATGAGGCAGCGTGAGCGTCGCGCTCGCCCTGTTGAGGTCACCGAAGGTCAGGAGATCGATGTCGATGGTGCGGGGACCCCAGCGCTCCATTCTCACGCGCTTCATGGTCCGTTCGATCTCGAGACAGGCCGCAAGCAATGCCTCTGGATCCAGCGTCGTTTCGACTTCCGCACAGGCGTTGAAGAACCAATCCTGATCCGTCTTGCCCCATGGCGGCGTGCGGTAGAGCCGCGAAACCGCGACGATCCGGCAATCCGGCCGCGCGTCGAGCGCCCGCAGGGCTTCCGCCATCGACCGGCGCGGATCGCCGAGATTGCCGCCGAGACCGAGGATCGCGTGCCGCCAGCTCCTATTCGGCGACATGCTCGACCGTGACTTCCACGTAGTCCAGGATGCCCGGAACCGGCGCGTTCGGCTTGCGGATGGAGACCTTCGCCCGGCGAATCTGGCGAAAACGGGCGCAAAGCGTCTTGGCGACCTCAAGCGCCAGCGCTTCGATGAGATAACGCCGGCGTCCAGTGACGATCCTCTCGATCTCGGCGAAGGCGATGCCGTAATGCACGGTGTCGTCGATGCAGTCCTCGGCAAGCGCGGTCCCCTGGTCGACGACCAGTTCCGCATCGACGAAGAAACGCTGCCCGAGAAACTCCTCTTCGTCGAGCACGCCATGGCGGGCAAAGAACGCGCAGTTCTTCAGTGTGATCGTGTAGGTCGCAGTCATGGCTTCATGTCCCGTCAGCTGATCTTTGCGGCCAGCATAGCATCGGCCACCGCTAACGCATCCCTGTTGATTGCGACATCGTGTACCCGAAAAATCGCAGCGCCGGCAGTTCTGAGGAGCGCCGTCGTCGCGGCGGTACCGACGTCGCGGTCTTCCGCCTCTCGGCCCGTCACCGCACCGACGAAGCGCTTGCGCGAAGTTCCGACAAGAAGCGGCCGTCGAAACCCATGCAACGCCCTGAAGCGCGCCATCAGTTCGAGGTTCTCGTTCGTGTCCTTCGCGAATCCAAAGCCCGGATCGAGCACGACCCGTTCCCGCGCCACGCCGGCGTCGGCGGCGATCTGCAGAGACCGTTCCAGGAAATGGAACTGATCCTCGATCACATCGCTCAGTTTCTCCCGATCGCGTCCGGTATGCATGATGCAGAGCCCCGCCCCCGTCTCGGCCGCCACGGCCGCGATCGCCGGCTCGCGTTGCAACCCGTGCACGTCGTTGACGATGTGGGCGCCGGCGTGAACCGCCAAACGCGCGGTTTCCGCGCGGTAGGTATCGACCGAAATGACGGCCCGGGACTGCCGCGTGATCGCGGCGATAACGGGCAGAACGCGGGCCTGCTCGTCGTCGGCGCTGACCGGTTTGGCGTCGGGTCGCGTGGATTCGCCGCCGATATCCAGGATTTCCGCACCCGCCTCCAATGCGCGCAGCGCAGCTCTGACAGCGGCGTCGGGATCAGCGAAGCGCCCGCCGTCGGAAAATGAATCCGGTGTAACATTGATGATCGCCATCAAAACGCCACGCGGGCCCAGTTCGAGATCGCGTCCATGCGCCAATTGCCAGCGACAGGGCTGAAATGGATCGTATGTCATTGTTCCGGTCCGCAGCTGAACGGTTTGAATTCACCGCCCGTCATGGTGCAAATATATCTTCGAAAGCAACATGTTATGACGCCTTCCTCACACACCTTGCAAGCTTGTCGACGTCGGTTGGGGCCGATTTGTGTTGCGCTGGCTTTGGCTATGCCCCAAGCTTCAATGAAGTTCAACCGGCGAGAACACCCTTCCATGCCCCGACTCCATATCCCGCTGCGTGCAGCCCTGGTCGCATTGCTCGTCGGAGTCCCGTTCGGCAATGCCTCGGGCGAGACACTGATCAGCAAGAGAATCTCCTACTTCTCGATCGGCGGGCGCACGGCCGCAGAACTCGACAAGGCGCTTTCGGCGTCCGGCCCTATGATGAAGAGCACCGGGACGCGGCATCCGGGCGCCACCCGGATCAAGTTTGGCGGCACGGTCACCTATGTCAGTCGTGACGACCGCTGCGCGGTGGGCTCGGCCAAAGTCACGCTCAACACGCGCATCATTCTGCCACGCTGGAAGTATCGTCGACAGGCGGGCCGAGATCTCGGCCTGGTCTGGGACACGCTGGCGAGCGACATCAAGCGCCACGAGGAACGCCATGCGGAGATCGCGCGCATTCACGCGCGCCAGATGGAAAAGGCACTGCTTTCACTGAAAGCCGAGGACAGTTGCGAGCGCATGCAGGCCCGGGTAGCGGAAGTGAGCGCCGAAGAAGTCGAGCGGCACGACAAGGACCAGGCGCGCTTCGATCGCACCGAGGCGGCGAATTTCGACCGGCGGATGATCCGGTTGCTGCAATACCGCCTCGAAAGCCTGAAGAAGAACGCCAAGGCCCGCTGATGGCGTGAGGCAGGCCGTGCATCGCCGCCGCGCGAAACGCGGGACCGTGGCTGCGCTTTCGATCGGAATACCCCAAAGAAACGGTGGGATATAGTTTCCGCTCCAGAAGAAAACGCCGGGAACCCACAGTATTTTACTGGCGGAATCTAGCGATAGCGGGGCGCAGCCGACTCAGCTATATTAGAATCATGCAACGAGCGGAGGAACCGAAGTTCAACTGCTCGATGAAGTTGACATTGGATTGCGGATCAATACCGAGATCTCGCGTTTTAGTGGCAACCGGCGTGAGTTTGGCTTCGTCGTCTTCGGCTATTGCAGCATTGTCCGGACGATGAGGCAGCACAGGTTCTCCTGGCGTGTCCTGGTGCGGCAGATGTTCCCTCCCTCATCTGCATGCGATGCGCCCTCCTAGCCTCGCTTGTCGAATGACCGGCGAGGCTTTTTTTTGCAACGACGGCCCTTCGAGCCGATCAGGCCTGGCGCTCGGGGACATGAACGACAAGCCCGTCCAGAGCTTCGCTCATCTTGATCTGACAGGAGAGACGCGAGGTCGGACGCACGTCGTAGGCGAAGTCCAGCATATCCTCTTCCATCGCTTCCGGCGTGCCGACCTGCGCCGCCCAGGCCTCGTCGACATAGACATGACAGGTGGCGCAGGCACAGGCCCCGCCGCACTCCGCCTCGATCCCGGGGACCGAATTGCGAACCGCATTCTCCATGACCGTGGAGCCGTTCTCGACATCGAGTTCGTGGCGCGCGCCGTCAAAGGCTACGATCGTAAGTTTTGTCATTTTTCTTTCCGGAACGAATTGAGGGGCCGGCCGGCTGGCACAGGGCTTGTCAGGACTAGGCGGTGCCCCGGCTTTGAATTCAGGGCACGTTCTTCCAACAAATCAACCGGCCAGTCAACACGATGCGGCCGGTCCGCACAGCCTCAAATTGCCGCGGCGGTCGGGCAGATCGCGTTTGATGATAGGTTTTAAGCCATCCCGCCCAAAAGTGCGCAGCGGTTTTGGGACAACGACATGCACAATAACGACAAGCTGCAGCCAGATCACGTTGATGTCTTTAGGTCTGGGTCGACTGACATGAGCGTGACCGGCCCCAAAAAGTTAGAGCGGGATGCGGGCGGAAAACCGCGCCCGCTTTCCTCACCCCGCTCTTGCGCGCGATAAGGGCGCGCTTCAGGTCAACGGCAGAGTTTCAAAACGAAGAGCTCAGCCTCGAGAACGGCAGCGCCGAGAGCGCTCCGCAGAGCAGCATCGGCGGGACATTTCTCGATGGCGGCTGCAGCCTCGGCGACCGCGACCGCACCGACCGCGAGAGCCGCCCCCTTCAGACGGTGGGCCTCCTGGCTGCAGGCCTCTGCGTCACGTTCCGCCATCTCGGCCATCGCCTGGCGTGCCTGACGCGCAAAGAGCTTCAGAACCTCGATCTCGAGCGCCGTGTCCCCCATGGTCTGTCTGTAGAGATGCGCAAGGTCGATGGGATTCCTGCTGGAGGGAGTGGAACTTGCGGGGATGTCCGGTGCCTCGAAGGCTATTTTGAGTGCCGCCATGGGCTCGCTTCCTACAATCGATTTCGCGTAAACAATCGCACCGTTTTCAAACAGGAATATCGGTGCGCGGCACTGCCATTGACCTAAAACGCGGCGCAATGGAGGCAGAAAAATTGAGGAAATGGTTAACGACCATTAAACCGGCTGATTCCCTTGGCTTTTCGGGTCCCGAGCGCTCGCTTCCGTTAAGAAATCATTAGGATTTTAATGAATGGGGAACGCTCATAATTGTAAGAGCCCGGCTAATGTGTCACTACGATACGATTAGGAACGGGTCCGTATATGAAAATGGCAACTGTTCCGGTGGATAAGCTGCGTCCCAAGGTGTCGCAGGGCATAGGCTGCGGCTATCCATCGAGGCGATGTAATGGGTGATCAGTAAATCTGTGGCTTCGTTGCGAAGCCTGGACCTTGCGGTCACCGCCCTGGTTCGGATGTTCCGCTGGGCACCTGGCGGCACAGGAAGACGGCCATCATCGGGCAATAGTAGTGAGGCGTATCCGTATGGCGACGAAGAAGACCAACGAGTCGATCGACGAAAAGGCGTTCCAGGCGCTGGAAGCTGCCCTGAAGATCGACTTTGACGACCTGAAGTCGGCCTTGAACGACGAGACTTCCCTGGACGAGCCGGTGCCGGAAAGTGTGTCCGAGAGCGCCCGCCAGGCCGCCGGTTCCGGTGAGGCCCGCGCCGCACGAACGCAACAGGAAGCTGCGAAACCCGCGCGCGGCGCCGAAGCACCGCGCAGTTTTGCAAGCGAAATGGCGCCGAAGCAGCCCCCCTTGGCGCCGGCCAACGATGACACGCGCAAATCCCCAGCCGCCATGCTGCGCTCGCTGGAGGTCCGCTCGAGCCGAGCGGCAATCCGCGTCGCTGCGATCGTCTCGCTGGTCTGGACAGTGGCAGGACTCGGCGTCGCCCACCTTCTTTATGCGCCCGGGATCTGGCAGATCCGCTCTCTCGGCGATCTCGCGGCAATGCCTGGAGCGATCGGCATCCTGCTCGGCATCGCCCTGCCCGTCATGCTCTTCTTCTCCTTCGCGATCATGATCGCGCGTGCTCAGGAACTGCGCAGCGCCGCGCGTTCGATGGCCGAGGTCGCGATGCGCCTCGCCGAGCCGGAAACCAATGCCGCCGACCGCGTCATGACGGTCGGTCAGGCCGTGCGCCGCGAAGTCTCGGCGATGAACGAGGGCATCGAGCGCACCATCGCCCGGGCAACCGAGCTCGAAGCGCTCGTGCATTCGGAAGTCAGCGCACTTGAGCGCAGCTACAGCGAAAACGAACTGCGTGTCCGCACGCTCGTCCAGGAGCTCGGTCTCGAACGCGAAGCGATCATCGGCCATTCGGATCGGATCCGCACGGCTATCGCTGGCGCGCATACCAAGCTGAAGGACGATCTCGAAACCGCAAGCGAGGACATTGCGTCGCGCATCGCCGTTTCCGGGGAGGCCTTCGCTTCGCTCATCGACACCCGGGCCGCGGCACTTACCGACAAATCGGACCATGCGCTCGAAAATCTGAGCACCATGCTGACCACCCGGACCGACGCATTGCTTTCCGGCCTTACGACCGCCGGAGTGGCGCTCAGCAACGAGTTCGACGCGCGTCTCGATGCGCTCAGCGATAACCTGACGCAGCGTGGCGAGCAGTTGCTCAGCCAATTCGAAACCCGTGCCTCGACGCTCGACGCCAATACCGAGAAGCTCAACGCCGCCCTGAACGAACGCGCCCGTCAGCTCAACGAGACGCTGATCGCCCGCACACGTGACCTCAATGAGAGCCTCAGGATAGGCCAGCAGGCGATTTCCGGCGGTCTCGACGACGTGCTTTCCTCGCTCAACTCGGCCCTTGACGAAAAGGGAGCGAGCTTCCGCCAGAGCCTCAAGTCGAGCGCCGACGACGCCATCATGGATCTCGATCTGCGCGGCGGCTTTTTCGAGGAAAAGCTGCAGACGACGGTCGGCCAGCTGGCAAGCGCCTTCGACGAACGCTTCCACGAATTTGCAAGCGCCTTCGACAAGCGGGCCAGCCAGCTCGACACCAAGCTCATGGAAAGCCTCCACCGGATCAACGAGACCGTTTCCGGCGGCTCGGAGGCGATCGGCGGCGCCCTTGACAGCAGCGTGGATAAGATCAATTCGGCGCTGTCCGACCAGTCGCTCACCCTGGCAACGGCGCTCGGCGCGACGCAAGACTTCATCGAGGAGACGATCGGCAGCCGCACCTCCGAGCTCAGCAGCCTGATCGGCAACGCGCACAACCGCATCGAGAGCGTGCTTTCGGACAAGACCGGCTCGCTGATGGGCGCGCTGACCGAAGCGCAGGAGCGCATCGAAAACGGCTTCGGCCAGCGTGCCGATGCGCTTGCCAACGCGCTGACGGCGAGCGAGCGAAGCCTGACGGACGGACTAGACTCCCGTACATCGGCCTTCATCGAGGGCTTGCAGTCTGCTCATGCCCGCATCGAGCAGACTCTTACCGGCTCCACCGACGAGATCACGAGCGCGATCGCCGCAAGCCAGCATCGGCTCGACAACACGCTTTCGGAACGGACCGCCGCGCTGTCGAGCGCCCTCGCCTCAGGAACAAGCGTCATCGAAAGCGCCGTCGGCGGCACAGCAGAACGGCTTGAGCGTGTCCTTTCCGAGCGTGGGCAGTCGATCACCGACGCACTGTCCAACCAGACAGCGGCGCTCGACGGCGTGCTCGCCGAGCGCGCGACGCAAATCAATTCCACCATGTCGGCCCGCGCCAGCGAAATGGCTGACTCGCTAAGCCGTCATGCCGAGGACGTCGCCGACAGCCTTACTTTCCGCGCCATGGCGGTCGCCGAGACCATGACCGACCGCGTCGGCGAGATCGAAAACAAGCTTTCGCAGAGCGTCTCCGAAGTCGCCGAAAACCTGGGCGGCCGCGTCAGCCTGATCGCCGATACGCTCACCGATACCAGCGCCCGCATTGCCGAGGACCTGAGCAGCCGAGTCGGAAAGATCTCCGAGACGCTGGCCGGTACCAGCGCCGAAATTGCGGAAGCGCTTACCGCCCGCACGTCGGAAGCAACGGCTTCGCTTGCAGGAAAAGCGGCCGAGATCGAACAGACGCTCACCGGCAGGGCCTCGCACCTGCGCGATACGCTGACGACGACGCACGACGAGATCCGTTCGACGCTCGACGACCGGATCACGGCGATCAACCTTGCCGTCGGCCAGGGCCGCGAGCAGCTGGAAGAGCTGCTCTCGGATCAGTCCATGGCGATGGCAACGACCCTGGCGACCAGCGCCAGCATGCTCGAAATGTCGCTGGAAGAGCGCCAGGCCTCGATCGCCGGAGCGATCGAGCGCAGCACCGAGGCGCTCGCCGCCCGCACGTCGGAAGCAACCGCATCGCTTGCCGACAAGGCCACCGAGATCGATCGGACGCTCTCCGGCAAGGCCGCGCAACTGCGCGACACGCTGGCGACCACCCATGAGCAATTGCGCACGACCCTCGACGATCGGATCAACACCATCAACCTCTCGGTTGGCCAGGGACGCGAGCGTCTCGAAGAGTTGCTGTCCGACCAGTCGATGGCGATGGCCACTACACTGGCGACCAGCGCCAGCATGCTCGAAATGTCGCTGGAAGAGCGCCAGGCCTCGATCGCCGGAGCGATCGATCGCAGCGCCGAGGCGCTCGACTCCCGCATGCGCTCGACGACGGGCGAGATTGCGGAACGTCTGGCCGAAACAGCCGATCAGATCAGTCTGGCGGCCGACACGCTCACCAATCGCGTCGACATTTCGATCAGCGGCGTCAATAGCCGCCTCGACGAAACCGGCGCGCGCATCGAGACAAGCCTCGGTTCGCTCGAAGAACGCATCCGCGGCAGCGTCGGCGACGTCGACGCCATTCTCGGCGAAACCGGCGCACGCATCGAAACGAGCCTCGGCTCCCTCGAAGAGCGCATCCGCGGCAGCGTGGGCGATGTCGACGCCATTCTCGGTGATACCGGCGCGCGCATCGAAACGAGCCTCGGCTCCCTCGAGGAGCGCATCCGCGACAGCGTCGGCAGCGTCAATGCGATCGTCGACAATGCCGGCCAGCGCATCGCCGACAGCCTCGGTGAACGCGCAGGCGAAATCGACCGGATCAGCGAGGCTGCGGCAACGCGCATATCGACTGCCATCGAAGCCGGCACGGGCCGGATCGAGGAGCGGCTCGGCACGATGGATCGGGCCCTCAATATCGGCCTCGACAACGTAAACCGCACGATCGAGGGGAAAGCTGCGGCGCTCGTAACCAGCCTGCGTGGCGCCGTCAGCGACGCCACCCAGGAGATCGACGCGGAAGCCGCCCGGTCGGC
This sequence comes from Sinorhizobium sp. GQ132, assembly GCF_059758575.1. Lineage (NCBI taxonomy): Bacteria > Pseudomonadati > Pseudomonadota > Alphaproteobacteria > Hyphomicrobiales > Rhizobiaceae > Sinorhizobium > Sinorhizobium sp. GQ132. Next base: position 776,323 of record NZ_JCAXDX010000002.1, on the reverse strand, counting down.
CGGGCTCCTGTCCAAGGCCGGCGCCGACTTCGCGGGTGCGCTCGCCGCGAGCAATGCCGAATTTGCATCGTCGATCGAGCAAACCGCATCGGCCACGGCAGCACGCCACGCCGATCTCGCCCGCTCGGTCGCGGAAGCCGCGGACACGGCGACCGCCCGATTGGCCTCGACCAACAGCCAGATCGCGACCCATGCCAAGAGCATTCAGCAGAGCCTGACAGAGGCGGAGAAAGCGCTCGATGCGCGCGGCCAGTCCATCCGCAGCACGCTCGACGAAAGCACCCGCGAACTCAACTCGATGCTTGCCGGGCGCTCGATGGAACTGTCGCGTCTTCTCGACGAGCAGGCTCGCCCTGTCATCGAACAATACGCCGCCACCGGCAAGGAGGCCGCCGAACGCATCGCTTCCCTCACCCAGGAAAGCGCCGACCGCCTGCGTGCCGAAAACGCCGCGCTCATCAACGCCATCACCGAACGGACCGGCGAGACGCTCGACGCCATCTCGTTGCGTGCGGAAGAGACCGCCAAGGCGATGAAAATGGTCGAGAACCGGCTGCAGTCGACGGCCATGGGCCTGATCGACCAGCTTGCGTCGAGCAATTCGGCGATCGCCACGGTCATCGACCAGGCGAGCGGCAATCTCGGAGATATGGACCAGCGGCTCGAGGCGACCGCCGCAAAGGTCTCGGAAACGGCGCGGCAGGCCTCCGACATGCTCTCCACCTCGACCCGCCTGATCGAAGGCAAAGTCGACAAGCTGTCGGACATTTCCTCCTCGACATTGTCGCAGATCGGCGGCATCGTCGGCCGCTTCGAAGACCATTCGAAGGTTCTCGGACAGGCTTCCGACCTCCTGGCGGCCGCCCAGTCGAACCTTGTGAGCACGCTCGAAGAGCGCCAGGACGCGCTTCGGACACTCTCGGTCGGCCTCGTCCAGCGTTCGGAGGAGATCGAGCGGACCATGCGTGCGCTCGAGGGCTTCGTCGACGGCGCCTTCCAGCGCGCCGAGGAACGCTCCGGTCAGGTTGCCGGCAACCTGCGCAGCGGGATCCAAACCTCCTTCGCCGATGTGGGCCGACTGCTGTCGAACACCGAACAGCGGGCAACCGAGGCGGCAGAGGCCCTGCGCGATACGCTTGTGAAGGCGAGCGATGAAGCCGCCGCTTCGGTCGAAGGGGTCTTCTCGCAGGCCGAGGAACGCTCACGCCAGATCGCCGACAGACTGCGCTCCGGCGTCGAGACGTCCTTCGCCGACGCAAACAAGACGCTTTCGCAGGTCGAAGGACGTGCACTCAGCGCCTCCGAGGCCCTGCGGCAAGTCGTGGCAAAGACCGGCGAGGAAGCCGGCCAGGCGCTCGAAGGCGCGTTCGCCACCGTGGAAGAGCGTGCCAAGGACGCGGCCTCGCGGCTGCGCGGCAGTATCGGTGCGTCGGTCTCCGACGTCGAGCGTATGCTGGCCGAGAGCGGCAAGAAGTCCGATGGCGTCGCAGCACAGTTGCGCGAAGCCGTCCGCCAGGCGATCGAGGATGCGATCGGCCGTTTCAACGGCGCAACCGACGACATCCGTCGTTCCGCCGGCGAAATCCGCAAGGAACTCGACATGACGCGCGAAGAATTGAAGCGCGGCGCTTTCGACCTTCCGGAAGAGGCCAAGGAAAATGCCGCGCTGATGCGGCGCGCCGTCGGCGAACAGATCAAGGCGCTGCAGGAACTGTCCGAGATCATCGGCAAGTCTTCCTCGCAGCTCGAAGTCGCCCAGCCGGTTCGCCAGCAGGAAGCCCCCGCTGCCCCGGCAGCCCGCGTCGTCGCGCCACAAGCCGTCGCACCGCAGTCATCGCTGCCGCAAGCCGCCGTGCCGCAACCTGCCGCACCGCAGCCGGCTCCGAATGCCGCTCTGCGCGGAAGCCTGGGCATAGAGCAGGCCACCCGCCCGCTGCAGCCTGCCCGGCCGCCGGCAACGGAGGAACGCGCCGAAGAGGGCGGCGGCTGGATGCGCGATCTCCTGCGCGCGGCTTCCCGCGAGGAAGAGCCTGCAGCGGCGCGGCCGCGCTCGGCGGAAAGCCAACCGGTGGCAAAAGCCGGCGACAGCCGCAACCCTCGCCATGTGGTCGAGTCGCTGAATTCGCTCTCGGTGGACATCGCGCGTGCGATCGACCACGACGCCTCCGTCGAGCTTTGGCGTCGCTATCAGCGCGGCGAACGGGACGTCTTCACCCGCCGCCTCTACACGCTGAAGGGGCAGCAGACCTTCGACGAAATCAAGCGCAAATACGATCGCGAACCGGAGTTCCGCACCGCCGTCGACCGCTATATCGCCGACTTCGAGAAGCTGCTCGCCGATGTCGCGCGCAACGATCCCGACAAGCGCATCACACAGACCTACCTGACGTCCGATACGGGCAAGGTCTACACGATGCTTGCCCACGCGGCAGGGCGCTTCAGCTGACACGGACAGCAATCGGTCTCTCGGAACGGCCTCGTCGCAAGACGGGGCCGTTTCTATTCATCTCTCCTCTTCCTCTCTCTGTGGTTGTCACAGAGATGAGGGCAGCGCCGCGTCTGCGGCGCGGGAAGGGTTCTTTCAGCCCAAGGACTTGGTCTGGCTGGATTCCTGTGACAAGCACAGGAATGAGGAAAGCAAACAAGCGGCGCCGGCGGCTCCAATCTCGGCACACTTTAGGGCACATACACATCTGCTCCTCCGGGGGAAGCCGTTGCCACGGAGAGAAACCGGCTGCCACTCGCTTCAAGCGACGCGGTCTGCCGACGGCATTGTTTGGGATAGGTGAAGGTCAAACCGCGTGTCGTGTCCCCACAAGGGGGGAGAATACCTGCGGTGGGCCCTCGCTTCGAATTTTGCGTTGTGCCCGCATGCCACAAAAAAAGCCCCGGTAAAAAACACCGAGGCTTCCTGTCGATCAGGCCTGCTGGCCAGCAAGCAAACCGGATCAATGTTCCTTGTTCGCGTAGACCGACTTCTTCGTCAGGTAGATGAGGCCCGTGAAGATGAGCAGGAACACCATGACCATGAAGCCGGTGCGCTTGCGATCTTCCAGATGCGGCTCGGCGGCCCACATCAGGAACGCCGAGACGTCCTTGCTATATTGGTCGACGGTCTGGGGGGCGCCGTCGTCATAGGTGACCTGGTCATCGGAGATCGGCGGTGCCATTGCCAGTGCCGCGGCGCTGGCGAAATACGGGTTGTAATGCGTGCCTTCGGCCACTTCCACGCCCGCCGGCGGATCCTGATAGCCGGTCAGAAGCGCATGGATGTAGTCCGGACCGCCTTCCTGGTAGGGCCAGAACATGTCGAAGACGAATTGCGGGAAACCGCGTTCGATGCCGCGTGCCTTCGCGATCAGCGAAAAGTCCGGCGGTGCCGCGCCGTTATTCGAAGCAGCCGCCGCTTCCTTGTTCGGGAAGGGTGACGGGAAGTGATCGGACGGAACGGCCTTGCGCGTGAACATCTCGCCATCCGCGTTCGGACCGTCCTCGACTTCGTAATTCGCAGCGAAGGCCTTCACCTGCGCTTCGGAGTAACCGAGGTCCTCGAGCGTGCGGAAGGAGACGAGCTCCATCGAGTGGCAGGCCGAACAGACCTCGGTGTAAACCTTCAGGCCACGCTGCAGCTGCCCCTTGTCGTAGTGGCCGAACAGCCCGGCAAAAGTCCAGTCCTGCTGTTCCGGCTTGTGGATCGGGTAGTGGGGCGTGCCCCCGGCGTGCTCCTCGCCGCCTGCTTCGTCCTGCGCGACAGCCGCTCCAAACCCGAGACCGGCGACGACAGCAAGTGACAGAATGCCTGTAACAAGCTTTTTCATTGTTGTGGATTCCTTATCGATCGCTGTTCCGGTCAGGCGCGTGCGGGCTTCAACTGCGCCTTGGCATTCTGTTTTTCCAGCACCGCTTCGGTGATGGAGTTCGGAATGCGCTTCGGCGTCTCGATCAGACCGAGGATCGGCATGATGACGAGGAAGAAGGCGAAGTAATACAACGTGCCGAGCTGCGACATCACGACATAGATGCCTTCCGCCGGGCGCGAACCCAACCAGCCGAGCAGGATGCAGTCAGCAACGAAGATCCAGAAGCACAGCTTGTACCAGGGACGGTAGACGGCCGACCGGACCTTCGACGTGTCGAGCCAGGGCAGGAAGAACAGGATGAGGATCGAGCCGAACATCACCAGAACGCCGCCAAGCTTGGAGTCGATCGGGCCGACGTTGAAGGTGATTGCCCGCAGCATCGCGTAGAACGGCAGGTAGTACCATTCCGGAACGATATGAGCAGGAGTCTTCAGCGCGTCCGCCGGAATATAGTTGTCCGGGTGTCCGAGGAAGTTCGGCATGTAGAAGACGAACCAGGCATAGACGATCAGGAAAACCGATACGCCGAGCGCATCCTTCAGCGTCGCATAGGGCGTGAAGGGCACGGTGTCGGACTTGGACTTGACCTCCACCCCGGTCGGGTTGGTCTGGCCGGTGACATGCAGCGCCCAGATGTGCAGGACGACGACGCCGGCGATCATGAAGGGCAGAAGGTAATGCAGCGAGAAAAAGCGGTTGAGCGTCGGCTGGTCGACGGCAAAGCCGCCGAGCAGGAACTGCTGGATCCACTCGCCCACCAGCGGGAAGGCCGAGAAGAAGCCGGTGATGACGGTTGCCCCCCAGAAGGACATCTGCCCCCAGGGCAGCACGTAGCCCATGAAGCCGGTCGCCATCATCAGGAGATAGATGACCACGCCGAGGATCCAGAGGATCTCTCGCGGCGCCTTGTAGGAGCCGTAATAGAGGCCGCGGGCGATATGCAGGTAGACCGCGATGAAGAAGAACGACGCGCCGTTGGCGTGCAGGTAACGCAGCAGCCAGCCGTGATTGACGTCGCGCATGATCTTCTCGACCGAATTGAAGGCGACGCTCGTTTCTGCGGCATAGTGCATGGCCAGGACGATGCCGGTGAGGATCTGCACGATCAGCATCACCGAAAGCATAGCACCAAAGGTGTAAGCATAGTTCAGGTTGCGCGGAACCGGATAGGAGACGAACGAGTCGTGAACGAGCCGCGGCAGCGGAAGACGGGAGTCAACCCACTTCTCGATGCCCGTCGTTGGCGTGTAGGTTGAATGATCAGCACTCATTATCAGTAGTCCCCTCAACCGATCTTGATGACTGTGTCGGAAACGAACGAGAAGGTCGGCACGGCGAGGTTTTCCGGTGCCGGGCCTTTGCGGATTCGGCCGGCCGTGTCGTAGTGCGAGCCGTGGCAGGGACAGAACCAGCCGCCGAAATCGCCCGCCTGACCGAGCGGAACGCAACCGAGATGGGTGCAGACACCCACCATGATGATCCAGTTTTCCTTGCCTTCGCCGGCGGAACGATCGAGATCGTTTGCCGGGGCATCGGACGGAAGGTTGGCGTTGCGCGCCACCGGATCCTTCAATTCTTCGAGTGCTACGGCCTTGGCCTCTTCCACTTCCTTATCGGTGCGGTTGCGGATGAAGACCGGCCTGCCGCGCCACTTCGCCGTCAGCGACATGCCCGGCTGCAAGCTCGAAACGTCGACTTCGATCGAAGCAAGCGCCAGCGTGGATGCGTCCGGACGCATTTGGTCGATGAACGGCCATGCCGCCGCACCGGCCCCGACAACGCCGGCCATACCGGTAGCCAGGTATAGGAAATCGCGGCGAGTGGGCTCGCCCATGGTCTCGCTTGAAGTCTCGTGTTCGCTCACGGCTAAAACATCCTCTCACGCAAATGTTGCGGAAACCGCATCCGCCCCCGGCGCGCTTCCTGCCCCGTCCCGAGCCTGGAACCACGCCCCGTCAAACGCTGGCACCCCATCCGGCCCCTTGAGGCAAGCCACGGATCGGATGTCAGAATCCGGGAAAAATTCTGCACGCAGATTCCCCATCAATCCGGCGCGTTCTATGCCTGATCGCAGATTATGTCCAGCCTTGACAAGGGGCCGCGGGCAGATTGTCGCGGGGAAAGGCGCGACCAATTGGCACAAGGACTTGACGCGTTATAGCCGCGCCGCGGAACGCCCTATTCCGCGGCCTCTTCGCGCGCGATGAAACCGCCCGACTGGCGCGACCAGAGATCGGCGTAGAGACCGCCATTGGCGATGAGTTCGGCATGGGTGCCGTCCTCGACGATACGGCCTCTGTCCATGACGACGAGCCGGTCGAGCGCGGCGATCGTCGACAGCCGATGCGCGATGGCCAACACCGTCTTGCCCTGCATCAGCCGTTCCAGATTGGACTGAATCGCCGCTTCGACTTCCGAATCGAGCGCCGAAGTCGCCTCGTCCAGCACGAGAATCGGCGCATCCTTGAGCATGACCCGGGCGATAGCGATACGTTGGCGCTGGCCGCCGGAAAGCTTGACGCCGCGCTCGCCCACATGTGCATCGAACCCTCTGCGGCCGCGCTGATCCTGCAGACCGACGATGAAGTCATGGGCTTCCGCCCTGCGCGCCGCCTCGACCAATTGCTCCTCGCCCGCCCCTGGTCGCCCGAAGAGGATATTGTCGCGGATCGACCGGTGCAAAAGCGACGTGTCCTGGCTGACCATGCCGATCCGGCTGCGCAGCGATTCCTGCCGGACGGCAGCGACGTCCTGTCCGTCGATGAGGATCCGCCCTCCTTCGAGATCGTAGAATCGCAACAGCAGATTGACGAGGGTCGACTTGCCGGCACCCGAACGGCCGACGATGCCGACTTTCTCGCCCGGACGGATGGTGAGCGAAAAGTCGTCGATGACCCCGCCGCCCCTGCCGTAGTGAAACGTCACATGTTCGAAGCGGATTTCCGGCCGGCTGACCCGCAGTTCCGGTGCGCCCGGCCGGTCGGTCAGCCCGATCGGCTGCGATACCAGCTCCGCCGAATTCTGGATCGTGCCGATATTGCGCATGATCGCATTGAATTGCGACATCATCCGCCCGAGCAGCATGTTGAGGCGCAGCACCAGCGCCAGGGTGAACGCGACGGCGCCGGAACTGACCGCGCCCGCCAACCACAAGTGAACCGCGTAGACCGCGATCGCCGCGATCATCATGCCGGACAAAAGCGCGAGCGATGCCCTCACCCCCGTCAGGAGGCGCGTGAAAGGGATGACTGCTCCCTGGAAGCGGTGGAACCCACCCCGAATATAACGGTCGTTCTCCTCGTCACTGCCGAACAGCTTCAGCGTCTGGATGTTCGCATAGGCATCGACCATGCGGCCGTTCAGCATCGACGCCATCTCCGCCGTGTCGCGGGCATGCTTGCGCACACGCGGGACGAAATAGCGCGCGAGCACCAGGAAGATCACGATCCAGAAGGCGACCATCGCCGCCAACCGCCAGTCCAACTGGGCGATCAGCGCCATGGTCGAGGCCGTGTAGATGACGATGAACCAGACCACCTGCAAAAGCGAAACGATCAGGTCGCTCGTCGCCTGTGCGCCGCTCCAGACCTTGGTGACGATACGCCCGGAAAAGTCGTTCTGAAAGAAGGAGAGCGACTGGCGCGCGACATGGACATAGGATTGCCAGCGCACCAGGTTCAGGAAACCGGTGATGATCGACTGCTCCTCCACCAGCGCGGCAAGCGTCACCGCAAGGAAGCGGAACACCAGGACCGTCAGCAGCATGAAGAGCAGTTCCGGTCCGTTGGTCGAGATCAACCCGTGCCAGCCGTCCTCCGGTCGGATCGTGTCGAGCACATCGACAAGCCGACCGACGAAATAGAACAGGCCGGCTTCCAGCATCGCCACGAGACCGCCGAGCACGGCCATGGCGAGGAAAGGACCTTTCGCCTGGCTGGCGTAAAACCAGGCAAAACCCAAGAGCGACCGCGGCGGCTGCAGCCGCTCGCGGGGCGCAAAGGGGTCGATCCAGTTTTCGAAAATCTTGACGATGGCGCGCAGCATCGTTCCGATATAGGCGGTTCTGAAATCCGGGCAATCCGTTTTCGCTTCCGCGCCCATTACGATTGCGTAACTCCGGCCCGCTGAACGCAGAGCCGGCGGTGGAGCGGGAGGCGGCGGATTACTCCGCCGCCTCCTCCTTTTCGACCTCGTCGGCGATGAAGCCGCCGGACTGGCGCGACCAGAGATCGGCATAAATGCCGCGCCTGGCGACGAGCTCGTTGTGAGAGCCGGTCTCGACGATCCGGCCGGCTTCGAGGATGACCAGGCGATCCATCTCCGTCAGCGTGGACAGGCGATGCGCGATGGCGATCACCGTCTTGCCGGACATCAGTGCGAAGAGATTTTCCTGAATAGCCGCCTCCACCTCCGAGTCGAGCGCAGACGTCGCTTCGTCGAGGATGAGGATCGGTGCGTCCTTCAGGAAAACGCGGGCGATCGCAATCCTTTGCCGCTGGCCGCCCGAAAGCTTGACCCCGCGTTCGCCCACCTGAGCGTCGAGCCCTCGCCTGCCCAGATTGTCCTCGAGCGTCTGGATGAAGTCCCAGGCATTCGCTTTCTTCGCGGCGGCGATGATGTCGTCGTCGCTTGCCTGCGGATGCCCATAGGCGATGTTGTCGCGAATGGAGCGATGCAGGAGCGACGTGTCCTGAGTCACGACGCCGATCTGGGAACGCAGGCTGTCCTGGGTGACGGTCGAGATGTCCACGCCGTCGATCCGGATCGCGCCGGATTCCAGATCGTAGAAGCGCAGAAGCAGGTTCATCAAGGTCGTCTTGCCGGCGCCGGAGCGGCCGACCAGCCCGATCTTCTCGCCGGGCCGGATATCGAGTGATAGCCGGTCTATGACGCCCTTGGCCTTGCCGTAATGGAAGCGGATGTCTTCGAAGCTGATCGCACCCTGGTCGGCCTTGAGCGTCACGGCAGCCGGCTTGTCGACGATGTCGTGCGACTTGGTCATCATGCCCATGCCGTCATAGACAGTGCCGATATTCTCGAACAGCGCCGACACTTCCCACATGATCCATTGCGACATGCCGTTGACGCGCATGGCAAGACCGATCGCGACGGCGATCGCGCCGATCGAGATTCCGCTCGTCAGCCACAGATAGATTCCGAGAGCGCCGACGGAAAAAAGGGCGATACAGTTGTTTGCGTAGACGAATATGTGGAAGAGCGTGACCTTCCGCATCTGCCGGTACACGGTGCTCAGGAATTCGTCCATGCCCGCGCGGGCGTATGTCTCCTCCCGCCCTGCATGGGAGAAAAGCTTGACGGTCCCGATATTGGTGTAGCTGTCGACGATGCGTCCGGTCATCATCGAGCGCGCGTCGGCCTGTTCCTTGGAGATCTTCTGCAGCCGCGGAACGAAATAGGTGACGATCACGATATAGATGACGAGCCACAGCCCGAGCGGCATCACGAGGCGCCAATCCGCGGCCGCCACGACGATCAGCATCGTCGCGAAATAACTCACCACATAGACGAAGACGTCGAGGATCTTCATCACCGTTTCACGGACCGCAAGCGACGTCTGCATGACCTTCGTGGCCACGCGCCCGGCAAACTCGTTGGCGAAGAACGTCATGCTCTGCCTGAGCAGATAGCGATGCATCTGCCACCGCGCGATCATCGGATAATTGCCGAGCAACACCTGATGCATCACGAAGGAGTCGAGGGCGACCAGCCCCGGCAGACCGATAAGAATGAGGGCTGCCATCCAGGCGAGCCTGCCGCCTTCGGTCGCAAGAAAGGTTTCGCGGTCAGCGGTGGACAGCCAATCGACCACATTGCCCAGGAACTGGAACAAGGCCACTTCGCCGATCGCGATCAGCATGGTGCAGATCGACATGATCAAGAGCCACGGAGCCGCGGGCCTGGTATAGTGCCAGCAAAAGGCAAAGAGACCCTTTGGCGGGAGCTTCGGCTCCTCCGTCGGATAAGGATCGAGGCGGGATTCAAACCAGCCGAACATTGTCTAGCCCCTTCAGATAGTTGAAGGAAAGCGGGTCGCCCCGCATTCTTTATCTTGAAAAATACAACCCGGAAATGACGCCCGCGAGCGGAGCATGACCCCGGATGAACCGGAGCGCGCATCGCTCGATCGAAAAAAGCAGAGGCGCGGAACCGGTCAGGCCAGGAAAGGCCGTGTTACTCGTGGGAGGCGCGTCAACATCAGAACAGTCATGCATGCCTCCTTCGGTTCGCGTTGAAGAGGACAGAGCTTTAACCTTATTCGTGCTGCCATGCCAGATTGTCGCAGGCATTTTCTTGACCATTTTTTCGCCGGCCGTTGGTCTGTTGCCAATACGGCACAAATTAGCGGCGGCAAAAGAAGCGGCCCCGAATGAATCGTCTCGGAGTACACCCGACCATGGATCGCGAGGCCGATCGGTGGCATAGGAACCGACATCGATCACTCCCACGCTCCAATCTATTCTATCGACAGCCGCATGAACGACCTCCGCATCGCCCTTTACCAGCCTGACATTCCAGGCAATACCGGAACGATCCTGCGGCTCGCCGCCTGCCTCGGTCTTTCGGTCGACATCATCGAGCCTGCCGGTTTCGATCTTTCGGACCGCAATCTCAAGCGTGCGGGAATGGACTATATCGCGGCGGTGACCATGACTCGGCACGTCAGCTGGGAGCGTTTCGAAACATGGCGGTCGAGCACCGGCAGACGCCTCGTGCTCGCCTCCACCAAGGCGGCCGCCCCCTATACGCGCTTCAGCTTCCGGCCGGACGACGTCCTTCTCTTCGGCAGGGAAAGCGCCGGGGTTCCCGATCACGTCCACGAACGGGCCGACGCGCGCATCCTCATACCGATGGCGCCCGGCCAGCGTTCGCTCAACATCGCCATGGCAACCGCCATGATCGCCGGAGAAGCGCTGCGGCAGACCGGCGCCTTCTGAGCCGAAACGAGCGGCGGCCGTCAACTGTACCCGGATCCGGCGTCCTGACGGCGGTCATGCGGCGATCTCGTTGTAGGGCGTTGCCTTGCGTGCGTATTTCAGGGTGCGCGCCCACCAGGTCAGCCGGTCGATCATCAGGAATAGCGGCGCACGCATCTCTTCCGGTTTGTAGAGATTGCCCGCCGCATCGAACTTCGACCAGGCCTTGGCGAAGGAGATGCCGTCGCGAAGGGTGACGGCGTGCAATTCGCCGAAGACCTGCCGCAATTGTTCGACGGCCCGTATGCCGCCCGATGCGCCGCCATAGGAAACGAAGGCTACCGGCTTTGCGTGCCAGGGCTCATAGACCGCATCGATCATCTCCTTCAAGGCCGCCGGGTAGCCGTGGTTGTACTCCGGAGTGATGACGATGAATGCGTCCGCTTCGGCGACCTTCCGCTCCATCCACTCGGCTGGACCGGCGGATTTGTCACCGCGAGCGCTTTTCATTCTGACGGGATCGATGATCGTCAGGCTGAACACGTCGGACGTCTCGAGCTCACGAATGAGCCAGCTCGCGACCGTGTCGCAGAAACGGCCCTGCCGTGCGCTGCCGTAGATCAGGGCAAGGGTCATCTTTTCAGTCATGCTATGTCGGCTCCATGTTGTCGGTTGCAGGGAGCTCATGCTATAGAACCTCAACTATAGTTGAGGTCAATAGCAGCCGTGAAAAAAGACAGACCCAACGATATCAAGCGCGAGCTGACGGTCGGCGAAGTGGCCGAACGCAGCGGCCTCGCGGTGTCGACGCTTCATTTCTACGAGACCAAGGGCCTCATCCGCAGCAATCGCAGCCGGGGCAATCAGCGGCGCTACCCGCGTTCCGTCCTGAGGCGGGTGGCCGTGATCAAGGTTGCCCAGCGTACGGGTATCCCGCTTGCCGAGATCCAGTCGGCCCTGTCGGTGCTCCCCGACGACCGGCCGCTGACGGTCGACGACTGGGGACGGCTCTCGAAGACCTGGCGGCAGCAGCTCGACGAGCGGATCGCCAAGCTGACGGCGCTGCGCGATCAGCTCACAGGCTGCATTGGCTGCGGTTGCCTGTCGATGCGCGACTGTCCCTTGCGCAATCCATGGGACGTCCTTGCCTCCGAAGGAACGGGGCCGCGCCTCATCGATCCCGCCGATGGGCCGGAGCATGACGCGAGTTAGCCGGCTGACCCGACTGCGCAGGCCTCATACGGGAGAGCAGAGCCATGCTGGCCAATGCACCGAGGGAGCAGAGAAGCGCAAACGCCAGCGTCCACCTGTTGCCCGCCTCGCCAAGCAGGAACGAAAAGAACGGCGGGGCGGCGGCGAAAGCCAGGTTGAGCGGCAGGCCGAGGCGCGCCACCACCGCCCCATATTCCGCAGAAGAAAAGAAGACGAGCGGCATCGTCGCCCGGCTGACGGACATGGCGCCGCTTGAAAGGCCATAGAGCACGAGGAAGAGAACGATCGACCATTCCGCCCCTTGCCCAAGCGCGAGCGCCAGCAGTGCCGGCGGCATGATCGCCGCGGCAACCAAGCCCGTCGTCAAGCCGTCCCAGCGATTGCCGCCGAGGAAATCGAAAAGCCGCGCCGAGAGCTGGATGAAACCGATGGCCGATCCGAAGCCGACCGCCAGATAGCCGGGCACGGCAAAGCTGCGGAAAAGATCGATCACCACAAGCTGAAAACCCCAGGTAACAAAGCCGTTGAGCGCGACCGCCGCCGTGATCAGGGCAACGACGCGCCACTGGCGACGAACAGCCGGCGACGCGGATCGATTCGATCGGGCGATCCGGGGATCGCATTTTGGCGGCTTGCCTCTGGGCAAGGCGAAAAAATGCAAGGGCGCGCAGGCGAGGAGCATCACCGCACCATAAAGGACGAATGTGCCGCGCCAACCGAGAGCCGCCTCGCAGAAAGTCGTGACCGGCCAGGCGATCGTGGGTGCGAGCGCCATGGCGAGCATCTGCGCCCCTATGGCACGACGCGCGCCCTCGCCCGCGATCTCTGTCAGGAACACCTGAGCCGACGTCGTGAGTGCTGCCGCCCCGGCTAGACCAAGAATGCCCCAGGCCGCAAAATAGGAAACCGGACCTCCGGCGCCGGCCAGCAGCCACAGCCCCGGAGCCGCAGCCGCCGAACCGAAAGCGAGCACGAGCCGCGCCCCGTGGCGCGCGTAGATCGGCGCAAGCAGCGGTGAGCAGAAGGCCATCGCGACCAGCATGACGGTCGGGCCGAGATAGATGGCCGAAGGCCTCAGGAGAAGATCGTTCGCCATTCCGACCGCCGTCACAGAGACGAACATGAACATCGCTCCCCAAGCGATGATCTGGGTGATGGAGAGCACGATGATGGAACGGAGAACGGGCATCGGGGCAGGTTCGGGAATACGCGCAATGGCGAGAGGGAGACACAAAATGGTTTATCGCGCCGCCATGACCTTGGCCACGCTATTATCGATGGCCAAAGATTTTCTTGCCTGTCGTATCAGCGGCGGGATCGGGGGCGATCAGTCTGCGCTCGGGAGACGGCGCATCGTGAACTCGATCTCGCCCCCTTCGAGCTGGCGCCAGCTCTCGACTTCGGTCCAATAGGCAGCCTTTGGCCAGGTATCGAACCACTCCCGCGCCTTGGCCCGCGCGGCGTCGCGCTCGAGCCGAAACGTCTCGCGCACGAAAAGCCCGTCTCTTCGTGTGGGATGCTCCCGGCGATGCCGGGCGATCTGGCGCCGCAAGCCGTCCAGCGGCGGTCCTGGGGGTATCTTCGCCATGGGCCATACCTCTGGCGAAAAGATAGGATGAGCGCCGCATTATTGCCAGTCATTTGTCCCGATCCTCCGCTGAGGCCCTGATTGCGGTAGACTGTCGCTGTCGCCGTGGCACCGTTGCCAAGCCGCTGAAAATATGGACTGTGGCGGCGACATCGAATCGGCGGTTTTCAGCAGGGAAATCCGCGAACGGAAGTGCATCCCCATGGAAAGACCGCAACTGCCACAGGGCCTGCCGGCCGACATCGAAGACAAGAAGGCAGCGGCGAAGGCTTGGTTCGAAAGCCTCCGCGACACGATCTGCGCCGCCTTCGAGGCGATCGAGGACGATTTGACAGGTCCGCTGTCGGATCGTCCGGCAGGCCGTTTCGTCGCCAAGGACTGGCTGCGCGAGGAAGGTGCCGGCGGCGGCGGTCGCATGTCCATGATGGAAGGGCGCGTCTTCGAGAAAGTGGGGGTTCACACCTCCACCGTCTTCGGCGAGTTCTCGCCGGAGTTCCGCGACCAGATTCCCGGCGCGAGCGAAGATCCGCGCTTCTGGGCATCCGGCATTTCGCTGATCGCCCACCCGGTCAACCCCAATGTCCCTGCCGTGCACATGAACACGCGCATGGTCGTGACCACCAGCAATTGGTTCGGCGGCGGCGCGGACCTCACGCCGGTCCTGGACCGCCGGCGCATCATGACCGATCCGGATACCGTCCTTTTTCATCGTGCCATGGAGATCGCCTGCAATCGGCACCCCGTCGCCGATCATGCAAAATTCAAGCAGTGGTGCGACGAGTATTTCTACCTGAAACACCGGAACGAACCGCGCGGCACCGGCGGGATCTTCTACGATTGGCTCCGCTCTGCGGAGGAGCTCGGCGGTTGGGACGCGGATTTCGCCTTCACGCGCGATGTCGGCAAAGCCTTCGCACTCGTCTATCCGAGAATCGTCCGGACGAATTTCCACAAGCCCTGGACCGAACAGGATCGAAACGAACAGCTCGTGCGCCGCGGCCGGTACGTCGAGTTCAACCTGCTTTACGACCGCGGCACGATCTTCGGTCTCAGGACGGGTGGCAACGTGGAGTCGATCCTCTCCTCCCTGCCTCCACTCGTACGCTGGCCGTGAATCGCAGCTTATTCGACCATCGTTGAAGCGGCGAACAAATGCGCCGCGTCGGCGTTTCCCTCTCCAGGAGAGAAGGAGCGACGCATGGTCTTCAAGAAACGGACATTCTTCGGCGATGACCCCGAGAGGCTGCCTGCCGAAGATCCGGCCGAACTCGAGCGTCGGGTCGCTCATTGTCTTGCGGTCGCGCCGGGCCTCGACGCCATAGAGGTCACGGTGACGGGCTCGGGCAGTACGATCCTGCTCGCCGGTACGGTGGCGACCGAAGAGGAGATCGCCCGCGCCCAGGAGGCGGCCCTATCGGTCGAAGGGGTCGCCGAGGTGGTCAATCGCATCGAACTCGCGAAGGCGGGGCGCGGGTGAGCGGCCCCTCAGCTACCCAATGCGGCTGATCTCAGATCAGAAATAATCGTCAGAGAGACGGCTTCCCTCAGATGGAGCTGAGCGTCCAGCCGACGATGTCGGCCGCGACCCTGGCGAAAGCGGCGTCGAGTGCGGTGACGAAGGCGGGATTGCCGGCGCCACGCACGGGCACGACGGCGCGGAAGGCCTGCTGTTTGCGGACGGTGCCGTTCCGGTCGTCCAGTAGCTTGGCGAATATCTCGACGACCGCCGTTGCCGGACCATCGGTGGATATTTCGAAGGCTCTGAGCTCGGTTATCAATTGATAATCGATGGCGAGCCCTTGGCCGGGTTTACCGACGCGAATCCTGCCGGTGTTATCGAAGGTCTGGACGAGCCTGTCCTGCACCATGCGCGGCAGATTGTCTCCCCATTGGGCCCTGGCGAGGTATTGCAGTTCCGACCTCGAAAGACGAACGACGATCTGGTCGCTGCCCAGGGTCTTCAGCGCCGTCGGTTCAGGCACGAGAAGCTGGCGGTTCGTGGCTCCCGGACGCTCCACCGCAGGAACGGACGCCAGACTGAACGTGTCGTTGGCCGCCTGGCGTGAGCCGCACCCCGCCAGCGTCGCCGCCAATGCAAGAACCACCGCAGACCGGGCCGCTCTCGCGCCACGAAAACCTACCAGACCCGGAAAACCCATACGCCAAATATCCCCTAGCAACGCGGCGCCGTTCAGCTTCCCGCCCTCAACGCAACCTGCCCGCGACCCTCGATAAACGAATCACCGACGCGTGCGGCCATCATATTGCTTAACCGTTTCGCCGCCGAACAGAAGCCGCTGCGGATTTTTATCGAACTCGGAAATCGTATTCTGCAGGCTTTGAACCGTGCGACGCGTGTCGCCGACGAGCGCCTCGACGTCCCGCAGTCCCGAATTGGAGAAACGCTTGAGATTTTCGGCTATCGGGCCCAGTTGCGCATTCAGGTTCTCCGCCACCCGCCGGAAGGACTCGAGCGTTTCGCGTGCCTGCGCAGAAAGCGACGGAGCGTCCGCGTCGCCGAGGAAGCCGTCGATCTTCACCAGGATGCTGTCGACCCGGTTCGATGCCGCATTCAGCTTGTTGGACATTTGCGTGAAATCGGTGATCGTCTGATCGATGTCGCCCTGACGGGCGGAAATCTTTTCGGCAAAGTCCGAAACCTGCGCGGCGATCTTGCGGGCGTCCGCACTCGCGGCCGTGATATCGTTGACGACCAGCCCGACCTTCTGCGCGTCGACGGCGGCCACCAGTGTATCGACCCGCTTCAACGTCTGTTGCGCACTCTTGCCGAACTGATCGTAGGTTTCCACCGTGCGCCGGAATCCGGCGATCGCTTCCGATACCCCGCCTGAAGCATCCTTCAGATTGTTGCTCACCTGCTCGGCATTGCTGACGATGTTGTCTATCTTCTTCGGGTCGACCGACTTGATCAGCCTGTCGGCGCTCGCAAGCGTATCATCGAGCTTCTTCGATGCTGCATTGACGGAGCCGGACAGTTGTTCGACGCTTTTCAGGAACTGGTCGATCGCACCGGAATTGTCCGCCAGCGCCTTGGAAAAGCGCTCCGCGTTGCCGATGGTGGCCGTCAGCGGGCCACGCACGTCGGTGACGAAGCTCTGGATATCCGTGATCGCCGAATTCGCGCGGTCGAGGATCTGGTCCGCGGTCGCCAGCAGGCTGGTGACGCTCGACTGATCGGCAAGGATGTGCGCCTGGGTGCCGTTTTCCAGCGCGGTCTTGAGGATATTCTCGTCCCCCTTGCGACCGCCGCTGAGCTCGATATAGGCCGCTCCCGTCAGCCCCTGCACCTCGAGCGTCGCCGTTGTGGATTTCATGACCGGCGCATCGGCCGAGACTTCGGTGATCGCAATCGAATAGCGAGGATCATTGGCATCGATCGCAAGATTGCGCACGCTGCCGACGTTGATGCCGTTGAAGCGCACCGGTGAGCCCACCGACAGACCATTGGCCGACCCGGGAATGTTGACGACGAGTTCGACCATCTGGCCGGTTCGCCCATATTGCGACATCCAATAGACGAAGCCGAAGGCCGCGGCGATGACCAGGACGGTGAAGAAGCCGACAATGGCATAATTCGCTTTAGTTTCCATCGGCATTACCTACCTTTGCGGTCCTTGCCGCCTGTTCATGTCATTCTGCGAGCAGGCTCGCCGTAGCTCCCCCGCCTCCCGCATTCTCGTCTCAATCCTGCTCGCGCACGATCGCCCTTGCGCGCTTGCCCCGGAAATACGACTTCACCCAGGGCTCGTCACAGGCGAGCATATCCTCGATGGTGCCTTCGACGAGAACGCGCTTGTTGCCGAGCACCGCGATCCGGTCACAGACCGAAAACAGGCTGTCCAGGTCGTGCGTCACCATATACACGGTCAATCCAAGCGTGTCCCGCAGCTTGGCGATCAACTCGTCGAACTCCGCGGCACCGATCGGATCGAGTCCGGATGTCGGCTCATCGAGAAAGACGAGATCGGGATCGAGCGCAAGCGCGCGCGCAAGCGCCGCGCGCTTGATCATGCCGCCGGAAAGCTCCGAGGGGTATTTCTCCGCGGCCTCCGGTGCGAGGCCGACCAGTTCGATTTTCAGACGGGCGAGTTCGTCCATCAGGTCCTGCGGCAGATCCAGATATTCGCGCATCGGCACCTGGATGTTCTCACGCACCGTCAGGGCCGAGAAAAGCGCGCCGTGCTGGAACAGCACGCCGAGGCGCATGTCGAGTGCGATGCGCTCGGCCTCGCCCATTTTGTCGTAGTCGGCGCCAAGAATTTCGATCGTGCCGGAACGCTTGGGCAGAAGCCGAAGGACCGTGCGCATCAGTACGGACTTCCCGGTACCCGAGGCGCCGACGAAGCCGAGGATTTCACCACGCAGCACTTCGAGATTGAGATTGTCGAGAACGACATGGTCCCCGAAGCCGACGGTCAGATCGCGCACGGAGAGAACCGCCTCTCGCTTGTCCCTCGCATCCGCTTGCTTTTCGATAACCGCTTGAACCATGTTCGCCTACCTCAGAAATCGATTGCCGCGTAGAACATGGCGAACAATCCGTCGATCAGAATCACGACGAATATGGATTTGACGACGGAGGAGGTCACACGCCGCCCGAGCGACTCGGCGCTGCCGCCGACCTTCAGTCCCTCGACCGCGGCAACGACGCCGATGATCAGGGCCATGAAGGGGGCTTTGATCATACCGGCCGCGACCGAGGAGAAATCGACAGCTTCCTGCAGCCGCGCCAAAAAGGTCGGGATCGTGATGTCGGAATAGGCCCATGCCACCATGGCGGCGCCGGCAAGGGCGGCGAAGTTCGCAATGATCGTCAGGAGCGGCAAGACAATCGTCAGCGCCACGAGACGTGGAAAGACGAGAACGCCGACGGGACTCAAGCCCATGACCTTGAGCGCGTCGACCTCTTCGCGCATCTTCATGGAGCCGATCTCGGCGGTAATCGCGCTGCCCGACCGACCGGCGATCATGATCGCGGTCAGCAACACGCCGATCTCGCGCAATTGCAGGATGCCGACGAGATCGACGACGAAAATTTCCGCTCCGAAAGAACGGAGCTGGAACGCTCCCTGTTGCGCGATGATGGCGCCGATCAGGAACGACATCAGGGTGATAATGGGCGTCGCCATGACGCCCATGCGGTCGATCTGATGGACGATCGCAGCAGGCGAAACGCCCGCGTGACGCCCGAGCTTCATCTGCGCGCCGCGTACCGCAGACCCCAGGATGTACATGGCCGCTACCGTGTCGGTCCAGATGGAGACCGTCAGCTCACCCACGGGCGTAAACAGCCGCTGAAAAAGCGGCATTCTGGTCCCACTCTCTTCCGGGCTGCGCAGTTGCTTCGGCAGTGCGCGGACCAGTTCGGCATAACGCTCGCCGCCCGTGAACCGAACGTCGTCGGCTGCCCCGTGCATGAAGCGGCGAATGATCCACGCACCGGCCGTGTCCATCGCGGTGATGCCGGAGAAGTCAAACTCGCTCTGCCCATCGGAGGGCTTTTCAAGCCGCTTCAGCTTGGCGGCCATCTCCTCCGCGGTCTCGTGCCGCCAGTCGCCGCTGAACACATAGCGCCGACCGTTTCCGGCGGCGCCCTCATCGACGACGACGTCGGCAGCGGTCTCTGTTTGGGCACGCGTCACGTGATATCGGTCTTTCAGTTCGTTCTCCGCATAGTCTCTTAAACCAGAATCGAATTGATGACAAAATCATGCGGGAATTCAAAGTCGTACAGTGCCCTTGGTGCGACAGAAATGACACAATGGGCCGGAAGCTTCGCGAAAGTCCGCCGCCCGCGGTCCGAAGCTGATGAAATCAAGGGGTCCCTATGCCGATTTCTCTTACAGCAACCGTCGAACATTTTCCGATCGCCGGGGCTTTCACCATTTCGCGCGGCTCGAAAACCACGGCAAGCGTCGTCACCTGCCGCGTTACCGACGGCGAGCTATGGGGTTGGGGCGAGTGCGTTCCCTATGCCCGCTACGGCGAATCGGTCGAGTCGGTGCTGAGCGCCATCGAGACCGTACGACCGCTCATCGAAGAGGGTATGACACGCACGGACCTGCAGAAGGCGATGAAGGCCGGCGCCGCTCGAAACGCGGTCGACTGCGCCCTGTGGGATCTCGAGGCAAAGCGCAGTGGAAGCTCCGCTGCCGCGCTCGTCGGAATAGCCGGGCCGACGCCTTTGACCACCGCCTACACCTTATCGCTCGGCGAACCGGATCAGATGAGGGCCCAGGCCGCGAAACACGCCCATCGCGCGCTTCTCAAGGTGAAAGTCGGAACGGCAGACGACACGGCGCGCATTCGCGCCGTCAGGAGCGGCGCGCCGGCGAGCCGCATCATTCTCGACGCCAATGAGGGATGGACGGCAGCCAACCTTGCCGCCCATTTCACCGCCTGCGCCGAGAACGGCATCAGCCTTATCGAACAGCCGCTGCCGGCCGGCCGCGACGAGATACTCGCCTCCCTGCCCCGCCCCGTACCCGTCTGCGCCGACGAAAGCGTGCATGCCACGGAGGACCTCGAAAGGCTCGTCGGCCGCTACGATGCGGTCAACATCAAGCTCGACAAGACCGGAGGGCTGACCGAGGCCCTGCGCATGCGCGCTGCAGCCGAAGCCCTCGGTCTGAAGATCATGGTCGGCTGCATGGTCGGCAGTTCGCTCGCCATGGCGCCGGCGGTGCTTGTCGCGCAGGGCGCGGATTTCGTGGATCTCGACGGACCGCTGCTGCTTTCGAAAGACCGCACGCCGGGCCTTCGCTACGAGGCCTCGCTCGTCTTTCCGCCGGAAGCCAGCCTCTGGGGCTGAAGATACCAGCCGAGGAAAGTGAAAAGGCAGCCGGAAAGCGCGACCACCGACATGGAGTAGAAGCCGTCGACGCCGAACCAGGCGTAGAAATAGCCCGACAGAAAGGTGAAGATCGCCGTGAAGATGCCGGTGTAGAAAAAGTAAAGCCCCTGCGCCGACGCCTCCTGCTCCTCCGCGACACGCTCGACCAGCTTGTGCTGCATGCCCGTATGCATGATGGCATAGGTGAAGGCGTGGAAGCACTGCAGAACGAAATAGCCCGAGAAGCCGAGATCCATCGGGAAAATCAGCCAGCGCACGACCGCGAGCAGGCAGCCGGAGAAGATCATCGTCCAGACGCTGAACCGGCGGACGATCGCCCTGGCAAGGAAGAACATCAGCACTTCCGCTGCGACGCCGGCACTCCAGAGAATGCCGATCTGCGTGCCGCTGTAGCCGATATGCTGCCAGTAGATGGCAGAGAAGGCGAAGAGCATCGCATGGCTGCTGTTGACCAGCGTCACGCCGACCAAAAGCAGTTGAAGGTCCGCCTGGCGGAGCGATTGCGGCGGCGGCTCGGTGATTGCGGTAATCGGTGATGGCCTGCGCGGACGGCCGACACGCGGCGCGGCCACCGCCAACAGTATGGTGAGCGCGAAGCCTGCCGCCATTGCGGGCAGGACCATCTGCCCGCCGACGACTCCGATCAGCCAGCCACCCAGCATCGTCGCCCCGATAAAGGCGACCGATCCCCAGACACGCATCTGCGCATAGTCGAAGCCCCAGCGCCGCACGCCCGAAAGCGCGATCGCCTCAACGATCGGCACATAGGGCGAATAAACCGCCGATTGCAGCGTGTAGATGACGAGCACCGGCCAGAAGCTCTGCGCGTAGAAAAGAACGATTGCCCCGGCGAAGGACAGGATGCCCGACCAGATCAGGACGATCGCCCGCTCGCCGATGCGGTCTGCGAGAACGCCCGCCAGCGGTGCGGTGATGACCCGGACGAACATCGGAACTGCAAGCACTATGCCGATTTCGAAGTCGCTGAGCGACAGGCTGCTCAGCCAGACCGGAAAGTACGGCATCGCGAAACCGTTGACGATCAGCGGCGCTGAGAAGAGAAGCGCGATGCGGAGTGCGAAATGGCGCGGCGGGGGCCCCGCGACGAATGCGGGAGCAGATGACGGAATCATGGAGGGACCTGATGGCTGTGGGCCACCAGTAACACAACCGCGCGCGTGTTTGCCATCGGCTCGTCGTCACCGCGGACGCTTGTCCACCGGAACGATAGTCAGACCCTTCCGCGACTTTCCCGCGCCCCGCAGATCACTCAGGCGGCCTGCGGTGCGAGCCGCCTGATGGGCATCGCCTCGGCCTCGCCGGCTCGCTGTCCAGCGGCGCTGTCGCCGCGCATCTGGTGCCAGGTGATGAGCTCCATCGTGCCGTCGTGATGCTCGGCGATCGCCGTGCAGCTCTCCACCCAGTCGCCCGTGTTGATGTACCTGATGCCGTCGATGTCTTCGATGACCGCATGATGGATGTGGCCGCAGATCACCCCTTGCGCGTCGTGACGACGGGCTTCCTCGGTTACGACTTTCTGGAACTCGCCGATGAAATTCACCGCGTGTTTGACCTGCAGCTTGGCCCAGGAGGAAAACGACCAGTAAGGCATGTCGAGACGACGACGTATTGCCGCAAGGCCAATATTGATGGCGATTGCCATGTCGTAGGCCCAGTCGCCGAGATAGGCGAGAACGCGTGCGTTGCGCACGACCACGTCGAACTCGTCCCCGTGCAGCACGAGATAGGTCCGCCCGTCCGCGCCCTTGTGGAGATAGCGTTGCGCCACTTCGATACCGCCGAAATGAACGCCCGGAAACTCCCGGAGGAATTCGTCGTGATTACCGGGGATGTAGATGATGCGCGTGCCTTTTCGTGCCTTGCGCAGAAGCTTCTGGACCACGTCGTTGCACGATTGCGGCCAGTACCAGCTGCGTTTGAGACGCCAGCCGTCCACGATATCCCCGACCAGAATGATCGTCTCCGCCTCGTGGTGCCGCAGGAAATCCAGAAGAAAGTCCGTCTTGGCCGCTTTCGAGCCCAGATGAACATCGGAAATGAAAAGCGTCCGCAGTTTCAGAACGGAATTTTGTTGGTATGCCGATGCCGCCGCCATGCCAGCCTCATCCTGGTTTAGCCGTTTCACGACCGTCAAAATCAGACTCGTGTTTCAGGAAGATGACATGGGACACGGAGCAGGCAGCAAGCGCCGCGTAGCCATGGCTGGAAAGAACCGCGTCGAAACTGTACCTGCCGGGCGATTCATGCCAAAAGGCACGACATCGATCAGCACCGGACGTGAACGCGATTTCCTGAACCGCGCTCTCGGGTCCCACGCAAGAATTCAAGGAATGCAAAGGCATGAACACGGGCGATAAAGCGAAATCCCAGGCCGTTCCCGCCAGCGGAGACATCGATCAGCAGGCACTCTTCTTCCATCGCTATCCTCGCCCCGGCAAGCTCGAGATTCAGCCGACCAAGCCACTCGGGAATCAGCGCGACCTGGCGCTCGCCTATTCGCCGGGGGTCGCCGCACCTTGCCTCGCCATCAAGGACAATCCCGAGACCGCCGCCGATTTCACCGCCCGCGCCAATCTCGTCGCCGTGGTATCCAACGGCACAGCCGTTCTCGGTCTTGGCAATATCGGTCCCCTGGCCTCCAAACCCGTGATGGAGGGGAAGGCCGTTCTCTTCAAGAAATTCGCGGGGATCGACGTCTTCGACATCGAGATCGACGCACCGACGGTCGATCGGATGGTCGACGTCATCTCGGCGCTGGAGCCGACCTTCGGCGGCATCAATCTCGAGGACATCAAAGCTCCCGAATGTTTCGAGGTGGAGCGGCGTCTGCGCGAGAAAATGGAAATACCGGTCTTCCACGACGACCAGCACGGGACCGCGATCATCGTCGCTGCCGCCGTCCTGAACGGCCTGGAACTTGCCGGCAAGGACATTGCCGAGGCCAAGATCGTGGCCTCCGGTGCCGGGGCGGCGGCGCTTGCCTGCCTCAACCTCCTCGTCACGCTGGGCGCCAAGCGCGAAAACATCTGGGTCCACGACATCGAAGGTCTCGTCTACAAGGGGCGCGAGGCCCTGATGGACGAGTGGAAAGCCGTCTACGCGCAGGAGAGCGACAATCGTGTGCTCGCCGACAGCATCGGCGGAGCCGACGTGTTTCTGGGGCTCTCGGCCGCCGGCGTTCTCAAGCCTGAACTGTTGGCCCGGATGGCCGAAAAGCCACTGATCATGGCGCTGGCCAATCCTACGCCGGAGATCATGCCCGAAGTGGCCCGCGCCGCGCGCCCCGATGCCATGATCTGCACCGGACGCTCGGATTTTCCGAACCAGGTCAACAATGTCCTCTGTTTCCCGCATATTTTCCGTGGCGCGCTCGATTGCGGCGCACGCACCATCAACGAAGAGATGAAGATGGCGGCCGTGCGCGCGATAGCAGGCCTTGCCCGCGAGGAGCCGTCGGATGTCGCCGCCCGCGCCTATTCCGGCGAAACGCCCGTCTTCGGCCCCGATTACCTGATCCCTTCGCCTTTCGATCAGCGGCTGATCCTGCGGATTGCACCGGCCGTTGCGAAGGCTGCGGCCGAAAGCGGCGTCGCCACGCGTCCGATCCAGGACTTCGACGCCTATCTCGACAAGCTCAACCGTTTCGTCTTCCGCTCCGGCTTCATCATGAAACCGGTCTTTGCTGCAGCGAAGAATGCGACGAAGAACCGCGTCATCTTCGCCGAGGGCGAAGATGAGCGGGTGCTGCGGGCCGCCCAGGTTCTGCTGGAGGAAGGCACAGCCAAGCCGATCCTGATCGGCCGCCCGCAAATCATCGAGACCCGACTGCGGCGCTACGGCCTCAGAATCCGCCCCGATGTCGATTTCGAGGTCGTCAATCCCGAAGGCGACCCGCGCTACCGCGACTATGTCGATGATTATTTCGCCCTCGTCGGGCGGCTCGGCGTCATTCCCGAGGCGGCCCGCACGATCGTGCGCACGAATACGACGGTCATCGGCGCGCTCGCCGTCAAGCGCGGCGAGGCGGACGCGCTGATCTGCGGGGTCGAGGGACGCTACAGCAAGCATTTGCGCGATGTATCGCAGATCATCGGCAAGCGGTCGGGCGTACTCGACTTCTCGGCGCTCAGCCTCCTGATCTCACAACGCGGAGCGACCTTCTTTACCGATACCTATGTGAGCTTCAGCCCGAGCGCGGAGGAGATCGCTCAGACGACGGTGATGGCTGCAAACGAAATCCGCCGCTTCGGCATCACGCCGCGTGCCGCCCTCGTCTCCCATTCGAACTTCGGCTCGCGCGATTCCGAGAGCGCTTTCAAGATGCGCACCGCACTGCAGCTCGTGCGCGAGCTAGCCCCCGATCTGGAGGTGGACGGAGAAATGCATGGCGATTCCGCCATCTCCGAGGTCCTGCGCCAACGCGTGATGCCGGACAGCACGCTGAACGGCGAAGCGAATCTGCTCGTCTTCCCCAATCTCGACGCCGCCAACATCACGCTCGGCGTGGTCAAAACCATGACGGACAGCCTGCATGTCGGCCCGATCCTTCTGGGCTCGGCGCTGCCGGCGCATATCCTGTCGCCGTCCGTCACCTCGCGCGGCGTCGTCAACATGGCAGCGCTGGCCGTCGTCGAATCGAGCCATCCCGTCTGAGGGATGGCGCGCCTCCTCATTGGCGATGGAGGGCCGAAAAGCGCTGTTTCCAGGGAAACGACGCGGCCGCGCTGGCGATATCAGGCTCAAAACTCAACCTGAGATTGTATAGACCGGATTACTGCACCGTTTATGAAATATTGCACTAGACAAAACCGGCCGCCGTAAACCATGTTTATTATAGGGGCAAGTTTCGGTGTTACGGCATGACTAATCAACAAGCTGTCCTCAATTTGCTGGATATCGTGGAATATGGAGGTTGCGCCGACCCCGAGCGCTTCTTCGCCCTGATGCGTCGAACCTTCAACATCTCGCATCTCCTGTATCTGGAGGCGGAGTCTCTTCCGGATGGTCTGAGAATCTGCCGCCTGCATCACACTTTCGGCGCCTACGCCGCTGAAATCTACGCCGCCAGGGAGCTTTACAGGATCGACCCGATCCTCAAGCTTGCGCTAGGCGGTGTCAGGCCTGTGGAATGGGCGACAGCGCGGCGCCGCTTTCCGGAATGCGAGCCCCTCTTCGAGGCGGCCGAGGAGATCGGGCTTTCCACCGAAGGCGTGGCCTTGCCGCTCCCCTCGCCTGCAGGCCGCATGGCGCTCCTCGCAATCGGTGCCAATATGTCGCCGGTCGAGTGGTCCGCCTATCGCCGTTGTCATCTGCGCGATTTCCAGCTGGCTGCCAACCTGTTCCACGCCTCCATGCTCGAACATTCGGCCATGGCCGGGGCGCTCGACGAGCGCGATCTCCGCCTGACCGGGCGGGAAACCGAAGTGCTCACCTGGTCGGCGGCCGGCAAGAGCTACTGGGAGATTGCAACCATTCTCGGGATATCCGAGCGAACCGTGCGTTTCTTCATGACCAATGCCCGCCGCAAACTCAATGTAGTGTCCAACACGCAAGCCGTAGCGCACGCTGTTCGACATGCTCTGATCCCCACCATCTGACGGGTTGCCGGCCCGGGACAGGACCGGCCACTCGCAGTTTCCCCCACAAATCTATTGGGAAAAAACAAGAAAATAAACTGTCACTATAGACAGTTACATATGTCATCCGAGCCTGACAGCATCGCTACATCGCGTAATCACGCATGGAGCGAAAAATGATCAGGATAGTGAACGGAAACGGTCGCAGCCAGCATCCCCAGGCCATCGACGAGATGTTCCGGCTGCGTAAGCGCGTATTCCACGACTTCTTGAAGTGGGACGTCAAGACCGAAGGGGACTGGGAAATCGACCACTACGACAAGGCCAATCCGCTCTATGTCATGTCGTACTCGCCGGACACTGGCAAGATTCGTGGCTCTCTCAGGCTCCTTCCGACGCTTGGTCCGAACATGCTGGACGATACGTTCCCGATCCTGCTCGGGGACAATCCGGAAATCCGCAGTGCGTCGGTGTGGGAATCGAGCCGCTTCTGCATCGATCCCGAAATTTCCCAGGATCGCGCATCGAACCAGGTCACCATCGCCGCGGCCGAACTGATGTGCGGTGTGGGCGAAATGAGCCTTGCGTCGGGCATCAGCCATATCGTCACGGTCACCGACGTTTTCCTGGAGCGAATGTTCCGCCGCATGGGTTGCCCGGGGGAGCGCATAGCCGACCCACACAGGATCGGCTCCGTCCATGCGGTCGCCATTGCCTGGGAGGTGAGCAGGAACCTGCTCGAAACGATGAAGGCTGTGGCCTCCATCGAGGGTACCGTCCTCGATCGCCCGATGTCGCTCGAAACGGCACGCGCCGCCTGACCCGATATTCCGGGCCGTGCAGGTCGCACGGCCCACTGCTTTCCATTCAAGGGCATTGCAAATTAACGCAGATGCCCTCTTCCCGTTGCACCATCTCGACAAGGTCCTATGATGAGGCGGTAAGGCGGACACATCGGCAACGATCCGCTGCAAGGCAGGAAGAAGCACGTGTCCGCGTCCCCGAAGGTGGCATCCAAGATCCGGCGCATCGCGGCGGTTCTCGTACCGCTCGCGTTGGCGACAACCGACCCGGCTGCGGCATCCGGCGTTTGCGAGCGGCTGAGCGCCCGCCTCGCCGGCCTTCCCACGGGTTTCACGACGAATGCCAGCCTGCGCGATTTTACAGGTGCGGTCTCCCGCCAGAACATCGAGCTGCGACGCGCAAAGAACGATCGCCGCCGAATGGAATGCAGCAGCGACAGCGTCGTCATTATCGGCGGCGATGACGAGGCGGCTTGCGCCGAACTCGATGGGACGATCGCGCGGATGGAGGAGAATCTGCGGCAACTCAAGGCGCAGCGCAGGCATCTGATCGGCGGTGGAGACGACGACGTTCGGCGGCGTATCCTCGCTGCAATGGAACTCAACGACTGCTCGGGGGTGCGCGAGGCCTGGGATACCGGAAGCGCCGAAGGCGAGTTTGCGAGCGCCGCCGCCCGGGAAACGGAGGTTCACCGGAACATCCTGAGGGACCTGCCGCCGGACAGCGATGCCTATCCGCTTCTGCTCGACGCCCCCGGGGCAGAGCTTCCGCTCATGGAGCCCGATTTCGTCGGCAGCCTCAGAACCATGTGCGTACGAACATGCGATGGCGCCTTCTTTCCCATCTCCTCGCATGCCACGCCGGCGGACTTCGGTCGCGACGCCGATCTCTGCCGCGCGCGCTGCCCGGGTGCGGAGACGGAGCTCTATTACCATGTGCTCGCAACGGAAGAAGCGGACCGGATGGTTTCGGCAACGACCGGCCGGCCCTACACCGACCTCCCAACGGCCTTTGCCTACCGGGCGCGCGGTGTCGGCTCACCGGGCATCTGTGGCTGCGGAATCCCGGATTCCGCAACGGATGCCAACAGGCAAAAGACAGGCTCTGCCGGAAAGCTCACCGCCGTCAGCCCATCGGTCATTACCATCGGCAGCGAGAGAAAGGCGCCGCCCAAGCCGGTAGAAGAGCGACCCTACGACCCGACCAAAAACAAGGTCCGCATCGTCGGTCCGACTTTCCTTCCGCAGGAAGAGAGCGCGATCGACCTCAAGCATCCGCTTGGGCCGCGATACCAGCCGCTGCAGGACAATTGACAGGCGCCGTTGCGAGCATTCTGCGAGAATCACGCATGTTCTTGATCCAGAGCCCGTTAGGGAGCGACCTTTGCGCGTCTGATAAGACGCGCGGCGCTGTGGGAAACTTTTCGGAGGACTGCAATCTCTCCTCACCTCATCCCTGTACTCGTCACAGGGATGAGAGCAGCGCCGCGTCTGCGGCGCGGGAAGGGTTCTTTCAGCCCAAGGACTTGGTCTGGCTGGATTCCTGTGACAAGCACAGGAATGAGGGTATCGAACAAACCGCGTCGGCCTTAGATCGACCCTAACATCGTGATCTAACGGACACCCCAGCCTTCCTCGAAAACGAGATCTTCGAGCGGCAAGCGCTGCCGCCAGCCCTTCGCGGCGAGTTCCGGCTCCTGGTACAGCTTGTCGACGAAACCCAGGCAAAGCCAGGCAACGATTTCGATATGCTCCGGAATCCCGAGAATCGCCTTGATTTCCCTCTCATGGAAAATGCTGACCCAGCCGACGCCCACCCCTTCGGCGCGCGCGGCAAGCCAGAGGTTCTGGACGGCGCAAACGGTCGAGTACAGATCCATCTGCGGATTATGGGTGCGGCCCAGGACGACCGCTCCGCCGCGCGTCCGGTCGCAGGTCACGCAAATGCTGAGCGGCGCCTTGCGAATGCCTTCGAGCTTCAGCGAGCGATACTTCGCCTGCCTTTCGCCGGAAAACATCTCTGCGGCCTCGTCATTGGCGCGCTGGAATGCCTGCCAGACTTTCTCCCGCGTCTCGTCCTGTCGCACGAGCACGAAGTTCCAGGGTTGCATGAAGCCGACGGACGGCGCCTGGTGCGCCGCAGCGAGCAGTCGCGCGACCAGATCCTCAGGCAGTGGTTCGGGCAGGAATTCGTCGCGCACGTCGCGGCGCGTCTCTATGGCACGATAGACGGCGGCGCGCTCGTCCGGCGAAAAAGCTCCGGCCGCCGCAAGGCAGCCGTTCTGGTCAGGCAGCATCGTTCGATCCCCAACAATGCGGAAACCTCCCGCCGTCCGCGCGGGGCCGGTCTATCTCGCCAGGCCGGTCTTCTGACTTCGGATCATCCGTTCGCGCCGCCTTCCCGAATCACGTGAAGATTCAGTGGCAAAGGTCTGAAAAGATTCAGACCGACTTGGCGCGAACGTCCCCGTCACAGCGCTGGGCACGTGCCGGAACTGCACCGGCTTCCCGATTCTCCCGCCTTCGCGGGCACCTGACGGCGGCATATGGCCATAGCTCCCCTCGAAACGCAAGGCGAGCAAGAGGGGAGCTTCAGAGCGGTGCCTCCGGATGAGGCGAGGCGTCATAGGCACCCCAGATCGACTGATCGAAGCAGATGACGGAACCCGTCATGAGGCCGGATTCTGCCGATGAGAGATAGGCGCAGGCACGCGCGACCTCGGCCGGGTCTACGAGCCTGCCGAAGGGCTGGCTCGCCGCCGCCTTTTCCAGCCAGTTCGCCGGCGCATCGTGATATTCGCGCTGGATCCGGTCTTCGCCTTCCGAGGCCATCCAGCCGATGTTGAGGCCGTTGACCCGTATCCGGTTGCGCAGGACGGCATAGGCGGTGTTCCTGGTCAGCGTCTCCAGCGCCCCCTTCGACGCACAATAGGCTGTGATGAAGGGCTGGCCCGCCTTCGCCGACATGGAGCCGATATTGACGATCGTGCCCTCCGTCTTCTCGCGCCGCATCACCTTTATCACCTCCTGCATCAGGAAGAATGGCGCGCGCGCATTGACCGCGAACATCCGGTCGAAGAGTTCCGGGCTGGTGTCGAGGATCGTGCCCCGGTCGGTAATCGCTGCGGCGTTGACGAGCGCATCGACCCGGCCGAAAGTGCGGTCGCAGGCCGCGACGACCGTTCGGGCGTCCTCCACCCGCTCAAGATCCGCCGGCACGTAGACGACCTTCGAACCGGTCGCCGCGGCGATCTCGGCAGCTTTCGCCTCGCCCTTCGCCGCGTTGCGCCCGCAAATCACGATGCCGGCGGCGCCACGTTCGGCAAAGAGTGCGGCAATCGCGGCACCGAGCCCCTGCGTGCCACCGGTCACGATGGCGATCTTCCCGTCCAGTCGTGCGTGGTCCGTGCTCATCCTGTTCCTCCCTTTGATATGTTGGTGAATATGGCTTCGTGACCGTGCATTGAGCCAGGTGGTTTAGCTTAGCTTTCTCGCCGCCTGATCGGCCAGCGCCTCGGCAAACGCTTCGGCACTCCATTCGCCGGCAAGCGCTTGGTGCATCAGCTGCGCCTGCGTCCTGGGCGCCAGACCGCCAACCGGCGGATCACGATCGAGATTGGTCGGGAATGAATAACCTTCGGCGCACGCGGCAACCGCATGGGCAATTTCGTCCTGCGTGAGCTTGCCGCCGGCCGCAAGGACTTTCAGAGCCGGAAAGAGCACGGCGCACATGTGTTCGCGATCCACCGTTTCCATCGCCCTGCCGAAGGCGGAGGATACCTGCAGAAGATTGGCCACACGCTTGATTCCCGCAGACCGGTTGCTGCCCGCGGCGTGGAAAAGTGCCGGGTTGAAGAATACGATATCGCCCTTCTCCAGCGGCAATTGCACATGGTTCTCTTCGAAATAGGCGCGGAACTCCGGCCGTCTCAAAGCGAGATATCCGGGCAGATACGTCTGGCTATAGGGCAGGAACAGGGTTGGCCCGCTTTCGACCGGCATGTCGCAGTGAGCGACCGCGCCCTGGAGCGTCAGGACCGGCGAGAGCCTGTGCACATGCGCCGGATACTGCTCTATGACGGCCGAGGTCTGGAAGCCCAGATGGTAGTCGCGATGCGGCGATTGAGACGCGCCGCCCGGATTGACGCGATTGACCTGCGCCGTCATCTGGTAGCTCGGACCAAGCCATGCCTCACTGACGAGCGCAATGATGGCGTTGGCGTAGTAGGCGGCGAAATTCTCAGGGTTCTTCAGGCAGTGCTTTTCCAGAGAATTCCAGATCCGGTCGTTGGCGCCGGGCTTGGCGAAATGATCGCCGCCGCCGCTGTTGGTGCGGTGCTGCTCCTCGATAATCTCATCGAAGATGCGGCTCGCTTCGTCGACCACATGCGTATCGGTGAAGGCACGCTTGAAGACCGCGACGCCCGGCCCCGTCGCGAGCACATCGCAGATCTCCGCAAGCACCGACCGCCTGCCGTCCTGCGTGCCGCAATCACCGATAAGACGGGCGCTGTCATAGATCAGGACGTTCTTCTGGCAGTCTGCCGCGTGCGGATAGTCCGCCAGGCCGACACGGTGCTCGACCGCGGCGCGAAATTCCTCGATATCGCAGGCCGCCTCACTGAGCCAGACGCGTTCCAGACGCGCTCTCGCGGGATTGTCCGTCTTCATCAGTTCTCCTCCTCAAGGACGACGATGATCCGACTATACGGCTTGCCCGCTTCTGATATAGAGCAGGAATCCATCAAAAAGCCATCAGGAGGGATAGGTGGCACATCCGTTTCTCGTCAAGGACATCGCCTTCCAGGCGGGACTCAGTACGGCGACCGTCGATCGCGTCCTCAACGGCCGGAGGGGCGTGCGCCAGCAAACGGTAATGCGCGTCAATGCAGCCATTCGTGAACTCGAGAGGCAGCAGGCCGGCCTTGAAGTACAGGGACGCAAATTTGCCGTCGACGTGGTGATGGAGGCACCGGAACGCTTCACCGAAGCGGTGCGCAAGGCATTCGAAAGCGAAGCCGCGACCTTCATGCCTACCGTTTTCCGGTCCCGCTTCCATTTCGCCGAGACCATGCGGCCGCAGGACATCAGCCAGTTGCTCGACCGTATTCGGCTTCGCGGAACCGACGGAGTAGTCCTCAA
The DNA here is from genome assembly GCF_059758575.1 of Sinorhizobium sp. GQ132. Lineage (NCBI taxonomy): Bacteria > Pseudomonadati > Pseudomonadota > Alphaproteobacteria > Hyphomicrobiales > Rhizobiaceae > Sinorhizobium > Sinorhizobium sp. GQ132. The sequence continues at coordinate 744,312 of NZ_JCAXDX010000002.1, read as the reverse complement.
GGCGCCCGACGTGCCGGAGATTGCCGGCGCCGTAGCGCGGCTCGAAAACGCGGGAGTTGCGGTCGTCACGCTCGTTACCGATCTGCCGCATTCATCGCGGACGGCCTATGCCGGGGCTGACAACCGCGCTGCCGGGGAAACCGCGGCCTACCTGGTCGGCGAGCGCTTCGCGGACCGTCCTGCGACGGTGCTGGTCACCATATCGAGCAGCCGCTTTCGCGGCGAAGAGGAACGCGAGATCGGCTTTCGCCGCGTGCTGCGGGAAAAATATCCGCATATCGGCGTGATCGAGATCAGTGAGGGCCACGGCCGGAACGAGGAGACAGGCGCACTTGCCCTAAAGGCAATCGGCAGCCATCCGGAGATCAATGCTGCTTATTCGATCGGCGGAGGCAATCGCGCCGTGCTAGACGCCTTCAGACAGTTGCAGCGCGACTGCCTTCTTTTCGTCGCTCACGACCTCGACGAGGACAATCTGGAGCTCCTGCGTCAGGGCCTTGTCCAGTTCGTTCTTCACCACGACCTGAAAACGGACGTCCGCATGGCTTTCCACGCGGTCATGGAGCGCCGGGGCGCGCTCCGCGCCTCCGAAAAGCGGCATCTTTCCGCCGTCGAAGTAATCACCCCTTACAACCTGCCGCGTGTCTGACCCCGCAGGCTATTCCTCCGGCTGATAGCGTACGAAGGCAAAGGCGGTGCCCGAGGGCGACCAGTTCGGGACGTTCACCGTCCCCTGCCCGCCGAAGAGTTCCAACAGTACGCGCGCATTGCCGCCGTCCGCATCCATCAGGCGGAGGCGCACGTCGAGATCGCGCGGGTGATCGAAGACATCGCCGTCATAGGAGAGCACGAGCAGGTGCCTGCCGTCCGGCGAAGGATGCGGAAACCAGTCGCCGTAGGGGCTGTCAGTGATACGCTGTAGATCCTCGCCGTCCGGCCTCACCCGCCAGATCTGCATGCGGCCGGTACGGCTCGAATTGAAATAGATCCACTCCCCGTCCGCAGACCAGTCCGGCCCGTCATTGCGGCCCTGCCCCTGCGTCAGGCGGCGTTCCTCCCCACCTTCGACCGGAATCGTGTAGATGTCGAAGACCTGATCGCGGATTCCGCAATAGGCCAGCATGCGCCCGTCGGGCGACCAACCGTGCCAGTAGGACGGCAGGTTGCGTGTGACGAGCCGCGGCGTGCCGCCTTCTGCCGGCAGGAGATAGATTGCCGAACTGCCGAATTCCGTCTTGTCGCTGATCACGAGCGTGCTGCCGTCGGGCGAAATTCCGTGATCGTTGTTGCAGCGCCGGGCAAAGCCGGTATCGATCTCCGTGGGCTCGGAACCGTCGAAGCCAAGCCGATAAAGCCTGCCGTCGCCGTTGATGATGAGGAATTTTCCGTCGGGTGACCAGTTCGGTGCCTCGACCAGCCGCTCCGTCTGCCAGACGACGCGCGTATCGCCGGTCGCGATGTCGAAGATCTCCACCGAACTGCGCATGATTACCCCCTGTCGCGGAAGCGGTTGGTGATGGGATAACGCCGGTCGCGGCCGAAATTCTTCCTGGTGATCTTCACGCCCGGCGCCGACTGGCGGCGCTTGTATTCGGCGATGTAGAGCAGGTGCTCGATCCGGTGAACGGTTGCCTCTTCATGCCCGCGCGCGACGATCTCCTCCGTGCTCATTTCCTTCTCGACCAGGCATTCGAGAATGTCGTCGAGCACCGGATAAGGCGGCAGCGAATCCTGGTCCGTCTGGTCGGGGCGGAGTTCGGCCGACGGCGCCTTGTCGATGATGTTCTGCGGAATGACTTCGCCTGACGGACCCAGCGCTCCCGGCGGAACGGTGCCGTTTCGCCAGCGTGCCAGCGCGTAAACCTGCATCTTGTAGAGATCCTTGATCGGATTGAAGCCGCCGTTCATGTCGCCATAAAGCGTGGCGTAACCGACCGACATTTCGGATTTGTTGCCCGTCGTCACCACCATGGAGCCGAATTTGTTGGAGATCGCCATCAGGATCGTCCCGCGCGTACGGCTCTGAAGGTTTTCCTCGGTAATGCCCGCCTCGGTTCCCTCGAACGTGTCGGAGAGCGCGCTGAGGAAGCCCTCGACCGGCTCTTCGATCGCAACGATGTCGTAGCGGCAGCCGAGCGCCTTGGCGCATGCCTCGGCATCCTGCAACGACTCGCGCGAGGTGTAGCGGTAGGGCAGCATGACCGTGCGAACCCGCTCCTCGCCCAACGCATCCACCGCAAGCGCCGTGCAGATCGCCGAATCGATGCCGCCGGACAGGCCCAGGACAACGTTCCTGAAACCGTTCTTGTTGACGTAATCGCGAAAGCCCAGCATGCAAGCGCGGTAATCGGCCTCTTCGCCTTCCGGTATGCGCGACTTGAGCCCGTTGGCCGAGGTCCAGCCGTCCGCGCCCCTTTTCCATTCTGAGACGGCCACCGCCTCTTCGAATTGGCTCATCTGGAATGCCAGCGACTTGTCCGCGTTGAAGGCGAAACTCGCGCCGTCGAAAACCAGCTCGTCCTGGCCGCCGAGCTGGTTGGCATAGATCATCGGCAGACCGGTCTCGATCACCTGCCGCAGCACCACCTGATGGCGCACGTCGACCTTGCCTCGGTAGTAGGGCGAACCGTTCGGCGACAGGAGGATTTCGGCGCCACTCTCCGCGAGAGTCTCGCAGACGCCGAGATCGCCCCATATGTCCTCGCACACCGGTATGCCGATCCGCACGCCGCGAAAGTTCACCGGGCCCGGCATCTCACCCGCGTCGAAGACGCGCTTTTCGTCAAATTCGCCGTAGTTCGGCAAGTCGACCTTGTCGCGGATAGCGATGATCTTGCCAGCGTCGAGAACTGCAACCGAATTGTGCCGGAGGCCGGAGGCCTGCCGTGGAAAGCCGATGACGACGCCCGGCCCGCCATCTGCCGTCTCCGCCGCAAGCTTCTCCACCGCCTGCTCGCAGGCCTTCAGGAAAGCGGGCTTCAAGACGAGGTCTTCCGGCGGATAGCCGGAGATGAAGAGCTCGGTCAGAAGCAGGAGATCGGCGCCTTCGCGCGCCGCCGCCGTCCGCGCCTCGCGTGCTTTTGCGACGTTGCCGGCAATGTCTCCGACCGTTGGGTTGAGCTGTGCCACGGCGATCCGTAGCGTTGAGGGAGCGGCTTTCTGTGCATTCATGAGCGGGCCCGTCGTCTCTCGTCAGCGAATACATGCTTCGTTCGCGTTGTTCTTACCGCATCCGGGGGAAAAAAACCCGCACTCAATCGAGATCCGGCGGAAAAAATCCAAAAAGCTTCGTGTTTTCGGACCGTTAAGCGCAGCGCAGAAATTCTTTAGCCGCCACAGGAACCTGGCGGCGGCGGCGCCGTTTCCGCCATTCATCCCCTGTTCAAGATGACAGTCGTATGACGGTAGAGTGAAATATTTGTGAAATTGGAGACGCCCGTTGGCCCGTATCGATTCCGCCGTGAGCAGCTCTCAAGTCTACGCCGACGGGCAAGGCTCTTCCGCAAGATATACGAGAACCCTGTCGGGCGCCCGCAGTGCTCTCTTCACGCTTCTCATTGCGACGGCGCTCGTCTTCACCGTCGAATTGATCGTGCGCTGGTCCTTGCCCGACACCGTCGCCTATTTCACCGATCCCATGCGCCCGGCCTGGACCACGGTCGCCGTGTTCTTCCTCGCCATGCTCGGCGTCGATGCCCTGTTCGGCCGCGAACACAAGGCGGCGCTGCTCGTCGCGCCGCTCGCCGTTGTGCCGGCATTCATCAGTCAGCAGAAGCAGGTCTTCCTGTCCGATCCGCTCTATCCGACCGATTTCCTTTTCGGCCGGCAGATCATGGAGCTGATGCCGGTACTCGTGAAGGACAGGCCGTGGACAGCAGTCGGCGTCGTCGCCGGCTTGATCGCGGCCATCGTCGTTGGCGCGCTCCTGCTGCGGTACGCCTGGCGGAACTTTCCCAAGCTGACACGTCGGGAGCGGCTGATGCGGATCGCATTCGCCCTGCCGCTGCTGGTCGCATTCTGGAACATTATGGACTACAACCAGTTCTCGTGGATCCGTGACCGGCTTCGTGTCATCCCCATCATGTGGGACCAGACCGAGAACTACCGCCACAACGGCTTCGCGCTTGCCTTTGCCATCAACCTCCCGATGGCCAACGTAAGCGCGCCGGCCGGCTATATGGCGGACGCGATCGACCGGATTCCGGTAAAGTCGCTTCCCGCCGGCACGACCCATCGCGGCAAACCGGATGTGATCGTGCTGATGAGCGAGTCCTTTTGGGATCCTACGCGCCTGCCCAAGGTGAAGCTCACGCCCGATCCCATGCCGACGATCCGTGAACTGCAGGGCGGCAACGTCTTTTCTCCGGAGTTCGGCGGCATGACCGCCAATGTCGAATTCGAAGCGCTGACCGGTTTTTCCAACGCGTTCCTGCCCTATGGCAGCATCCCCTACCAGCAATATATCCGCAATCCGATTCCCTCACTCGCCACCTTCTTCCGCGGCGAAGGCTATGTTTCGCGCGCCATTCACCCTTTCCAGGGATGGTTCTGGAACCGCACAGCCGTCTACAAGGCCTTCGGTTTCGACATGTTCCGGTCGGAAGAGAACATGCCGGCCATGCAGAAGCGCGGCATCTTTGCGTCGGACGAGTCTTTGACGAAGGAAATCATCCGCCAGGCGGACGAGGTGGAGGACCCTTTCTTCTTTTTCGCGGTGACCCTGCAGGGCCATGGTCCCTATGAGGCCAACCGCTATGCGAAGAACACGATCAAGGTCGAGGGCGATCTTCCCGAAGCCGACCGCCAGGTGCTCGCCACCTATGCGCAAGGCGTCAAGGAAGCCGACGACAGCCTCAAGATGCTGATGGACTGGGCGAAAGAGCGCGACCGGGAGACGATCATCGTTCTCTTCGGCGACCACCTTCCGCCGCTGAACACCGTCTATTCCAGCACCGGTTACATGAAGGGCATCACGGCCGAGCGCAAGGGACCGAAGGATCAGATGAAGGCCGAGCATGAGACGCCGCTCGTCGTCTGGTCGAACAAGACGGGGCCGAAGAAGAACATCGGCACGATCAGCCCGGCCTTCCTTTCCTACCAGATCCTGAAACAGGCGGGCTACGAGCATCCCTACTACACGGGGTTCCTCGGCAAGGTCTACGACCACTACCGTGTCCTCGACCGTTACATGCTGATCCGCAAGAACGGCAAGGACGTCGCCGACTGGCTGCGCCAGCCGAAGGTGCCCGCATCGCTGCGTGACTACCGCTTCCTGCAGCACGACATGATGTTCGGCAAGCGCTACAGCACCGAGCGCTTCTTCAAGTCTCACGCCGAGCTTTATAGCGCTGGTTTGTGAACGGACCCGGCCCGGACGGCCAATCCCCTCCCGGAATCAACAAGCGTTCACTGCTTTCGACAAGCAGTGAAACGCTTCTTGATTCCAAGCGAACCGCGTCCCCGCAGGGAAATGTGGCAGACTCCACCGATTTCAATTAAAACGCGAATAAATATTTCCTAAATTGCAGTTTTCCACAAGCAAAAACAAATACTTGCAGGTGTATAGAATAATTAACGATTGTGGCGCAGCCTGAAGCTGCAGAGACAATGGGAAACAAATACTCATAATACTTTGGAGATGCCGCATGTCCGTTTTCAACCGCCTGCTCGCCAGTCGGAAGGGTGCTGCCGCCATTGAATTCGCAGTCATTGCGCCGCTTTTCTTCATGTGCGTGCTGACGCTGATAGCCTACGGGATCTATCTGAGCGCCGCACATTCCATCCAGCAGATAGCCGCGGATGCGGCACGGACGGCGATTGCGGGCCTCTCCGAAGAAGAGCGGGAGCGCCTTGCGACCGATTACATCCGGCGCACGACGATGAGCCAGACCTTCATCGACTCCTCCCGCATGAACGTCACCGTCCGCGATGATGCCAACAATACCAACCAGTTCACCGTCACCATCTCCTATGACGCAAGCGACCTCCCCATCTGGAAGCTCTTCACCTTTGCCCTGCCGGGTGAGCAGATCGAGCGTTACGCGACGATACGTGTGGGAGGCATCTGAGATGCAAGGAGCGACATCCGCCGTCCGGCGATACCTGAAGTCCCGCACCGGCAATATTGGCGTCTCGGCGGCCCTCGTCATGCCGCTGGTGGTCGCGTCGATGGGGCTCGGCATCGATTACGGCTATCTCACCCTTCAGCGGCGCGAGCTGCAGTCTGTCGCGGACCTCGCCTCGATCGCGGCCGCGGCCAATGTAAGTTCAGCCGAAGAGGCCGTGCTCGCCCACTTCCGGAGCAACGGTCTCGGCTTCGCCGTCTCGACTCCCTCGGGGCTGATGACTGTGGACGGCAAACTCCTGCCGAACGACGTCGAAACCGCCGCAAAGGGGGTGGCTACGGTCGTGCGCGGGCGCTATGTCCCCGACCCGACGATCGATGCCGGCCAACGGTTCATCAGGGGGGCCCTGCCCGCCGACGCCGTCCAGGTTACGCTTGAGAAGAAGGGCGACATCTATCTCGTGGCGCTGTTCAGCGAGTCGCCAGATTTGAGCGTGATCGGCACCGCGGCGAGTTCGAAAATCGCTGCCTTCTCCGTCGGCTCCCGCCTTGCCAGCCTCAATGGGGGCCTCTTGAACGCGATCCTCGGCCAGATGCTCGGCACCAACGTGGCGCTGAAGGTCATGGATTACGAGGCATTGATCGACGCCGACATCGATATCCAGCCATTCCTCAAGATCATAGCCACCCGCCTCAGTCTCACGGCCGCTTCCTATGAAGACGTGCTGACGACGGAACTGACGATGCCGCAACTGCTCGGATCGCTGCGGCTCGTGCAGGGGCTCTCCGGAACGGTGACTTCGGCGCTCAAGTCCGTCGAACTCGCAACAGCCGGGAACAGGCAGACATTCACTTTGGCGCAGATCCTCAACATCGACCCGAAAAATCGCCTCGGCATAGATGCGGGCTCGGACTGGGCGATGAAAGTCAGTGCGTTGCAAATCGTCTCTGCCGCTGCGGTGATTGCCAACGGCGAACAGCAGATCGCTCTCGACGCCGTTGCGGGTCTGCCAGGTATTGCCTCGGTAAAGGTCAGGCTCGCGATCGGCGAACCGCCCGTGGAAACGCCGAGCCATCGCCTTGGTTCACCAGGCGCGGCAGTAAGAACGGCACAGACGCGCCTCGCTGTCGAAGTCGTCATCGACGGTCTCGCGGCTCTCGCCGGAACCCGCATTCGGCTGCCGATCTATGTCGAACTCGCCCATGCGGAAGCAAAGCTTTCGGACATCCGTTGCTATGGCGGAAGGCCGGAGAATGCGGCGGTGATCATAGATGCGGTTCCCGGCGTGGCGGAGATCGCCCTCGGCGATGTCGATCCCACCGTCCTGTCGAGCTTTTCGTCCGATGCCCGGGTGACCCGGGCGCGGCTCCTCGACGGTCTGATCAAGATCGACGGCATCGCCCATGTCGAGTCCAAGAACCTGCAACCCTCTCGCCTGACATTCAGCCCCACCGAGGTTGCCTCGCGGACGATCAAGAGCGTCTCGACCAGGGATATTCTCTCTTCGACGACCAAGACCCTGCTCGGCAATCTCGACGCCCAGATCAATGTGGGCGGTCTCCTCTCGATCGGAAGTCCGACTTTATTGCAGCAGGCCCTGGCGCAAACACTCGGCGCCGTGACCGCACCCGTCGATCAATTGCTCTACAATCTACTGCTCCTGGTCGGCGTGCGCGTCGGCGAGGCCGACGTGCGCGTCACCGGCGTCACATGCCAACGGCCCGTTCTTGTTCAGTAAAGCGCTCGCACACGTGCAGATTTCAATTTCGTGTGAAACAAAACGCAGGCCTTGCGCATTGATGATTACGCGTGAATGGTAAATGTGGGGCGAAGGGACCATTGCAGTGCCCCCAGCGCAGGAGTGGGGGGCGCGCGCAGCAGATGCAGCGGGTCGCGGAGAAGGGCAGCTCTGAGCAGCAGGTACCAACCGGCTTGACGGTTAGCGACTTGGTGCAAAATCCAAATTTCCCGCAAATATTGCAGGCAGGCGCGCGAACGCTGATCGCCGTCAACGACCTCTTCCCGCGCGTTGCGCGTCTGGTGGCGTCACACCAGAAGTGGATGCTGACCCAAGCGGCCTATTCCCTGCATCTGGAACGGGATGCCAACAACCCGGAATCAGGCATCACTGCCGCGCGGTTGCTCAAGTTCATGCGGGATACCGGGGGCGCCAGCCGCAATACGGCCGCCGCATTCCTGGCGGAACTGGTCGCTTACAAGCTGCTTCAGCCGGCATCGGGCGGACGTACCAAGAGAGCGCGCCCTCTCGAGCCGACCGAGGTCAGCGAGACCGCGATGCGACTCTGGTTCAAGAGTCAGATGAGCACGATCGATCTCCTCGACGGCGGAACCAGAGTCTCACGCGTCGAAGCGGACAAATCGATTTTCGAACGCGCCCAGCCGCTGGCGGCACGGCGCCTCCTCTCCGACAACAGATGGACGACGCCGCCGAAGGGTGTCGCCATCTTTGTCTGGTCCGAATCGGGCGGCGTGATCCTCGACGATCTCATGACGCGCGTCTCCGAATTCGCGCCGATGGACGGCAAGGTATGGGTCGATGTCAGCCTGGCGAAACTTGCCGAGCACTACCTGATATCGAATACCCATGTCCGCCGGATATTCGCCAGGGCCGACGCAGCCGGGTTCCTTGGAAAATCCGAGGATGGACGACGCGGACGGTTCTGGCTGAGCGCACGGCTGATCGAGGAATATGTCTCCTGGCAGGCGGTCAAGATCGAGGCTTTGGCCAGCGCCTATGATCAAGCCTCCGATTGGGCTGCTTGACTGCCCAGCATTCGCTGCACGCCTTATGCCGCTACGGCCGCGATTCTGGAAAGCGCGGCAGGTCGTCGCTGATATCGTAATAGCTCCCCTTGTCCGCGCAAAAGATGTGATAGCCGGGCTCGAGCGCCACCGCACCCTCGAACGTTCCGGCGAGAATGGACGTGTAGTCCAATCCATCCGCCTTCCAGAACAGGGCCGATCCGCAATGCCGGCAGAAACCGCGTCGCGCCTCATCGCTGGAACGGTACCAGGTCACGTTCTCGACGCCTTCCACTTCCATTTCACTGTCGAGCACATTTGTGGCCGCATAGTAGAGCCCGGTTTGCTTTCGGCATTGAGAGCAATGGCAGAAAATCAGTTCGCGAAGCTTTCCGCGCGTCTTGAAACGTACAGCGCCGCAAAGGCAACCGCCCTCGTGTATTTCCATCGTCTGCCCCCTTCGAACCTGTGCACTTCAACACATAAAAGCCGGGCAAGCTTTCAAGCTGGCCCGGCCAAAGTCAAATTCAGAGAATGCGCCACAGGTTCAGAAATATTGAACCGATGGCTTTATCGAAGCGATCAGCCGTTGACGACCATCTTCTTCTCGTCGCGGCCGCCCTTCATCCGCTCGGCGAGCAGGAAGGCCAGCTCAAGTGCCTGATCGGCATTGAGGCGCGGATCGCAATGGGTGTGGTAGCGGTCGGCAAGGTCGTCGCCGGAAAGCGCACGTGCGCCGCCGGTGCACTCCGTGACGTCGTTGCCGGTCATCTCGATATGGATGCCGCCCGGATGCGAGCCTTCGGCGCGGTGAATCTGGAAGAAGCTCTCGACTTCGGACAGAATCCGCTCGAACGGCCGGGTCTTGTAATTGTTGAGCGTGATCGTGTTGCCATGCATCGGATCGCAGGACCACACCACCTTCTTGCCCTCCCGCTCGACGGCTCGGATGAGGCGCGGCAGATGCTCGGCGACCTTGTCGTGGCCGAAGCGGCAGATCAGCGTGAGACGTCCCGCCTCGTTGGCGGGATTGAGGACGTCGATCAATTCGAGAAGGCCGTCCGCGGTCAGCGACGGGCCGCACTTCAGGCCAAGCGGATTCTTGATGCCGCGGCAATATTCGATATGGGCGTGGTCGGGCTGGCGCGTACGATCGCCGATCCAGATCATATGGCCGGACGTCGCGTACCAGTCGCCCGAGGTCGAATCGACGCGCGTGAGCGCCTGCTCGTAACCGAGCAGCAGAGCTTCGTGGCTGGTGAAGAAATCCGTTTCACGCAGGCTCGGATGGTTTTCAGCGGTGATACCGATCGCCTTCATGAAATCCATCGTCTCGGAGATCCGGTCGGCGAGCTTGCGGTACCGCTCTGCCTGAGGGCTGTCCTTGACGAAACCGAGCATCCACTGATGGACGTTCTCGAGATTGGCGTAACCGCCCATGGCGAAGGCGCGCAGCAGGTTCAGCGTGGCCGCGGACTGGCGATAGGCCATGACCTGCCGCTCCGGATTGGGCACGCGTGCCTCCTCCGTGAACTCTATGCCGTTGATGATGTCGCCGCGGTAGCTCGGCAGCGTCACATCGCCCTGTTTCTCGATGCCCGACGAGCGCGGCTTGGCGAACTGGCCGGCGATGCGGCCCACCTTGACGACCGGCTGCTGCGCACCGAAGGTCAGGACGACGGCCATCTGCAGAAAGGCGCGGAAGAAATCGCGGATCGTATCGGCGCCATGCTCGGCGAAGCTCTCGGCGCAGTCGCCCCCTTGCAACAGGAAGCCGCGGCCCTCGGCAACATTGGCAAGCGCGCTCTTGAGACGGCGCGCCTCTCCCGCGAAGACAAGCGGCGGATACTTGGCAAGACGCGCCTCCACGCTATCGAGCGCTGCGAGGTCCGGATAGTCCGGCACCTGCTGAATGGGTTTTTGCCGCCAGCTGTTCGGAGTCCAAGTCTGTGCCATTTCCATCACCTGTTGTCTGACGCGGATCGGCCCGCGTCGCGCCCTGCGGCCGTCACGCCGCCCGGCATCCGGATTTGCATGCGTCCGCGTCGGCAGCCCCGCCGATACCTGCGATCTGCCACAACGCCCGGGCGGACTACTTTCGCGGATGCGGGCTTATAAACGTTAACAGGGGGCTTGGAAAGCCATCCTACCAGAAAACGTGGACTGTCACGATGACGGCGGGCGAGGCTCAGCCGACCCTCTCCCCGTTCCTCACGCGATAGCTCGGCTGATACATCGTGACGAGCTCTTCCGCCGCCGTCGGGTGAACCGCCATCGTCCGGTCGAAATCGTCCTTCGTGCAGCCGGCCTTCAGCGAAATTCCCAACAACTGCGCCATCTCGCCGGCATCATGGCCGAGAATATGCGCCCCGACGACCTTGCGGTCAGAGGCATTGACGACGAGCTTCATGATCGTCTTCTCCTTACGGCCGGAGAGCGTCGCTTTCATCGGCCGGAACTCGGCGCGATAGACCTCGATCTCTTGGAATTTCCGGGCCGCTTCCTCTTCCGTGATCCCGACCGTGCCGATCTCGGGTTGCGAGAAGACGGCGGTCGCGATCAGGTCGTGGTCCGGCGAGGTCGGATTGTTCTTGTATTCCGTCTCGATGAAGCACATGGCCTCGTGGATCGCCACCGGGGTCAGCTGCACGCGATCGGTCACATCGCCGAGTGCGTAGATCCCCGGCGTGCTCGTGCGCGAAAAGGCGTCGACGATGATTGCACCGAGCTCATTGGTCCTGACGCCGGCCGCCTCAAGCCCGAGACCCTTCGTGTTCGGCACACGCCCGAGCGCCAGCATCACCTGGTCGGCGACGATCTCACCATGTTTCATCGTCGTTGCCACACGCCGTCCGTCCGCATCCGCCGAGACCGACTGGATGATGTCCTCGCAAAGGATGCGGATTCCCTTCTCCTCCATGGCTGCGTGCAGACCACGCCGCATGTCCTGATCGAAGCGGGACAGAATTTCCTTCCCGCGGTAGATCAGCGTCGTTTTCACGCCCAGCCCGTGGAAGATATTGGCGAATTCCACCGCGATGTAGCCGCCGCCGGCAATGAGGATCGATTCCGGCAGCGCCGGAAGATCGAAGGCTTCGTTGGAGGTGATGCACAGTTCATGGCCCGGCAGCGCGTCATGCGGACTCGGATGCCCCCCGACCGCGATAACGATGCGCTCCGCCGTGACGGTCTTGCCGCTAGCAAGCAGCTTCACTGTGTTCGGACCGGCGAGCTCGGCGCGCGTATCCAGGATCTCGGCCCCGGCATTCGCCAGGCCCTTACGGTAAAGACCCTCCAGCCGGGCGATTTCCTGTTCTTTCGCGGCAACGAGCTTGGCCCAATCGAAACGGCTCTCGCCGACGACCCAGCCGAATCCCGCGGCATCTTCGAAATGTTCCGCAAACTGCGAGGCATAGACATAGAGCTTCTTCGGTACACAGCCGCGGATGACGCACGTCCCGCCGTACCGGAACTCCTCGGCGATCGCCACCTTCTTGCCGAGCGCCGCAGCCAGCCGCCCGCTTCTCACTCCGCCCGAACCGCCGCCGATCACGAAGAGGTCATAGTCGAAAGCGCTCATGGGAACTCCTGCAGGAAGTGAAATGTCGAATAGGCCGTCGGCCGGGGGACGTCGGGCTGGAAAGCGCACACGGAGTCGCCTTCGCCCCTGATATAGTATTGCGGCGCAAAAAAAGAAAAGCCCGGATCGCTCCGGGCTCCTGTCTTGCGGTTAAACTCGTGCCGTCAGGCGGCGGCAAGACCGCCGGTTCGACCGGTCGTTATTGCGCAGGCGCCGTGGCGCCGGCATTTGCCGCCGGCGCATTGCCGATCTTCTCATCGAGCGACTTCGTCGCTTCGCTGGTCAGGTCGCGCGAAACGCCGGCAGCCCAGATGTCGGCAGCCTTCAGCATCTCACGCGAGGCGATCGGGCCGTCGTTCAGAAGCTTCTTGCCCGCGGTCGAGTTGTAGAAGTCGGCGATGGCGTTCAGCTCTTCGACGGTGAAGGTCTTCGCGTAGATGGTGGCGGCTTCGCGCTCCAGATCCGAACGCCGCCCGGCGAGGCTGAGCGCCTTCTCGTCCACGGTCGCGGTGATCAGTTCCTGATGGTTCGGCGATGCCTGAATGAGCGTGTTCTTCAGGCGTTCGGCGAGGTTCGGCAGAATGTTGTCGAAGCTGTTGGTCACGCCGAGCGCGGCGATCGTCGCACGCGCAGCCTTGATCTGATCTTCCGTCACGTCCTGCGCCCGTACCGCCGGAACCGCAACCGAAACGAGGATCGCAGCAGTAGCGAAAGTGCGGGCAAGACCTGCGAATTTGTTCATATTTTTCCATGCTCCTGTGTTGGCACGTGCCGCCCGGCCGATAGCCGCCGCCTGGCTGACCTGTGCAAAAGTCTGTCTCTCGATACGCCCCGCGCCGCTCGGCCGGAGCCGTTCAAGAGGCCGTAAGCGTGCGCGCTCCCTCAGGACCGGCAATGATCGCCATCGACGCCATTTCTATGAAAAGCCCGTGCTCGACGACGCCCGGGATGGCGTTCAGCTCCACCGCGAGCGCATCTGCATCAGGAATACGGCCAAAAGATGCATCGAGAATGAGGTGTCCGCCATCGGTCGTGAAGGCTCCGTCGCCGGAGGATCGCACGACGATATCTCCTGCCAGCCCCAGACGCGAAGCGGTCTTTTCGATCGCGAGCCTCGTGGCGACCTGGCCGAAAGAATTGATCTCGATCGGCAGTTTGAAAGCGCCGAGCACGTCCACGACCTTCGATTCGTCGGCGATGACGATCATCCGCGCCGAGGCGCTCGCGACGATCTTCTCGCGCAGCAACGCGCCACCGCCGCCCTTGATGAGGCGTAGCTTTCCGTCGACCTCGTCGGCCCCGTCGATCGTCAGGTCCAGTTCCGGCAGTTCGTCGAGCGACTTCAGAGGCACACCGAGCTCGAGGCAGAGGCGCGCCGTCCGCTCGGACGTCGGGACGCCGCAGATCTGAAAGCCGGCTGCCACTTTCTCGGCCAGCAATCGGACGAATTCTTCAGCTGTCGAGCCTGTGCCTATTCCAAGCCGCATGCCGTTTTCGACATGTTCAAGCGCCGCTTCGGCGGCCTTGATCTTCATTTGGCGGGCGTCCATGCGCCACTCGCTCCCTCTCGATCCACGTCAGGCGGGGGCGTCGCCCTCGGCCGCCACCGTCCAATTCCGCTGAGACACTTACACGCCCGCCGCGGCAAACAAAAGTCAAAATGCACGGCCTGAACCGGATTCCGGCAGCGCTACGACCTAGGTCGCCATTGCATTCCACGCCGACTTCGCCTACCCGGTCGGACAAGGTTTTGCAGAACGAGGTTGCCGGTGTCCCTGCCCCTAGTCGTCTTCGATCTCGACGGTACGCTCGTCGACACAGCGCCCGATCTCGTCGCCAGCTTGAACCATGCGGTGACGCAAGCCGGTATCGAGCCGGTGACCTATGCGGACCTCACGCATCTGGTCGGCCACGGCGCACGGGCCATGATCGAGCGGACTTTCGCGCTTCGCGGCAGAACGATTGCCGAAGAAGAACTGTCCTGGCAGATGAAAGAGTTCGTCGATTTTTATCACGGATCGATGCCGGGTGAATCCCTGCCCTATCCGGGGCTGGTCGAAGCGCTCGACCGCCTGCAGGATGCGGGGCTGAAACTCGCCGTCTGCACCAACAAGCCGGAAATGCTGGCAAAGCGTCTTTTGGAGGGGTTGGGGCTACTTGGCCGCTTTGCGGCGATATCCGGCGGCGATACCTTCACCGTGCGCAAACCGCATGCCGACCACCTGCTGTCGACGGTCTCGAATGCCGGTGGGGTGGCCGAACGGGCGGTCATGGTCGGCGACAGTCTCAACGACGTTCTCGTCGCCCGAAATGCCTCCGTTCCGTCGATCGTCGTGCCCTTCGGCTATTCAGACGTGCCGATAGAAAGCCTTCTGCCCGATCAGATCATCGGGCACTTCGACGAATTGACACCGAATCTGGTCGAGACCGTGCTCTCCCGCAAGCCGAAGTGAAAGGGGCCGCTCGTCTAACGCGGCCCACTCTCCTCATCCTTCCAAACTCCGCGCCTTGCGCGTCGCCTCGAATGCGCGATTCATATACATGTCGCGATCGTAGACGTCGTGGAAATACTCGACGGTTCCGTCCTTGTTCGGCCAGGCGGTAAAATAGGAAACATAGACCGGGACTTTGGCGGATACCGGCAGCGCCTTGTTGCGGCCGCCTGATATTTCCATGCCGACCTCTTCGACACTCACGCCCAGAACCGCCGCCGCCATGCGCCGGGGATCGGCGAGACGCACGCAGCCATGGCTGAGCGCCCGCTGATCACGCTTGAAGAAGCTCTTCGACGGCGTGTCGTGCATGTAGATCGCATGCGCATTGGGGAAGAGGATCTTCAGTTCGCCAAGCGCATTGTCGCTGCTCGGCGGCTGACGCACGGCGACCGAGTTCGTCGATCCGTACCAGTTCACCGCGGTGGAAGGAACAACGCGGCCACCGACTTCCACCTGATAACCCATCCGATCCAGATAGCCCGGATCGTTTCTAAGCTTCGGCAGCATCTCGTTGACGATGATCGACTGCGGCACGCCCCAATACGGATTTACTTCGACCGTCTGGATTTCGTCCTGGAAGAAATATGTTTGGTTGGCCTTGGAACCGACGACAACGCGCATGGAGAACTGCTCGGTGCCCTGTTCCGTGTAGGACGCGGTGAAGGCCGGCTGGTTGATGAAGACATAGCGGTCGCCAAGCCCATCCGGCAACCAGCGCGCCTGCTCCATCGCGATTTCGACCTTGTCTATCTTCCCTTCGGTCGTATCGCCGCCGGTGAGCGCGCGTATCGACGCCTGCCCGACAATGCCATCCGCCTTCAGACCGTGTTCCTTCTGGAAGGCCTCAACGACCGGCACCAGCTCGGGCGTGTAGTCCGGCGTCCCGTCATAGGCCGCGAGCACGACCGCATGCTCCGTCTTCAACGCTTCCGAGGCTTTCAACTTGATTCCGGCGATGACATTCGCGAGTTCCGGATTGCTTTCGCCGGGCTTCAGCAACGTCCCCGGTGCGATCTCCACCCGGGGCACAGCTTCGACCTGCGTCCGAAGCCGCTCGAGTTCCTGCCTCAATGCCGTAAACTGTGCGCTTTTCGGATTTTGACTTTCGACAAGCGCCGCGACATCACTGCTTGTCTCGACCTTCTCCAGAAAGCCAAGAAGATCGACGTTTTTCCGCTTGAAGTCGTGATAGCCGGATATCCTGTTCGGATCGATACGACCGCGCACGGTGTCCTGGACATAGGTGAGCACGGCCGCGGACATCGCGATTTCGAAGCGCACCAAATCCTTCTCGCGGGCGATCATGTCGCCGCGGTCGAAATCTTCCGGAGGAATGACGACGGCGTAGTCGAGCGGGTCGAGACCGACCTTCGCAGCGTCGGACAGGACGGCCAGCGCCGCCTTGGCACGGCCGTTGACGCCCGTCCCCTCGATCCACAGGAATTCCGTCCTCGTGCCGTAGAAATTCTCGACAGCTTTTGCCACCTCGCCAGGCGCGCGCACATCGATTTCCGGAAGAAACTGGCGCGCATCGGATAGCGGCGAGCGCAGCATCGGCGGCAGGGCTCCGTTCAGGACCGAACCGGTAACGACAGGATCGACCATACGATCCGTCGCGATCCGGCGCAGCGGGTCCGCCTTATAGGTATAATAGCGCGGGCCGGTGATGCGCGGAGGCTTCGCCGCCTTCTGATCAAGCCGCTGCGGCGCGAACATGTCCACGCCCGGAACCTGCTGGCGAGGCTGCACCTGCTCCTGCGCATCGCGCTTCTTGCCTCCGCGGATGAAGTCCATGAAGGTGATTGCAGACGCCGGCTGCACATCCATGGTTGCAACCGCACAGCCGCTCATGAGCGCGACAATCGCTGCCGACTTGATAGTTCTCATAGATACAAACGTCCCCGTATTGCGTCGCCGCCGAATGCAGTCGCCGCCAGATTCTCGCCACGCCCTCGTGCTCCGAGAGTTATAGAAAAGGATGGTGAATGAAAAGGAAACGAAGCCTCCCGAATCCGCGCCCCGCCTATCGCCGCGTCCCGTTTTCAGCCATGACCCTTCGCCTAAAAATCTGATTTGCATCCACTTTGAACGCCGGAGCGCCATGCCGATGTTCCCTGCGACACAGGCAAGATGCGCAACGGAAGATTGCGGATGTGACGGAAAGGACACATCGTGCCGGCCGGAAACCCTTGTGAGCAAAGCCTGATCGTGGCTTGCCGCTCGGCGGCAATTCAAACGATTGTAGGGGTTCCATGCTCCCGCGGCCCCTTTACAAGGCGTCATGGCCGAGGCAGAGAAATGCCAGGCAGCGGGGAGCAAGATCGGCTTTGGACCCGGTTCCCCGCCTCGGCTTCATGAACCGCATGACGAAAGCAGGTATCGCGATGACATCGACCCGCACGGAAACAGATACGTTCGGCCCCATCGAAGTGGCGAGCGACCGCTATTGGGGCGCACAGGCCCAGCGATCGCTGGGCAATTTCAAAATCGGCTGGGAAAAACAGCCTCTGGCAATCGTGCGTGCACTCGGCATCGTCAAGCAGGCGGCTGCCCGCGCCAACATGGCGCTCGGCCGCCTCGACCCGACGATCGGCGACGCGATCGTCAGGGCCGCGCAGGAGGTGATCGACGGCAAGCTTGACGAGCACTTCCCTCTCGTCGTGTGGCAGACGGGCTCCGGAACCCAGTCGAACATGAATGCGAACGAGGTCGTTTCCAACCGTGCGATCGAGCTGCTCGGCGGCGTCATGGGCTCGAAGAAGCCGGTTCACCCGAACGATCACGTCAATATGAGCCAGTCGTCGAACGACACCTATCCCACCGCCATGCACATCGCCTGCGCGGAGCGCGTGATCCACGATCTGCTGCCGGCGCTCAAGCACTTGCACAAGGCGCTCGAAGAGAAGGTGAAGGCTTTCGATCACATCATCAAGATCGGACGCACCCACACGCAGGACGCAACGCCCCTGACTCTGGGACAGGAGTTTTCCGGCTATTCTGCGCAGGTCGCCTCCTCGATCAAACGGATCGAGATGACGCTCCCCGGCCTTTGCGAACTCGCCCAGGGCGGGACCGCCGTCGGCACCGGGCTCAACGCGCCCGTCGGGTTTGCCGAGAAGGTCGCCGAGGAAATCGCCGGCATCACCGGCATCGGCTTCACTTCCGCGCCGAACAAGTTCGAAGCACTGGCCGCACACGACTCGATGGTCTTCAGCCACGGCGCGATCAACGCCACCGCCGCCGCGCTCTTCAAGATCGCCAACGACATCCGCTTCCTCGGCTCCGGCCCCCGCTCCGGCCTCGGTGAGCTTTCGCTGCCGGAAAACGAGCCGGGCTCGTCCATCATGCCGGGCAAGGTCAATCCGACTCAGTGCGAGGCGCTTACCCAGGTCTGCGTCCAGGTCTTCGGCAATCATGCGGCGCTGACCTTTGCCGGCAGCCAGGGCCATTTCGAGCTCAACGTCTACAATCCGCTGATGGCCTACAACTTCCTGCAGTCGGTGCAGCTGCTCGCCGATGCGGCTATCTCCTTCACCGATAATTGCGTCGTCGGGATCGAGGCGCGGGAGGACAACATCAAGGCGGCGCTCGACCGTTCGCTGATGCTGGTGACTGCGCTTGCGCCGAAGATCGGCTACGACAACGCGGCCAAGATCGCCAAGACCGCACACAAGAACGGCACCACGCTTCGCGAAGAGGCCGTAGGCGGCGGCTACGTCACGGACGAGGAGTTCGACGCCGTCGTCCGCCCCGAGACCATGATCGGTCCGGCCTGATCGCACTTCATGCGGCCGCGGCTCGACATGTTGCCGCCGCGGCCGCCTACCACATGGTCTTCGCGGCGCGGCCGGGCCATTCCCGGTCATAGCTTTCCTTGTCGAAATCGGCCTTGGCAGCCTTCAGCAGCGCGCCCGGCGTCGGCAGCGAGGCAGCATCGGCGAAGCGCTCCGCATTCCAGAGCTGTGAACGGATCAGAGCCCGGGCGCATTGGAAATAGACCTCGCCGATCGTTACCACGACGACGCTGCGCGGGTGCTTCCCATCGATCTCGAAGGAACCGGTCAAAGCCGGGTCTACGCTGACGACGGCGGTGCCGTTGATGCGGATGGTCGTGTTCGATCCGGGCACGAGGAAGAGCAGCGCCACTCTCGGGTCGCGCACTATATTGGCAAGCGAGTCCACCCGGTTGTTACCGCGCCAGTCGGGCATCAGCACGGTCTTGTCGTCCGCGACGCGGACGACGCATCGATCGTCGCCCCGCGGCGAACAGTCGAGTCCCTCTGGACCGACGGTGGCGAGCGCTGCGAAGGGCGACGCTTCGACCATTTCCCGGTACTCGGCCGTCAGCGCAGCCGTTACTTTGACGATCGATGCCTCGCTCGCTCCGCCATAGAGCGCCTGCAACTCCTCGACCGTTCGGATAATCGTCATCTCACCCCTCCTGCAACGGTGCTACGGCACGCCGAAATCGCGAACTCTGCGCGCTCGTTTCGAGGAATAGCATGACGACCTGATGACGCCATCAGGCGATTTTTGACATGGGAGCCTCTTTCCTGCGCTCCCAGAGAAATTCGTTGATCTTCTCGATGACCGGAGCGGCGGAAACGATGCGGCGATGCCCGAGACCGTTCGCCCAGTGCAATTCCACATTTGGCCCGACCGCGCCGTAGCGGCGCGCGTGATCGGCGGGGACCTCCTTGTCGTCCTCGGCATGGATGACCAGAACCGGCCTGCGGAGTGCCGCCAGGATGCGGGTGGCATCGAAACCCTCGATGCGACGCCCGGAGAGCCGCTCCACCATGCCCTCGAAAGCTGCCTGCGCCTTCGGCGCGAGCCCCAACATCCGGCCGAAGCCCCTGAAGAGCCATGTCATTTCGCTTGGCGCACCGATCAGGACCAGTTTCCCCGGAACGCGCGCCGGTACGTCGCAGAGCACTGCCCCGGCCGCGCAGGCGAGGCTCGCCCCGCCGAAGGAATGGCCTATACCGACATCGAATCCGTCGAAGTGGCGCCACGCCGCATCGATCGCCCTCACCGCTTGCGGCATGGTCAGTGTCCGCCCGGGCGACGCTCCGTGACCCGGCAAGTCGAGCGCCACCACCTCCGCTCCCGCGGAGAACAGGCCGTCGATCAGCGTTGCCAGATAGTCGCTGCGAGATCCCCAGCCGTGCGCGACCAGTACCCGCGGCCCACGACCGCCGTTGCGGCATTCGAAATGGCGAGCGGCAGCCCAGCCGCCCGCAAAGGACAACGTGACCTTCCGCGACCGTTGCATGATCGGCACTGCCGCTTTGAGCAGCGCCGCCTCCTTGCCGCTTTTTGGCTTCCGGCTCGGAGTGCGGCAGAAGATCCAGAATGCGGACTTGCCTGCCTTGTCGGCCGAAAAGGCGGAAACGGCCTTCAGCGATAGACGGATGACCTTGATCGCAAAGGATGGCATAGTGGAGCTTTCTAATGTTCAACCATGAACATAATTGTACAACGATGAACAAAAAGCAAGCACAGATCGAAAGCCACCACTTTCCCTGGGATCATCCTCGTTTTCGAAGTTGGATCGCCGTTGCCCGCGCCTGTCAGCTGATGCAGCAGACATTGACGCGGCGGCTGAGCCATCTGGATGTGAAGCCGCCGCACCTGGACATCCTGGTCAATCTCTACCGCTTCGACGGCATCACCCAGCAGGAGCTTGCACGCAAGCTGCTCGTCGGCCGCTCGAACATGAGCATGCTGCTGCCGCAGCTCGAAAAGCGCGGCCTCATCGAAAGGCGAGGCGACGCAAGAGACAAACGCGTATTGCGTCTGTCGCTGACCTCAGCCGGAAGGACCTTGACCGAGGAAGCAATGGAAATTCAGACGGCGCTCATCGAGAGTTCGCACGGCGGGGAGCCGATCGAGGACTGCGTCAAGGTCGCCGAGTCGATGGAGCGGATCATCGCCACCCTGCTCAGGGAAGATGAATTGGCGGCGGGAGGCTGACCGAGGCTTCCCGGGTCGGCGGTCCCCAAGGCTGCGAGACGTCAGCGCGGCTTTTCGGCCTTGTCGCGCGACATACCCTTGTCGGCGAGCTCCTGCTCATAGGCCTTGAACAGCTCTTCGCCTTTCTCGCCGAGCTCCCGCAGATAGGTCCAGGTATAGATGCCGGTGTCATGCGAATCGTCGAAACCGATTCGCACCGCGTAATTTCCCGTCGGCTGGACCGTGATGATCTGGACGTTGCGCTTGCCCGGAACCGTCACCCGCTGGCTCGGCCCGTGCCCTTGCACCTCTGCCGAGGGCGAGAGGACCCGCAGGAGTTCCGCGGATAGGTCGAAGGCCACGCCGTCGTCGAAGGTGACGGACAGGCGGTGGCGGTCCCTGGATATCCGCAGTTCGGTCGGCCAGAATTCGCTCATCGTCATTGCTCCGTGTTCGTCCCCGTTCAAGTAAAGCAGAATTGAACGGCCGGAAATCGCCCGCAGAAGGCTTTCCAGATATTTGAAACAGTTTGCGACAGGATGCGCCTTGACGCGACCCTTTTTGACCCCGACATTGAAAGCGCAGGGAGAAAAGACTTGAACACGGCCGCTATAGACCAGACCGACGCCAGACCGCTCGACACCACGACTGCCCCGATGGTCGATCCATTTGGCCGCGCGGTCACCTATCTCCGCGTCTCTGTCACCGATCGCTGCGACTTCCGCTGCACCTATTGCATGGCGGAGCACATGACGTTCCTGCCGAAGAAGGACCTGTTGACGCTGGAAGAACTCCAGCGGCTCTGTTCCGCCTTCATTGCCAAGGGCGTACGCAAGCTGAGGCTCACCGGCGGGGAGCCGCTGGTGCGCAAGAACATCATGTTCCTCATTCGCGAACTCGGCAAAGAGATCGAAGCGGGACGGCTGGACGAACTGACACTCACCACCAACGGCTCGCAGCTTTCGAAATTCGCCGCCGAACTCGTCGATTGCGGCGTGCGGAGGATCAATGTCTCGCTCGACACGCTCGATCCCGACAAGTTCCGCCAGATCACCCGCTGGGGCGAATTGGCAAGGGTGCACGAAGGCATCGACGCGGCGTTGGCAGCCGGATTGAAGGTGAAGATCAACGCGGTTGCCCTCAAGGACTTCAACGATGCCGAGATACCGGAACTGATGCGCTGGGCGCATGGCCGCGGCATGGATCTGACGCTGATCGAGACCATGCCGATGGGCGAAGTGGACGAGGACAGGACCGACCATTACCTGCCGCTCTCGGAGATGCGCAGGCGGCTCGAGGCCGACTTCACGCTCAATGACATTCCCTACCGCACCGGCGGCCCGGCCCGCTATGTCGAGGTCGCGGAGACCGGCGGGCGTCTCGGCCTGATTACGCCGCTCACGCACAATTTTTGCGAAAGCTGCAATCGCGTCCGGCTGACCTGCACCGGCACGCTCTATATGTGCCTCGGCCAGAACGACGCTGCCGATCTGCGCGCCGCACTGCGCGCCACCGACGACGACGCCTATCTCGGGCAGGTCATCGACGAGGCGATCGGCCGCAAGCCGAAGGGCCACGACTTCATCATCGACCGCGAACACAACCGCCCCGCCGTCGCCCGGCACATGAGCGTCACCGGGGGATAACAGTTTTGCCCCTCATCCGCCTGCCGGCACCTTCTCCCCGCAAGCGGGGCGAAGGGACAAGCGGCAATACCTTGCTCGGCACGAGCGCCGCGGGCGATGCGCGACATCTCCTACCTCATCGGTTTTGAAGCGCTCAGATCTTTGATCTTCCGGATGTTTTTGTCCTTTAATCGGATAGGATTTAAGGGAACATGCAGTAGGGATTCGCCACGCCGGGAAGGCTCGCGCCGTTCGGCCACAGCTATCAGGAATGAGAATGCGCTCGTCAGCCAATTTCCGCGGCATCGTCTTCATGTGCCTCGCGATGATCGGGTTCGCCTGCAACGATGCGCTGGTAAAATCGGTCACCGGCGCCATGAATACCGGCCAGATCATGTTCATCCGCGGGTTGCTGACGACGCTGATGGTGGTCGTAGTCGCATACCGGTTCGGCGCCTTCCGGCCGGTTCGGACGATCTTCAGGCCGGCCATCCTGCTGCGCATCGCCATGGAGGCGCTTGCATCGGTGACCTATATCTCCGCGCTCGGCCAGATCCCGCTCGCCAACGCTTCGGCGATCATGCAGGCACTTCCGCTGGCGGTCACGCTCGGCGCTGCGCTGTTCCTCGGCGAGCCCGTCGGCTGGCGGCGGTGGGCGGCGATCGTCGTCGGCTTCGCCGGCGTCCTCGTCGTGTTGCGCCCTGGTCCCGAGGGCTTCACCGCGGCGGCCCTCACCGTCGTCGCCTGCGTCTTTTTCACTGCGACACGAGACCTCTGCACCCGCCGCATCGGCACCGACGTGCCGTCGCTGTACATCACGGTGACGACCTCACTCGTGACGACGCTGGTCGGTGCGACCCTCATCGTCCCGCTCGGCGGCTGGCAACCGATGTCTACGACGTCGCTCAGCCATATCGCCGGCGCCAGTGTGCTTCTGATGCTCGGTTACCAGACGATCGTACTCGCGATGCGCGAAGGCGAGATCTCCGTGATTGCGCCATTTCGCTATATGAGTCTTCTCTGGTCGATCACCCTCGGAGTCGTCTTCTTCGCAGAGACGCCGGACCGCTGGATGCTGGCGGGCGTCGTCATCATCATCGGTTCCGGCCTTTATACGTTCTACCGCGAGAGCAAGCGCGGCCGGCGGGCGGTCGCGCAGCGCGCACTCGGCGGCCCCCTGGAATAGCCGAGGACGTTCTCGATGCCAGGCGGCCCCTCCCATGCCACCTTCCCTCCGGCAGTCAACATCAACACGCCCGAAGAGCTTCAGCGGGCTGAGGCCTGGTTGCCCCATATCGAGGATCACGAACCATGAACGACCCCTTGCGCCCACCGAAGATTTTCGGCATCGCCGGCTGGAAGAATTCCGGGAAGACCGGCCTGATGGTCCGCCTTGTCAGTGAAATGACCCGCCGCGGCTACATGGTCTCCACGATCAAGCATGCGCATCACGACTTCGACATCGACAAGGTCGGCGCGGACAGCTACCGCCACCGCGAGGCCGGCGCGCACGAGGTAACGATCGTTTCGTCGACGCGCTTCGCGATCATGCATGAATTGCGTGGGGCGCCGGAGCCCACATTCGAAGAGATCTTGTCCCGGCTTGCCCCTTGCGACCTGGTACTGATCGAAGGGTACAAGCGCGAGCCTGTCCCGAAAATCGAGGCGCGCCGCCAGGAATCGGCCAATCGCGAACCGCTCGCACCCAACGATCCGCATATCATGGCCATCGCTGCCGATCATCCGGTCGCGGACGCCGGCCTCCCCGTATTCGACCTGGACGACACGCAGGCGATCGCAGATTTCGTCGAGAAGGTCATCGGACTGCGTGACTGAGGTCGGGCGGACGGCATCAATCCAAGCGCACAGGCGGCTTGCAGAACCCACAAATAATCGGGGCCGGTTTCCCGGCCCCGATGTCAGTTCGCACGCCTCGTTGACCTATCGCTGCGCTACAGGACGCACCAGCGGCGTCACGCGGCGAATGGTGACGCGGCGGTTCTCCTGCTCCGGCCCGTTCGTGCGGATTTTGAGGAACCGCTCGCCATAGCCCTGGGTGACGAGGTTTTCGGCCGGGATGCCGTAGACCTCGGTCAGGAGCACTGCGACGGACTCGGCACGCTCGTCGGAAAGGACGAGGTTGGACTGGTCGGCGCCAACGGCATCCGTGTGACCCTCGATGAAGAAGGTTTCACCCGGATCCTTCTCCAGGATCTTGTTCATTGCCTCCGCGACATTGCGCATGGTTTTCGCCTGCGACATCGATACCTCGGCGCTTCCCGTCGCGAAGGTGATGGTGTCGAGATCGATTCGGCGAACCTTGTCGCGCAGGCGGGCGGAGTGACGCACCTCATCGATGGTGTAGACGCGTTCGACCGACTCGACCGGGGGTTCGGACAGGAACTCGTAGTAATCCCGGTCCGGATCCTCGGCGACATCGACGATATATTCGTCCACCGGTATCGTCAGACGCATCGGTGGCAGGTCATAACCCACGTCTATGATGGCGGGTCGGTCTTCTTCGTATTCCGGCGCGTACATCATGACGTATTCCTCGCCGTCACGATCGACGCGCGTGCGCGTCAGGATGTCTCCGTACTCGTTGTAGATGGTGACGATCCGATAGCCGCCCGGGCGGACGATCGTTTCACGGACGCGACCTCGCGAGAGATTTTCATAATAGCTCTCTTCCGAATTCCTGCGCAGGCGCGGCCGGTCGTCGCCGCGCACGAAGATGCGATCGCCGACCCCGAGGATGACACGGTCCTCGTTTTCTTCGACGACCCTCACCTCCGTGACGTTGTTCTCGGTGGTGTTGTTGACGGTCGTGTTGTTGACCGTTGTGTTGTTTATGACCGTGTTGTTGATGATGTTGGTCGTCTGCGGCACCGCAAAGGTCGGCGCCTCCTCAACCCGCTCGCCCTCTTCGCTGAGCGCAGCCTCGATCTTTTGAGGAATTTCTTCCCTGGCTTCGGCCGGGATCGCAGCCTGGGCCGCTGCATCGTCGGCCGGCGGTTCTACGCTCTCTTGAGTCGCACGCAATTCCTCGCGCTGCTTCCGCCGGGTTTCTCGCGCCTGGTTGCCGCCGGAAATGTCGGCATCCTTGTCGCTGTCGAGGACAGCCGCGCCTTTCTCGACAGGCAGGACGACGGTCTCGTCGGAGGCTGCGGGGTCCTCCGCGATTTTCTGCTTTTCTTCCGTCGAGCGCTCATCGACGACTTCGGGAGCCGGCTGGCCGGCGGGCTGCTCACCCTGCTGTTCAGCGGTTGCGGGTTGTTCGGCGCCGGGAATCGACTGCTGCTCGCTCTCGCCAGTCTGCTCGGCCGGCGCCTCCGTCGCGGGCTGTTCGGCGGTGGTGCCGCTCTCAGGTTCGGCGGTCGGCTGCTCGGCGGCCTTCTGTTCTTCCGTCTGCCGCTGCTCCTCGGCCTGTTGCTGGCGTCTCTTACGCGTAGGCTCCTGTTCCTCGGCCTGCTGCGGCGCGCCCTCCTCGGCTGCGGGCTGCTGCTCTTCCGCCTGCTGCTGGCGCTTCTCGCCCGCAGGGGCCTCTTCTTCGGCCTGCTGGGGAGCACCCTCCTCGGCCGCAGGCTTCTGCTCTTCGGCCTGCTGCTGGCGCTTCTTGCGCTTGGGGGCCTCTTCTTCGGCCTGCTGCGGAGCGCTCTCTTCGGCTGCAGGCTGTTCTTCCGCCTGCTGCTGGCGCTTCTTGCGCCGGGGAGCCTCTTCTTCGGCCTGCTGCGGAGCGCTCTCTTCGGCCGCGGGCTGCTCTTCCGCCTGCTGCTGGCGTTTCTTGCGCCGGGGAGCCTCTTCTTCGGCCTGCTGCGGAGCGCTCTCTTCGGCTGCGGGCTGCTCTTCCGCCTGCTGCTGGCGCTTCTTGCGGCGGGGAGCCTCTTCTTCGGCCTGCTGCGGAGCGCTCTCTTCGGCTGCCGGCTGTTCTTCGGCCTGCTGCTGGCGCTTCCTGCGCGGTTTTTGCTGCTCCTCGGCCTGCGGCTGCTCCTCCGCCTGCCCCTGCGATTCCTCCTCGGCCTGACGCTGCTTGCGCTTCAGCAACAGCAGATCCTCGGGCGACTGTTGGCCCTCTCCTTCCTGAGCGACTTCGAACGGAGCAGTCAGGCTGTCAGCGAAGGCCGGCTGGATCATCAGGGACGCCGAAAGAACGGGCAAGGCCACTGTTGCGAAAAGTCTGGATCGTATCGACATTTTTTTCTTCCTCTTGTTCGGAGGTCCTGACGCTGGTGTGCAAACGCGACTCCAATCGCCTCGCCCACCATGGCGCCTCGTCACAGGGCCATGATCCGCGGTCCCGGCCATTTTTTGCCTCGGCCGAAATGCCGTAGCCGCAACGCCGCAACTGCGGATCGGTTCCGCTGCAAGGCCTATCGAAGGCGACATTAACCGGTCCTGAACGGCCCGTTCATCTTCTCGCGCAACTTCTGCGGCAATCGAAGGACATGATTCGCGTCGAACAGTGGGAAGCAAAGCTTTCCAGTTGATTTTTGCAGGAAATCCGTACGAATATCGCCGCAACCGGCGGCTTGAAGCTCCGGCGCCAATTGGCATCCGCGAAACAAGAAGAACCGGATGCCGAGCCAACAGAGAGGACATCATGCGTATTTCCAGACGTCTGGCAGCCACCGTATCGGCTGCCGTTTTCGTGCTTATGGCCGGCGCTGCCATGGCGGAGGGCGAGAAGATCGTGATCGGTACCGAAGGCGCCTACCCGCCCTTCAACAATCTCGAGTCCGACGGCACGCTGACCGGCTTCGACATCGATATCGCCAAGGCGCTTTGCGAAGAGATGAAGGCCGATTGCACCTTCGTGACCCAGGAATGGGACGGCGCCATTCCGGCGCTGATCGCCAAGAAATTCGACGCGTTCATCGCGTCCATGTCGATCACCGAGGAACGCAAGGAAAAGGTCGACTTCACCAACAAGTACTACAACACGCCTCCGGCCATCGCGGTGCCGAAAGATTCGCCGATCACCGAGGCGACGGCAGCAGCCCTCTCCGGCAAAATGCTGGGCGCACAAAGTTCGACCACGCACTCCAACTATGCGGAAGCGCATATGAAAGAGTCGGAACTGAAGCTTTACCCGACCGCGGATGAATACAAGCTCGACCTCGCCAACGGCCGCATCGACGCGGCCATCGACGACGTCGTGGTGCTTTCGGAATGGCTCAAGACGGACGATGGCGCCTGCTGCAAGCTGCTTGGTACCCTGCCGATCGATCCGGTCATCAATGGCGAAGGCGCTGGTATCGCGCTCCGCAAGGGCGACAACGCTCTGCGGGAGAAGTTCAACAAGGCGATCGAGGCCATCCGCGCGAACGGCAAGTACAAGGAAATCAACGAGAAGTACTTCCCCTTCGACGTCTACGGCAGCTAATCTCGGCGAATCCTGCACATCTTGAGGCTTTATGCCGGGATAATCTCGGTTGATGAAGAAAATGCAACGGCGGACGGGCTTGCCCTTCCGCCGTTTTTGTTTGACAAGGAATCACGAAAATAAGCGTCTAGCGCGCGGCGCGGCTGAAGAACAAAAACGCGGTAGACGCCAGAATACGCAACGGGAACTATTGGCATGAGCGGACTGTTTGCCGCCCTTTCCTCCGGTCTCTCCTGGATCGGCGCGATCATCGATCCGCTATGCGGTCCTCTCGGGGTATTTCGGTGGTTCGGATCGGATACCCTTCTCGCGTGCGGAGACGCAGGCTGGGGCGATGAAATCGCCTATGGATTCCTCGTCACCGCCAGCCTGGCGATCGCGACCCTTCCAGTGGGATTGATCATCGGCTTCTTCGTTGCGCTCGCCAAGCAATCCGAGGAAAAATCCCTGCGGCTGGCCGGCAACATCTATACGACGATTTTCCGAGGCCTGCCGGAGCTCCTTACGCTTTTCATCGTATATTACGGCCTGCAGATTCTCGCCCAGCAGTTCCTGGCGACGATCGGTTATACGGGAGCCGTCGAGATCAGCGCCTTCGTTGCGGGGATGATCGCCCTGGGCGTGGTCTTTTCGGCCTATTGTTCCGAAGTGCTGCTTTCTGCCTTCAAGGCGATTCCCCACGGGCAGTACGAGGCCGGTGACGCGCTCGGCCTGCACCGGGGCAAGACGATGCGCCTCATCATTCTGCCTCAGCTCATCCGCATCGCGCTGCCCGGGCTCGGCAATCTCTGGATGGCGCTGCTCAAGGACACCGCCCTCGTCTCGGTCATCGGGCTGCCGGATATCCTGCGCCAGACCGGCGTTGCGGCCCGGGTGACCAAGCACGCTTTCGAATTCTTCGGCATCGCCTGCGTTCTGTTCCTCGTCCTGGCAATGATCTCCTCGGTCGTATTCTCGGCGCTCGAGCGCTCCACCAAGCGCGCGGAGGCACGCCGATGAGCATTGCCGAAACCATGATCCCGCCGCAGGCGCCCCCGCCGGCGCCGCCGAAGCCCTACACTTTCTCGCGCTTTTTCGGCAGCGTGGCGCTCGGCATCTGGCTGGCGCTCGGTGTCGGAATTTTCCTGACGGTCGTCAACGGCTGGGACCCCGAGAAATTCTCTCGCTATGGGCCGAGCTTCCTTTCCGGTCTTGGGGTGACACTGACACTCGTCACCTCCTCCATCCTCATGGGCGCTGTCGTTTCGCTGCCCGTGGCGCTCGGGCGCATGTCGAAGAACAGATTATGGGGCTGGCTTGCCTACGCCTATGTCTACTTCTTCCGCGGGACGCCGCTCATCACCCAGCTCTTCCTCATCTATTACGGGCTCGGCAGCTTCCGTCCGCAGCTCGAATCCGCGGGACTGTGGTGGTTCTTCCGCGATGCCTGGAACTGTGCGCTGTTCACCTTCACGCTGAACACCGCCGCCTATCAGGCGGAAATCCTGCGCGGCGCCATCGAAAGCGTGCCGCGCGGCCAGCGCGAGGGGGCGGCCGCGCTCGGCCTGCCGGAGCGCGTAGCCTTCTTCAAGGTCATTCTGCCTCAGGCGATGATCGTTGCGCTGCGCCCCTACGGCAACGAAATCATCCTGATGATCAAGGGCTCGGCAATCGTGGCGATCGTCACGGTCTTCGACCTCATGGGTGAGACTCGGCGCGCCTTTTCCCGGACCTTCGACTACCAGATGTATATCTGGGCCGCGATCCTCTATCTGCTGATGGTGGAATTGCTGCGCAACATCTGGGGCTGGCTGGAAGCCCGCCTGACCCGCCATCTAAAGCGCTGAACGCGCCTCGGGCCGCAAGCCGGACTCCGGTGGCCGGCTTGGCAGCACTCGCTGCCGTTTGCTGCCAACCGATTGTTTTTGTAGGTGATTTCTCGCTTTACTCACCTACATTAAGGCTTGATTAAGCAATTAAGCGCTCCATCATAGAGACCAACCTTTGTGAAAAGTGAGGTCCGCATGACGAACGACATGGAACTGCAGCTCAAGGGTTACGGGCTGACGACGGCTCAGATACTTTATCGGATGCCCGACCACCCGGCTTTCCTGCAGACATACATCTGGCAACACTACGACATCGCGCCGGACTTTCCGGAAATGCATAGCTTCCTCAAATTCTGGCAGGAGAAGCTGGACGGGCCGCTGCATTCGGTACGCTATGTGCACCGAAAGCTGATTTCGGCCTCCGAATGGCGGGCTCTCCAGGGAGAGTTTATCGTCCATTAGGCTCCGGCGCACGTCGTTGTCGGATGTGTCAGACGGATCGGGTGATGCCGCCGTCGATCCGGATGTTCTGGCCGGTGATATAGCCTCCGCGATCGCTTGCGAGCAGCGCGATCAACTCGGCCACCTCCTCCGATGCGCCGTAACGTCCCATCGGAATCCGCTGACGCCGTTCCTCCGTTTCGGGCAGACTGTCGATAAAGCCGGGCAGAACGTTGTTCATGCGGACATTGTCGGCGGCATACCGATCGGCGAAGAGCTTGGTGAAAGCCGCAAGCCCGGAACGGAAGACCCCCGACGTCGGAAACAAGGGGTCGGGTTCGAAGGCGGCGTAGGTGGAAATATTGACGATGCTGCCGGATTTCTGCTCCACCATGATCGGCGTCACCAGCCGGGTTGGCCGCACGACGTTGAGAAAATAGACATCCATACCCCGGTGCCATTCCTCGTCGGTGAGTTCGAGCACCGGAGCCCGCGGGCCATGCCCGGCCGAATTGATCAGCGCGTCCACGCGCCCCCAGGCATCATAGGCTGCGTCGACGAGCCGCTTCAGATCGTCGTTCGACTGGTTCGATCCGGTAACGCCGATTCCGCCGAGTTCCTTGGCGAGCGCCTCGCCCTTGCCGGACGAAGACAGGACGGCAACCCTGTAACCCTCTGCCGCCATCCTCCTTGCCGCCTCGGCCCCCATGCCGGAACCGCCGGCCGTGACGATCGCCACCTTCTGTTCGCTCATCTTGTGCTCCTTTTGGCATGACCGAGAGAAGCGCAGTTGAAGCAGGCCTGCGCGCCCGCATCAACTGAGAATTTCTGAAGGCGGGATCAGCAATGCGGCGCAGCGGTGCACGCAGGTCTCAGACATGGACCTCGCCATGCGCCAATTCGCCGGCGCCTGTCGCCCTGTGGAGCGAACCGTAGAGCACGACCGCATAGAAGAGCGCGACGCCGATCGCCACGGCAAGGCCAGGCACGGGACCAAGAGCGGCGTTCTCGGCAACATCGGCCCAGGAACGGACATGGCCGAAAGGCTCTCCCGTGCTCGAAATCTTCGGCGAGGAAATCTTCAGCGCCCATGCCAGGAGCAGGATCAGGTACATCCAGCAATAATTGCGCTGTAACCGCCGGCAGAGGGCCTCCCTGTAGCCCATCAGGAAAGCCGGCTGGCGCAGGCTCTTGGCGATCGACACCGACCATTTGAAGCTCGGCGTGCCTTCAGGGCACAAGATTTGCGCGAAGTAGCCGCGTTCCATCTGGCGCACGCGGGCGCGATAGACGTCGAAGAAACGGTAACGCCGCGCTTCGATCAGCAGCAACAGGCTGATGAGCAGCATGGCAAAGAGAAGAACACCGTGATGGGACGACGGCGTCGAGAGCGAGACCGAAAGCATCGCTGCGACCACGGTGATCGCCCAGTTCGATGTTCGGTCTATGCGGTCCCGCCAACCGGCCATCCGCCCGATTTCGCCGCGATAATAGTGGATGATCGCGTTGATCGTCTCCTGCGGTGTCTGCGGCAGAGGCGGCGTTTGCCGCTCCGGCATCTCCGTTTCCAATGTCAACGGGCTCAATTCGGCAGACATCGGCATTCCTCCCGATTTTTCATTCTTTTAGGAATGATGACTCCTTTTCGATCAAGGTTAAATGGCGCGCGTCCCCGACCTGCTCAAAATCTTTACCGCAGGCGAATGTTCCCGTCGCCGCCTCGGCGGGACCTCTCCTCGGGCCGCGAGGTGGTATAATCCCGCGTCGACGGAAACCGTCGCCGTTCCGCCAAAGAACAGGTTATTATCGAGCTGAACCGGCCAGTGACAGGGACGGCCGCGACCGGCGATTGTCAAAGGCCGCCGGGGGTCGTATGAAGCGCCCATGACGCAGAAAATCAAGAAGATCGACGAGGAGGCCCTCGCAGAGGCCTATAACCGAGCGCTTGCCTTGGAGAAGTCCGGGCATTTCGACGCGGCGGCCGCCGCCTATCGGGAAGTCCTGGAAATCGACCCGGAGGACCACGGCGGCGCCGCCGTTCGGCTTGCATCGATGGGGCGCGGTGAGACGCCGCTCAAGGCTTCGGACGCCTATGTGGCAACACTCTTCGATCAGCACGCCGACGTCTTCGACAATGTTCTCGTCGACCAGCTCCACTATTGCGTGCCACTGCTCGTGCGCCAGCGGCTTCAGGCGCTCGGGCTCGGACCGTTCAAGCGGATCCTCGATCTCGGCTGCGGCACCGGGCTGACCGGAGGCGCGCTACGCGACATGGCGGAAGACATAACCGGCGTAGACCTTTCGGAAAACATGGTTGAGATCGCCCATGAGAAGGACCTCTACGAGACGCTCTATGTCGCAGAGGCGGTCGATTTCCTCGATGACAATGACGACGAACCCTTCGACCTGATCGCCGCAACCGACGTCCTGCCCTATATCGGCGCCTT
Organism: Sinorhizobium sp. GQ132; assembly: GCF_059758575.1. Taxonomy (NCBI): domain Bacteria; kingdom Pseudomonadati; phylum Pseudomonadota; class Alphaproteobacteria; order Hyphomicrobiales; family Rhizobiaceae; genus Sinorhizobium; species Sinorhizobium sp. GQ132. The sequence goes on along the minus strand of NZ_JCAXDX010000002.1, from coordinate 711,750 downwards.
GGAGCCGCTGTTCTTCGGCGCAGTCGACAATCTGGTGCCGGGCGGGCTCCTGATTTTCTCGAGCGAGAGCCTGCCGGGCGGGACCACGGCGGGTCAAGGCTTCGCCGTCGGACCGCACCAGCGCTTCGCCCACTCGGAAACCTACCTGCGCGAGCGCCTGGCGGCGACCGGGTTCGAGATCGTCGACATCACCGACATCACGGTGCGCATGGAGGAAGGCGAGCCGATTGCCGGCCAACTGGTGACCGCCCGCTTCAAACCCTGATTGCAGGCTGCTGCGGCCGCGGCTATCGTCGGCCGCAAACACGCCATCGATAAGGGAGTCTCAAGGAAATGGCCAAAGTCGCATTCATCGGTCTCGGCGTCATGGGGTATCCGATGGCCGGTCATCTCAAGGCCCGCGGCGGGCACGATGTCACGGTCTATAACCGGACTGCAGCCAAGGCGGAGCAATGGGCAGCGGCATTCGGCGGCCGGACCGCCGCAACGCCGGCCGAAGCGGCCAAGGGCCAGGATTTCGTCTTTGCCTGCGTCGGCAATGACGACGACCTCCGCTCCGTCACCACGGGAGAGAACGGCGCCTTCGAAACGATGGTAGCCGGGTCGATCTTCATCGACAACACGACGGCATCGGCCGCGGTTGCCCGCGAGCTCTACGCGGCGGCGGCGGCGAAGGGTGCGCATTTCATCGACGCGCCCGTCTCCGGCGGGCAGGCCGGAGCGGAAAACGGCGTGCTCACCGTCATGTGCGGGGGCGATGCGGGAGCCTTCGACAAGGCCAGGCCCGTCATCGACGCCTATGCCCGGATGGTCGGCTTGATGGGCCCCGCCGGCGCCGGCCAACTGACCAAAATGATCAATCAGATCTGTATCGCTGGCCTCGTCCAGGGGCTCGCAGAGGGAATCCACTTCGGCAAGAAAGCAGGGCTCGACATCGAGAAGGTGATCGAGGTCATCTCCAAGGGAGCGGCCGGTTCCTGGCAGATGGAAAATCGCCACAAGACCATGAACGAAGGCAAATATGACTTCGGCTTCGCGGTCGACTGGATGCGCAAGGATCTGGACATCGTCCTTGCCGAGGCCAGGCGCAACGGCGCCAAGCTCCCGGTGACCGCCCTCGTCGACCAGTTCTACGGCGACATCCAGGCGGTTGGCGGCAATCGCTGGGATACGTCTTCCCTGCTCGCCCGGCTCGAAAAATGACGCCGGCCCCGGCGTCGACGGCGGAAGAGATCATCGAATATCTCCGCGCCCTCGGCTCGGACGAAAACATCGCCGGCATGGCGCGCTTCGGCATTGCGACCGAAACCGCCCTGGGCGTTTCGAACGTTGAGCTTCGTCGCGTCGCGCGCACGGTAAAGACCGACCATGCCCGTGCGCTCGACCTCTGGACCTCCGGCATCCGCGAAGCACGCCTGCTGGCAGCATTCACCGCGGACCCGAAGGCGCTGAAGCTCGCTGAAGCGTGGCAATGGGCGAATGCCTGCGACTCCTGGGAGGTGGTCGATACCGTTGCCGACCTCTTCGTCGGTGCGCGCCTCGAGCAAGTGCTCATCCCTGAATTCGCCGCCGATGAGCGGGAATTCGTCCGCCGCCTGGCCTTCGCGATGATCGCAACAGCCGCCGTGCATCTCAAGAAGGAGCCTGATTCGACGCTGCTTGCCTGGCTGCCGCTGATCGAGACTCACGCCGCCGACGAGCGCAACTTCGTGAAGAAGTCGGTGAATTGGGCACTCAGGCAGATCGGCAAGCGCAGCCCCGCCTGCCACGGACCGGCCCTGGCGCTCGCGCAAAAGCTCGCGGCGAGCACGGACCGTACGGCACGATGGACGGGCAAGGACGCGTTGCGCGAACTGACGAACAGCAGGGTCCGCCAGCGGCTTTCCAGCGGCTCGCGAATGGTTTCTCAAGTCAAGCCCGAGTTTTAACCGAGCCTGACAAACCTCGTTCTTCGAGGCCTCGCCATTCTTCATCTCCACCCGGACTCTCTGCGTCTAGCGCGCCAGTCCAGATTGAACGTCGGTCAGCGCGAAATCGTCGCCAACGTAGAGAAGAGGAGCGGAATGCCGTTTGGCCAGGGCATAGGCGAAGCAATCGCCGAAGTTCAGGCCGCCGCGCGTGCCGAATCTCTTGCCGTAATCCAGACGCGCCCTCATGGCGGCACGAGCAAGGTTATCGTCTATGGGCGCAACCGCTATGCCGAAGTCGGACAGAAACGCGTCGAGATCGGCAATCGCCTCATGCCGGTCTCCATCCTTGATCCTGCCGGCCATGACAGTACCGGCTTCGACATAGTTCACAGCCGATATGAGGCGCAGGGCCTCTGTCTGAAGAGCAGCCATGCAGTCAGGCGCTTCCGCCTCCTCGAACATGATCGCGATGATGGCGGACGCGTCCACGACCATCAACGGTGAACACCGAGTTCTTCAGCCGTATCGCCAACCGCTTCATCCCATTCCTGCTTCGTGACCGGACGGCGATCGTAGCGGCCGGCGCGCTCGCGGACGAAGGCCTTCATGCGCGCAACATAGTCGGCCTGCGCCTCCCGCTCGGCACGCAGCCGTTCCAGCCGCTCGCGCATGGCCTGCGTGATGGCGTCGGTCATGGTTTCGCCGGTCAGGCGAGACAACTCCCGCGCCAGCCGGTCGGCTTCCTCTGTCTTGATGCTCAAGGCCATGGCAACCACCTATCTAGATTTGCAATCTAGATAGCATTTCCGACCCGATGTTTCAACGGAAAGGGTCGAAATCCCGGCCCCTACTAATCGTCATCACCGGTTGAATGGCCTCTATGGCGGCACGCAGTCGTCAAACCTGCCCGTGGATGGCGGGTGGAGAGGTTCGCGCCGGAGAAAGGGTAGCGGGAGCCGTACCGAACCATCGAGATCGGCATTGCACGCGGCTGGGCAGCCGCATGTCTTGAGGACCTATCGCACCATCCCTCCGCGTCATACCCGGCTTGAGCGAGGATAACGACCCGGTCTTCTAGTCCTCGCTCGACTTCGCCTGGTCGATGACCATGTAATCGAGCGGTAGCTGCGTCGTATACTTGATCTGCTCCATTGCGAAGGCCGAGGAAACGTCGCGGATCTCGATCTTGGCGATCAGACGCTTGTAGAAGGCATCATAGGCGGCGATATCCGGCACGACCACGCGCAGGAGATAATCCACGTCGCCGCTCATGCGATAGAATTCCACCACTTCCGGAAAATCCGCCACGACTTCGGAGAACCGCCGCAGCCACTCCATCGAATGCGAATTGGTGCGCACGGAAACGAATACGGTGACCTTGGTGTTGACCTTCACCGGATCGAGAAGCGCGACACGGCGGCGGATCACGCCTTCCTCTTCCATCTTCTGGATGCGCCGCCAGCATGGCGTCGTGGAAAGCCCGACCTTCTTGGCGAGGTCGGCTACGGCCAAGGTCGAGTCTTCCTGCAACAGCCGCAGGATCTTGCGGTCTAGGCGATCCATGGAAAATCCTCTCGAATATTTTTCCCTCTATAGCGCGGTAATCGTGAAAATAAAGAAAATTGTTTCACGTCGTCAGCGCCCTCACCCGTTCGCGCAGGAAGGGCAGCAACTCGGCCTCAAACCAGGGATGACGCCGGAGCCAGCCGGTATTGCGCCAGCTCGGATGCGGCAGCGGCAATACGGAGACGCCGGAATTGCGTCTCGCGTAGCGTTGCCAGTTGCGCACGGTCTCCGTCATGGATTTAGGACACTCCCTTCCGAGATGCCAACGCTGCGCATAATGACCGACCGCAAGCACCAGCTCGATCTGCGGCATCGCGTCCATCACCCTCTGCCGCCACAGCGGCGCGCATTCGCGTCTCGGCGGCAGATCGCTGCCGTGGCTGTCGTAGCCCGGGAAACAGAAACCCATCGGCACGATGGCGAAATTTTGCGGATCGTAGAATGCCGCCCGGTCCACCGACAGCCATTGCCGCAGCCGATCGCCAGAGGCATCGTTGAAGGGAAGGCCGCTTTCATGGACCCGCAATCCGGGCGCCTGCCCGGCGATCAGAATCCGCGCCGACGCGGAAAGCACCGCCGCCGGCCTCGGCTCGTGCGGCAGCCGGTGGTCTTCGCCGCGCGCCGGCTCGTCACGGCACCGGCGACAGATCGAGATCGCCGCCCTCAACGCCTGCAGCCGCTCCTCAGTCACCGCCGATCCTCGCCATGATCGCGCTCGAATACTCCTGAAGCCATTGAATAATGGTCTCCAGCCAGTCACCCGCCCGGTGCGGAATCTCCTCCGCACCGCCGTTCGAACGCCGCCATTCCTGCGGCCTGACGAAATCGCCGCCCCAGAGCCCTCGCCGGCCCGTTCGCGCCGTTTCTTCTTCGTCACGGTAGAGTCCATAGCTGACCGCATGACCGGAGAGGACCATTTCTCTTCCGAGGTCGGTCCCGCCAGCCGCGCAGACACCGAGTTCCCGACCATAGCGATCGTGGCCATGGAGCCGGCAGACGGTCGTTGTTCCCGCGATGAGAGCAATCAACCGTTGCCGCGCCTGGGCGCCGCAGTCCCACGCGGTTTCCCCGCGTCGACACATCTGGCCGATCTCCGGTGCATCGATGCCTTCGATGCGTATGCGGCGTCCGTCGAGCCGCAGGCTGTCGCCATCGCTCGCCGACGCCGAGCCGCGCAACTCGCCGGTCACGGGCCGTTCCGAGGGCGGCAGCTGCGCGGCTATGTAGGCGCCGATACCGAGAAGGATCAGGAAAATCCAACCGCCGGCCATGCCGCCGCTGCCGGACGGCCTCTTTCGCCGCTCGGGAAACCCGGAGCGACCAAATCCAAAGCGCCTTCCGGAAGAGCCCGGGCTGGCGCCGCTGCCGCCGACGATCCGGAATCTGCGGTCTTGCGACTTCACGCCCCGCGCCTCCTCGTGTTGTTCTTCCTGCCCATCCCGGCCTCGAAAACCGCAATCGCGCCACAATGGTTGCCGAATCCTTCATGGGGGCAGCAACTTCTTAAGGATTGCATCCTAGAGTGCAAGCTGAACCCAATCCTGACCAGAAGCATGAGCATCGCCGCCAGCACATCGACCGACAAGATCATCGTGGACAAGTCGCGGAGCCATCGAAACAAGGCTGTTTCGAAGACCGTTCGCGCGACGCGTCAGCGGCTGCAGACCGGTTCCTCGGCACCGTCCGGCTTCGAACGGGAAATGCTCCTGCTACACATCGAGTCCGTGCTCCACGGCGCGATGGCCCTGCCCCTCCTCGTAATCCTGATCGCCGCCAGCGGCATCTACCTCTCGGGCGACCCGCATTTTCTCGCCTGGGCCTTGTTGGCGCTTTCCGCGCATGCGGTCACCATCTTTCTCGCGCGAAAGGCCAAACGCGAGGATGTGGTCGCCGAAAAAGTGTCCGTCTGGCGCCGCCGCTTCCTCGCCGGCCAGATGCTGACCGGCCTGTGCTGGGCGATCTTCACGCTTTCGGATTGTGCGTCCTGCGGTGAGATCGCTTCCAGTCTGTTCGAGGGAACGGTGCTCTTCATTGCCCTTGCGGTCACCGCCATGGGCACTTTTCTGCTGCGGAACGCCCTCTATTACACGTTTCTGCCTGTCCTGGCCGCGCTCGGCTTCTCCTCACTCACGACCGGCGACGCGGTCGATATCGGCCTCACGGGCATCCTGGCGCTCTCGCTTGTCTTCCTGGCGTTCATGACCGACAGGATGAACCGCGCCAACGTACATATCCTTTCGGTACAGTCCGAGAAGGACGATCTCATCGCCGAACTCGAGGTGGCGAAGTCCATGTCGGACGAGGCTCGCCGCCGCGCCGAAGAGGCGAATCTCGCAAAATCCCGTTTCCTGGCCTCGATGTCGCACGAGCTGCGCACGCCGCTCAATGCCATCCTCGGCTTCTCGGAGGTCATGTCGACAGAGGTGCTCGGACCGCTCGCCAACCCGACCTACAAGGAATACACGCTGGACATCCATCGCTCCGGCGAGCACCTCTTGAATCTCATCAACGAAATTCTCGATCTTTCGCGTATCGAAGCCGGCAAGTACGAGCTCAGCGAGGATGCGGTAAACCTGGCGGAGATCGTCGAGGATTGCATCGGCATGGTTCAGCTCCGTGCGCGCGGCAAGAACATAACCATGGCCCATCAGTTCGAACAGGCGATGCCGTCCGTCTGGGCGGACGAAAAAGCCATGCGCCAGGTGACCCTCAACCTCCTTTCGAATGCCGTCAAGTTCACCCCGTCGGGCGGTGAGGTCAGCGTAAAGGTCGGCTGGACCGCCGGCGGCGGGCAATATCTTTCGATCAGAGACAACGGCCCCGGCATTCCGGAAGAGGAGATCCCGATCGTCCTATCCGCCTTCGGCCAGGGTTCGATCGCCATCAAGAGCGCCGAACAGGGCACCGGCCTCGGTCTGCCGATCGTCCAGGCGATCCTCGCCAAGCATGGCGGTCAGTTCATCCTGCGCTCGAAACTCCGGGAAGGTACCGAGGCGATCGCTATCCTGCCGCCGCGTCGCGTTCTGCAGAGCTTGCCCCCGGTCGAGGACGTCCCGTCCCTCACCCGCCGGAGAAGGAGCTTCGCGTAAACGCTTGCCGGGCGTCCTCCACTTCCGCATTCCTGTGCCTGTCACGGAAATGAGGGTGGTGCCGGCGTCGCGGATCAGCCCAGGAAGCGAGCGAGGAATATCACGTACAGCGCATAGGCCGCATTGGCGAGAATGAGGCAAAGGCACGCGAACGAGCCGAGATCCTTTGCGTTCCTGCCCATCTCCGAGATCTCCGGCGAGACGCGGTCGACGATTTCCTCGATCGCGGTGTTGATCGCCTCGAAGGCCATCATCAGCAGAAACAGGATTGCCATCGCGACATACTGGAACAGGTTCGCGCCGACGATCGCGAACGCGACCATCGCGACGGCGAAGGCGATGAGTTCGTGCCGAAAGGCCGCCTCGCCGATCAGGCGCTTCGCACCGCCGAAGGAATAGCTGGCCGCCGCGAAAAGATGCCGGAAACCACGATGCTTCTGAACGGGCGCGGTGGCGCCGTTGCGGGAGGTAGTGTTCTTGACGTCCATTTCGTCTCGCAGGTTGGGAGGGGGCACAGCTTCGACGTTCCTATTGAGGCGAATCAAAGGCGGCGGCAATGCCGCATTGCGAGGCCACCCGAACCGAATGACCCGGTTTATCCCCGATATGCGAGAAGCTGCCCCGCATCAATAGCTGCACGGCACGAGCATAGCACGCATGACGGCCGATCGACAGCAAGCACCAAGGCGTGCTGAAGCGCGTGGGCTGGCCTGCCCTACTCCTTGTTGCTTACGCCAGCCTGCGCGAAGGTCGCCATGCCGCTGTGGCAGGCAGCCGCCGCCTTGACGATGCCTGCTGCAAGAGCCGCACCCGTGCCTTCGCCAAGCCGCATGCCGAGAGCCAGGAGCGGTGTCTTGCCGAGTTTCTCGATCGCCCGCATGTGACCGGGCTCGCTTGATACATGGCCGATCAGGCAATGGTCGAGCGCCGCCGGGTTGGCGGCCTTGAGGATCGCCGCGGCCGCGGTCGCGACGTAGCCGTCGATGATGACGGGCACCTTCTGCATCCGCGCCGCGAGAATTGCACCCGCCATCGCCGCGATCTCGCGGCCGCCGAGCCGCCGCATGACTTCGAGCGGATCGGACAAGTGATCGCGGTGCAGCGCAACGGCCTTTTCGACGGCAGCGATCTTGCGCGCGAGCACCTCGCCTTCCGAACCGGTGCCGGGACCGACCCATTCCTCTGCCGTGCCGCCATAGAGGCCGAGATTGATGGCGGCCGCGATCGTCGTGTTGCCGATGCCCATTTCGCCGATGCACAGCAGATCCGTGCCTCCGGCAATCGCTTCCATGCCGAAAGCCATGGTGGCGGCGCAGTCGCGCTCGGAGAGAGCCGGTTCCTCGGTGATATCTCCGGTCGGATAGTCGAGCGCCAGATCGAAGACTTTGAGGCCGAGATCGTGTGCCACGCAGATCTGGTTGATGGCAGCACCGCCGGCGGCGAAGTTCTCGACCATCTGCGCCGTCACCGAAGCGGGAAAGGGCGTCACTCCCTGCCGGGTCACGCCGTGATTGCCGGCGAAGATCGCGACGAGCGGCCGGTTGACCGCCGGCGGACGTCCCGTCCAGGCGGCAAGCCAGAAGGCGATTTCCTCGAGGCGCCCGAGAGCGCCGGGCGGCTTCGTCAATTGCCCGTCCCGCTCGCGCGCCGCAACGAGTGCCGCCGTATCCGGCCCCGGCAGGTTGCGCAGTAGTTCGCGGAAATCATCAAACGGCAGGCCGCTGGCGCTCATGGATCATCCTTGCAACGTGAAACTCGTTCGGGGCTCGTCATAGAGCGTGATGCCGCCCGCGGCAACGGCATTTGCGCCATTTGCCGTCGTCTCGCATGATCCCGCGGAACGCCGGGCGATTCGGGATGCGGGAGACGAGATGGCAGATATTCGCGAGCTCTGGGACGACGTCGCACGGTCGGTTGCCTTTTTGAGCCGCATTCCCGTGCCGGATCGATATTTCCGCGGCTATGACGGCGGGCTCGGCCGCGCCGTGCGCGCCTTCCCTCTTGCGGGTATCCTGATCGCCCTTCCTGCCGCCGTGATAGCGGTCCTTCTGGGCGCGCTACACGCGAGCTCGCTCTTCAACGCCTCCCTCGTCGTCGCGGTGCAGGCGATGGTCACCGGCGCCCTGCATGAGGACGGCCTTGGGGATACGGCCGATGGTTTCGGCGGCGGGCGCGATCGGGAAAACGCCCTGGAGATCATGAAGGACAGTCGGATCGGTACCTATGGCGCGGTTGCCCTCATTCTTTCCTTCGGCCTTCGCGTCTCGGCCCTGGCCGCCTTCCTGCCGCTGCTGACGCCGATAGGCGGCGGAATTGCGCTGCTTGCGACCGCCGCGCTGAGCCGCGCCGCGATGGTCTGGCACTGGTCCCGCCTTCCGCCTGCCCGCCGCGGCGGTGTCGCCGCCTCGGCCGGTTTACCCGAGCCGCAGGCGACATCGGTTGCGCTCGGCTCGGGCGTGCTCCTCGCGCTCGTGCTGTTTTTCCTGGCCGACGTCCCGACCGTCGCCGTTCTGCTTTCGCTCGCTGCCTTCGGGCTTGCGGTGCCAGGCTTCACCCGGATCGCCTTACGCAAGGTCGGCGGCCATACCGGCGACACCATCGGCGCCACCCAGCAACTGACGGAGATCGCCGTTCTGGGCGCTCTTGCACTGGCCATCTGAAAAGCCGATATATTTTCGAACGAAACAGCAGAGCATCGTCCCGATCATGGAATCTCCCTGCATTCTCGTCTGCACGATCGACGATAGGACCGGTTACTGTTTCGGCTGCGGGCGCACACGTCAGGAGATCGGCGCCTGGACGCTCTACACCGATACCGAACGGCACACGATCATGCAGGCCTTGCCGGCGCGACTGGAAACGGTCGAGCGCAAACCGCGGCGGGAGACGCGCCGGTCGCGCATGGCGCGAGAACAAAACGGCTCATGAGCAGACTGATCGTCCTCCTCGCAATACTCGGCATCGGCCTCGTGCTGCTGATCATCAATCACGATTCCGGCCGAACGTTCGGCATGAACAACGACGATTTCGGACAGCTCGTAGCCCTCGGCGCGCTGGCGACGCTTTTCGCCGCCGGTATCGTCAGAAGCCGCCGAACGCTGGGCGAAGGCCTGACACAGATCGCGATCTGGCTGCTGATCGCGTTCGTCCTCGTTGCGCTCTATGTCTACCGCTTCGACCTTCAGTCCGTCGGCGACCGGGTGCTGGCAGGACTTATGCCCGGCAGGGCCATGGTCATCACCGACAGCGAGGGTCAGCAGGAGGTGGTGCTTCACAAGCGGATCGACGGCCACTTTGCCGCCGATGCGACCGTCAACGGGCGTGAGGTCAGCATGCTTGTGGACACCGGCGCGAGCAGTATCGTGCTCACCCATGAGGACGCGGCGAGGGTCGGTCTCGACGTCGCCGATCTCGGCTACACCATCACTGTCATGACCGCGAACGGACCGGCGCTTGCGGCACCGGTCATCCTGCCGGAGATCGCGATCGGACCGATCCGGCGGACGAATATCCGCGCCATGGTCGCGGCCGAGGGGCGGCTGGACAGCAGCCTGCTCGGCATGAGCTTCCTCTCGACCCTCGACTTCCTGCAGATGCGCAGCGACGAGCTCCGGCTCAGGGACTGAGCCCCCCGCCGCTCCAGCCTCAGTTGCGCAGCTTGTACCCGGTCCGGAATATCCATGTCAGTGCGGACATGCAGAGGGCGAGAAAGACGAGAATGATTGCCGCGCTGGCGAGCGGATTTACATCCGAGATCTCGAAGAAGCTCCAGCGGAAGCCGCTGATCAGATAAAGGACCGGGTTGAAGTGGCTTACTGCCCGCCAGAATGGCGGCAGCATGTCGATCGAATAGAAGCTGCCGCCGAGGAAGACGAGCGGCGGGACCACCAGCATCGGAATGAGGTTGAGCTGCTCGAAATCCTTCGCCCAGATGCCGATCAGGAAACCGAACAGACTGAAGGTCACCGCCGTCAGAACGAAAAAGAAAAGCATCACGAAGGGATGGGCGATGCTGAGATCGACGAACAGCGAGGCCGTGACGAGGATGATCGTGCCGATCATCATCCCCTTTGTCGCCGCTGCTCCCACATAACCGAGCACAATCTCCAGCATGGATATCGGTGACGACAGCACCTCATAGATCGTGCCGGTGAATTTCGGAAAATAGATCCCGAATGAGCCGTTGCCGATGCACTGCGTCAGAAGCGTCAGCATCATCAACCCGGGCGTGATGAAGGCACCGTAGGAAATCCCGTCGATTTCCTGGATACGTCCACCGATGGCGGCTCCAAAAACGATAAAATAGAGCGAAGTGGAGATGACGGGCGACACGACGCTTTGCAGAAGCGTGCGGCGTGTGCGTGCCATTTCGAAGAAATAGATGGATTTGACTGCTTCTATGTTCATCGCCCCGCCTCCACGATCTCAACGAAAATATCCTCGAGCGAACTCTGCCTCGTGGAAATGTCCCGGAGCCTGATGCCCGCCTCGGCCAGCGCCGCGAGCAGCGACGTGATGCCCGTCCGATCAGCGCTCGTGTCGTATTCATAGATCAGGCGTTCGCCTTCGCCCTCCAGCAACAAATTGTAGGAGGCAAGAGAATCGGGAACCCGCTCCAGAGGTTGGGCCAGATCGACGCGCAGCTGCTTGCGTCCGAGTTTCGTCATCAGCGCATTCTTGTCTTCGACGAGCAGTATCTCGCCGCTGTTGATCACCGCGATCCGGTCGGCGATCTCCTCAGCTTCCTCGATATAGTGGGTCGTGAGGATGATCGTCACGCCCGAAGCGCGCAGCCGCTGGACGACCTCCCACATGCTCTTTCGCAGGCTGACGTCGACACCGGCCGTCGGCTCGTCGAGGAAAAGAACGCGCGGCTCGTGCGAGAGCGCCTTGGCGATCAGCACGCGCCGCTTCATGCCCCCGGAAAGCTCGCGCAGGGTGCTGTCCTTCTTGTTCCAGAGCGAGAGGTCTTTCAGTACCTTTTCGATATGCGCCGGATCCGGCTTCCTGCCGTGAAGCCCGCGCGAGAAGGAAACTGTGTTCCACACCGTCTCGAAAGCGTCGGTCGTCAGTTCCTGCGGCACAAGGCCTATCATCGCCCGCGTCTGGCGGAAGTCGCGCACGACGTCGTTGCCGCCGACGGTAACCTTGCCGCCCGTCGCATTGACAATACCGCAGACGATCGAGATGAGCGTCGTCTTGCCGGCGCCGTTCGGACCGAGGAGGGCAAGAATTTCTCCCTCCTCGATATCGAGGCTGACGCCCTTCAGGGCCTGAAACCCCGAGGCATAGGTCTTCGACAGATTGGAGATGGAAACAATTGGCGCCATGGAACATATCCGGGAAGAGGTGCAAAAGACGGCAGGGTGCTGCTCTATATGGGCCGATTCACATGGATTTGCAGCCCGTCCAAGCCAAATTTACGTTGACGCTCCGTCAAGGGCCGCCGCTCCGCTTAGCGACTGCTGCCCGTGCGCCAGTAGAATCTCTTGGAGTGCGGACACCAGCCGTGCCGCCTTTCCTCGGCGAGCCGATAGAAATCTTTCTCGCGTCGCGCCGCGTCGTGACGATGCCGGACAGTCTCGAGCGCTGCCTAATCTTGATTGCCTTCGTCAAGATATGTATGCGATGCAAAAGCGTGCGTGAGGGCCCGCCGCCCGAACATGGTCTCTCTCGCCGGCGCGATCGATTTCGGCCACGAGATAGACCGAACGGGTCGGCGCTCTGTCTGCGGGACAGGCCGCGTCAATCATTCGAGGGAGGAGAATTGTCGTGAGGAGAAAACTTTCGGTGCTTTGCGCCGCGATCGCCTTTCTGGTCCTGATGGTTCCGGCCGTTGCGTTCGCCGGGGAGCGGACAGAGGCGGAGAAGTCTGCACCGATTACGGTCACCGATATCGCCGGCCGCGAGGTGACGGTAAATACGCCGGTCAGGCGCGTACTGCTTGGTGAGGGACGGCAACTCTACCTTGTTGCGTCGCTCGAGCCGGAAGATCCCTTGGCTCGCGTCGTCGCATGGCGCAACGATCTGATCGAGGCCGATCCGGCGACATACAAGCAGTACCTCGAAGCCTTTCCCAGATTGGCGGAGCTTCCGGCATTTCCTGGAAAGGAAAACGGTCTGATCGACATAGAATCGACAATCGTCCTGAAACCCGACGTGGTCCTGCTCAATCTCGAGGCCATGCGTGCGAACGAAGATGCCAAATATATCGAGAAGCTCGCGGAGCTCCAGATCCCGGTTCTCTATATCGATTTCCGCCATCATCCGCTGAAGAACACCGAGCCTACCATCCGTCTGCTCGGGAAGATCATGGAGCGCGAGGAGCGCGCGGAAGAGATCATCGCATTCCGCCGTGAAGCGATGGCTCGAGTGACCGACGTCATCGGCACGTCCAAGCCCGAGCGCCCGAGGGTGTTCATCGAGAGGATCGGCGGCTATGCCGACGATTGCTGCCTTACCTTCGGGGCCGAAAACTTCGGCAAGTATGTCGAACTCGCCGGCGGCCTCAATATCGGCAGCGACATTCTTCCTTCCACGTTCGGACAGCTCAATCCCGAGCAGGTGATCGCCGCCAATCCCGAACATGTCGTCGTTACCAGCGCCGACTGGGAAGCCTACGTGCCCGGCGGGCACTGGATCCCCCTGGGACCCGGCGCGGATGAGACGGTGACCCGGCAGAAGCTCGAATGGTTCACCAGCCGCAGCGCCTACACCGACATCGCAGCCCAGAAGACCCGGACCTTCCACGGCATCTGGCACCAGTTCTACAACAGCCCCTATGAGTTCTTCGCCGTCCAGCAACTGGCGAAATGGCTCCACCCGGAACTCTTTGCCAGCCTCGATCCGGACGCGACATTTGCCGAGTATCACCGGCGTTTTCTGCCCATCCCCTATCGTCCCGGCTATGCCGTCAGCCTCGTCGACAGCACTGACTGATCGGCCCAGCCTGGTGATTCAAGCGCGTGAGGCTCTCCACGGAGTGTCTCGCCTTCGCTTTTCTACGTTCGTGAGGTACGCGGTCACGCCTGCATCCGCGGGTTGCTGATCCGGTTCGACCGCACGCTCGACGGCCGGAGGCGCCCGACGGCGCCTCCATGGGCATACTCGGTGGAATCAGAAGTCGGTTGTCATGGAGACCTTCACCGTCAGCGGCGCACCCTGCGACAGGGTGCCGTAACTTGCAACGCCGGACCAGTAGTCAAGGTCGAAGACATTCTCGACATTGGCGCGGAACGTGACCGGCCTCTCGTTGATCGCGGTCAAGTAGCGGGCGCCGAGATCAAGCCGGGTCCAGGAGGGAATTTCCTGGGTGTTTGCCGTATTCACAAACTGCTCGTCCGTGTGGATGACATTGCCGGTGAGCGTCAGACCAGGCAAGAAGGGCGTATCCCACTCCGCCCCCAGATTGACCTGCAGAGAGGGCACCCCGATCGGGGTATTGCCACGCGCCGCGTCATCGCTCGTTTTCGTGATTTCGCCGTGGATGAAGGCGACACCACCGACAACCCGGATTTCGGGTGTCACCTCGCCGAAGACGTTCAACTCGACGCCGCGGTTGCGCTGTTCGCCGCCTTCCGCGAAGACCAGGCCGCCGCCCTGCGTCTCCAGCACGCCGAACGGCTTTTCGATCTGAAACACGCTGGCGGTCACCGCCACGCGTCCGAGATCGACTTTGGTGCCGATCTCGTATTGTCTTGATCGGTAGGGCGCAAGCGTCTCGCCCGAATTGACGGCCGTCGCCGGGGCCGTGTCGCCGACGCTGAGGCCCTCAACGTAATTGGCATAAAGCGCGACGTTTTCCCACGGCTTGAAGACGATGCCAGCGAGCGGCGTCAGAGCGCTCTCGTCGGAAGATGCGGTGATGGCGCCCGTGGCAGGGCTGTAGTTTTCGGTATCGATATGCTGCCAGCGCCCACCCAAGGTCAGTTGCACGCGCTCATCGAACATCGACATGGTGTCGGAAAGCGCGAAACCATGGAAGATATTCTCCGAAGCTCTTGGCACATGGGTCGGCTGCGGCACCTCCTGCTCGGGACGAGGAAGCGGATCGAAGATATTGGTTGGCTGCGCGATTCCAGAGTTAGAGCCGCGCGCGAGACGTTGCTGAAGCCCGTTGACCTGGAATGTGACCGAGTGATCGATGGCCGCCGTCTCGAACTCGGCGCGAACGCCCGCCTCCGCCGTCAGACGGTCGACATCGAAGACAAAATTCTGCGGGGTGACACTGGCGTCGCCGGCAGAGTTAAGAAGCAGCGGAGTGCCAAAGAGGCGCTCGACCCGCGAATTCCCGCCACCGACGGCCGCGAAGACGGTGACCGCGTCACTCAGGTCGTATTCGACCCGCCCCAACCAGGACAGGTCCTCGGTCGTCGCCCATTCCCAGGGTTCCTGGATATTGGATCGGCCACCCGGCGCCTCGGGAATTTCGAAATTCCCAAACGGGAAGAATGGGCGCAGCGGGGCGTCGACGTCCTGCCGTTGCCCGATGACGTCCAGGGTCGCCCGGATGCCTTCGCCCTCGTAGTCGAGCGCGATTGCGCCGACACCGACGTCGAGTGACTGGTTGTCGATGGCGGTGTCGCCGCCGCGATAACTGCCATTGAAGCGGACGCCGAACTGGCGCTGGTCGCCGAAGCGGCGACTGACATCCAGATGTCCGCCGCCGTAAAGATCGGAGGCATAGTCGGTCGTCACGCGAGTCAGATCAATCTCGGGCGCGCGTTTCGGCACGATATTGATACTGCCGCCGACGCTGCTGTTCGGAGAGATGCCGTAAAGGAGTGCCGTCGGTCCCTTGATAACCTCCACACGTTCGGCATAGTCGGTGAACAGGCGAAAGGTCGGAGCGACGCCGAAGACCCCGTCGAAGGAGACTTCGCCAAAATTCCCCTCGTTGAGCGGAAACCCCCTGATGTAGAAGGAATCCAGCATTCCGCCGGAGGCGTGAGTGCTCCTGACCGACGGATCGTTGGCCAGAACGTCGGCTACAGTCTTCGCATTCTGATTCTCGATCGTCGCCGCGGTATAGCTGGTTATGTTGAACGGCGTGTCCATGAAGTCGCGGTTGCCGAGCAAGCCGACGCGACCACCGCGCGCTACCTGCCCCCCGGCGTAGTCTTCCGGTTCCGTGCCTATCGTCGCAGTCGCGGCGCCCCTCACCTCGATGCGATCCAGCACCGTCGCATCTTGTGCCAAAGCGGCACGGCTCACCGTTGCCAGCAGGACAGCCAGCAGTCCAACACGCAGTTCCATAGATACCCCTCTAAGAACATCGACCGAGACGGCCGACTCGCTTTGCAACGAGCCGAGCACGTCGGTACAAAACCGGTGTTAGATAACTTGATTTTTTATGTCAACAATTCGCGTGCAGCCGCTATTTGCAGCGATAAAATGGAACGGCCGCGCGTTCGGCGCCGTCCGCCGCGTTCGCTTGCGGGTGTTTTCCGACCGGGAGGCGCCGGATACCCCTGGACGCCTGCCCCGTCATCCTCGACTCCTCTCCCGAGACGAGGCCATCGCGGCGTCAGCCGGGCCGTCCGACCGATGGTCCGCCTGTGCAGCGTGCTAATCGCAGTGCCGGTAACCGGACTTGCGCGTGCGCAGATCGAAGTGGAAATGGTCCTTGTGGAAAGGATCGCTGCCCGGTCCGAGCACCGTGTGGAAATACTTGCAGCTGTCCGTGCGCACCGCTTTCAGGAGCCCCCGCTCACGGAAAGCAAAGAAGCCCTTCTTGCGCACATCGATTTCCTTGCCGTTCTTCAACACGAACTTGCCGACGTCTATCGCGTTGCCGCGCGCATGTTCCGACATGGGATTGCCGCGGCGGGAGTTCATCGTCCGGCAGGAGTAGCCGCCGAGGGGCTTGATCGTCTTTACGCCCGACCAGTAACGGTAGCGCGACGACGGCGCCAGCTCGTATTTCACCCACTTGGCGAAGGCTTCCGTTACCTGGCAATTCAGCTTCACCGCAGGTTTGACGGCGATGTCGCCGGACAGGCCGCTGAGCTCGATCGGGTAGTCGATGCCACAGGACGGTCCGTTATGGACGCGCGGAACGTCGCGGAAGAGGACGCCGAGCTTCTTCAACCGCTGCCGGCACGCGACCTCCGAGCCCGGCATGTCGCCGGTGTATTCCGGCGTGGACAGGGGGCTGCGGGCGCGCGGTATGAAAGCGACCTGCTGCGGCTGCTCAGTGCGCGTCGCCCGCTGCGGCTCGAGAACACGCGTTCTATTCACTTCCTCGGCCGCGCTCTGCGCGGGCGCAAGGGGCGGCAGGTCGGGATCATAGCCGGGATTCGCCTCAGGCATCGGCATCGGCTGCGGCGCTCCGGCAAGCTGTCGCACATCGCTTTCGCCGATACCGGCCACGACCGGCTGCGTCGTATTCCCCTCGGCGATCTCGCCGGCCTGCTCCTGCGCCAGGCCGACCACCGGTTCGACGCCGAGCATGGCGTCCATGTTCACCCCCTCGGGCGGAACCGTCATCGATCCGGCCCTGGCGACCTGGCCCTGCGGCGCAAGGGCCGCATTACTGGAAGCCGGGGCAACGGAGGTCTGGCTGGCCATGGCGACCGGCTCTGACGACGGATAGGCAGCGACTTCCTGCTCCGGCATGGCTGCAGGCGCCGGCCTGATCGCGCCGACACGGGAGCTCCCGTCGATTCGGGCCGGTGGCGCAAGCACGTCGGTCGTGCAGGCAACGAGCGGAATGGACAACAGCAGCGCCGCCAGTGGACGATGAAGAAGAGAAACATACGCCATACTGATTGCCGCCTTCATCCATGACAAAGCTTCGGCCTTGTCCGTGCGCCGCCTGCCCACAGCCAAGAATGAACCTGCGGAATGTCGCCAAACGGGCGCTCGGTCGAGAAAGTCGGCTTTGCAAAGCAATTTAAGCAAACGTGGTAAACGAAGCCTTGCCGGCCGCACGCCAAATCGGGCGAGCGGGGACAAAAGAAAAGGCCCGCATCCTTACGGGTGCGGGCCTTTTCTTTGTGGGATTTCGTCCGACTAACGGCATTCCCCTGGATGGGCGACGCGGAACCCGTCCGCTCGTGCCTCGCAGGCATTCGGGAACGTTCTTGATCGTCCATTGCGCTCGCCGCAGACCGGCGCGAATTCGCGCGTGCAGAATTGCGGCTGCTGCGGGCGATCATCCTCACGGCGGCATTCGCCGGGTGCGACGACGCGGAAGCCTTCGGCGCGCGCCATGCACGAATTTGGGAAGGTCTGCCTTCGCGGGCCGCGCTGGCCGCAAACCGGCGAAAACTCGCGCGTGCAGACCTGCTCTTCCGGCGGACGGGATGCCGGACGGCATTCGCCGCGATGAACGACACGGAAGCCGTCGGCGCGTGCCTGGCAGGCATTGGGGAAGGTCCGAATGCGATTGCCGCGTTCGCCGCAGACGGGCGCGAATTCCATCGTGCACATTTGCGGGCCCGGCGGGCGGATCGGTCCCGGACCGGGGCGTGGCTCGTCGACGACCACGGTACAGGCAGAAAGAAAGCCGGCGGCGGCCAGGAAAATGGCGGCAGACTTCATGATGAAACGCTTGAAAGGCAACACAGGTCTCCCCCTTGGCTGGCATCTCGGATGCGGCCGGATCGGCGCGCGATAGCGACCGTCCTCCCGTCGCACCATCTCGCCTGTCTTGCGGCCAGGCGTCAACTCCCGCGAGATGCGCCGTCCACGCACCACCGACAGGAGCAGGCTCACCCGCCCGAACGACATCGGTTGAACGAAGAGGCCCGCGGCCGCTTGTTTGATTTCCTCATTCCTGTGCTTGTCACAGGAATCCAGTCAGCCCAAGTCCTTGGGCTGAAAAAACGCTTCCCGCGCCGCAGACGCGGTGCTGCTGGATCCCTGTGACGAGCACAGAGATTGCAGTCCTCCGAAAAGTTTCCCACAGCGCCGCGCATCTTATGAGACGCGCGGCGCTGTGGTGCTGCATGTTTTGTCCACTGATCGGTTACGATCTCAACAGGCCTCAGGCTGCCCTGTCAAAGGCCGGCTGTGCGCCCCGTTCCCCGAGCCTGAACTGTTCGAGCAGCGCCTTCAGCTCGCGACTTTCCTGCGCCAGCGTCTGGCTTGCCGCGGTCGTCTCCTCGACCATTGCGGCGTTCTGCTGCGTCATCTGGTCCATGCTGTTGACGGCCGTGTTGACCTCCTGCAGTCCGGTCGCCTGTTCCCGAGCAGCGGTCGCAATTGCGGCCACCTGCTCGTTGACACGGTTGACCAGAGCCTCGATCTCCATCAGCGCATCGCCCGTCGAGCGGACGAGTTCGACGCCGGCGCCGACCTCCTTCACCGAGGTGCCTATCAGCTCCTTGATCTCCTTTGCTGCGCCGGCCGAGCGTTGCGCAAGCTCGCGGACCTCCTGGGCAACCACGGCGAAGCCGCGGCCGGCCTCCCCTGCCCGCGCCGCCTCGACGCCTGCATTCAGCGCCAGCAGGTTCGTCTGGAAGGCGATCTCATCGATCACGCCGATGATCTGGCTTATCCGGCTGGACGAGGCTTCGATCCGCCCCATCGCATCGATCGCATTGCGCACGATACCACCGGATTTCGCCGCGCTCGCCTTCGTCTCGTCGACCATGTCGCGCGCTTCCAGGGCACGATCCGATGCCTGGCGTACGGTGGAGGTGATCTCGTCAAGAGCTGCGGCCGTCTCTTCAAGTGCCGCCGCCTGCTGTTCGGTCCGACGCGAAAGATTGTTGGCGGCCTCTGAAATGTCGGCGGCACTGCCATGGACGATTTCGGTGGATTGGGAAATGGCGCCGATGACGTCGCGAAGCGCGGCGACCGCCGTGTTGAAGTCGTCCTTGAGCTTGGCGTATTCCGGCGCGATCCGGGCGACCGCGGCGGTGAGGTCGCCGTTTGCCAGCCGCTCGAGCGCGCCGCCGAGCGTCTCCATCGCCTCGGCCTGGGTTGCGGCAGTCGCACGCTGGCGCTCCTCGTTGCCGCGCCGTTCTGCGTCCAGGCGGTCCTGCTGCTCCGCCTCGCGCGATCGCAGTTCGAGGCGGTCCTTGACGGAGTCGCGCAGGACGACGAGCACCTTTGCCATCTGCCCGATCTCGTCGCCGCGATCGGTTTCCGGAACATCCGAGGAAAGGTCCTCGTCTGCGATCGCCCGCATCGAGACCTTCAGCTTTTCGATAGGCCGAACGACGCTGCGCACGATCGCCAGTGCCGCCATGAGGATCGCGAGCGCTGCCGCGACCAGAATGCCGGCCATCTGCCAGGCGCGCTCGCGGAACATGGCGGCCAGGTCGTCGGCATAAACACCGGTACCGACCACCCATCCCCAGGGCTCGAAACCGGCCACGTGCGAATATTTCAGCACGGGCTGGTCGGCGCCGGGCTTCGGCCAGTAATAATCGACGAAGCCCTTGCCGTGCGCCTGAACCGTCTTGACGAATTCCACGAACAGGAACTTGCCGTTGGGATCCTTGTTCTGCGTCAGGTCGGCGCCGTCGAGTTCGGGCTTGATCGGATGCATCACCATCTTCGGATGCATATCGTTCACCCAGAAATAACCGCTGTCCTGATAGCGCATCGCCCGGATCGCCTCCAGTGCGCGGCCCTGCGCCTCCTCGCGCGTCAGCGTGCCGGCCTTTTCCTGGCCGTGATAGGCGTCGAAAACCTTGATCGCGTTCTCATTCATCGCCGCGAGCATGGCCTTGCGCTCGGCAACCAGCTTGTCCTGCGCCTGGATCAGCCCAAAGGTCAGCGCCGCCGCCATCGTCAAAAGCGCAAACGCGACCAGCGCGTAAAGACGCGCCGAAATTCGAATTCTTCTCATCCCCTGCCTCCATTTCGAGGCATGCAGAATATGAGCGGCTATTTGCAAAGCTCCTAACAAACGCTCACTAGATTTGAGGGTGATCAAATTAACGATAACACCGTCACGTGTGCCGCCTTTTGCTTCTTCAGCGTGGAATTGTTCCGGCGCCTCTTTGCTCGCCTGACGGCAGTGCGTTAAACCTTGTTCGTCAACAGGGAGACAGGCCGCATGAACGCAGCAAGCAAGCCGAATGGCGAACTGACCTTGCGCACCCTCGCAATGCCCGGCGACGCCAATGCCGCCGGCGACATCTTCGGCGGCTGGGTCATGGCGCAGATGGACCTTTCCTGCGGCATCCGGGCCGCCGAGCGCGCCAGGGGCCGCGTCGTGACTGCGGCGGTAAAGGAAATGGCCTTCGCCATGCCGGTGAAGATCGGCGACACACTGTGCATCTATACCGACATCGTAAAGGTCGGGCGGACGTCGATGACGCTCAAGGTCGAGGCATGGGCACAGCGTTACCTCTCGCATGTCATGGAAAAGGTCACCGACGCCATCTTCGTGATGGTCGCGCTCGACTCGACCGGCAAGCCGACGCCCGTTCCGGCCGAGCAATAAGGGCCTAGTTCATGGAGCAGGTGCAGCCCGATCCGGCGATCTTTTCGCACATACGCGTCGTCATGGGCATGGTGATCAGCCTCTCGCTTGCGCGGCTCCTCAGCGGCGTTGCGCTTTTCGTGCAGCACCCGGGCAAGACGAAGGTCTACTGGATACACCTCGGCTGGGTGCTGTTCATGTTCTTCTTCCTCGTCCATTTCTGGTGGTGGGAGTATCATCTGCACTCGCTGGCGGTGATCGACGTCAGCGTCTACCTGTTCGTCATCCTCTATAGCTGCGTCTTCTTCCTCCTCTGCGTCTTCCTCTTTCCGACGACTCTCGACGAGTACAGCGGCTATGAACATTATTTCATGTCCAGGCGCGCCTGGTTCTTCGGCTTCCTCGCCATCGCATTCGCAGTCGACCTCATCGACACAGCCTTGAAGGGCAAGGCCTATTTCCAGTCCTTCGGGATCGAATATCCGCTTCGCAACGCCGCCTATATCGCGCTCTGCATCATCGCGGCGGTCACGCCCGACCGGCGCTTCCATGCGTCTTTTCTGGTCGGCGCGGTTCTTTACCAGCTCACATGGATGTATCGCGCCTTCGACCTTCTCGATTGACGGGGGCAGATGCCGCTCGTGGCGATGTCTCACCCCTTGAAGATGAACGACGCCCCGAGCGCGATCAGCGCGAAGCCGATGAACTGATGCCAGCCGATCGGTTCCTTCAGCCAGAAAATCGAGAAGAGGACGAAAATGGTGAGCGTGATCACCTCCTGCATCGTCTTCAGTTGCGCCGCCGAATAGACAGAGTGTCCGATGCGGTTCGCCGGCACGGCCAGCCAATATTCGAAAAAGGCGATCCCCCAGCTTGCGACGATGACGATGTAGAGCGGCGACGAAGTGAACTTCAGGTGGCCGTACCAGGCGAAGGTCATGAACACGTTGGAGAGGAGCAGCAGGATGACCGGCCAGACATAGGCAGGATTGATGGCAAATGGCATGGAAACCTCGGGAAGAGCGCGAATCGCAGGCCGAGAATGCTCCGCCGAGTGCCGGCGTTGCAAGTGCCTTCGGCTCCCGGTGCAACGATGCGACCGTCGGTTTAAGCCGTCGCCTCGGAGGTCCGGGAAACGAGTGGAGGATCGCGGTTTTCCGTTTCCCTTTTGTACTCGTTCCCCCTTCACTTTCGACCTGACTCTGCCCATATTCCCGGCATGGCCAGATCACCGAAGAATTCCCCGAAGAAATCGTCGGCACCCGGCGGGTTCGAAGAAGCCCCGCAGGCGCCGCTTTCCGGTACGCCCCTTTCCGGCAATGTCTCCGACTGGGTGAAGCAGCTCGAATCGGAAGCGGAAGCGAGCACCTTCGAGAGCCGGCGCGAAGTTGCGTCCAAGGCCGGCAGGCATCGCAAGAAGGTGGAGATCTCCGCGTCGAAATCGGCCCGCGGCACATCGATGGGCGGAACGACCGATCCGAAGACGCGTGCGGCCGCGGGGCTCAATCCCGTGGCCGGCCTCGATGTCGCCTTGGAGGATGCCGACAAGCTCACCTCCGGCTCGGGCGTCACCGCCACCGTCGAGGCGCTTGCCAAGCTCATCGAGAGCGGCAATCCGCTGTTCAAGGACGGCAAGCTCTGGACGCCGCACCGCCCGGCCCGGCCTGAAAAGTCCGAAGGCGGCATCCCGATCCGCATGCAGTCCGATTACGAGCCGGCCGGAGACCAGCCGACGGCGATCGCGGACCTGGTCGACGGGCTCACCTCGGGCGAGCGCAATCAGGTGCTCCTCGGCGTCACTGGGTCAGGAAAAACCTTCACCATGGCCAAGGTGATCGAGGCGACGCAGCGCCCGGCCGTCATTCTGGCTCCGAACAAGACGCTCGCCGCGCAGCTCTATTCCGAGTTCAAGAACTTCTTCCCGGACAATGCGGTCGAATATTTCGTCTCCTATTACGACTACTACCAGCCGGAAGCCTACGTGCCGCGCTCGGACACCTACATCGAGAAGGAATCGTCGATCAACGAGCAGATCGACCGCATGCGCCACTCGGCGACGCGTTCGCTGCTCGAACGCGACGACGTCATCATCGTCGCCTCGGTCTCCTGCATTTACGGTATCGGCTCGGTCGAGACCTATACGGCAATGACCTTCCAGATGAGCGTCGGCGACCGGCTCGACCAGCGCCAGTTGCTTGCCGACCTGGTCGCGCAGCAATACAAGCGCCGCGACATGGACTTTCAGCGGGGCTCCTTCCGCGTGCGCGGCGACACGATCGAGATCTTTCCCGCCCACCTGGAGGATGCCGCCTGGCGCATGTCGATGTTCGGAGACGAGATCGACTCGATCACCGAGTTCGATCCGCTCACCGGCCAGAAGACCGGTGACCTCAAGTCGGTGAAGATCTACGCCAATTCGCACTATGTGACGCCGCGGCCGACGCTGAACGCCGCGATCAAGGCGATCAAGGAGGAAATGAGCCAGCGCCTCGCCGAACTGGAACGCGCCGGGCGCCTTCTGGAAGCGCAGCGGCTGGAGCAGCGCACCCGTTACGACATCGAGATGCTCGAGGCCACCGGCTCCTGCCAGGGCATCGAGAACTATTCGCGCTACCTCACCGGCCGCAGGCCGGGCGAGCCGCCGCCGACGCTGTTCGAATATATTCCGGACGATGCGCTGATCTTCATCGACGAGAGTCACGTCACCATTCCGCAGATCGGCGGCATGTATCGCGGCGACTTCCGCCGCAAGGCGACGCTCGCCGAGTACGGGTTCCGCCTGCCCTCCTGCATGGACAACCGGCCACTGCGCTTCGAGGAATGGGACGCAATGCGCCCCGACACCATCGCCGTGTCGGCAACGCCCGGCGCCTGGGAGATGGAGCAGGCCGGCGGCGTCTTCGCCGAACAGGTGATCCGTCCGACCGGCCTCATCGATCCGCCGGTGGAGGTGCGCTCCGCCAAAACGCAGGTGGACGACGTGCTGGGCGAGATCCGCGAGACCGCCGCCGCGGGCTACCGCACCCTCGTCACCGTGCTCACCAAGCGCATGGCCGAAGACCTGACCGAGTATCTGCACGAACAGGGCGTGCGGGTGCGCTACATGCATTCGGACATCGACACGCTCGAGCGCATCGAGATCATCCGCGATCTGCGCCTCGGCGCCTTCGACGTGCTGGTCGGCATCAACCTCCTGCGCGAGGGTCTCGATATTCCCGAATGCGGCTTCGTCGCCATTCTCGACGCCGACAAGGAAGGCTTCCTGCGCTCGGAAACGTCGCTCATCCAGACGATCGGCCGCGCCGCCCGTAACGTCGACGGCAAGGTCATCCTCTATGCCGACACGATCACCGGCTCGATGCAGCGGGCGATGGAGGAGACCAGCCGCCGCCGCGAGAAACAGATGGCCTACAATGCCGAGCACGGCATCACGCCCGAATCGGTCAAGGCGAAGATCTCCGACATCCTCGATTCGGTCTACGAACGCGACCATGTCCGCGCCGATATTTCCGGCGTCGCCGGCAAGGGCTTTGCCGATGGCGGCCACCTCGTCGGCAACAATCTGCAGGCGCACCTCAACGCACTGGAAAAACAGATGCGCGACGCCGCCGCGGACCTCGACTTCGAAAAGGCCGCACGCCTGCGCGACGAGATCAAGCGCCTCAAGGCGGCCGAACTGGCCGTGCTGGACGACCCGATGGCGCGAGAGGAAGCGAAATCGCAGGAGAGCAGCAAGCGGGCCAGCAAGGGCGTGCCCGGCACAACGGACACCCTCCCCCTTGTGGGGAGGGCTGCGGAGGGGCAAGGCGACACCCCTCCCGGACCTTCGGGCCACCCTTCCCACAAGGGGGAGGGAAAGACAGAATCCTACTTCCAGAAGCCCTCGCTCGACAATATGGGCCCGGGGACCGACACCGAACGTCCCCTCTTCCGCAAACCCGAACTCGATGAAATGGGCCGCGACGTGGCGATCCCCTCTTCCCGCGGCCGGGGAGAAGGTGCCCGAAAGGCAGATGAGGGGCAGTCGCTTTTCAGAAAAAACACCCTTGACGAAATGACCGTCGGCCGCACGGAGAAGCCGGTACCGGGACCGGCACCGGAAAAGCCGACCCTCACCCGCGCCAAGCCGGGCGTAGGATCCTACGAGGAGCCGGCGGAGGAAAAGCGGCGCAAGAGCCGGACGAAGGGCAAGACGGGGCGTCCGGGACGCTGAGCCAGTCCTATCAGGATCAAGGGCCGGACGCTGGGCCGTTGCCAGGCCTTTCCAGACATCGAATCAACCAAAGCGGTCGCTGCGAGAGCGACTTCAGAACGAGTGCAACGACGCCGCCACTACCCCAATTTTTTATGGGTAGCCCGAAATGATTAGCCCGACATAGCCGCGATACCCTTAAATTTTTACGGAACATTTCCTTCCCGACACGAATTTAAGTTGTCACTAATTTAGGGAGGAAAATATGAAAACCCTGGATGTATTTCTTACGAGCACCGGTCTGGCTCTTATGTCAGTCGGTTTTTCAACTTCGGCAACGATTCCCGCGCACGCCCAGAACCTTACGGGCCCCGTGCTCATGGCCGAGCAGTGCAGCCCTCTGACGGACGCCAATTACGAAGCTTGCTGCATGGCTCAGAACAGAGCGGAAATCCTCACGGCCGGGCAAATAGAGCAATGCCCGCCCCTCTCCACGGCGGCCATCGGTAATTCATTTTCCACGACCTCCACCGACAGCGGTCCTCGCAACCTGAATGGCGATGACGGTGGCGGCGGCGGCGGCGGCGGCGGTGGCGGCGGCGGCGGTGGCGGCGGCGGTGGCGGCGGCGGTGGCGGCGGCGGCGGTGGCGGTGGCGGCGGCGGTGGTGGCGATCCCGGCGGTGGCCAAGACACCGGCAAGGGTAACCAGGACCATGGCAAGGGCAACCAGGATCACGGCAAGGGTAACCAGGATCACGGCAAGGGTAACCAGGATCACGGCAAGGGCAACCAGGACCACGGCAAGGGCAACCAGGACAACGGCAACCAGGACAACGGCAAAGGCAGCCAAGATCGCGGCCTTAAAGGTAACCAGGACTAACCAGGACGACGATAACCGCGATGACGGCGGGTCGGGCGCCTGAAGGATTGCCCGCAGGAGCGCTCGACAGCGCCGATGGCAAATGACGAGAGCGCCGTGCCGGCTCTCATAGCCGGCACGGCCAGTCCCGCTCCCGGCGCGTCGCGGAGAACGTCTGGCTTGTTGAGGCTATGCGCTTCGCGTTTCACAGCTCCAACGAGCGGTCACCCTGCCATGGAGCGACGGCCGCACCTGCTCTACTCCGCCGCGCGCGCCTTCGCCTCCACCGCTTCCAACTCGTAGGAATACCCCTCCAGCATGGAGTAGGCCTGCTCGATCGCCTCGATCTGGGCTTCTGCATTCCTGATCGCCTCGGCGATCGACTGGCTGCGGGCGCGCAGCATGGAGCCGAGCACGTCTGTCTCGGGCCGCCTGCCGATGCGGTCGAGATGCTTGCGCACGCGGGAGCGGTGGCGTTCCAGTTCCAGAATGTGGAAGCGGTTTTTGACGATGTCGTCGGAAAGCTTGCGTCGCATCGCCGCCACCGGATCGAAACTGCCGGGCTCGCGTTCATCGAGTATGAAGTCGTTGACGAGGGTCTCCAGCATCATGAGGCCCTTGAGGTCTTTCGGGTCGGCGAGCTGGGGATCGTAACCGGTGTCATCGTAGACTTTGCGGCGCACCGGATCCTTCAGGAGATCGTAGGCCGCCTGCAGCTTGCCGAACTGCTCGGCATCACCGCCGCGGTCGGGATGCGCGGTCTTTACCGCCCGGCGATAGGCCGTCCGGACCGCCCGCTCGTCGGCGTCGCGCTCAATTCCAAGGAGGGCATAGGGATCGATCACGCCGGCCACCTGCTCATCGTCAACTCGCATATTCGTTTCCGGTACAGACCTACCGGTTCGCCGCGGCAGCAGCAAGCCCGCGGGGCTCACGGGGAGAGTGCAGGCTCAACCTAGTGCCGCGACGAAATTGTGGTCGAAACGAGGCAATCCACGACATTTGCCCCACGGCACACGGCACCGCGAGGTCACGCGGGCGCTTCGGCATAAGGCATTGTCCGCAGGTGCGGGACCACAAGAACTCCCCTTGCCTTTTTCGCGGAATACTGCCAATTCTATTGCTGTTCGGGCGTTTTCAATCCCGGAGACTGGACTTTCGCTTTGAGCCTGGCTTGACGCCGGGACAGCCGCAAGCGGCATCGTAGACGTCTTTTCCCCGATATCGTGACCACTCGACGCCTTTCAGCGCATTTCGCTGAAGACGACACGTTCGCTTCCTTCCGGGGGCGCGGACACACTACCTAAAGCAACCGATGCGTGATATTGAAGCGCAGGGTTGCGGCAAAGACAGACTGAAGGAAAAGGACTTCTTCCATGGCCACCAAAGGCATCGTCAAATTTTTCAACCAGGACAAGGGTTTTGGTTTCATCACGCCGGAAGGCGGTTCGAAGGACGTTTTCGTCCACATCACCGCTGTCCAGGCCGCAGGCCTCACGACATTGAACGATGGCCAGGAGGTCAGCTTCGACACGGAGCCGGATCGCATGGGCAAGGGCCCGAAGGCCGTCAACCTCCAGGCTCTCTAAGCCTGGCGTTCGACAAAGCGTGAAGAGCGGCGCTTCGCAAGAGGCGCCGCTTTTCGTTGGAGAGCACCCCATCCCACCTGCCGCCCGCCTTCCCCTCGCCGGCGAAGGAGACTGCGGCGCAGTCACGTTACTCTGCCGCCTGCCTTGCCGTTACCGCCTCGAACACCGCGTCGAAAGCTGTGTGGATGACTTGCGGACCGGCGTCCTTGCGGGTGGCGTCGGCGGAGAGTATCTGACGATAGCGCCGCGCGCCGGGCCAGCCTTGGAAGAGCCCGACCATGTGCCGCGTAACGTGGATCAGCCGGCCGCCATTCTCGATATGCGCAGCGGCATGGTTCGCCATGGCATCGCGGATACCGGACCAGAATTCCAGCGACAGATTATGGTTACGATCGGAAAAGCCGTCGGGGTCGATCGGCATGGGCGCGGCCCCCGTCAGCGGGTGGACGAAATAGCCGTCGGCGGCCGTCAGCAGGCCGCTGTCGTGATAGGCCGCACGGCCCAGCATCACACCGTCGAGAGGAGCGCCGCATGCGGCCTCTGCCGCAGTCCCGGTGGCTCCTCCCGTCGGCAGCGACCGCGGATCGAGGTGGGATAGCGCCTGATCCAGCTTTTGAAGACCCCCATTGAGACCAATGAAAAGATTCGTATTTTCCGCCTTGAGGCGATGTACGAGGCCATAGTCGAGCGGCGGAACCTCGCGATTCTCTCTCGGGCTCAGCCCTTTGAGCCATGCCTTTCGCGCATGCACCCACACGGCATCCGTTCCGGCATCCTTGACACGCCGGACGAGGTCGCGAAGCGCGACTTCCGGATCCTGATCGTCGACGCCGATACGACATTTGACCGTGACCGGAATCTTGACCGCCGCCTTCATCGCCGCGATGCAGTCGGCGACCAACGCCGGCTCCTGCATCAGACAAGCCCCGAAGGTGCCGGATTGCACCCGGTCTGACGGGCAGCCGACATTCATGTTGATCTCGTCGTAGCCGAAGCCTTCTGCGATCCGCGCCGCCTCCGCCATCTTCGTCGGATCGCTGCCGCCGAGCTGCAGGGCGACCGGATGTTCAGAGGCATCGTGGCCGAGCAGCTTTTCTCGGTCGCCGCGCAGAATCGCATCCGCGACGATCATTTCCGTATAGAGCAAAGCATGCCTCGAGAGCAGGCGCGCGAAAAACCGATAATGACGATCGGTCCAGTCGATCATCGGCGCAACGGCAAAGACAGGTGCCTTGAAGTACCTGTTTTTATCTTGCTTACCAGCGGTTTGCGCTGTTTCTTTCATGTCCGCTTAGCTCTCGTTTGACGCGTTTTTAGCCGGTTCCTGCTGTGCTATTGCTACAATGTAGCAAATGGCTGGAGGCTTATAGCAAAAACATGGGCACCATCGTCTAGCGAAAGCGCCGGAATGGGCAGAAAGGCGATCATCCCGGTCGAGGATGTCTGCCGCGACTGTTTCAATCACATGACGATTTCCTGAAAGTCTCGAGGTCCAATGTCTGAAGTCGATTGGTTGAGCCATCTCCTGCAAATCGTCACCGTAACCGGT
Source organism: Sinorhizobium sp. GQ132 (assembly GCF_059758575.1). Lineage (NCBI taxonomy): Bacteria > Pseudomonadati > Pseudomonadota > Alphaproteobacteria > Hyphomicrobiales > Rhizobiaceae > Sinorhizobium > Sinorhizobium sp. GQ132. The sequence continues at coordinate 682,613 of NZ_JCAXDX010000002.1, read as the reverse complement.
CAGCTCGAGGTCCGCTGTACCTACGGTGCGCCATGGCGCGTGGCCTGGAGCCGGGCTGCGGCGAACGAAATCCCCTACCACGCCATCGTCCAGGGTCGGGCCATTTTCGAGGATCCGGAGACGAAAACGACGAGGGAGTTGGTGAGCGGAGATATCGTGCTGCTACCTCATGGTGCGGCGCATGTACTGCACGACGGTAGCGGGCAAACTCCTATCCATACCCGGCAACACCGGAGGTCTGCCGGATGGATGCTGAGCGAGAACGATAGCCAGGGCGAGCAACTCGATCTGTTGTGCGGTCGATTTTTCATCGCGCCGCCTCATGACCGACTGATCCGTAACTACCTCCCCACAAATCTCGTGGCGCGGGCCACGGACAGCCGTGAAGAAGATGGTATCGGTTCCGCTTCCAACCAACTGGCCAGTCTGGTGAGGCTGATGCGTATGGAGTCTGCCGGCGACCGAGCGGGAGGACGCGCCGTTCTCAACGCCCTTTCTTCGGCCCTGTTCACACTGGTACTGCGAGCGGCGAGCGAATCCGAGAAAGCCCCTGAAGGCTTGTTGGCCCTGGCCGGCCATCCGCGACTTGCTCCAGCCATTGCGGCCATGCTTGGCGATCCGGCCCATCCATGGAAACTGCCTGATCTGGCGGATTTGTGCGGCATGTCACGCGCCACGTTCATGCGGCACTTTCAAGACAGGCTAGGTTGCTCCGCGCTCGATTTGTTGACCGATCTCCGCATGAGTTTGGCCGCCAACGAACTCAAGAAGCCGGCGATAAGCACTGAAGCCGTGGCCGAGACGGTGGGATATCAATCCGTTTCCGCATTTCGACGGGTGTTTGCGGAAAAGATGGGGATGACGCCGGGGGAATGGCGCCGACTGGCGCAAAATGGCGCGTAGGCCCCAGGACGATCTTAGCTCATATGCGCTAGATTGATCCTTTCGCGCATTATATTGAGCCAATCCAGTCTCGATGTTTGCATCGTCATTCGTAAATTGGGTTCCGTCATCACTTGATGAAGGAGCCATCCAATGAACTGCATCAGTATCACCGCCGAAACCGCAACCGGCACAGACGCCGAAATCCACGCACGGACCGAGATCCCCCAACCTTCCCATTCGCACGCGCAGCCAACGCCGACGAATGCCGTCATCGAAACCATTCTGAGCCGTAGTGCTGCCAAGTACTACGACCCAGCCGCCACCCTGAGCGATGGTGAGATCCGCGACCTGGTGCGGATCGGCACCTCCGCGCCGACATCGTTCCACCTGCAGAACTGGCGGTTTATCGCAGTCCGTACGCCTGACGCCAAGGCACGGCTACGTCCGATCGCCTGGAACCAGCCCGCAATCACCGACGCCGCCGTTACCTTCATCATCGTCGGCAGGTTGGCCGATGCCAGCACCGTCCCGGAGCGCCTGGCGCCGGTAGTGGAAGCCGGCATCATGCCAGCGCACCTGGTGCCGGAATGGGAAATCCCCGCTCGCGGTCTGTATGACGGTCAACCCCAACGGCAGCGCGACGAGGCGGTACGTTCCGCTACCTTCGGCACCGCGGCCATCATCTATGCAGCTCGCTCCCTCGGCCTGGGTTCGACGCCGATGATCGGGTTCGACGCGGAAGCCGTGCACCGCGAGTTCGGCCTGACCGAGGACGAAGTGCCGGTCATGCTTCTGACCGTCGGGCCGGAGCGGACCGGCAACTGGCCGCAGAAGCCGCGCCTGCCGGTGGCCGACGTCCTGTCCTTTGCATAATTCGCAGCCCAAACAGTCACTTATGGAGAGTATGATGTCTAGAACTATTGCCCTGGAACCCGAACATGTACCGGCAGAATCGAAACCGACTCTCGATGCATTCACGAAGAGCATCGGGTTCACCCCAAATATGATGGCGGCCTTCGCGCAGAGCCCGATCGCGTTCAACGCATGGGCCACGCTGCTTGGCTCCCTCAGCAAGGCGCTCGATGTGAGGACGCGCGATAGTATCGGCCTTGCCGTCTCGGAGGTGAATGGCTGCAATTATTGCCTGACGGTTCACAGCTACACCGCGGAACATATGGCAAAGTTATCGGCGGATGACATCATTCTCGCCCGGAAGGGTCATGCAAGCGACGCGAAACGAGACGCCGCAGTCCAGTTCGCGCGCAAAGTCATCGAGGCCCGAGGACACGTTGGTGAGGCCGATCTGAAAGCCGTCCGCGATGTCGGCTACACCGATGCGAACATCATCGAGATCGTTGCGCTGGTCGCCATGTACTCCCTGACGAACTTCTTCAACAACGTGTTCGACCCCGAGCGGGACTTTCCCGCCGTTGCCCCGGCCGGCTCTGTCTAAGCCCGGTCCTGTCGCAATCTCCGCGCGGTTGAACCCGAAATAAGCCGGGCTCGCCGCGCGACATCACACAGCAATTTCGACAGCAAGGTCTTCGAAAAGGCGTCAAGCCGGTAACGGGTTGCGCGGGAGATCGAAAACATCTTCCACGCCTGAATTTTTCCAAGCCAACAAATATCTGAGGAGACAATTCCCATGAAAGCGATCGTAGTGACCGACCAGGCTGCGGGAACAGCCGGAATGAAGCTGGTGGAGCGACCCGAGCCTCAGGCCGCCATAAACGACGTCGTCGTTGAGGTCCATGCGGCGGGGTTCGTCAACACCGAACTGGATTGGCCTTCAACCTGGACGGATCGGGCCTTTCGTGACCGGACGCCATCGGTTCTCGGCCATGAGCTGGCCGGTGTGATCACCGCGCTGGGCTATGGCACCACGGGGCTGTCGATCGGCCAGCGGGTGTTCGGCCTGTCGGACTGGTATCGCGACGGCACACTCGCTGAGTACGTCGCCATGGAGGCCCGCAACCTCGCGCCATTGCCCGGCAACGTCGACTTTACGGTGGGCGCAAGCCTGCCAATATCCGGCCTGACCGCATGGCAGGGACTGTTTCAGCATGGCCGCCTGCAGGCGGGGCAGAGCGTCCTCGCCCATGGCGCAGCTGGCGCCGTCGGCTCGATCGTGACGCAGCTTGCGCGGGAAGCCGGCGCCTATGTCATCGGCACCGGACGCGCCGCCGACCGCCAGAGAGCTCTGGACTTCGGTGCAAATGAATTCGTCGATCTTGAAAACGACACCCTGGAAGACGTCGGCGGCGTCGATCTGGTATTCGACGTTATCGGCGGCGATGTACAGAGGCGGTCCGTAGCGCTGATCCGGGCCGGAGGAACGCTTGTGACAGCCGTCGGACCGACGGATGTCCGACCTGTGGATGGCCTGGTGGTTGACTTCGTCGTAGAGGCTGATCGTGGCCAGCTCTCGGAGATCGTTCAGCGCGTCCGGGACGGAAGACTGCGGACGAACATCGGCAAGATTTCAAGTCTGGACGATGCGATCGCCACCTTCAATTCTACGGAGCGACGCGCCGGAAAGACAGTCATCCGCGTTCTCCCGTGAGGACTCGGCGAGAACCGAGGATATTCGCGGGGGAATCGAAGCGGCCGTATCTTCCTGCCGGATAGGCCTCCATGCGACGGCGCCACCGCAAAGACGGGTGCCTTGAAATACCGACTTCCCGTCTTCCCGTCTGTGGCACCGATTCCATCCTGTCTCGTCAGCCCATTTCTACATACGGCAGCGGTCCGAGGCTTGTAGCAAATCACGTGCACAATCGCCGAGTGAAAGAGGGATCGTTAATATAACCGACAGAAGAAACAGAGCCGAATCAGATGTTCGGATGTATTGTTTCTTCGTACCTAATACTGTCGATTGTATCTTGTGGCAAAATTCGGGCACCTCCCGAGGCCTTTAACTGGATATTCTGTTGAAGATCAGACAGTTATAATATTCTTGCGTAAGGCAGCACTTTCTGTGCCATCCTGCGCCGCGCTGGAGGCTGAGGTTCGAAACATGTCCTAAACTTTAGGGAAGGAAGCAGGACAATGCGTAGAACAGGAAAAACTATCATCGGCTCATTGCTTGGTCTCGCCTATGTCGTTGCCACGCCATTTGCCTCACTCGCGTCGTTCGATGACGGACTGCGTCAGAGTACAGCGCTCGCCGGTCCTCATGGTGACGTCCTTGTCGTTGCCGACGCCGGGAGCGCGCCAGCCGGAGGTCAGGAGACGGGCTCCGGTGGCGGTCAGGATACCGGTTCCGGCGGCGGTCAGGATAGCGGTTCCGGGGGCGGTCAGGACAGCGGTTCCGGCGGCGGACAGGATACCGGCTCCGGCGGCGGCCAGGACAGCGGCTCCGGCGGCGGTCAGGACAGCGGTTCCGGCGGCGGTCAGGACAGCGGTTCCGGCGGCGGACAGGATAGCGGCTCCGGCGGCGGTCAGGATAGCGGCTCCGGCGGCGGTCAGGACAGCGGCTCAGGCGGCGGACAGGATAGCGGTTCCGGCGGTGGCCAGGACAGCGGTTCCGGCGGCGGCGAAGGCTCCGGTGGCGGCGAAGGCTCCGGCGGCGGCCAGGACAGCGGCTCCGGCGGCGGCCAGGATAGCGGCTCAAGCGGTGGCCAGGATAGCGGCTCCGGCGGCGGCGAAACTCCCGCTTCCACGTCGAGCGACTGACACGGTACCAATAGTCGTTGGATCACGATGATTCAGGTCGGGTCGACCTAACATCATGAACGTGATCGACTCTACGAAGTTAGAGCGGGATGCGGGCGGAAAACGGCACACTTTTCTCCTCATCCCGCTCTACTGCCGCAATCAGAGGCGGTCGAAGCTCATTGAAATCCCGCCTGGCGGAACCACTCCTGGATGCCGGCAAGAACCTCCGCCTTGGCGCCCTCGAGCGTCGGCTCGTAGCGGAAGCCCGTTTCACCGGTACCGTTGCAATGGGAGATGCGCCAGGCCCAATCGCTCATGGCCTGACGTTTCATGACAAAGGCGACTTCATGTCTGCCAAGCATCGCGCAGAAAGTCCCATTCTGCAGCGGCAACCAAGTCAAACGGATTTCTGCAACCGTCACCATTCCAGCCCTCCAACAGCAGAAAAGGTATAGAATGTGGGCCAAGTGCTTGAAACCCCGCCTTTTAAGGGGATGCAGCGCAATACGGGTGGCGAGGGAAAGGACAACTCCAGATAAGGGCTCCTTCGACGATGAGCAAAGCGTCCCTGCTGCGAAAATATCTGATCGGCGGCGGCGGCGGACAGGAGGGAAACCGTGTTTCAGCAAAATTGCGGACAAACGGGATTCCCTGAGCTACATTGAAGCGCTCGGCCCGGTCTCCGGGCTTCTCGGGAGGGAACCCGGCAGGCCCGACAGCGTTCTTGTACATGATCCCGGGAGCGGGAAAGCGGCAGTCGAAGCCGGTGTCCGTCGCTTTGTCGCCCGATTGGAACCGAACATACCCAGACGCGGCCCGATTGCCGCGTCGCTGCGATCCAGGAGGAGAAGCATGCAGGTCTTGTGGAGCAATCCCATCGAGCTTGGAATGAACGGGGGTGACGTGCGCATGGTCAAGGGACCGTCCGACGCGCTCCGATGCCTCGCGGACCATTGGCCGTATCGCGGTCCCTACTACGTCGCCGCGCGCAGCGCGTGCCGCGCCGCGATCGACGGCCGTCGTACCTGCGAGGAAGCACGCAGACTCTTTCTTTCCGCCGCTGAGGAGGCGCGTCTCAAAGCGCACTAGGGCCTGTTGAGATTCATTTTGAATTAATGACGGCTGCTGCGAGATCGATAATGGCGTTGAAGCTCTGATCGATTTTGTCGGCACGCATGGCGACGCAGCTCAAAGTGCTCCAGCACCTTTGCGCGTCTCATAAGACGCGCGGCGCTGTAGGAAACTGTTCAGAGGACTGCATCTTTCCTCCGTCCTCATCCCTTGCTCGTCACAGGGATGAGAGCAGCGCCGCGTCTGCGGCGCGCGAAGGGTTCTTTCAGCCCACGGACTTGGTCTGGCTGGATTCCTGTGACAAGCACAGGAATGAGGAAATCAAACAAGCCGCGGCGGGCGGCCCGAATCTCAACAGGCCTTAGCTCACGATATGCCGGGCAACCGACCGCAACACTGATCGATCCTTTGCGCTTGCGGTTTTCCGCCGCCTGGGTGGATCGATGCTGGGCGCCTCCAGTCGGACCCAGTGTATTGGTAATACAATTCTTGTGCAGCGCAATATTCGGGCACACCCGCCCGGTCGGCTTGAAAAACAAAGAAACCTCTAATATAACCGTTCCCGTGTGTTAATCCGCGAATATGAGAATGCGATCTTTGCAATCGCGCGGTCCAGCCTCGAAATGAGTGTGAAATCTTCGCGAATTCGCCCGATTTCTGTCGTGAAGGCTTCATCTGGCGGCGTTATATTCTATTCCGTCTTACAAAAACCAATATCGAATGTTTAAGGTCCCATCAAAAGAGGGACATAAGAAATAATACGGGAGAGCTATGATGAGAGAGCGTAATCTCTATCGTATCGTCGAAGTCAGCATGAAGCGAGAAAGCGGCCGGAAGGAAATCGGCATCATGACCGTGCGCCAGGCCCTTGAGCTTCCCCAGGTACCAAGCCTCGAATACAGTCATCCGGAACTCAACTCACGCTCCGACGGCCGCTTCCTCACGCGTGACCAACTCGAGGCCTATGCGCGCTGCGCCTGACCCCGAGAGTACGGCTCAGGCATCATTCTCACGCCCTGCCTATTGCAGCAGCCCGTCCGGCTGCTAACGTCCTTCTCTCCAGATTCGCTTCGGCGTCGCCCTGACCTAGGGGGCGGTGCTGGTGCGTCGATTTCTGCGAACGAACCGCTCGGGCCAGACCGAGACCGAATGATGGAGCCGGACGATCATGCAGACAGCCCTGACACCCCCGCCCCTCGTCCTGCTGCCGATCTCCGGCAGCTCCGTCGGGTTTCCGGTGCGCCGGGTCTATTGTGTCGGCCGCAACTATGCGGCCCACGCCCGCGAGATGGGTCACGACCCCGACCGTGAGGCGCCCTTCTTCTTTCAGAAAAACGCTGACAATCTTCTGCCGCCGGGCGAGGATTTCCCCTATCCGAAGCGCTCTTCCGACGTTCATCACGAGGTTGAGCTGGTCGTCGCCATGCGCACCGGGGGCGCGGACATTCCCGTCGAGCAGGCCGCCGATCACATCTTCGGTTATGCCGTCGGCATCGACTTCACCCGCCGGGATCTGCAGGCGGAAGCCAAGAAGGCCGGCAAGCCGTGGACGGCCGCCAAGGCGTTCGAGCATTCCGCGCCGGTTTCCGCGATCGTCCCCGTCACCGCGATCGGTCATCCCGCAAGCGGCAATATATGGCTCAAGGTCAATGGCGAACTGCGCCAACAGGGCGACCTCGACCAGATGATCTGGAAGGTGCCCGAGATCATCGCCGAGCTTTCCCGCCTCTTCACTCTTGCACCGGGCGATATCATCATGACCGGAACGCCGTCAGGTGTGGGTGCCGTCACGCAAGGCGATGTCGTAGCCTGCGGCATCGACGGGATCGGCGCGATCTCCGTCAACATCGTTTGAGAAACGGAAGGGCGAAGATCACCGCCTTCGATCAAGGGACGCAGCCGCCATGCCGCTTTACGCTCTAGGACCCCTCAGACCGCAGACGCCGACCGAAGGCAGCTACTGGGTGGCGCCGGACGCAACCATCATCGGGCAGGTTGAGCTCGGCGAGGACGTCGGCATCTGGTTCGGCGCGACGCTGCGCGGCGACAACGAGCCGATCCGCATCGGCGCGCGCACGAACATCCAGGAGGCCGTCATCATCCATGTCGATCCCGGTCACCCGGTTTCCATAGGCGAAGGCTGCACCATCGGTCACCGGGCGATCGTTCACGGCTGCACCATCGGCGACAATTCGCTGATCGGCATGGGAGCGACGATATTGAATGGTGCGAAGATCGGCCGCAATTGCCTCGTCGGCGCCAACGCGCTGGTCACCGAGGGGAAGGAATTCCCCGACAATTCTCTCATTGTCGGCGCCCCGGCCAAGGTGGTGCGGACCCTCGATGACGCCGCCGCCGAGGGATTGAAGCGTTCGGCCGAACATTATGTGAAGAATTGGCAGCGTTACGCCGCCCAGCTTACGCTGCTGGATTGATACGCGGCCTCACGCGCAGCTCTTGCAGTGTCCGCGGATCTCGATCGTCGTCTTCTCGGTCTTGAACTCCTGCGCGCGCACGAGCGTGGAAAGCCGATCCTCGATCACCTCGTCATGAAACTCGGTCACCTGGCCGCAGCCTTCGCAGATGGTGAAGGCCGTGACGCCGTGGTCGTGCTCGTGTTCATGCGGGCAGCTGCAGGCCACGAAAGCGTTGAGGCTCTCCAGCCGATGAACCAGCCCGTATTCGAGCAGCTTGTCGAGCGCGCGATAGACCTGCAGCGGCGCGCGAAAGCCATTGTCGCGCAGCTTGTCGAGAATGGTGTAAGCGCTCATCGGACCGTCCGAATGGGCAAGCGCCCCCATCACCAGCGACTGGTTCTTGGTCAATTGGGGCGTAACCATCAGTGATGTCCTCCATCCGAAGTATGCGGGGCGCTCGCGATCCGGCGGCCGACCGGCAGCAGACTCAGCACGAAAAGGACCAGCGCGGCAACCACGATAGACGGTCCCGACGGCGTATCCCAGTGAAGCGAGCCGAAAAGCCCGCCGGCAACGGCGACCGCGCCGATCAGCGAGGCGTAGACAGCCATGACTTCCGGAGACGAGGCGAAGCGACGGGCGGTTGCCGCCGGTATGATCAGCAGCGAGGTGATCAGCAGGATGCCGACGATCTTCATGGCGATCGCAATCACCAGAGCCATCAGCAGCATGAAGAAGAACCGCGCCCTCTCGGGCTCGAGGCCTTCCGCTTCGGCCAGTTCCGGATTGACGGTCGATGCGAGCAACGGCCGCCAGAGATAGACCAGCGCGAAGATCACCAGAATGCCACCGCCCCAGACGATGTCGATATCGGCGCGGGACACCGCGAGGATGTCGCCGAAGAGGAAGCCGACGAGGTCGATCCGGACCCAGGTCATGAAGGCGACGATGACGAGGCCGATCGACAGCGCCGAGTGCGAGAGAATGCCGAGCAGCGCATCGGTCGAAAGCGCGCCGCGCTTCTGCAGGAAGAGAAGCAGCACCGAGACGGCGGAAGCGACGATAAACACGCTTACCATGAGGTTGAGGTCCATGAGCAGCGAGAGCGCCACCCCCAACAGCGCCGAATGTGCCATCGTATCGCCGAAATAGGCCATGCGCCGCCAGATGACGAAGCAACCGAGCGGCCCGGCGACCATGGCGATGCCAATTCCGGCGACGAGCGCGCGAATGAAGAAATCGTCAAGCATCGCGCTTCTCCGTCCCGTAACCCTGTAGCCGCGCGTGATGGCCGCAGCCGCAGTCCGGATCGTGATCATGAATGTTGTCGGCCTCTTCGTCATGATGATGGCCGTCGTCCGGGAAGCAGCTTTCGGTGATGCTGCCGTCGGCATGCAGCACCCGCCCGTCCGGGAGGTGCGTATGGTCGTGGTGATGACTGTAAACCGCAAGCGCGCCCGCGGCCCGGCGGCCGAAGAGTTTGAGATATTCCGGACTCTGGCTCACCACCTGCGGCGTTCCGCGACAGCAGACATGGCCGTTGAGGCAGACGACCGTATCGGTTTCCGCCATGACGATATGGAGATCGTGGGAAATGAGCAGGATACCGCAGCCGGTGCGGTTGCGGATCTGCTTTATCAATTCGTAGAGGGCTATCTCCCCGGAAAAATCGACTCCCTGCACCGGCTCGTCCAGGACGAGCAGGTCTGGTTTGCGGGCGATCGCGCGGGCAAGCAGCGCCCGCTGGAACTCGCCACCCGAAAGGTGCTGCACCTCGGCCTTCGCCATGTGCAGCATGCCCGTCGCAGCGAGCGACTCCTCGATCTCTCGCCCCTTGAGCGGGCCCGTCAGCGTCATCAGCCGCTCCACCGTCAGCGGCAGCGTCCAGTCAATGGCAAGCTTCTGCGGCACATAGCCGACCTTCAGCCCTGCGAGCCGGTCGACGTGTCCCTCATCCGGCTTGAGAACCCCGATCGCCGTCTTCGCCGTCGTCGATTTTCCAGACCCGTTCGGCCCTATGAGGGTGACGATCTCGCCGCGGCTGATCGAAAAATCGACGCCGCGCACCAGCCATCTGCCGTTTCGCCGCACTCCGGCATTGGCGAGGCTGACCAAAGGCGTCGTTTCTGGTGATCGAAAGTTCAGCATCAAAAAGTTCCGGCTGGTGGTTGCCACTGGCTATCGCACACGTTATAGCATAACGCAATTGATGTAATAACATAACCATGCCGTTTCAAGCAACGCCCGGCCATAAACGCCGGCTGCAGCAACCGGACAATTCGGAGAAACCGATGAATTCGACGACTGCCCTCCTGTTCGCCTCGACGCTTCTCCTTGCCTCCCCCGCATTTGCGGAGACGCCCAATGTGGTCGTCTCGATCAAGCCGGTCCATTCGCTGGTCGCCTCGATCATGAAGGGCGTCGGGGAACCCTCGCTCATCGTCGAGGGCGGCGCCTCCCCTCATACCTACACCATGAAGCCGTCGAACGCCGCGGCACTGCAGGCGGCAAAGGTCGTGTTCTGGGTCGGACCGGGCCTTGAGGCTTTCCTCGACAAGCCGCTTGATACGCTCGGCACAGGAGCCCAGGTGGTCGAACTCGGCGAGGCTCCCGGGCTGGAGAAGCTGAAGTTCCGCGAGGGCGGCGCCTTCGAGGGGCATGATCACGGTGAAGAGGGGCACGGCGGCGAAGCCGGCCACGAAGATCACGGCCATGCCCATGCCGGCGAAGCGGACGGTGGCGAGCATGCCGACAAGCATGACGGTCACGATCACGCCGAAGGCGAATTCGACATGCATATGTGGCTCGATCCGATGAACGCCAAGGCCATGGCGACTGAGATCGAGAAGACTTTGGCCGCGGCCGATCCGTCCAACGCCGCCACCTACAAGGCCAATCTGGAGAGGTTCAACGAGCGGATCGACTCTCTCGACAAGGGTCTCGCCGAGACGGTGGCCGCAATCAAGGACAAGCCTTTCGTCGTCTTCCACGATGCCTATCAGTATTTCGAGAACCGCTACAAGGTGCGCGTCGCCGGTTCGATCACCGTCAGCCCGGAAGTGCTGCCCGGCGCGGAACGGCTCTCCGAGATCCGCGCGAAGATCAAAGAATTGGGCGCGACTTGCGTCTTCGCCGAGCCGCAGTTCGAGCCGAAGCTCGTCAGTGTCGTCATCGAAGGCACGCCGGCGAAATCCGGTACGCTCGATGCGGAAGCCGGCACCCTCGACGCCGGACCGGATCTTTACTTCCAGATGATGGAAAACATCGGCGTCTCGCTGAAGGAATGCCTTTCTTCGGCGAGCTAAGGCCTGTTGAGATTCGGGCCACCGCCGCCGCTTGTTTGATCGCCTCATCCCTGTCCTCGTCACAGGGATGAGGGAAAAATCGGGTTCCTTAAAAAGGAACAGGCAAGGTCAATAGGCCGTTGCGAGGCCTGCGATCACGCCCGTTGCGAGGCTGATCAGCAGAAAGTCATTGTCGACGCGCACCCATTGCTGGCCCCGCGGCGGCGGCCGCAACTTGTAGCGGCGGTAGTCGCGGACATAGGCCATGTGGCGCCGCTCGGACGGGCTCAGCCTGTGGCCGCGCGCCCAGCGGTGCTTTTTGACGATCACGCGCTTTTCGACACGCTTCTCGACGTGTCGGTCGACGCGTTTCTCGACATGACGATCGACGTGCCTGTGGCGATTACGATCATGCGCCTGCGCAAGCTCGAAGGAGCCGGCCGGCTGAGCAAGCGCCATCGGAGTGGCGAGGAACGAGCTGGCGACGAGCGCGATCAGAAGGCGTTTCATGAGGTTTTCCTTTCGTTATTACCCCCCGAAACTAAGCCTCCCTTCCTGAACCGAATATGAAGCCTGACATTACAAATAAGTAATGATTACCGATGCTTATAAGAGTTCTCTCATAAACTTCCCGCATTTCGAACGCTAAGCGCCTGGTAGCGGAAACGGTCGAAATCGGCAGGCATCGCGCAACCCGAGATGTCGAAAGCGAAGATGCCGGCGAACGCCCCCGTGAAGGAACCGTGCTCGCCGCGCCCACCTTCGTCCGAAATCACGCCGGCGTCGAGCACCGGCCCGATGGTCAGCCATTGTGCCTGGTCCGCCCCCCGCCAAAAGAACTGGAGATCGTTGTCTCTCACCTCCATGGCGAGTTGAATTGGACCGTCGGGTACGGCGATGCCGCTGCCGACCGGATAGGTCAACCGCCCGTTCGGAAAATCGCCCGGACAGGAGAGTACGGTGAGGGTACGTCCGAGGGTTTCGTGCCGTGTGACGCCAAGGGCATGGAACTTGTGCCGGTTATAATAATGCGTGAGACCCGCGACCTGCTGATAGGTGTCAGGAGCGAAATCGACGACGGCTTCCGCGCGGAAGGAATGATGTTCCTGCCGCCGCGCCACCAGCGCCTGCTCGAACCAGCTGCCGATGCTCTCGCGGCCGAAGAGCCGGAGATGCCCGGGCCGGGCGGTTAACGAGAATATCCGCTCCGGGATCGGGGTGCGCAGCCACTGGAACTCCGGCGGAAGCGACTGCTCGTCGAAGTCCGTTTCAAAAAGGACACGCTCAGCGACGGTTCCTGCGGCTCCCGGCGCGGGCACGGTCACCTCGGGAACGGGGCCGCCATTTTCGAGATAGAGCCATCCGTCCTCCCGCCAGACGCATTTCTGCAGCGCAGTCTCGCGGCCGAGCGTGCAGCGTCGCTGCGGCGGCAGCGGCCGGCCGCAAAGATGCGTATGATAGGCTTGGCCGTCCGGCGTCTCGACATATTGCCCGTGCCCCGCGCGTTGGAGAGCCGCCTCCGGGTGATCCTTGGATGTGATGAGATGAACATTCGGGTGCATCTCGTAAGGTCCGTCGATCGTGCGGGACCGCGCCATGCCCACGGCGTGGTCGTAACCTGTTCCTCCCTCGGCGACCGTCAGGTAATACCAACCGTCGCGTCTGAAGAGATGCGGCCCTTCGACGAGGCCGAGCGGACTGCCGGCGAAGATGTTCTTCGCCGGGCCTACGAGCTTGCGGGTTCGCTCGTCCCATTCCTGCAGGAGGATACCGTCGAAAGCGGGGCTTTTGGGCGAACCGCCGAAGCTTTCGGAGCGGTGGTTCCACTTCATGTTGAGAAACCATTTGCGGCCATCGTCGTCATGGAAGAGCGACGGATCGAATCCCGACGAATTGACATAGACCGGATCGGACCAGGTGGCCTCGACCGCTTCCGCAGTCACGATGTAGTTGTGGGCATCCTTGAAGTTGCCGTCCAGGCGTTTGACGTCGGTATAGACGAGCCAGAACAGCCCGTCGCAATAGGACAGGCACGGAGCCCATACGCCGCAACTGTCGGGATTGCCGCGCATGTCGAGCTGACTTGCGCGTTCGAGCGGACGGCGCACGAGTCGCCAGTTCACGAGATCACGCGAATGGTGAATCTGCACGCCGGGGTACCATTCGAATGTCGAGGTCGCGATGTAATAGTCTTCGCCGACCCGACAGATGGAGGGGTCCGGATTGAAACCGGGCAGGATCGGGTTCCGGATCGTCGCGTTCATCTCTTGCATCTCCCTCTTCGCGGTGCCGCATCCAGCCCCAAGCCCACCGTCTTTTCAAGACCTTTCGCGCAGCGTTCCGACACCGGCATCCGGCAGATTGCCACCTGTCGAATCGCCTGAAATCCCCTGCGCGGGCTTCATTTTCGACGAAAGCTGCGGCGGAACATCGGCGGCAAGCGCGCCTGCGTGCCTAAGTTTTGATCATTCGCCGGTGGACCGTATTCGACTTTCGTCTGAGACCCCGCCCCTATCCCGGAAAATCGGCCATCGCACTTGAAAGCAGGCTTGAAATGGGCACTCTGCCTGTGCTTGGCAAAAAAACAAAAACCATTGCGGGGAGGAACTCGATGAAACCGTTACTCGGCTTCAGCCGATTGATCGACGCCATTACCGAAAAGATCGGCAAGGCGGTCTCTTGGCTTATTCTGGTGGCCGTGCTCGTGAGCGCCGGCAACGCCGTCATCCGAAAAGTGTTCAACATGTCGTCCAATGCATGGCTGGAGGCGCAGTGGTATCTCTTCGGCGCGGCCTTCATGTTCGCCGCCGCCTACACGCTGAGCCAGAACGAGCACATCCGCATCGATGTCGTCTACGGAATGTTCTCGCGCCGCGTGCAGCACTGGATCGACCTCTTCGGACACGTCTTCTTCCTGATGCCCTTCGTGCTTCTCATGCTCTATTACCTCGTGCCCTACGTACGAATGTCCTATGTCTCGGGCGAACTTTCCTCGAGCGCCGGCGGGCTCATCCTATGGCCGGCGAAAGCGATCCTGCTGATCGGCTTCGTGCTTCTCGCCCTGCAGGGCGTATCCGAAATCATCAAGAAGATCGCGATCATGACCGGAAACATGGACGATCCGACGCCTTACGTTCCGGCACATGCACCGCTCGATGACACGGTATCGCCGGAGGCCCGCTCATGATCGAGTTCGTCGCTGAAAACCTGGCGCCGATCATGTTCGTGTCGCTGATCGTGTTCCTGCTGCTCGGATACCCGGTCGCCTTCTCGCTTGCCGCCAACGGTCTCCTCTTCTTCATCATCGGCGTCGAACTCGCGCCCTTGTCGGATTCCATCAATCTCTCCTGGCCCCTGCTGAACGCATTGCCGGAACGGTTCTGGGGGGTCATGTCGAACGACACGCTCCTCGCCATTCCCTTCTTCACCTTCATGGGCATAGTGCTCGAACGGTCGGGCATGGCCGAGGATCTTCTCGACACGATCGGCCAGCTCTTCGGTCCCGTACGCGGGGGGCTCGCCTATGCTGTCATCTTCGTGGGCGCGCTTCTTGCGGCCACCACCGGCGTCGTTGCGGCTTCCGTGATCGCCATGGGCCTGATCTCGCTGCCGATCATGCTGCGCTACGGCTATGACCGCCGCATCGCCACCGGCGTCATTGCGGCGTCGGGCACGCTCGCGCAGATCATCCCGCCGTCGCTGGTGCTGATCGTTCTCGCGGACCAGCTCGGCCGCTCGGTCGGCG
Organism: Sinorhizobium sp. GQ132; assembly: GCF_059758575.1. Lineage (NCBI taxonomy): Bacteria > Pseudomonadati > Pseudomonadota > Alphaproteobacteria > Hyphomicrobiales > Rhizobiaceae > Sinorhizobium > Sinorhizobium sp. GQ132. The sequence continues at coordinate 667,554 of NZ_JCAXDX010000002.1, read as the reverse complement.
ACATGTATGCGGGCGCTCTCATCCCCGGCCTCGTCCTGACCAGCCTGTACATGGGCTACATCGTGCTCATGACCTTCGTGAAGCGGGACTCCATGCCGGCATTGCCTTTGGAAGCGCGCACCCTCGGATCCGGCGTCACCTCGCTCGCGGTCGCATTGGTGGTCGCCGTAGCCATAGCCTATGCGGCCCATTTGTACCTTTCGCCGACACAGGGGGAAAACGCTGACATCCTCGGGGCGACGGTGGGCATCATAGTCATATATGTGGCCGCCATCGCCGACAGAGCGCTCAAGATCAACGCGCTTTCGCGTCTGGCCCAGCAGGTGATCATCGTGCTGATCCCGCCGCTGGCCCTGATCTTCCTAGTTCTCGGCACCATATTCCTCGGCATCGCCACCCCAACCGAGGGCGGAGCCATGGGAGCCGTCGGTGCCCTTGTCATGGCTGCGGCCAAGGGCCGGCTGAACATGGAGGTCGTCCGCGCCGCACTCGCTTCCACGACGAGGCTCTCCGCTTTCGTTCTGTTCATCCTGATCGGTGCGCGGGTCTTTTCGCTCACCTTCTACGGCGTCAACGGACACCTCTGGGTGGAACATCTGCTGACCGCGCTGCCGGGCGGCGAGATCGGTTTCCTGATCGCCGTCAACGTACTCGTCTTCTTTCTGGCGTTCTTCCTCGATTTCTTCGAGCTCGCCTTCATCATCGTGCCGCTGCTCGCACCGGCGGCCGACAAGCTGGGCATCGATCTGATCTGGTTCGGCGTGCTGCTCGGCATCAACATGCAGACGAGCTTCATGCATCCGCCCTTCGGTTTCGCACTCTTCTACCTGCGCTCCGTCGCAGCCCGGGTGCCCTATCTCGACAAGGTGACCGGCAAGAAGATGGAGCCGGTGACGACGGGGCAGATCTATTGGGGCGCAGTGCCTTTCGTCGGCATACAGATCATCATGATCGCGCTCACACTCATGTTCCCGCAGATGGTGCTGCATTACAAAGGCAGCGGCACCGGCGTCGATCCGTCAACGATAAAGATCGAAGTTCCGGGCTTCGGCAACGGCGGAGGCGGCCTGACCTTGCCCGACAACGGCGGCGGCCTCGGTCTTCCCGGCGGCTTGCAACTGCCAAGCGGCAGCCCGCTGGACGGGGCTGGCCAGCAGCCGGCCCAACCGAATACGGCGCCTCAGCAGAACAACCCGGCCCCCGATCTCACCGCTCCGCCGTCGTTCAACTGAAGTGCGTTCCACAAGCAGGCCGATGGCTTACCGTTGGCCGATGCAAGAAGCCACCCGGCAGCGGCCGGGTGGCTTCTTTGCATCATTCCATTTGGAGGTGATTGTAGATCATAGGTGATCGCCATCCCGTTCGTGGTGGTGAACGTCACGACCGGACATAGACCGCCGGCTTGAAAACGCTGCGGCGAGCCTCGGGGCATCGCCGACCGTCGTCCCGAAGCGGCAGGTCGCGTGAGCTGGATCGGCGCACTTTCATAGAAGGCCACGACGGAGAGCCTGCACGCAAGCGGGGCGAAGGGGACCCGCGGCAATGTTCCGGTCCTCATTTGGCTTTATGGGGAGCAACTCACCTGCAGCTAGTCCCTTCTCCCCGTCAAACGGGGAGAAGGTCGCGGCAGCGGGATGAAGGGCAATTTCGAAAAAGTGCCCCTCAGCGCAGCGTCAGATCTTACCGTTCCGCTGCTGGATCATCATGAAGGTGTCGTAGTTGTATTCCGCGATCTGTGCGTTGAGGAAATACTCCGCGCGGAAGGCTTTGATCGATTCCCAGATCTTCTTGAATGGCGCGTTCGACGCTTCCATTTCCGCGTAAACCTTGTTGGACTCGTCGAAGCAGGCCGACAGGATTTCCGGGCTGAACGGGCTCAGCTTCGCCCCCGCCGCAACGAGGCGCTTGATCGCGGACGGGTTGAGATAGTCGTACTTCTGCAGCATGTTCGCGTCGGTCGCCTGGCAGGCCGTCCGCAGGAGCGACTGATAAGCCTTCGGCAGGCCGTCGAAGGCTGCCTTGTTGAACATGGCATGCACGGTCGGACCGCCTTCCCACCAGCCGGGATAGTAGTAATAGGGCGCGACCTTGTAGAAACCGAGCTTCTCGTCGTCATAGGGACCGACCCATTCGGCCGCGTCGATCGTGCCTTTTTCGAGAGCCGGATAGATGTCGCCGCCGGCGAGCTGCTGCGGAACGACTCCGAGGCGTTCCATGACCTTGCCGGCGAACCCTCCGACACGCATCTTCAGGCCCTTCATGTCGGCGACCGTCTTGATTTCCTTGCGGAACCAGCCACCCATCTGAACGCCGGTATTGCCGCCCGGGAAGCCGACGAGGCCCTGGGTTCCCAGAAACTCGTTGAAGAGGTCGATGCCGCCGCCATGATAGTGCCAGGCGTTCATGCCGCGGGCATTGAGTGCGAAAGGCACGGCAGCGCCCAGCGCCCAGGTCGGATCCTTACCCCAGTAATAATAGGCTACCGTATGGCACGCCTCGACGGTTCCGGCAGCCGCCGCATCCGCTGCCTGCAGGCCCGGGACGATTTCGCCGGCGGCGAAGACCTGGATCTGAAAATTTCCGTCGGTAGCTTCGGACACGTATTTCGACAGCACTTCCGCGCCGCCATAGATCGTATCCAGCGATTTCGGGAAGGACGACGTCAAGCGCCAGGTGACCTTCGGATTGGTCTGCGCAACGGCCGGCGCAGCCAGCGTCGATGCAGCAGCCGCACCCAGGCCGCCGATGCTCGCATGTTTGATGAATGAACGGCGATCCATGGTTCCTCCCTGTTCCCGCCATGAGCAGTGCGACACGGATCGGCCGCGTCACTGCACATCGAGCCCCCGTCCGCCCATCCGGGACGTCGCAAGGTCTCTTTCCTCCTCGTTAGTGCCGACGACGCCGAAGCCCGCGAAGGCTTTGCGCACCGCGGCACACGTGCACCATACATAATCGATAATGCATGTCCAGCGACCGTGTTGCGGCGTCTTCTTCGACTTTTGTATAAGACGTCGCAAGCGGTTGGAAATTGCCCAAAATCGAGGCAAATCAATGCATTCGAACCGATTCAGAGCTCGGCGGATCTGGCCCAGAGATTGACGTCGGCCTCGCGTGCGTAAAGGTCGATTTCGCTCAGTTCCTCTGATGTGAAAGTGTCGTTTTCCAGCGCCTTGACGCAATCGACGATCTGTGCGGAACGGCTGGCGCCGATCAGCGCCGAGGTGATGCGGCCGCCGCGCAGCACCCAGGCGAGTGCCATCTGAGCGAGCGTCTGGCCGCGCCGTTCGGCGATCGCGTTCAGCTTGCGAATATTGTCGATGATCCCCGGACGGATGAAATCCTTCTTGAGGAAGTGGTTCTGCGCGGCCCGGCTGTCCTCGGGAATGCCGTTCAGGTACTTCGTCGTCAGCATGCCCTGCGCGAGCGGCGAAAAGACGATCGAGCCGATGCCGAGCTCCTCCAGCGTGTCGACGAGGCCGTCATCCTCGACCCAACGGTTAAGCATCGAATAGCTCGGCTGGTGGATGAGACAGGGCGTGCCCATCTCCTTCAGGATCGCCGCCGCCTCGCGGGTACGCTGCGAGTTGTAGGAGGAAATGCCGACATAGAGCGCACGCCCCGAACGGACGATGTGATCGAGCGCACCGCAAGTCTCTTCGAGGGGCGTATCCGGATCGAAGCGATGGGAATAGAAGATGTCGACATAATCGAGCCCCATGCGTTTGAGGCTCTGGTCGCAAGAGGCGACAAGATATTTCCGGCTGCCCCACTCCCCATAGGGGCCGGGCCACATGTCATAACCCGCCTTGGACGAGATGATGAGTTCGTCGCGCAGACCGGCGAAATCGGTGCGCATGATCTCGCCGAAGGCGATTTCGGCGGAGCCGGGCGGCGGCCCGTAATTATTCGCCAGATCGAAATGGGTGATGCCGAGGTCGAAGGCCGTGCGGCACATGTCCACCTTGCGGTCGTGCGGCGTGTCGCCACCGAAATTGTGCCAAAGACCGAGCGAAATCGCCGGGAGCTTCAAGCCGCTCCGGCCGCAGCGATTGTACTTCATCTTCTCGTATCTGTTTTCCGCCGGTTGCCAGGCCATGACTCATGTTCCTCGTTCGCTTCGGTGGCGTTGAATACCCCTCCCCACAAAGGTCCTCAAGGGGCAGCAGATCGATGAAGGGCCCCTTGATCCGCCTGCCGGCCCCTTCTCGCCATCAAAATGGGAGAAGGTGGCGGCAGGCGGATGGCTCCCGGCTCAGCGCAGCAATGCCTGCGCCTCTTCAATGCCGAGCGCCGCCGGCTGGGTGCAGGTTGTCGACAGCGTGACGAAACTTCCCTCCTCGCCGGATTTGAGGATCGACACCATCACGTCGACACCGTGCAGCGTGCGTTCCAGCGAGCAGCGGGCATCGCGCCCCTTGAGGATTGCGTCCGCCATATCCGCGAGCCCGGCCGTCCGATAATTGGCGATCGGGCCGAGCGGATGGTCCCAATTGTTGACGGCGAAGGGGTGTTCCCACATTTCGAGCGGCCGGATGTCCTTATTCCGCCCGCTCGCCTCGACCGTGCCGCCGAAGAAATTCGGATCCGGAACGAAGAGCGAGCCTTCGGTGCCATAAAGCTCCATATTCGCATGACGATGCGCCCAGACATCCCAGCTTGCCGAAAGCGTGATGGTCGCGCCGTTCTGGAACTCGAGCAGGGCGTGAATGTTGGTGGGCGTCTTGACCGGGATAACCTCGCCGTTTCTGGGTTCGCTGGTGATGGTCCGCGTCGTGCTCGCCATGGAGGAGAGTGCGCCGACCCGTTTCACCGGTCCGATCAGGTTGATCAGGTTTGCGATGTAATAGGGTCCGAGATCGAGAATCGGCCCGCCGCCCGGCAGGAAGAAGAAGTCCGGATTCGGATGCCACATCTCCATGCCCGGGCTCATGACGTGGCAGGTACCGGAGGTGACCTGCCCGATCTTGCCGGCGTCGATATAGGCGCGGGCAAGCTGGTGCGCCCCACCCAGGAAAGTATCCGGTGCGCAACCGACCGTCAGCCCCTTTCCGGTGGCAATTCTCCTTAGCTCCTCCCCCTGCTCCAGCGAGAGCACGAGCGGCTTTTCGGAATAGACATGCTTGCCGGCTTCCAGAATGGCTTTCGAGATCGGAAAATGCGCCTCCGGGATGGTCAGATTGACGACGATGTCAACTTCCGGATTGGCGAGCAGCGCATCGATGCTCTGCGCAGTCACGTCGAATTCGGCGCCGCGTGCTTCCGCCGCCGCCGGATTGATGTCGGCACAGGCGGCGATCCGAATGCCCTTGAACAGCGGAGCAAGCTTGAAATAGGTCGTGGAGATATTGCCGCATCCGATGATGCCGACACCAAGTTCTTTTGTCATGGGGTTTTCCGTCGATCAGTAGGATTGAATCGAAGCCAGCGAGCGCTTGGCGAAACGCCTGAAGTCGCTGGGATTGTCGTGTTCGGCGACAAAATATTTGGCCGAGGTTCTGGAAAGTGCCTGGATCAGTGCCTTCCAGTCGAGCGTTCCCTCCCCGACGTCGGCCCAACCGTCCTCGTCCGCATTCTCGCCCTTGGGCGCGATGTCCTTGACATGGACCGCCGTGATGCGGGTCGGATATTTCGAGATCCAGGCGAAGGGGTCTCCCCCGCCGCGCACGATCCAGGCGATATCCGCCTCCCAGGAAAGGTCCGGGCCGCCGGCGAAAATCTGGTCGAGCGGCACCGAGCCGTCGGCGAGTGCGTGGAACTCGAAGTCGTGATTGTGCCAGCCGAAGTCGAGCCCGGCGTCGCGGAACGGCTTACCGGCCGCCTGCAGTCGTTCCCCGAAGGCTCGCCATCCGCCCGCATCCATCGGGCGCTGGTCCGGCATCAGGTAAGGACAATAGATGGCGCGAATGCCGAGCGCCTCGGCGATCTCAAGCACGCGCGGCGCGTCGCTTTCCAGCATATCCAGGCCGAAATGCGCGGTCGGCATGGAGAGGCCGTTGCGATCGAGCCCGGCCTTGAAATCGGCGATCTCCGCATCCGAGAGGGCCGCGTAAAGGGCTCCGTAGCCTTCCACCTGTGTGTAGCCCGCGGAGCCGATAGCAGCGAGGACTTCGGCAAAAGGCGGGAAATTGCGGGCGCTGTAGAGCTGGAAGCTGACGTCTTTCATGGAAATCTCCTGGTGGTTCGTGGAACGTTTGCCTGGGAGTGCGCGTAAAATGGGACTCACCCTTTTCCCTGGCAGGATTCGAGATCGTAGGCGCTGAAGCGTGGGCTCACGCCCGCGTCGACCGGCAGCCTTGGCGTGAAGCGGATCGATTTCGTCTCGCCGGCGGTCAGATCGAAGGCATTGTCGGAATAGCGTCCCTCGACATCGGCTTCGATCATGACGTGCAGCGCCAGCCCGGTGGCCGTTACGGCGACATCGAAGGAACCGTCCGGCCGAGGCGCCGTCTCGATGGTCAGGCTGGAAGGCACGAGATCGAGTGCTTTATAGGTACCGTGGACATAGTGTCCTTCGCCCGTTGCCCCGTTCGAAGCCTCGAAAGACCAGAAGAGCAGCGTGTCGGGTGGAATGTCCTTCGCGGCGATGGTAACGAGCGTCGACGCGCGATCGGCCGGGCACGTGCCCGCGGCGGCGAGCAGCGGCTGCCGAGTGCCGTCGAGCGAAACCAGGAACGCCTGCAACTCGACCGTCACCGGCTCGGCCGTGTCGTTCACCATCGAGAAGGCGATTTCCCGCCCATCCGTGGAGGGAATTGCGGCAACGGCAACCGGCTGGAAGAAGCGGCGCGCCATGTAGTGCATCGCCTTCCAATGTCCGCCATAGTCGAGGCTCGACCAGGACGCGACCGGCCAGGTGTCGTTGAGCTGCCAGTAGAGCGTGCCCATGCAATGGGGCTTCAGCGACCGCCAATAGTCGACGGCCGTCCGGATCGCCAGGCCCTGCTGGATCTGGCTCAGATAGACGAAGCTCGGAAAATCCTTGGGGAACCGGAAGTAGCGGAACATGGTGCCGGCGATGCGTTCGTTGCCGCCGGCATTCTTCTGATGCGTCTCCATCACCGGCGAGGCGATGTTGAGGTCGCGCGCTTCGGCGAACTGCCGGATGACCGGCATCGAGGTGTAGGACTGGAATCCGAATTCCGAGCAGAAGCGCGGCCGCACCGTGCGGTAATTGTCGAAGGACTTGTTCTCGTGCCAGACGGACCAGTAGTGCATGTCGCCGGCCCCGTCGGCGTGCCAGGCGTCGCCGAAATCGAGGTATCCGACGGAGGGGCTGGACGGCCACCAGATCGCTTCCGGGCAGGCCTGCTTCATCGACGCCTCGACCGTCCGGTTCAGGCGGTCGTAGGAGACCAGATAGCGGTCGCGATCCCTGCGGCTCTCCTCGAACCAGGTAAGCGCGCCGACAAGCTCGTTGTCGCCGCACCAGAGCGCGAGGGACGGATGGGTCGAAAGCCGCCTGACCTGATAGTCCACTTCGGCCGCAACGTTCTCCAGAAAATCCGGCGTCGACGGGTAGAGATTGCAGGCGAACATGAAATCCTGCCAGACGAGCAGACCGAGCCGGTCGCAAAGATCGTAGAACCAGTCGGGCTCATAGAAGCCGCCGCCCCAGACGCGGATCATGTTCATGTTCGCGTCCACCGCCGAGCGGAGAAGGTCCTCGACACTTTCGGGCGTGACGCGCGACATCAGCGCATCCGCCGGTATCCAGTTGGCCCCGCGGCAGAAGATCTCCCTGCCGTTTACCCGGAAGGCGAAGCGGCTTCCCGCCTCGTCCTTGTCGGTGACGAGCTCGATCGTGCGGAAGCCGATCTGCCGCGTGACGGCTTCGCCGGGCACCTCCACCTTGAGCGTCGAGAACGCCTGATCGCCGCTGCCGGCCGGCCACCAGCGCCTGGGCTCCTGCACCGTGAAGACATGGGTAAGGCGCGTTTCCCCGGCGCCGACCGCGCAATCCAGTCGTTCGCGCACGCCGTCGAGCATGAAATGAACCGGCACGATACCGGGATCGCGGGCGAAAAGCTGGACCGTCACCTGCAGATCGACGCTGCCGTCATCAAGCCACATCTGGCGCGTGGTGACATGTTCGATGCGTGCCGTTTCCAGCCGGCGGAGCGCCAACGAGCCGTAGATCCCGAGCGGCGCGATGGCGATATTCCAGTCCCAGCCGAAATGGCATTGCGGCTTGCGCAGCATGTTGCCGTTGGCGATCGGCGAATTGCCGTCATGGTAGGGCACGTAGAAGGGTTGCGCCGCCTGCCGCCGCGCGCCCTCGGCAATTGCCGAATGGAGCACGATGCGGATGCGGTTCTCGCCGGCGACGATCGCGTCCGACACGTCGGGCCGATAACGGCGGAAGCAATTCTCGGACTGCAATACGAGCTCATCGTTGACGTAGACCGAGGCGACCGTGTCGATGCTTTCGAAGTCGAGATACCATCCCCCGTTCAGATCATCGGCATCGATGACGACGGTGCGCTCGAGCACCCAGTCTTTCCGGGCGACCCACTGGATATCGGCCTCGTTTCGGCCGCGATAGGGATCGGCGATGATGCCGGCTCGCTGCAACGCACTATGCACGTCGCCCGGCAGCGCGATCGTCAGGGCGTGGCTGTTGTCGGCGGCGGCAAGCAGCCAATCGCCGGAAAGGTCGATACGCATGGAATCGCGGTTCGGGGTTTCGGAAGGCATTTCCAGGATCCATTCGTTCACCGGGCGGCCTGCACCGGCGCCGTTTCATCGATACGGACCGAGTCTGGTATCCCGGTCCCCTTCTCGGCTCGTCAGAGGCGGTTTTCACTCTCGGCGTCGAAGATCGACGCCACGCCCATGTCGAAGGTAAGGCGCACGGTACTGCCCGGCGGGTAGCGCCTCTGGCCGGCAATCCGCACCGACATGGATTGGCCGGCAAATGTCAGCCATAGGAGGTTGTCGGCCCCCATCGGTTCCTCGATGTCGACGATCGCCTGGTGCGCCGGCTCGCCGTCCCTCGCCTCATCGACCTTCACGTGCTCCGGCCGCAGGCCGAGAACGACCTTCCGGCCGGGCTGCAGCCTGGTGTGCGCCGGATAGTCGGTCACGTCGAAAGCGATGCCTCCGACCCGAACGAAGCTGCGTCCGTCCTTTGCCTCCACCTCGCCGCGGAAGAAATTCATCGAGGGCGAACCGATGAAGCCGGCGACGAAGAGGTTCTCCGGGGCGTTATAGATCGTCATCGGATCGGCGAGTTGCTGGATCACGCCGCTTTTCATGACGGCGATCCGGTCGGCCAGCGTCAGCGCTTCGATCTGGTCATGGGTGACATAGATCATCGTGTTCTTCAGCGACTGATGCAGGCGCTTGATCTCCACGCGCAGTTCGGAGCGAAGCTTGGCGTCGAGGTTCGACAGCGGCTCGTCGAACAGGAAGACGTCGACATCGCGCACCAGCGCCCGGCCGATCGCCACACGCTGCCGCTGGCCGCCGGAGAGCTCCGAGGGTTTGCGCTTGAGCAGCGGCTGGATCTGCAGGATCTCCGCGGCACGCGTCACGCGCTTGTCGATTTCGGCCGGCGGGATCTTGGCGACCTTCAGGCCGAAGGAGAGATTCTTCTCGACGGTCATTTGCGGATAGAGCGCATAGGACTGGAACACCATGCCGATGCCGCGGTCCTTCGGCTCCTCCCAGGTGACGTTGCGGTCCTTGATGAAGATCTGCCCGTCGGAGACGTCGAGCAGCCCGGCAATGCAATTGAGCAGCGTGGACTTGCCGCACCCGGATGAGCCGAGCAGGACGAGAAACTCCCCGTGATCGATGTCGAGATTGAGCCTGTCGAGCACGGTGACGGCGCCGAAATTCAACGACAGATCCCTGACAGATACGCTTGTCATGCTTGCTTATCCTTTCACTGCGCCGGCTGCGATGCCGCGGACGAACAGGCGGCCGGAGACGAAATAGACCGTCAACGGCACGAGGCCGGTCAGGATCGTGGCCGCCATGTTGACGTTGTATTCCTTCACGCCCTGAACCGAATTGACGATGTTGTTGAGCTGGACCGTCATCGGGTAATATTCCGGCCGGGTGAAGACCACGCCGAAAAGGAAGTCGTTCCAGATCCCGGTCACCTGGAGGATCATCGCAACCACGAAGATCGGCAGTGACATCGGCAGCATGATCTTGAAATAGACCGTCCAGAACCCGGCGCCGTCGACGCGTGCGGCCTTGAAGAGCTCCTCCGGCAGCCCGGCGAAATAGTTGCGGAACAGCAGGGTCAGGATCGGCATGCCGAAAATCGTGTGGACGATGATCAGGCCGGTCAGCGTCCCGTAGACGCCCATTTCTCTGAGCACGATCACGATCGGATAGATCATCACCTGGTAAGGGATGAAGGCGCCGACGATAAGGATGGTGAAGAACAGATCGGCGCCCTTGAAGCGCCAGTTGGCGAGCGCGTAGCCGTTCACGGAGGCGATTGCGATCGAGATGATCACGGACGGCACGGTGATGCGCACCGAATTCCAGAAGCCGCGGGAAAGCCCGTCGCAATTCAGTCCGGTGCAGGCCTCCGCCCAGGCCTTCACCCAGGGCTCGAAAGTGATCTCGAGCGGCGGAGCGAAGATGTTGCCGACGCGGATCTCGGGCATGCCCTTGAGCGAGGTCACGATCATCACGTAAAGCGGCAGAAGATAGTAGAGCGCCACGACGATCAAAGTGCCGTAGACGATGATATTGCGGCGTGAGAGCGTCCTGCGCGGCTTTCTGCCGCGAGGGCCGGCCACGAGTCCGGGAGCAGTCTCGTAAGCCGCGGCCATGCTGTTATTTGCGATGTTATCCACGCTTGCGGCCTCCTCCGAACTCCAGATATGCCCACGGCACGATGATGATCGCGACAGTCACGAGCATCATGGTGGAGGCGGCAAAGCCCTGGCCCAGGTTCTGCGCCTGGAACATGTAGTCGTAGACGTATTTGGCCGGCACTTCGGAGGCGATCCCCGGGCCGCCGCTCGTCTGCGCCACGACGAGGTCGTAGACCTTGACGATGCCGCTCGCGATGATCACCAGAGTGGTGATGAAGACGCCGCGCATCATCGGGATGATGATCAGCACATAGGTCTTCCACATCGGGATGCCGTCCACCCTCGCCGCTTTCCAGATGTCCTCGTCGATCCCTCGCAGCCCGGCGAGCATCAGGCACATGACGAGGCCCGTTCCCTGCCACAGCGCGGCGATGAGAATGCCGTATATGACGATGTTCGAGTTGTAGAGCGGGTCGAAGGAGAAGCTCGTCCATCCAAGCGACCTGACGATCGACTGGATCCCGTATTGCGGATTGAGCAGCCATTGCCAGACGAGGCCGGTGACGATGAACGACAGGGCGAACGGATAGAGCATGATCGTCCGGAACGTGTTCTCGAAACGGATCTTCTGATCCATCAGGGCGGCCAGAACGAAGCCGATCACCAGGCTGAAAATCAGCGAGAGGCAACCGAAGACCGCCAGGTTCTGAATCGAGACCAGCCAGCGGGGCGCGGCCCACAGCCGCTCGTACTGGTCGAAGCCGACAAAGGCGAGCCGCGGCAGGAGCTTGGAATTGGTAAAGGAGTAGACGACCGTCCAGGCCGTGCAGCCTACGAAGATGACCATGGCCGTGAGGATCATCGGGATAGAGGCGATCTTCGCATTCAGGTTTCGCAGCCACTGGTTCGGCCGCGCCGAACCATGTGTTAGACCTGTCATGTTTCCTCCTCCGAACTGCAAAAGGTTTTCATGTAATCGGGCACCTGCGGCAATGCGCCGGCGGCTGAGGCCCGTTTGCCTCCCTCGCCCACGCCTGCGCCGACAAAATCAGCGCAGGCGGCGTGTTTTCACCGTGCTCCCGGCGAGGGAAGATCAGCCCCGTCAAAGTGCGGGGCCTGGAGCGCCGCTCTCAATCCGCAGCCGCGATGATGTCGGCGAAACGCTTCTGCGCATCTTCGGGCGTCATGGAGTGGTTCGCGAAGAACTCGGAGAAAAGGTCCTCCTTCTGCTTCTGGCTGTCGGCCGACAGAAGCTGGTCCGTGCCCTGGATCACATTGCCCTTTGCGAGAATATCGAGCCCCTTCTTCATGCAGTCGTTCGCGGCCGCAAGATCGACGTCCCCGCGTACCGGCAGAGAGCCCTTCTTCAGATTGAAGGCCACCTGCGTTTCCGGCTTGAGCAAGGTCGACGCCAGCACTTCCTGCGCCTTCGACTTCTCCTCGTCCTCCAGAAGCGGGAAGTAGAACGCGTCGCCGCCGGTCGAGATCACCTCGTTGACGCCGAGACCCGGAAGGCAGGTGTAGTCCACGCCGGCTTTCTGACCCGCAAGCTGGAACTCGCCCTGGGCCCAGTCTCCCATGATCTGCCCGCCAGCCTTGCCGGTGATGACCATGTTGGTCGCCTGATTCCAATCCTGGACGTTGGTGCCCTTCGACATGCGGCGGGCATCGTCGGCAGCCTTGAAGACTTTGGCGATTTCAGGCCCGGCTGCCACTTCCTCGTCTTTCTGGGCGAAGACTTTCTCGAAGTTCTCCTTGCCGGCGATCGCAACCATCAGCACGTCGAAGGCGCCCGCCGCCTGCCACGGCTGGCCGCCGACGGCGAGCGGAACGATTCCGGCCTTCTCGAGCGCCGGGGCGGCAGCGACGAACTCGTCCCAATTTTTCGGAACTTCGACGCCCGCCTGCTTGAAGGCTGCATTCGAAAGCCACAGCCACTGCCAGGAATGGATGTTGACCGGCGCGCAATAGATCTTGCCCTCGATCGTGCAGGAGTCGAGCAGGCTCGAGGGCTTTACGACTTCCTTCCAATTCTCCTTGGTGGCGATATCGGTGAGATCGCGCATCAGGCCCGCCTGCACCAGCTCTTCCGCCTGACGGCCGTGGTTGAACTGGGTGGCGGCCATTGGGTCACCGCCGGTTATGCGGCTGATCATGATCGGGCGTGCGGTACCCCCGGAGCCGGCGATCGCACCGTCGACCCACTTGTTGCCGGTCGCATCGAAAGCTTTCGCCAGCTCGGCAACCGCCGCGGCTTCACCACCCGAAGTCCACCAATGCGTGACCTCGAGATCGGTCGCGTTGGCAGCGCCGAATGGCAAGGCAGTGGCTGCGCCCAAAGCGGCAGCTAGAAAACGCAATTTCATGAGTGTCCTCCCTCACTGTAACGTTGCCGGAAAAACTTAGATCAAAGAATTTCCCTGCGCAACACCTACAACGGGCAATTCACGATAAATCCACAAATACAATCTTGAGTGGAGAATGCCCAGGTCGGAACGCCTGTGGAGAGGCAAGAAATTCGACGGCAAATGCGCGATAATCTCCCTGATTTCTGGGATTTTCGCACATCTCTCATCCCGGCGAAACCTTTCATGGCTTCCCATACGCCACATCGACGCTCTCCCGAGCGCAACTCAACCTAAGGGTTACGCCCTTCGCATTGCAGCAACGAAAATGCTCGACATCGCTACTGTATCGTTACAGATTTTGATTTGAACTCAGGCGTAGACGGATGTGGCCAGCAGCCGTGGTTCGTATATAAGGCGGGGCGACACGGCCTCCGGTTGAAGGGTAGCGACGAGGGCCGCGGTTCAGGAGAGCGGATTGGCGTGACGGGCATGGATGGCAAGACGAAGAACAGAGCGACGACGGCGCCGCCGGTCGAAGGCGGCAGACCGACCCTTAAGACGATCGCCTTCATGACCGGGCTCGGTGTTACCACCGTCTCGCGTGCCCTGAAGGACGCTCCGGACATCGGTGCGGAAACCAAGGAGCGTGTCCGCCTGGTAGCAAAACAGATCGGTTATCAGCCCAACCGGGCGGGCGTCCGCCTCAGGACGGGCAAGACGAATGTCATCAGCCTCGTGCTGACGCTGGAGGAAGAGATCATGGGCATTACCAGCCCCATGGTCATCGGCATCACCGAAATTCTCGCCGGCACGCAATACCACCTGGTCGTGACGCCTTACAGTTCGGCCAAGGATCCGCTCGGCCCGATCCGCTACATTCTCGATACCGGCGCGGCGGACGGGGTGATCATTTCGCGTACCGAGCCCAACGATCAGCGGGTAACGCTTCTAACCGAGCGCCACCTGCCCTTCGCCACCCATGGGCGAACCGAAATGGGGCTGATCCATCCCTATCACGACTTCGACAATGAACGCTTCGCCTACGAGGCGGTCCGCAAGCTCGTCGACCGCGGCAGGCGGCGGCTCGTGCTCCTCGAACCGCCGCCGAATCTGACCTTCCATTCGCACATGCGCACCGGCTTCGAGCGGGGCCTGAAAGACTTCGGCGCGGAAGCGGTAAGCTTTCACCAGGTCAACATCGACCACAGCCTGGTCGCCATCCGTGATGCGTTCGAGAAGCTGATGCGTTCCCCCGACGCCCCAGACGGCGTGGTGTCCGGCAGCGGTTCGGGCGCGATCGCGTTGATCGCCGGGATCGAAGCGGCAGGCAAGAAGGTCGGGGAGGACGCGGAAATGGTGTCGAAAGTGCCGAGCGACTTCCTGCGCTGGCTGCGCCCGGAAGTCATGACGATGTATGAGGACATCCGCATTGCCGGGCGCGAGCTCGCAAAGGCTGTGATCGGCCATATCGAAGGCCACCCCCCAGAGACGCTTCAGAGCCTCAGCCAGCCGGAATTCCAGCCGCCGATGGCGAGGTTGGCGGCATCATAGATCTGCCGTGCCTGTTGCAGGCGATCCTGATTCCTGGGCCTGCCACAGGGAGCCGACCCGCCGAAAACCTCGCTCCAGGAGAACGCTTCCGCGCCGACGCAGCAGGGCTCAGATCCTCGCGGCCGGCCAGTACTTGTCGTCGGTAAAATCGCTTGGGATGGGATTGAGCTGTTCGAGCTTTCCGGCGACGAAATCGATCTGCATCTTCAGGTACCGGATTGGCCCCGGGATAGGCGCGCCGGTTGCCAGGCTCCGCACCCGCCATTGCTCATAACCGGCCGCCTTTATGCGTCTCTCCGCCTCGTCGCGGATGGTCATCGATCCGGCGGCCGTGACCTCCGCCGCCTTGCCCCCTTCGATCACTGTGAATTTCATGCCTGCCTTCTCGAATGGCTCCCTTTTTGAGATCTTAGACGCCGGGGCTTGCCTGGACTTGTCGCCAGATCACGATGATTTCAGGTCCGGGCGACCCAATCACGGCCGCGATCGATTCATAATAGTTTGAGACGCGGGATGCAGGCGGAAAGCCGCACACTCTTTTCCTCGCCCCGCTTTAGAGGGGCGGCCAGCCGCCCCTCTAAACTCATGCGAATTCAAGCGTTCAGACCGCTGCCCCACGGTCCGTGATGGCTGTCTGCACCATCGATACGGTCGAAACCGTGGGCGCCGAAGAAGTCGCGCTGCGCCTGGATGACATTGGCCGTGCCGCGGCCGCGGCGGTAGCTGTCGAAATAGCCGAGCGCCGAGGCCAGCGCAGGCACCGGAAGACCGCCGAGGACGGCCGTCGAAACCACCCGTCGCAACGCACCATCGCTCTCCTTGACCATGGCAGCGAAAGCCGGGGTGACGATCAGGTTCGCCGCATCCGGTGCCTTGGTGAAGGCGGTGGTGATCTCGTCGAGGAACTGCGAGCGGATGATGCAGCCGGCGCGCCAGATCTTTGCGATCGTGGGCATCGGCAGGTTCCAGCCGAACTCCTTCGAAGCCGCCGCCATCACTGCGAAGCCTTGCGCATAGGCGCCGATCTTGGCGGCGAGCAGCGCGATTTCGAGGTCCTTGATGAAAGCGTCCCTGTCGGCCACCTTGACTTCGCCGACCGGAGGCAGACCGAGAACCTTCTCGGCGGCTTCCCGCTCTTCCTTCGCCGAGGAGATGCTGCGGGCTGCGACCGCCGCTTCGATCGCGGTCGCCGGCACGCCCATGTTCTGCGCCTCGATCACCGACCATTTGCCGGTGCCCTTCTGACCGGCCTTGTCGAGGATCATATCGACGATGGGATTGCCGGTCAGCGGATCGGCGGCCTTAAGGACCTTCTCGGTGATTTCGATCAGGTAGGAGTTGAGCCGGCCCTTGTTCCAGGCACCGAAGACCTCGCCGATCTCCTGTGCCGTCATCTTCAATCCGTCACGCAGGATGCCGTAAATCTCGGCGATCATCTGCATATCGGCATATTCGATGCCGTTGTGGATCGTCTTGACGAAGTGCCCCGCCCCGTTCTCGCCGAGCCAGGCGACGCAGGGGACGCTATCGTATTTCGCAGCGATCGAGGTCAGAACCTTCTCGACGCGATGATAGGATTCTTCCGTGCCGCCGACCATGATCGAGGGCCCATGGCGGGCGCCTTCCTCGCCACCGGAGACACCCATGCCGATGAAGGTGAGGCCCGAATCCTTCAGACCCTCGAAACGGCGCATCGTGTCGCGGAAATTGGCGTTGCCCGCATCGATCATGATGTCGCCCTTGGCGAGATGGGGTTTCAGGGCCTCCATCTGCTGGTCGACCGGATCGCCGGCCTTGATCATGATGATGATCGGACGCGGCGGGCGGATGGCGGCGACGAATTCTTCGATCGTTTCGCAGGGAACGATCTGGTCCTTCAGCGCGCCGGCCTCAGCGTAGAATTTGCGCGTCGCGTCGACCGTGCGGTTGAAAACGGCGATCCTGTTGCCTTTTTCAGCGATGTTGAGCGCCAGGTTCGAGCCCATGACTCCGAGACCGATTAGGCCGATTTCCGCCTGTGACACGTGATTGCCTCCATTGGACAGGAGAGCCGGCCACGGCGCGCAATCGCGCGCGTGCCGGCCCTTCGAATTGATCTGCGCGTGCCTGTCGCCCCCAGGAAATCAGGGACCGGACGGCACGCGGCGGCGGAGGCTGTTTTGGCATTCAAATCGATTTACGACAAGCCGTTCCTGACAAAATCAAACCTTTTCCGGCCCCTGTTCGACGCCTTGAACACGCGCCGGAAGGCACCCTCTACATCCTCTTTCTGAATGCGTCCGAAGCGAATCCACGGAATATATCGCCTCCCGCCCTGTGTTCTGCCCGTTCCAGCCCCGTAGAGCCTTGATCTGAGTCGAGTTTGCACCGTAATGCCGCAGAACACGTCCGAGTCCCCCGCGCGACTAGAACGAGGGGCCGGCGCAACCTCCAATGCAATAGGAGCGAGGACCGTATGGAAACGATCATCGGCTTTCTGAACACGATCTTCTGGGGCTATGTGCTCATCTATGGTCTGCTTGCGGTCGGGCTTTATTTCACGGTCCGGCTCGGTTTTCCCCAAATCGTTCATTTCGCCGAAATGTTCCGGGTCTTAAGCCGCGGCGGCAGCAAGGATGCGGCCGGAATCAGCCCCTTCCAGGCGCTTATGGTCAGCCTCGCCTCACGTGTCGGAACCGGTAACCTCGCAGGTGTTGCGGTCGCTCTCTATCTCGGCGGACCCGGCGCGACCTTCTGGATGTGGATCGTGGCGTTCGTCGGCATGGCGACCGCCTATGCCGAGAGCGCGCTGGCTCAGCTGTACAAGATTCGCAACGAGGACGGGCAATACCGCGGCGGGCCGGCTTTCTATATCGCTCGCGGCCTCAACGCGCCCTGGGCGGCCACGATCTTCTCGGCCTGCCTCATCCTCTCCTTCGGTCTCGTGTTCAACGCCGTTCAGGCAAACTCGATCGCCGATGCGGTCGAGGGTGCCTTCGGTGTGCCCAAACTCGCAGTGGGCGTGGCCGTTGCGCTACTCTCCGGCGTGGTGATCTTCGGCGGCATCCGCCAGATTGCCCGCGTCGCCGAGATTGTCGTCCCCTTCATGGCCGCGGCCTATCTGCTCACGGCTGTCTACGTGCTGATCGCAAATGCCTCGGCGGTGCCGGGCGTACTCTGGACGATCATCTCGAGCGCCTTCGGCTTTCAGGAAGCGGCCGGCGGCATCACCGGCGGGATTGCTGCGGCGATGCTCAACGGCGTCAAACGCGGCCTCTTCTCGAACGAGGCGGGCATGGGTTCGGCTCCGAATATCGCAGCCGTGGCGACCCCTGTACCGCACCATCCCTCGTCGCAGGGCTTCGTGCAGTCCCTGGGCGTTTTCATCGACACGATACTGATCTGCACCGCGACATCAGTGATGATCCTGCTTTCGGGCACGCTGGAACCCGGCTCCGGCGTCACCGGGACACAGCTCACACAGGCAGCGATGAGCACGCATATCGGCTCGGCCGGCACCTATTTCATCGCCGTCGCGATCTTCTTCTTCGCTTTCACTTCGATTATCGGCAACTATTCCTACGCCGAAAACGCGCTGACCTATCTCGGCGGGGGCAACCGACTCGGGCTTATGATCATGCGTTGCGCCACGCTGGCGATGGTCGTCTGGGGAGCCTACGAAAGCATCACCACCGTTTTCGACGCGGCCGACGCCTCCATGGGACTGATGGCGACGATCAATCTCGTCGCGATCCTGCTCCTTTCGGGGACCATCGCAAAGCTGACGAAAGACTATTTTGAACAGCGTAAAGCGGGCGCCGTCCCGGTTTTCCACGCGGCCGATTATCCGGAGCTGCAGGGAAAGATCGACGGCGAGATCTGGTCGCGCGATTAGCGACAGGGCGGGACCGCCGAGGCATTCCTTGTCTCGGTGAGAGGCATTGACCGCGCGGGTTCGCCGGCGCAAAAAAGGGCAATGGGAACGTCCTGCCCCGCATACGGCGAAGACGCTGGCGCCGCCGACCGGCTCCGGCAGGAGGTTGCGGCCGGCTGTTCAGGCGTCGATAGGCCGAGGCTCTGCCCTCCCGCGCTCGCCCAGACGAGCGGAATCTACCGCGAGCAGTCGCCCCCGGCGGCGCTCGCCTCCTACTTCAAATGCCTCTGGCTGCACCGCATGCCCGACGGCGCCCCCTCGACCATCGCCGTCGTCCCCGACGGTTGCAGCGACATCATCTGGTCGTCGAAGGGACTGGCCATCGTCGGTCCCGACAGGGTCGCCGCCTTTCCGAAGCTTCCTGCCGGCGAAACCATCATCGGCGCTCGGTTCCGGATCGGCGCGGCGGCGCCGTGGTTGCGCACGCCGCTCCGCGAAATCACCGGCCAAACGGTGCCGCTCCATCTCGTCTGGGGTCCGGCTGCGAACGAAATCGAGGCGCGGATGCGCGAAGCGGCGAGCACGCCGGAGCGGCTCGGTGTTCTTGCCGCGGCCCTGCTTGGACGCCTATCCGCCGCCGCCGAGCCTCCGCCGCCGGACATTGCGGCTTGCGTCGCACACCTTCAGGTCGACCGGCTGACCTTAGACGATCCCGTCCGGCCCCTTGTCCGAGAGATCGGTACCAGCGAGCGAACATTTCGCCGTCTGTGCCACGAGCATCTCGGCTACGGCGCAAAGACCCTCGACCGCATTCTGCGCCTGCAGCGCTTCCTGGCCGCCTGCCGGTCGCGGCCCGGGGACACGCTGGCAAACATTGCTGTCGATGCCGGCTATGCCGATCAGGCCCATCTTGCCCGGGAGGCAAGAGGGCTCACATCCTTCACGCCGCGCGAAATCCAGCGGCAGTTGGCCGCGCGCTTCGGCCTTGGCCGGGTTGAGAATTCCCACATAACAGACTGATTCAAGAGACTATTACGTGCGTGGGCCCGCCGGCGGCAAGGTTGGCCGTTTCGTTCAAGACCGTTGCCCGGAGCAATGCTATAAATCCCAGGACGGAGGAACGCATGGCGACGATGACGGCCCGGATTATCCACACCTCGATCGAGCGCGACTGGCGCGAGGTCTATGCCTTCATGGCAGACCACGAGAAGATGCCGCTCTGGGCGACCGGTCTCTCCTCCGGGCTCACGCGCGACGGCGACGAGTGGATCGCACCCGGGCCTCTCGGCAATGCCCGCGTCCGCTTCGTCGCCGACAACGAATTCGGTGTGGTCGACCACCTCGTGACACTCGGAAACGGCGCGCGCGTCCACAATGCGCTTCGCGTCGTGCCGAACGGCGACGGCGCGGAAGTCATGTTCACCCTGCTCAGGCAGGCCGGCATGACCGATGCGCAATTCGCCGATGACGCGGCCTGGGTCGAAAAGGATCTTGCCGCGCTCAAATCCATCCTGGAAACCGGTAATCACAAGCAGGAAGGCGCAAAGCCAATGGCCAGCAAAGGTAACGACAAACGCATCGACTATGTCGAGTTCAATGTGACGGATATCGCCGCGAGCAAGGCCTTCTACGGCAGCGCCTTCGGCTGGACCTTCACGGATTACGGCCCGGAATATTGCGAGTTCGCCGACGGGCGGTTGACGGGCGGTTTCACCACACTTGGTCCGGTTCGCAGCGGCGGTCCGCTCGTCATCATCTATGCCGACCAGATCGAGGACGCTCAGCGACGGGTCGAAGCCGCAGGCGGCAAGATCCTGAAGCCTATCTTCACCTTCCCGGGCGGCCGGCGGTTCCATTTTGCCGACCCCGATGGCTATGAGCTGGCGGTGTGGTCCGCGCAGTAGCCGTAAGCCTGTTCATTCGCCGAAGCGGATGAACAGCGCGCCGACGAGCCCGAAGACGACGATGCACTGCAGGATGAACATCGGCCATTCCTGTGCCATCTCGTTTCCTCCTTCGGCGGACGCCGTCACGGTTCTCGTCGCGCATGCCCGGCGCACTCCAGACAATCCCTAAATCGGCACCGATTTAAGGAGGCGGCAGCTTCCGAGGGGAAAGATGTCCGTCAGGAGACCGGCTCAAAGCGTCCGCTTGATGTGCCAGCGGTCATGATACCAGAGCCACTGGCCCGGATATTCGCGAACCCAGCTCTCGACCTTGTCGTTTAACATCTGCGCCGTTGCCGTGACATCGACGCTGCCGTCGGCCCTGCGGGGGATTTCGACCGCCGGCTCGAGCTCCAGCCGGAAGCGGTTGCCGGGCAGGCGAATGCAACGGGCCGGATAGACCTCGCAATTGAACTGGCGGACGAGCTTGGCAAGCAGCGGATTCGTCTGCACGGGCTGCCCGAAGAACTTCGTCTTCAGGCCCTTGCGGAACTTCTGGTCGACGAGCACGCCGACTCCGCCGCCGCGTTCGAGCTGCCTGGCAAGGGCGAAGGAGGAGCCGGCATGCGACGGCACGAGGTTGCCCATGCGCTCCTTGCGGAACTCGAATACCCGGTCGGCGAGATAGGGATTGTTCGGCGGCCGGAAGAGCACCGTCACGTCGAGGCCGAAAGCCGAGCCGGCAACCGGCAGCATTTCGAAATTGCCGCTATGGGCCGTGAAGACGATGAACGGCCGCGGATTGTCTCGCAGCTCCAGGAAGAGAGGGATGCCCGAAACCTCCACCCTGCCCGGCTCCGCGCGCGCCGGATCGAAGTCGAAGAGCTGATCGAGGAACACGTATTCGGCGGCGAGCCGCCCCATATTGCCCCAGCTTTCGAGCGCGATCGCCGCGATCTCGGCATCGCTCTTCTCGGGAAAGGCGTTGCGCAGATTGATCAGCGTCAGCTTGTGACGACCGGTCTTCGGCCCGATCCAGCGGGCAATGCGATCCGTGAAGTTGATCGCCATGTCCGCGGGGAAAAGCTTGAGTATCGTGAGAAGCAGCAGGACGAGCTGCGCAATCGACCATTGACGGAATCGATTCGCAGCAAGCACCAGCCGTGTGATCAGCATCCGCACGAAGATCAATCCATCCGCAACACGATCTTGCCGAAGATCTGGCGCGACTCCATACGCTCCAGCGCACGGTCGATATCGTTGAGCCCCACCTCGGTATCGATCACCGGGTGAACGAGCCCGCGCCCCATCTTCTGCATGGCGTTCGCCATGTTCTCCATGCGGCAGCCGAAGGAGCCGAGCAGTTTCAGCTGCTGCTGAAACAGCATCATCAGGTTCATGTCGGTCGAGACGCCGGAAGTCGAGCCGCAGGTGACGAGGCGTCCGCCCCGCTTCATCGACAGCATGGAGCCCGCCCAGGTATCCTTGCCGACATGTTCGAAGACGACATCGACGCCCTTCTTCTTCGTCAGCTTCCGCACGACGCCTTCGAAACGGTCGGTCCGGTAATTGATGACGTGGTCGGCACCGAGAGCCTTCGCCCTGTCGATCTTGTCGTCCGATCCGACCGTGGTGATGACCGTGCAGCCGATCTTCTTGGCGAGCTGGATCGCGGCCGTGCCGATACCGGATCCGCCCGCATGGACGAGGATCGTCTCGCCGGGTTCGAGCCTGGCGTTGTCGAACAGCATGTGCTCGACGGTACCGAAGGTGACCGGCGCCAGCGCCGCGCCGATTTCATCGACACCCGAGGGTGCAGGCACCAACAGGCGCGCCGGAAGGTTGACCTTCTCCTGCGCGAAGCCGTCCAGATGGAAGCCATGGACGCCTCCGACATGTTCGCAGAGATTGTCGCGCCCCTCGCGGCACGGGCGGCAGAGGCCGCAGGTACGCGCACCGTAGATCGAGACGAGCTGGCCGGGGAGCACATTGGCGACGCCCGGACCGATGCTCTCCACGACGCCGGAGGCTTCCGCGCCGATGACGAGCGGCATCTTGCGCTTGGCGAAAGCCATGCCGCGCCAGCCCCAGACGTCGATATGATTGAGCGCGACCGCCTTGACCCGCAGCGTCACCTCGCCAGGACCGGGCGCCTCCGGCTCCGGCAGATCGGTGATTTCAAGCTTGCGGTCATCGAGCAATTGCAGGGCGCGCATGGTTTTTCCTTTGCGGCAGGCAGGTATTCGGTCCTCGAGCGGCTCAAGCCGGCTCGGCGGTCATGACGAGGCTGGCGTTCTGGCCGCCGAAGCCGAAGGAGTTCGACAGCACTGCAGTCACCTGCTGGCTGCGCTTTACGTTCGGCACGACGTCGAGAACGATCGCGGGGTCGGGGTTCTGGTAGTTGATCGTCGGCGGCAGCGTGCCGCTGAGCATCGTCTGGAGCGAGAAGACCGCTTCGACCGCACCGGCTGCCGTCAGCGTGTGGCCGATCATCGACTTGTTGGATGAGACCGGGATCGACGGCAACCGCTCGCCGAAGACCGCGGACATCGACAAATACTCCATCTTGTCGTTTTCGGGCGTGGAGGTGCCGTGGGCATTGATGTAACCGATCCCGGCTTCGTCGATGCCCGCATCCGCAAGTGCTGCGCGGATCGTCGCGATCGCCGGTCCGCCATCTGGGGAGGAACGCGTGCGGTGGAAGAGGTCGGCCTTTTCGCCGCAGCCCTTGAGAATACCGTAGATGCGGGCGCCGCGAGCGACCGCCGCTTCCAGCGATTCGAGCACGAGCGTCGCGGCGCCTTCCGCAATCACGAAACCGTCGCGATCCTTGGTGAAGGGCTTCGAAGCCTTTTCCGGCGGCTCGTTCTGTGTGGAGAGCGCCGAGAGCAGCGAGAAGCGGATGAGAGCCTCGGCACTGACCGAGCCGTCGGTCGCAACCGTGAGCGCCCTGTCGGTCCTGCCCTGGCGGATGGCTTCGACGCCGAGCTGTATGGCGGTCGCCCCGGATGCGCAGGCCGTCGAAAGCGTCACCGGAAGGCCACGCGTTCCGAATCGATCGGCAAGACGCTCCGAGATCGAGCCGAAAAGCACGGCCTCGTGGAAGGCCGGATCGGCCTTCTGCCGCATTGCCGCGAGAAAGCGGTTATAAGCGTCGCCCGGCTGGCTCGACGGCGGCGAGCGGTCGGCAAGCTCGAAACGGGCATTCCACTCAGGCTCGATCGGCGGGGCCGCCAGGAAGAGCGGACCGTTGAATTCGCCGGAAAGGCCGGCCTGCGCCAGGGCCTCCAGCGTCGTTTCGCGCGCCATCGCATAGGAACGCTCGACGGCATTCTCCGCAGGGATCTCGATGAAGTCGACCGTGCCGCTGATGCGGGTCGAAAGAGCATCGGTCGGGAACCGGGTGATCCTGTGGATGCCCGATACGCCCCCGGTGAGCGCCGCCCAATTATCGTCGAGCCCCTGCCCGAGCGAGGTGATGACGCCCATGCCGGTGACAGCAACGATCGGACGGCCGAGGTGGTCCTTATAAGCCTTGCTCATAGTTCGAGCTCCTTATTCCGCGGCAAGCACGGCGACGCCTTCGCCACGGGAGTGGCCGATGGTGGTAACGACCGCCGCCCTGGCCGGCGCCAGCATCGGGGCTTCGGCGGCGGGGTCGAAAGGCGGAACCTTGGCTGCGTGTCCGAGCGAGAGCGCGGCCAGGACCATGCCGACCGGAAACTGCGCCTCGATGCCGTGACCGACGAGCCCGCCATAGGCACGCACAGGCCGGCCGGCGAGTTCGGTTTCGAGAAACGCCTTCTCCCGTCCGGCAAGGTCATGGAAGCCCGAGGTGCCGGAAAAGACGACGGTCGACTGCGGATCGAGTTCCAGGGCCGGTTTCGACAAATATCTGAGGCGCGCTTCGAGCCGCCCGTCCTCACGGCTGCCGCGGTCGCCGCCGATCGCATCGATCGTCGCATAGATGCGGGCGCCGCGCGACTCGGCATATTCGCGCGACTCCAGAACCAGGAAGGCACCAACGGAGCCGAGGATCATACCGCCCCCGTCCTCGGGCCTGCGTGACCAGATCGGATGCCATTCGCCGAGCGCATGGCCCTGGATCGCCTCGATCATCAGGACGATGTCGAGACGCTCTGCCGAAAATGCACCGCCGACGAGCGTGTGGCTCGACTGACCGGCCTTGATGCGGGCAAAGGCCGTCTCGATCGCGGAAATGCCGGCCGCCTCTTCGCCCATGAAAGTGCGCGACGAACCCGTAACCTTGTGCACGATGGAGATGTTGCCGGCGAGAAGGTTGGAAAGCTGCGCCAGAAACAGCGTCGGGCGCAGTTCCGTCGTTAGCTTCTCGTTCAAAAGCCGTTCGCGGTCGTTGCGCTTCAGCGCCTCGTCGACGATGAGCGAGTCGACATTGATGTCGCGCTCGCCGCCGCCGGCCGCGACGATCATGTCCATGCTGCCGCAGGCTTCGAGGTTGTCCTTGAGACCAGCGTCGTCGAGCGCAAGGCCGGCAGCGAAAACGCCGAGGCGCTGCCAGTTCTCCATCTGCCGCTGATCGCCACGCTTCGGAATCTGCTGCGACCAATCGATTTCCGGCAACGGATGGATCGGATAGGGCGCGAAACGTTCTGTCTCAATGCGGGCCTCAGGCGGCTCGGCCGCGCCGAGCAGCGCCACGTGAGGCTCGGCGCCGACGCCCTGGCTCGTCACGATGCCTACCCCGGTGATCACAACATCGTTCGCGGATTTCCTCATCTTCACTTCTCCGAACCGGCCATCGCGGCCATGAGCCCCAGTTCTTCCGCACGCTTGCGCACGATGTCGCCCAGCGGCACCTGGTCGAACGGGATCGTCCTCAGCTTCAGCTGGGCATCGCATATCTTCTTGCCGCCAGACGCAATCCTGGCCTTCGTCACGGCAAAGCCGGATCCCTCGTGCTCGAGCAGCGCCTCTATCTCAAGCTCGGCATTCGGTTCGACGAAGCTGCGCATCTTGGCACCATCGACCGTCATCAGGAACGGCATTGCGGCGAATTTCGTGGCGGCCAGCACGAGAAAACCGGAAGCCTGCGCCATGGTTTCGATAAGCAGCACGCCCGGGACCAGCGGATAGCCGGGGAAATGCCCCTCGAATACCGGGCTCTTCTCCGGCACGACCGAGCGCGCCACGAGACGGCCTGCCGACAGATCGACGGTTTCGACCCGGTCGATCATCTGGAAATATTCAAGGAGCATTCAGGCTCATCCCATTCGTTTCGCGCTCAAGTAAAAATGCCGATGCCGCCTGTCAAGCGCGGGGCGCGACAGGCGGCATCGGGAAAGGGGCCGATCCGTGTCAGCGATGATCGCTAAAACTCCGATCGCAGATGAAAGCGTAATCCACGCGGAAAGCCGCTTGAGGCGTCCTCAACCCGCTTTGGCGGCACGCAGCTCGTCGATCTTGGCACAGAGGTTCTTCAGCACGAAGTATTCCTCGGTCGAGACCTTGCCTTCGTTGACTTCCTGAGTCCACTGCTCCAGCGGGATCTTGATACCGAATTCCTTGTCGATCGCAAAAACGATGTCGAGAAAGTCGAGGCTGTCGATGCCGAGATCATCGATCGTGTGGCTTTCCGGCTTGATCGTCTCGCGATCGATCTCGCTCGTTTCCGCGATAATATCGGCAACCTTGTCGAATGTAGCTGTCACGCGCATACCTCTTAAAATTCGAGTCTTGGCGAACCCTATAGAAAAATGCACCGGAAAAGCCAATGCCCCACAGGCTTTTGCCACCGCGATTTGAAACAGATGTTGCTAAACCGCCAGGAGAGGGCCGTTTACCTAGAAGAAAACCAGAAGCGGCAAGGCGACGATCGCGAAAGCGAGCGCCATCACGGAGCAGGCCGCATAGAAGACGGTGACCGCAGCCTCGATATCCTCGATGGCTGCAACCGCACGGCCGGCATCGTTCATCATGGGCTCGTCGACCTTCACGCCACCATAGATTCTCGGGCCGGCAAGCTGAATGCCGACGGCACCTGCCATCGCAGCCTCGGGCCAGCCGGAATTGGGCGAGCGGTGAAGTCCGTGATCGCGCCGCGCCACCTCGATCGCGGTTTTCGCCGCTTCCGCACCGCGCCGGAAATAGGCGCCGGCCGCAATCAGGAGGGCCGAGAGCCGGGCCGCGGGCAGGTTCGCCAGGTCGTCGAGCCGCGCCGAAGCCCAGCCGAAATGAAGATATTTCGGGCTCTTGTGACCGATCATCGAGTCGGCCGTGTTCAGCATCTTGTAGGCAAGAAGGCCGGGAAGTCCGGCAACCGCATACCAGAAAGCGGGAGCGACGACGCCGTCTGAAAAGTTTTCCGCAAGGCTTTCGATCGCCGCCCGGCAGACGGCCGGCTCGTCGAGTGTGTTCGGATCGCGCCCAACGATCATCGATACCGCCTTGCGGCCACCCGCAAGTCCATCGCGTCGCAGGCCGACGGCAACCCGGGAAACGTGATCGGCAAGGCTCTTTTGGGCGAGGAAGACGGCCACCGTGACAACCTCGAGCAAAGAGCCGAGGGCGCCAAGCACATCGAAAAGCCGAGCGAGCACGACACCCAAGGCCGTGGCTCCGGCGAGCAGTACCAGAATGCCGACGACACCGCGGAATTTCAGCCAGGCCTTGGTGAATTCGCCGCGGTTAAGCGCCTCGTCCACGAATTCGACCGCCTTGCCGAAGAACACCACCGGATGGGTCAGACGCGACCAGAGCCAGTCCGGATCGCCGAGGATGCGGTCCAGTAGCAGCGCCATCACGAGGATCAGAAGTATTTCAGCCGACACTACGCACCCATCCGGTTCAAAGCCTCGGCGAGACGACGGTCGCCCTGCGCGTTCGGCGACAATCCGATACGCAGCCAGCGCGGATCGTAGTCGAACTTTCGCGTCAGGATATGCGCCTCGCAGAGCGCCGCGTGAAGATCGTAAGCCCGTTCGTGTTCTACGAGCGTGAAGAGGCCGGTGCCGCCGACCACCTCGAGCCCCGCACCGAGAAGCACCGCGTCGAGCGCGGCCTTGCGTTCCGCGATGCCGGCCTTGATCCCCGGCGTGTCGCCTTCCATCAGTTTCGCCGAAATGGCAAGTGCCGGACCCGAGACCGACCAGGGGCCGAGCCAGTCACGAAACGACTGCTCGATCGACCGGTGCGCGACCACAAAGCCGAGCCGAAGGCCCGCAAGACCGAAGAATTTCCCGAAAGAACGGAAAACGACGAGGTTGTCATTGGCCGCAACGTGTCCGGCGACGCTTGCGTCCGGCTCAAGATCGCCGAAGGCCTCGTCCACCACGAGCAGGCCGTCATGCACCCGCATCGCCTCCGCCATTGCAAGGATTTCCTCCGGAGGAAAGAGCCGTCCGGTCGGATTGTTCGGATTGACGACGACGGCCAGGCCGTGCGCCGTCCGGAGATCACCGGCGCATGTGACGGTGTCGACGGCAAGGCCGGCGCCTTTCAGTACGCGCGCATATTCGCCATAGGTCGGCGCAAATACGGCGACGCGCTTTCCCTGGACCGCGATCCGCGGGAGCAATTGAATGACGGCTTGTGTTCCGGGCACCGGCAATGGCATGATTTCGCCCGTCCGGTAGTAGCCCCTGGCCGCTGCACGGGCCGCCTCTTCCACATGCTGATCCGGCAATCGGTGCCAGACGCGCGCGTCGATTTCCGGCAGGGGGACGGGACACGGGTTGATCCCCGTCGAGAGATCGAGCCAGTCGTCGGGCGTGCCGCCGAAGCGCGCTGCGGCTTCCGTGATCGCGCCGCCATGTATGATGGGAGCGGCCATGATCATTCCGAGAAATCGATGAGATGCATGAAGGAGCCGGCAACATTCCGGCGACGGAGGCCGGCGCGGCCGAGATCGAGCCCTGCCGCGTCCCGTGCCGTGAAGAGCGGCTCAGCCGCTCCCTCCGAAACGATCGTGGCATAGTGAAATTCGTGCGCGGTCATCGGTCCGCGGAAAAAAACGTCGTCGACCGGTGTCACGCGCCGGTAGCCGAGATGCCGCTTGCGTTCGGCAAAGCTCGTGACGAGCGGCAAAAGCCCGAGCATCTCGTAACGCCCGCCATCCGCCGCGACAAGCCCGTCGCCCAGCACCATGTAACCACCGCACTCCCCGAAGATGCGCGCCCCGCCCCCAGCGGCCTTGTGCGTGGCCGCGCGGAAATTCGAAGCATTGGAGAGCTGTTCCGCATGAAGCTCGGGATAACCGCCGGGGAGATAGACCGCATCGGCAAGCGGATCGGGCGCCTCGTCCGCAAGAGGCGAAAAGAATGTGATTTCGGCCCCCTGCCCGCGCCAGCCGGAAAGAAGATGCTCGTAGCAGAAGGCGAAGGCCACGTCGCGTGCGACGGCTGTCCGCTGGCCGAGCGGCTTTAGCGTCCCGGCCGTCTCTCCCACCGTCAGCGGCGTCGCCGCAGCAAGCACCGCCTCGAGATCGCAACCCGATGCGACCCGCATTGCCGCGTGATCGATGAAGGCTTCCAGCGATCCATGCTCGCCTGCCTGTACGAGGCCCAGGTGGCGTTCGGGCAGCTTCAATGCTGCGTCCTGCCGCAGCACGCCGAAGACCGGCATCGCAATACCGGCAAGCGCATCGCGCAGCATTCCCTCATGCCGGTCGCTGCCGACCTTGTTCAGAATGACGCCCGCGACACGGACATCGTCGCGGTGACGGGCATAGCCGCCAACCAGGGCGGCCACGGAATGGGAGAGGCGCGCGCAATCGACGACCAGGATCACTGCAAGTCCGAGTGCTGCGGCGAGGTCCGCCGGCGCGCCCGTGCCATCCGCCGCGCCGTCAAAGAGGCCCATCATCGCCTCCATGATCAGCACCGAGCCGTCTTCCGTCGCAGCCGCCGCATTGGCAAGGAGCAGTTCGGGGCGCATTGCCCACGGGTCATAATTGAAGCAGGGTTTGCCGCTGGCAGCCGCGTGGAAGGCCGGGTCGATATAGTCCGGCCCCGCCTTTCCAGGCGCGATCGAGAGCCCGCGACGTTTCAATGCCCGCATCAGGCCGAGCGTGACCGTGGTCTTGCCCGAGCCGGAGCTCGGGGCTGCAATCATCACTCCATTCATGCCGGATTCCGGAGAATGCGGCTCGAAAACGGATCGGGAGCGAGCGCCCGGCCATCGAGAGCGCCAAGCCAGTCGAGCGAGGCGCGCAGCCGGACGACCTCGCCGACGACGACGATTGCCGGCGGCTCGAGCCCCGAAGCGGTTACATCGGTCTCAGCGGACGAAAGCGTGGTTTCCAGCACCACCTGCTCCGGCGTCGCGGCATTGCAGACGAAAGCCACAGGCTCGTCCGGCGAGCGGCCGGCGGCGATCAGGTTGGCCGAGATCTGGCCGATATGCTTCATCGCCATGTACATGACGATCACCGGAGAGCCCTTGGCAATGCCTTCCCAATTGATCCTGTCCGGCACGACGCCGGAAGAATCATGGCCGGTGAGGAAAGTCACCGCGTGGTTCACCTCCCGATGCGTGACCGGAATACCGGCATAGGCAAGCCCGCCTATGCCCGCGGTGATCCCGGGAACGATGCGAAACGGGATGCGGTGCTCGACCAGGGTCAACGCCTCCTCTCCGCCGCGGCCGAAGACAAAGGGATCGCCACCCTTGAGGCGCAGCACCCTCTTCCCTTCACGTGCCAGTTCGACCAGCCGCAGCGAGATATCGCGCTGTTTCGGCGAAGGCTTGCCGCCGCGCTTGCCCGCAAATTCGAGTGCGGCACCCGCTTTGGCGAGCTTGAGGCAATCACCGTTGACCAGCGCATCGTGAACGATCACATCCGCCTGGCGAAGCGCGTTGGCTGCGTGCAGGGTCAGAAGGCCGGGATCGCCCGGGCCCGCGCCGACGAGCCAGACCGAACCCGGCTCGAGATCAGGCAGGCCGGCAAACATGTCGGTCATCGGTCGATACTCCGGGCAAAGCAAGGCATTCCATCCGATCCAACCGAGGAAAAACTTGAAGTCGTTATGCAGGAAACAATGGCAGATAATTGAATCCGCTCATCAAAGAAACTGCAAAATTCGGCCGAGGCCATCACACGGCTCCCTTTGCATAGTCAGCCGGTCCGGCGATTGCCGCCGTCGCCCGCACCGATCGGATCTTAGGTACAAGCAACACCGCGTCGCACCCGGCGGCCGCCAGAGCCGCGCCTTCAGCGACGCCGTGGCAACCCGTATGGGCAAAGACGACCTTCGATGGATTTTTTAGACGCGACGATTGCGCCTCCAGCGTGGCAGCGTCGAAGAAATGCGTGGGCACCGAAAAGTGCCGCGCCACCGCATGGATCGCGGGCTCATCGGTCCGCGCATCCAGAGAGGCGACGAGTGCGACATCCCTGCCGGAAGCGCCGGCATCCGCCAGCGCCTGTTCGGCAAGCGCGATCACCTCTTCGGGCGCAGTGTTGCGCTCGCAGCCAAGGCCGAGCACGAGTTCGGCGGTGATGTGTCCTTCGGCGGAAGGCATATGCGGTGCGGCTCCCATGCGGCGTCGGCGTTCCATACGAAGCGCCGGCCTGGCAAATGCCACGTACCGGTCCGGACAGCACCGGATCAAGCCCCCTGCATGGGTCGGCCGCACCGGACGCTCTTTCAGTCCGCCTGAACGGACGCCGTCGCATGATCGTCATTTTTATCGGAGCGTTTCAGGTCGGTCAAACCGGATTGCGCCATCCACGTGTCGCAAACCGTGCGGTCACGGAACGCCCTCAAGACAATTCTTTGCATTTCGGCGTCAGCTCTGACACAAGGCGGCTGAAGCAGTTCCGCCGCCCTATTTGCTCGAGACTCCAGTGCACGACCTAGCCCTCCACATACTGCTCTTTCTTTTCGCGGCCGCATTCCTTGCCGGGTTCATCGATTCGATCGCCGGCGGCGGCGGGATGATCACCATCCCGGCCATGCTGATTGCGGGGATTCCACCGCTCGAGACGCTGGGCACCAACAAGCTGCAGTCCCTTTTCGGCTCGGGGTCGGCGAGCATCGCCTATGCCCGGCACGGTCACGTGAACCTCAGGGAGCAGCTCCCGATGGCCCTGATGTCGGCGGCGGGCGCAGTTTTGGGCGCCTTGCTGGCGACGGTCGTTCCCGCGGACGTCCTGGAGGCCGTGCTGCCGTTCCTGTTGATCGGCATCGCCCTCTACTTCGGCTTCAAGCCGAATATCGGCGACATCGACAAGCATCGGCGGCTGTCGGTTTTCCTGTTCACCATCACCTTCGTGCCCCTGATCGGCCTCTATGACGGCGTTTTCGGTCCGGGCACAGGTTCCTTCTTCATGCTCGGTTTCGTCTCCCTCGCAGGCTACGGCATCCTCAAGGCGACGGCGCACACGAAATTCCTGAACTTCGGCTCCAATATCGGCGCATTTTTCGTCTTCCTGCTCAGCGGCGTCGTGCTGTGGAAGATCGGCCTGACGATGGGCGTCGGCCAGTTCCTCGGCGCGCAGGTCGGCTCGCGCTATGCGATGGCAAAGGGCGCGAAGATCATCAAGCCTTTGCTGGTCGTCGTTTCGATCGCGCTCGCCATCCGGCTGCTCGCCGATCCGGGATATCCGCTGCGTATCTGGCTGGGGCTGTAGGCCAGTCGGAAACCGACGAGCGTTCAGCCGCTCCAGACGAGATGTCCGCCGCCCAGATCCGATGGCGGCGGGAAGGACGGCACATAGTCCAGGGCGCGCACGGGACTGGGCAGGTCTTCCGCTTTAGGCACGAAATCCCGGCGTGCTCGACCCGGATCTGCCACGGGAACGGCAGCCATCAGTTTCTTCGTATAGGGATGCTGCGGATTCTCGAAGATCTGCCGCCGCGTGCCCGTTTCGACGAAACGGCCCATATACATGACCGCTACCCGATGGCTGATTTGCTCGACGACTGCCATGTCGTGAGAAATAAACAGGTAGGAGACGCCGGTCTCGTCCTGGATGTCCTGCAGGAGATCGAGCACCTGAGCCTGGATTGACACATCGAGTGCCGCGACGGACTCATCTGCGACGATGAGCTTCGGTGAGAGAGACAGGGCGCGCGCTATGCAGATGCGCTGCCGCTGACCGCCCGAAAACTCATGCGGGTAGCGCTTCATCTGCTCGGGCGACAATCCGACCCGCTTGAAAAGATACTCCACCCGGTCACGCAGCTCGCTTCCGCTTGCAAGGCCGTGGATCACCAGTGGCTCGGCCACCAGATCGCAGACGCGCATTCGCGGATCCAGCGATGCGTATGGGTCCTGGAAGATCATCTGGACGTCGCGCAGGATGGGTCGCATGGAGCTCCCCCGCAAGCCATGCGTGGAGCGTCCGTCGACGCGGATGTCTCCCGTCCACGGGACAAGGTTCAAGAGCGCCTTGCCGGTCGTCGACTTGCCGCAACCGGATTCTCCGACGAGAGACAGCGTCTCACCCCTGCGCACGGAGAAAGAAATGCCTTCCACCGCGTGAAGTCGCCTGACCGGGCGCTGAAGGATGCCGCCCTTGATGTCGAAACGCACCGTCAGGTTCTCGACCTGGAGCATCGGCTGTTCGTCGCCTGGCTGAGATCCTGCCGCGCCCGCCTTCCCCGCTGCGCGTTTCGGTGCCTCCGTTCCCGCCATTTCGCCGAGCCGCGGCACAGCGGAAAGGAGTTCCCTCGTGTACGCATCCTGCGGATGCGCGAAAAGATCCCTGCTGGTTGCGTGCTCGACGGTGCGGCCATGCTTCATCACCAGCACCTCGTCGGCCATCTCCGCGACCACGCCCATGTCATGGGTGATCATGATCACCGAAATCCCATGATCGGCCTGCAGCTTGCGAATAAGGGCCAGGATCTGCGCCTGAACCGTTACGTCGAGCGCCGTCGTGGGCTCGTCGGCGATCAGGATTCGCGGGTTCTGCGCGAGTGCCATCGCGATGACGATGCGCTGACGCAAGCCGCCGGAAAGCTCATGCGGATATTGGCCGAGCCGCCGCTCCGGCTCCGGGATCTGAACCTGGTCCAGGAGTTCTACGGCCCGCACCCGCGCGGCGCGCCGGCCATTGGCGTTTCCATGCGCGGTGATCGCACCGATCAGCTGATTGCCGACCGTCATCACCGGGTTGAGCGAGGTCATCGGCTCCTGGAAGATCATCCCGATCTTGCGCCCGCGAATCTGCCGCATGCGCGCTTCCGGAAGCGCCAATATGTCCTCGCCATCGAGAGTGGCCGAGCCGCCCGCAATACGTGCCATCGGCTTTGGCAGCAGCTGCATCAGCGAAAGCGCGGTCATCGATTTTCCCGATCCGCTCTCGCCTGCAAGACAAAGCGTCCTGCCGGGAAGAAGATCGAAGGACAGACGCTCCACCACGACCTTCGGCCCGGTCGGCGTGGCCACCTGGACGGTCAGTTCCTTCACGGAAAGCAGAGAGGAAGTCATCGGGCAGAGGCCTCGGCAATGTCATCAGGAGGACGCCCTGCCCCGCCGAGGCGGAACAGGGCCGTTCGTCACGCAAAGACGATGCGCGGGAAATAGAAGGACACGACCCAGTTCGGCTGGTCGACGATCTCGCTGATGCGAAGGTCGCCGCAGACCGAGCACAGCATGTAGGCGTCTTCCGGCTTCATGCCGCGCGTCGCACAGAGAAGGTCGATCATGCCGGACACGGCCGCACGCGCACCTTCCATCAGATCGCTTCCAATGCCAGTCGTGACCTCATAACCCTCGGCGTCGAGATGCCGTGTGACGGGACCCGGCGTGGTAAAGCGCGGCATCTTGAGATTGGCGTCCTTCACCAGCTCCAGCTTCACGACCACATCCATCGCGCTTTCGATGGCCGTGCCGCAGACTTCGCCATCCCCCTGCGCCGCATGCGTGTCGCCGATGGAGAACAAGGCGCCCTCCACCTCGACGGGCAGGTAAAGGGTCGTTCCCGCCGCCAGATCGCGAATGTCGAGATTGCCTCCTACCCGCCGCGGCGGAACTACGGAATGCAGCCCCGGCTCTGCCGGCGCGAGCCCGATCGTGCCGGCGAAGGGCTTCAGGGGAACCCGGCCGAGCTCGCCGAAGGCTGCGGGAGCGAGCGTAGCCGGATCATATTTCCAGAGTGTCAGCGCCGGCTCGGCGAACTGATCGGCGAGGAGCCCGAAGCCCGGAATATTGGCCGTCCAGCCAAAGCCGCTCGGCTTGAAGTGCTCGATGGTCACCTTCAGGGCGTCCCCCGGCCTGGCCCCATCGACATAGATGGGACCGGTGACCGGATTGACCTTCGTAAAATCGACCGTCGAGACATCGGCAATCGTGCTGTCGGCGGTGAAATGACCGGAGCCGGAGTCCAGGCAATTGAACTCGAGCCGCGATCCGGGCGCCACGGTTTCCGCCGGCGGGATCGAATGATCCCAGCCGTAATGGTGATGGCGTCCGTGGATGGTGTAGTCGCAGTTACTGCACATCTTTTGCATATACCTGATCGTAATGGACGGGGATGTGGACCGGATCGACGAACAGCTTGTCGTCGCCGCCGATACGCTCGGAGCGGATGGTGAAGCGCTCCTCGTTGAAGATCGGCGCCCAGGGCGCGTCCTCCATGATCTTCAGATAGATGTCGCGCCACAGGGCCTCGCGCTCCGCGGCCTTTGCCGGGTCGACGATGGCGTCGGCTTCGGCCGCCTTCTTGTCGAGCTCTTCATTGCAGTACCAGGACCAGTTCCAGCCTCCCGGCACGGCACCGCCGCAACCCAGAATAGGACCGTAGAAGTTCGAGGGATCGGGGAAATCGGCAATCCACGCCATGCCGCCCGACCAGATCATCGGCGCCTGGTTTTCCTCGCCGCCGGCCGCAATGACATTGGCCTGCGCGAGCGACTTGATGGATGCCGTGATGCCGATCGCCTTCAGGTCCTGCTGAATCGCCTGGGCGATGCGCGGCTGCGGGTCGGTATTCATGACATAGAGTTCGGTCGAGAACCCGTCCGCGAGGCCAGCTTGCTCGAGCAGCTTCTTGGCACCGTCGGGGTCGTAGGCATAACCTGCATAGTCCTTTGCATAGCCGGGCATCGAGGGCGGCAGCGGCTGGTTGGCGGCAACCGCGCGACCGTTGATGATACGCAGGATGCGATCCTTGTTGATGGCCATGTTCACAGCCTTGCGCACCTCGACCTTGTCGAAGGGAGCCATCTTGACGTTCATCGTCACATAGCCGGTGTGCAGCTGGCCACCCTGGATGATCAGGTCCTTGAAGTTCGGATCATTCGTCACTTCGACGAACTTCGCCGGCGGAATGCCGTCCCCGGGTACGTCGATTTCCCCATTCTGCAGCCGAAGCAGCGCGACGACCGGCTCCTGGCCAACCTCGAAGGTGATGCGGTCCAGCTTCGGAAGCCCTTCGTTCCAGTAGTCGGCGAAGCGCTCGAAAACGAGGCGCTGCCCAAGCGTCCACTCGGCAAGCTTGAACGCGCCGGAGCCGACGGGATTCTTCCCGAAGTCGGCGCCGTGTTTCTCGACCTCTTCCTTCGGCACGACATGGGCAAAGTTGAGGGCCATGACATGGAGGAATGTGGCGTCTGGCCGGGTCAGTTCGAACCTGATCGTGTGCGGATCCTGCACCGTGATGCCGGACAGCCCCTCCGCCTTGCCGGCAGAGGCATCTTCAAAGCCTTTGATCGTCGAAAAGAATCCGGCACCCGGGCTCTGGGTCGTCGGGTTCACCACGCGCTCGATCGAATATTTCACGTCTTCGGCCGTCAGCTCGCGGCCATTGTGAAACTTGACGCCCTGGCGCAGCTTGAACGTGAAGACTTTGCCGTCTTCAGAGATTTCGTAGGATTCGGCAAGGTCGGGACGCAGCTCGGTCGTGCCCGGGACATAATCCATCAGGCCATCGAACAGCGACTTGATCATCGACCAATTCTGCCAGTCGTAGCCGATCGCCGGATCGAGTGTCGAAACATCGTCCTTGTAGGTGACGGTCATTTCGCCACCCTGCTTGATGTCGTCGGCAAGCGCAGGAGTTCCCAAGAGGGCAGCGGCGCAGACGCCGGCCAGTAGCAAGTTCCTCATCTGAAGTTCCTTTCTTCGTGCTGCTGTTGGTTCTTCCCGCGTCAACGCAGCTTGATGCGCGGGTCGATAAGCGGTGTGATGAGATCGGCGAGCAGGTTGCCGAGCACGATGGCAAACGCAGAGACGAGCGTGACGCCCATGATGATCGGGATGTCCACCCGCTGGATCGCCTGCCAGGCAAGCTGGCCGATGCCGGGCCAGCCAAAGACGCTTTCCACCACGACTATTCCGGACATGAACAGACCGATGTCGATGCCGATCATCGCGATAACGGGCAGTATCGCGTTGGGCATTGCGTGCCGGAACAGGACCTTGGCGCGGCCCGCACCGGTTGCGCGCGCCGTGCGGATGAAATCCTGGCGCATCACTTCGATCAGCGAGGAACGCATCATGCGCGAATACCAGCCGGCGCCCAGGAAGCCGAGCGTAACGGAGGGCAGGACCAGATGGGCGAAAGTGCCATAGCCGCCAATCGGGAACCAGCCGAGCTTCACGGCGAAGACATAAAGCAGCAGGATGCCGATCACGAATTGCGGCGCCGACACCCCGACGAAAGACGCGATCATCAGCGTGTCGTCGGTGCGTGAGCCGCGCCGAAGCGCCGCGACGATCCCCATGGTGAGCCCGAAGATCAGTTCACAAGTGATGGCTCCGGCCATCAGCACGAGACTTGCGGGAAGCCGCGACGCGATCAGCGTCGCGACTTCGGTCTTCTGCAGGTAGGAGCGGCCGAAGTCGCCCTGCACCAGGCCGGAAACATAGCGCAGATACTGCTCGTAGAAAGGCAGGTTGAGCCCGAGCTGTTCGCGGATGTTCTCCACGGTCTGAGCCGTTGCGCTGCGGCCGGCGATCTGTCTGGCCGGATCGGCCGGTATCAGATAGAGGAGAACGAAGGTGACGAAGCTGATACCAAGCAGGATGACGACCGTCTGAAGCAGTCGCCGCGCGATATAGGCTGCCATCAATGCCTCCCCTGCTGCGTCGGATCGAGAACATCCCGCAGCGCATCGCCGACCAGGTTGAAGGCGAGCGCGAGCGCCAGGATCGCCGCACCCGGTATGAACACCAGCCACGGTGCCGAAGTGAAATAGGTCTGGTTTTCGAAGATGATGTTGCCCCAGGAGGGGATGGGCGGCTGCACGCCGATACCGAGGAAAGAAAGCGTCGCCTCAAGAAGCACAGTCGTCGCGATCCCGAGCGTCGCCCAGACGATGATCGTGGACAGGAGATGCGGAAGAATGTGACGGAAGAGAATGCGGCCGGCGCCGGCCCCCATGGCCCGCTCGGCAGTCACGAAATCCCGCTCGGCTATCGAGCGGGTTTCGGTATAGACGACGCGGGCGATCTGCACCCAATTCACCATCGCGATGACCATCGCCACGATCCACAGGCTGGGTGTGAAGATCGCGGCCAGAACGATTGCAAGGAGGAGCGCCGGAAAGGCCATCATCAGGTCGGTGAAGCGCATCAGCACGGTGTCAACCCAGCCGCGGAAATAGCCGGCTGCAATGCCGACGAGCGAGCCGATGACGACGGCAATGCCATTGGCGACCACTCCGATGACGAGCGAGGTGCGCGCGCCATAGATCAGCCGGCTCAGGAGGTCGCGTCCGACAAGGTCGGTACCGAGCCAGAATTGACTGTTGGGCGGTAGCGGCGCGCCTTCGATGGTCAGACCCTCGAAGAACTGCTCGTGCGGGTCATAGGGCACGATCCAAGGTGCAAGCGCTGCTGCGCCCACCACCACGATGATGACCGCAAGACCGATGAGCGCAAGCGGCCTGCGAAGAAGGCGCGTCCACACGCCCGGTGTCCTATTCTCTTTGCTGCGCGCCGTTTCAGCGACCATGGTCGGCATTCTTCAATCCGTGGTTCTCGAATTCCTGGACGATCGCCGCGGCAACGTCCTCGATGCTGCAGCTGCGCGACATCGCCGTCAGGCGCAGGTGCTGGTAGGCTTCGCTGGCCCCGCAGTTCTTCCGGAGCATCAGCAGCGCCGTTGCCTCCGCAAGTTCCTGGCGTCGCGTCAGGCGATGCTTCAATGCGGCGACGTCACGATCGAGCGCATGGCGGCGGACAAAACTGTGGCTTGCGACCATCAGAGCACTGTACAGCCCGGCGCTGCCGATGGGCTTCAGAAGCTGCGCGTCGGCCCCTTGCGCGATAGTCCAGGCGATGCGGCCGGGTGCCTCGGAGCCGATCAGTGCAATCATCGGCATGGGTGCTTCCCCCTGACGCCAGGGAAATTGCTCGTCGTGGCCCATATCTGCGTCGATAAGGAGGACGTTGAACTCCTCTGCAGATCGGTCACCGGGAAAATCCGGCCAGGCCTGTTCCGCCGCAATGCCTATGCGGGCGCATTGGGCAAAGAGAGCGTCGACGTTCTGATGCGGCCGGTGCAGGATGAGCGCCCGCCAGCCATCGAAATTCGGGGTGTTATGAACAGATCTCATTTCACCACCTTCAGCTCAGGCCGCGCCTCGTTCCCTCCCATCGGGCGGACAAGCGGCGTGGATGTCAGGAACGGATCCGGCGTGATGGCTTCATACGAGCGCTTGACGATCTCGAAACTGCCATCTGCGCCCGCGCGGCCGATATGGGCCGGCAATTCCACATGGTTCGTCCATCGATCGACGCTGATGGCCCCGAGCGGTGTATCGACCGCCTGCCCGCACAGGGCGGCGCGTACACCATCCGCATCGTCGCTGCCGCTGCGCGCGATCGCCTCGGCGATCATCACCACGGCACTGAATGCCTGCACATAGAAGGCATCGACTACGGCGCCCGGATCCAGCGCCGCAAGTGTCTTCAGGAAGGCGTCGTTTTCCGGCGACTGGATCGTGCGGAAATAGCAGCTGACCGTGTAATGCCCCGCCGCGGCGTGTCCGAGCCCGGCGATCTCGCCCTCGTAGAGGTTGCAGCTGATGACCGGGCATCTATCCGGATGGAAGCGATCATCCGCTTCAGCGAGAGCGTGAAGCGCGCGCAGGAAAGCGTATGACGACGGGCCGATCAGGTTGTTCAGGATGAAATCCGGTTTCTTCTCGCGCACCTCGTCGATCAGGTGGACGATATCCGTGTCGCCCATCGACACGAAACGCTCGCCCAGGACCTCGCCGCCCGAGCGATGGAGAATGTCGCGTGCGATTCGGTTGGTCTCCCAGCCCCAGATATAGTTGGAGCCGACAAGCATCGCTCTGCTGCCGAACCGCGGCGCGATATAGTCGAGAAGCGGCACCAGGTGCTGGTTGGCACAGGCGGCAACGTAGATAAGGTTTTCGGAAACCTCGAAACCTTCATAGACGCAAGGATACCAGAGCAGCGCGTCGAGCTTCTCGACCACGGGAATCACTTCCTTGCGGCTCCAGGAGGTGGTGCAGCCCACCACATGGCGGACACCGTGCTCGCGGATCAGTTGCCTGCAAAGCGGTGCATAGCGATCCGCCTCGCCTGCGGGATCGAGATGATGGGCCTCGAGCCTGAACGGAAAACGCCCGGACGCATTGACATGCTCGATCGCTGCCATTGCGCCGCCAAAGCCTTGGCCCGCCGGCTGCGCGTAGCTCCCGCTCCGAGAGAACAATACTCCTACCGGGTAGGTAACGTTGCCTGTCATTCGCCCCTCAAATGCAAAAAGGCCCCGCAGAGAAACAAAGTTTCCCTTCGAGGCCCAGATGCCGACAGATAATTTCAGCCAAGCCTAACGTTAGGATACGACTTGTCAATACGAAAGGACATGGCGGCGACGATTTCCTGTCCGGATCTTGCCGTGCCCGCTAGAATACCGCCAGCAGAAGCGCACCGGCCGCAATCAGACCGACGCCGAGCCAGTTGATCAGATTGAGCTTCTCGCCGAGAAAAAGCACGCCGAACAGCGCAACGAATATGATCGACAGCTTGTCGACCGGTGCCACGCGAGCGGCATCGCCCAGCTTGAGCGCGCGGAAATAAGCGAGCCACGACGCCCCTGTCGCAAGACCGGACAGGCCGAGGAAGAGCCAGGTTCGGCCGGAGATCTCCGTTGGGCGCTGCCATTGTCCGGTCACTGCAACGATGCTCACGACAACGACAAGAATGACGGCTGTTCGGATCAGCGTCGCGAAGTCGGAAGTGATGTCTGCGACGCCGATCTTGGCGAAAATGGCAGTCAGCGCTGCGAAGACCGCGGAGAGCAGCGCCCAGAACTGCCAGGCCTGCGTCATCAGAATTCCACGCCCTTCTGACCCTTGATGCCCGAGCGGAAGGGGTGTTTCACCAGTTCCATCTCCGTTACCAGATCGGCGATCTCGATCAGGTCTTCCTTGGCGTTGCGGCCGGTCAGGACCACATGCGTCATGTGCGGCTTCTCCTCCTTGAGAAAGCGCACGACCTCGGCGACGTCGATGTAGTCGTAGCGCAGCGCGATGTTGATCTCGTCGAGGAGCACCATGGAGTTGCGTTCGTCGCGGATGAGCTCCTTTGCCTTCTCCCACGCCTTTGCCGCCATTGCGACGTCGCGCGCGCGATCCTGCGTCTCCCAGGTGAAGCCTTCGCCGAGCGTGTAGAACTGGCAGATAGCGCCGAAATGTTTCTCGATCAGATCACGCTCGCCCGTGTGCATGGCGCCCTTGATGAACTGAACGACGGCGCAGGGCATTCCGTGGGCGATGTGGCGAAAGATCATACCGAAGCCGGCCGTCGATTTGCCCTTGCCCTTGCCGGTGTGGACGATGATCAAGCCTTTTTCGTCCGTTTTGGTGGCCATGATCTTGTCGCGGGCGGTCTTCTTCTTCGCCATCTTCATGGCGTGGCGCGCTTCGTCCTTCTCGGCGATCGGTTCGCCGGTATTCGCGGTCTCGTCGTTCATGATGTCCTCCCTATTGGTTTCCGGCCATCAGGCGGTCGGTAGCCGCGCGGCCGGAAAGGCTGTTCAGTTCGAATCGCGCCGAGTTGGAGCGCGGGTTCCATAGGCCGCGGTCGATCGCCTCCAGCAGCCTCTCCGATATTTCCGAAAGCGCGGCCGGGTTCTTTTCGCGCAGGAACCGGAGGACTCTTTCGTCGGCAATATAGGCCTGATAGGCTGCCTCGAAATGATGATCGCGCACCGCCCCGGTGGTCGCAGCGAAGGCGAACATGTAATCGATCGTCGCGGCGATTTCGAAGGCTCCCTTGTAGCCGTGGCGCATCACGCCGTCGATCCACTTCGGATTGACGACGCGGGCACGCACCACGCGGCCGATCTCCTCCTCGAGCGAGCGGATGACCGGCTTTTCGGGGCGCGAATGGTCGTTGTGGTAGATGGCCGGACGCTGACCGCCGAGATGCTCAGCCGCAGCGCTCATGCCGCCCTCGAACTGGTAGTAGTCGTCGCTGTCGAGCAGATCATGCTCGCGGTTGTCCTGGTTCTGGACCACGGCTTCGATCGAGCGCAGGCGCTCCTCGAAAAGGCCCCGCTCCGCCTTTCCATCCTCGCCGGCACCGTAAGCGTAACCGCCCCAGATGAGGTAAGCCTCGGCAAGATCGCCGCGCGTTTCCCAGTTCTTCTCATCGACAAGCGCCTGCAGGCCCGCTCCGTAAGCGCCGGGTTTCGAACCGAAGACGCGATAGGAGGCACGGCGTTGAGCCTCCTTCACGTCGGCGCCCCGCTCTTCCCACCGCCGCGTTTCGGCACGCATGCGGGCGGCGATCATATTGTCGGCATCGTCCTCGTCGAGCGCGCCGACCGCGCGGACCGCCTTGTCGAAGAGTGCTATCTGCTCGGGAAAGGCGTCGCGGAAGAAGCCGGATATACGCAGGGTGACGTCGACACGGGGACGGCCGAGAACGGCAAGCGGAACGATTTCGTAGCCGGTCACGCGGCGCGAGGCCATGTCCCAGACGGGCTTTGCGCCGATCAGTGCCAATGCCTGGGCGATGTCGTCGCCGCCGGTACGCATGTTGGAGGTGCCCCAGGCCGTCAATCCGAAAGAGGACGGCCATTCGCCGTGGTCCTGCAGGTAGCGGCGGATAAGCAGCTCCGCCGATTTCCTGCCGAGCTCATAGGCCGCCGGAGTCGGCACGGAGCGGCTGTCCACCGAATAGAAGTTGCGCCCCGTCGGCAGCACGTCCGGCCGGCCGCGCGTCGGCGCACCCGAGGGACCGGGGGCGACAAACCGGCCGTCGAGGCCGGTCAGCAGACCCTTGATTTCCGCCTCGCCGGAGCTCTGGATCGAAGGCTTCAGCCGCGTCTCGACCACGTCAAGTACGGCGCGGCTGTTGGTCCATCCCACCGGGCAGACGATTTCGCCTGAAACGAGCTTCGCTGCAAGCAGTTCGATGCGCTCGACGGTGTCCCCGGCGGTGCGCCATGGCGCATCCGAGAGGGCGGCGAGAAGATCAGGCTTCGGGCCGGCCCAAGGATCGGACATGACGCAATCGAGCGGGTCGAAGGGTTGCGGCAAAGCCACGTGCAACCTCAAGTCCGCCGCAATTGCCCGCTGCAGGCTCTGATCTCCGCCCTCACCCAGACCCCGCGGCACACGGGCGAGCGCGACCGTAAGATCGGTCAATAGCCTTCCCTCCGGCGCCAGGCCGAAGATATGCAACCCGTCACGGATCTGCATTTCCTTAAGGTCGCAGAGATAGGCATCGAGTTTTTCGAGTGCCTGGTTCTCGCTGTCGCCCTTCTCGATGCCGGCGTCGTGGTCGAGGCCGATGTCGCGGACGAGATCGAGGATCTGCCGGCTGAGCAGCTTGAGCCGCCGGGGATCGCCTCCCGCAGCCTCGTAGTATTCGTCGACCAGCGCCTCCAGGTCCTTCAGCGGTCCGTAGGACTCCGCCCGCGTCAAAGGTGGCGTCAGATGGTCGATGATGACGGCGCTCGTTCGCCGCTTGGCCTGCGTGCCCTCGCCGGGATCGTTGACGATGAAGGGATAAAGATGCGGCATCGGGCCGAATATCGCCTCGGGGTAGCACTCTTCGGAAAGCGCCAGCGCTTTTCCGGGGAGCCATTCGAGGTTGCCGTGCTTGCCCATATGGACGATCGCATGGGCGCCGAATACCTCGCGCAAATAGGCATAGAAAGCGAGATAGCCGTGCGGCGGCACGAGGTCCGGATCGTGATAGGTTTCCTTCGGATCGATATTGTAGCCGCGCGCCGGCTGGATGCCCACGAGCACATCGCCGAAGCGCGCGAGCGGCAGAGCGAATACGCCGTCGATGTAGAAGGCGTCGGCCTGCGGCGCGCCCCAGCGCACGGTCACTTCCTGCTGAATCTTTTTCGGAAGCGCATTGAAGAAACCCTTGTAATGATTCAAGGAAATCGTTTCGCGGATTTCCCGGTCGCCGCTCGCCGCATTGGTCGGCCCGGCCATCAGAAAGCGGATCAGCGCGTCGCCGTCATCAGGAACATTGCCGACAGCATAGCCTTCCGCGGTCATCGCTTTCAGCACTTCGATCGTGCCGGCAGGCGTATCGAGACCCACGCCGTTTCCGAGGCGTCCGTCGCGGTTCGGATAGTTGGCCATGACGATGGCAACCCGGCGGCGCCCGGGCGGGGTCCGGCGCAGCTTCGTCCAATTGGCGGCAAGGCGCGCCGCGAAACGCGCGCGATCCGCAAGCGGCTCGTGTCCGACGATATTGGCCTCCACCAGCGGGTCGTAAACCGAGGCAGCCTTGAAGGAAACGGCACGGGAGAGAACCCTCCCGTCCACCTCCGGCAACGCGACATTCATGCCGAGATCGCGGGCCATCAGCCCTTGAGCCGAAGCTTCCCAGGCCTCCCGCGACGAGCCGGAAAAGATGACCTGCAGCACCGGCGCGCCGCCTGATTCGAGCACGGTCGGCTGGCGGTCCGCGCCGGGTGCGGAAACGGCAAAGCCCGTGGCGTTCATCACGACATCCG
The DNA here is from genome assembly GCF_059758575.1 of Sinorhizobium sp. GQ132. Taxonomy (NCBI): domain Bacteria; kingdom Pseudomonadati; phylum Pseudomonadota; class Alphaproteobacteria; order Hyphomicrobiales; family Rhizobiaceae; genus Sinorhizobium; species Sinorhizobium sp. GQ132. Next base: position 623,239 of record NZ_JCAXDX010000002.1, on the reverse strand, counting down.
GCACTGCTTCGGCGAAGATCGCTTCGACCGTGCCGATCGAGACCGGATCCTTGAGGCTGGAGACGAAAACGGGGAGCGCCCGCACAGCCTCGGCCGCCAGAGCCTCGATCAGCGCCTCCACCGGCTTCGTCTCTCCGCTCTGGACGAGCGCGCGGTAGAAGCAGATGGCGACGGTGGGTTCGTGTTCCGCTCTGTCCGCCTGCCCGGGGGTTACAGCCCGACGCGATTCGGACAGGCGCACCCATTCCTCGACGCCGATCACGCCCCTGCCAGGCCACCATATCCCCGCCTTGAGCAGCGGTCGCGCCGGCTGCGGCTTGTCGCCGCCATCGATCAATGCCTGCGCGTAATCGAGGAAAAGGCCGGCATTCTCCGCGCCGCCTTCGGTGCAATACGCCCAAAGACGCTGCCGGTCTTCCACCGATACGGTGGAAAACGGGTCGAGGCCCGGATCCGGCTTGTCGTCGCCCGGCAACACGGCAATCTGGAACTTATTCGCAACCGCCGCGGCGTAGAGCGCCTCCAGGACGTAACGGAAGTAGCTCGCACCACCGAGCGGCCGTACGACGATCAGTTTCGCATGCCTCGCCGTGCGTTCGACGTAAGTGTCGACCGACATGGGGTGCATGAGATTCATCAGGCTGGCGATCCGCAGGCTTCTTGCGCCCGCGCGCTGACGATGGGCAGCCGCGATCGAGGCAAGCTCCGTATCGGCCGCCGACAGGAACAATATGTCGCCCGGGCTCTGTCCCAGGTCGATCGCCTCATTACCGTCGGCGATCGTTCCTTTCTGAGCTAGGAGGAGATGCATGGATGCTCCCTGGACTCCTCGTTCAAATTCGAAGCCATTTCACGCGAGCGCCGAAATCGCTGCGCGCACGGCGGGCTCGTCCATGTCATGCAGCCCGATGACGACGAGACGCGTGCCGCGTGTTTCGCCGGAAGCCCATGCGCGGTCGAAATACTGGTCGATGCGGCTGCCGACCGCCTGGACCAAGAGGCGCATCGGCTTGCCCGGAACGTCGACGAAGCCCTTGAGGCGCAGCACGTCGTGCTTTGAGATGACGCCCTTGAGCTTTTCGATGAAAGCGGCAGGGTCGGCTATGGCGCCAAGCTCTACGACGAAGCTGTCGAACTCGTCATGATCATGCTCCTCGCCTGCCTCATGCTCCATCTCGTGGTGAGACTTGCGGTTGACGATATCGCCCTCCGTACCCACTCCGAGCCCGAGCAGGATGGCGGCGGCTACCTCGCCGTTCCTCGCCTCGATCATCGTCGGCTTGCGGCTGATGCGGGAGGCCACCTCTTCGCGCACGGACTGCAGCCCCGCGGCGTCGATAAGGTCCGTCTTGTTGAGAACGATGAGGTCCGCGGCGGTGAGCTGATCCTCGAAAAGTTCTTCGAGCGGGCTCTCGTGGTCGAGATTATCGTCGCCGACACGCAGCGCGTCTACCTTGTCGTGATCATCGGCAAAGCGGCCCGCGGCGACCGCCGCACTATCGACGACGGTAACGACGCCGTCGACCGTTACCTCGCTGCGGATGTCCGGCCAGTTGAATGCGGCGACGAGCGGCTGCGGCAGCGCCAGGCCGGAGGTTTCGATGACGATATGATCCGGCCGGTTCTCCCTCTCGAGCAGCTTCGTCATGGTCGGGATGAAGTCGTCGGCTACGGTGCAGCAGATGCAGCCATTGGTCAGTTCGATGATGTCCTCTTCCGAACAGGCTTCCGCTCCGCAGCCCTTCAGCACATCGCCGTCGACCCCGAGATCACCGAATTCGTTGATGATCAGCGCGATGCGCTTGCCGTCGGCATTCTGCAGGAGGTTGCGGATCATCGTCGTCTTGCCGGCACCGAGAAAGCCGGTGATGACGGTAGCCGGTATTTTGCCCTGCGGCGCCCTTGCGAGTGTCATGAATCAACCCTTCATTTTCAGCGGCAGTCCGGCCGCGACAAAGTAAACTTCTGCGGATTTCTCCGCCACGATCTGGTGGAGCCGGCCGGCGTGATCGCGAAAGTCGCGCGCCATCCGGTTTTCCGGGACGATCCCGAGACCGACCTCGTTAGAGACGAAAACGAGTCGCGAGCGCGCCGCGGGCAGAAAGGCGGCGAGCGCGGCGAATTCGGCGGCCATGTCGCGCTCCTCCATCATCAGATTGGTCACCCACAGGGTCAGGCAGTCTATGAGAACAGCCCGGCCGGGCTCATCGATGCGGCGAAGCAGCCCCACGAGATCGAGCGGTTCCTCGTGGGTGGTCCAACCCTTCCCCTGCCGAGTAGCCTGGTGAAGGGCGATGCGTTCCCGCATCTCCTCGTCGAAAGCCCGGCCGGTCGCAAGATAGTGCATCGGAGACCCGGTGGCCTCGACGAGTTTTTCCGCGAAGGTGGATTTTCCCGAACGCGCGCCGCCAAGCACGAGGATCGGGCCGAGATTGGAAATGTCCATACCGCCTGCCCTAGAGAAGGCTATAGCGGCAACGGCGCGCGCCGAGAACGCGTTCGATCGAAGACCTGTGAGCCACGACAACCTCCGTGCTGGCATCGGGGAGCATCTCCCCTCGGGCGGAATGCCCTGACGAATGGCAGGTCTCCTGGCTCACGGCGTCACGATCCTCATGGCCGCACGTTCGACGAACCGGCTCGGCCCGAAAAACGATGCGTCAAAAGACCGAACGGGCTCGCCTCGCCTTCCCGGCGTTTGCGGCATCGCGAAAGGCGGACGATTCGTAGAAGAAGAGGCGTCCTGCCTGGCTCATCGCAATGCCACGCCAGTGGCTTTTCCGACATGCCGCCAAACTTCACGAGACTGCCCCATGCAGCGCGTTGAAATCCGGCGAAATGCCCGATGGCGAACCCTGACCGTTCTACAGTCGCGGGGTCGGCTGCGATAAGGGCGCCCGGCGTGGGTCCGCCCCGTCGCATTCCCATTTACTCCCTCGCCCCACCTCGGCACGAGGGAACCATCCATACTTGCGTTAATTATGAAGCGGCGGCGGCAAAGTCAATCGACGGCCTGCGACACCGGGACCGCCGATTACGGCAGAAATGCGCTTTCGCGCCGGCTACCCCGAACGGGTAAGCAGACACTTCCGGCCCGGCCATGATAAGAATGAATGCTTGGGGTCCGGCGACATTGTGTCGATCCGGTTATCATTCACGCTCATGATCCCCGGACCACGTCGGCCGCAGGAGATCATCGTGGAGGGTGCGATGTTTCACTTGCGTCGTGCCGCAATCGCTGCTTTGGCCGCAGCGTTTTACGGTTCCATGCCGACGATTGCCGCCGAACCGGTTGGAGAAGCGGTCCGGATCAGGACGGTCGTCACCGGCAGCGGCGGGCCGCTCGTGGAGCGGGACGCTGTTCACCGGGACGAGCGAATAAGCACGTCCCGATCTGGGCTCGGCCAGTTCGTGTTCCGCGACGGCAGTAAATTGGCGGTGGGGGCAGGCTCTTCCGTCGTCATCGACAAGTTCGTCTTCAACGATTCGAAATCGGTGCAGCAACTCACCGTCGCCGCCGCCAAGGGCACGTTTCGTTGGATCAGCGGAAATTCGAAGCACTCGGCCTATCAGATCTTGACGCCTGCCGGAACGATCGGCGTACGCGGAACCGTGTTCGACTTCTACATCGGCAACGACGGAACGACGGCGATCGTTCTCCTGGAGGGCGCGGCCCGGTTCTGCGGCCCGGCGGGATGCCAGCAGCTCACCCGACGCTGCGATTGCGTGATCGCAAAGCGCGACGGCACCATGACGGACACGCACAAGGCCGGTCGCCGCACACTGGCGACACTCGGAAACCGGAAGGCCCTGCCCTTTCTTTCGGGCGACCAAAGACTTTCTGCCTCCTTCGGCGGCATGAGCGGCAGTTGCGGCATTTCGGCCGCTATCGAGATCAAGCCGACCACGCCGGAACGGGCACGGCCGCCCGAAAAAGCAAGCCCGCAAAAGGCGCCCCGCCCGGGCAAGACGCCCAGCAACGAGCCCGGCAAGCGTGGCCTCGACAAGGGGAAGAAAGGGCAGGACACGGGCAAGAAGGGACAGGACACCGGCAAGAAGGGCCAGGATAGCGGCAAGAACGGGCAAGTGGACACAGGCACGAAGAAGGGCCGCGGTTAGAGCACTCCCAGGAAAAATGTGTAACGGTTTTCCGTCCGGAAGTGCGTTGGATCAAATGGTCTCTCTATTCGGCGGATCTGGCTTCGTCTGCGAACGGCAAAGATTCACCGGCAAAGTGGTCTGTCCGGCGTCCGATGCGGCGGTAGAAATCCGATAATCCCCCGCACAGAGCCGGAGCCTTGAGCTTTGCGGCATTGACGAGCTCTCTGCGGGGCCGTGACCTTAAACGCATCGCCCCGATCAACTGTTCATGAATGCGCCGCAGCTCGGAAAACTCGGCCGAAGCGGCCATATGCTCGTCACCGACCACGGCGAATACCCGCGTTCGCGTGCTCTTGCCCTTCAGCGCCAGCGCCCCCGCCTCCAGCACGGCGCACCGTTCGCCCAGATCCGCCGTCGTCTCGGATATCAGAATATCGAAGCCGACGTCCTTGCAGGCAGCCTCGATCCGGGCGGCGACGTTGACCGCGTCGCCGACGGCCGAATAGTTGAAGTGCATCTCCGCTCCCATATTGCCGACGCAGGCAAGCCCGGTATGGATCCCCACACCGATCGCCACCTTTTGGTCGCTCCCGAAGCCGAAGGCGTCGCTCTCGTTGAGGCGGGCGAGCGTCTCGCGCATGGCCAAGGCGGCGCGGATGGCCTTGCCGGGGTGATCGGCGACGTCGATGGGCGCATTCCAGAACGCCATGATCGAATCGCCAATGAACTTGTCGAGCGTGCCCTCATTGGCGATGACATGGCGGCTCAGCGCGTCGAGCAGCGTGTTGAGAAACCGGACCACCTCTCCCGGCGTCAGGCGCTCGCTGATCTCCGTGAAGTTGCGCACGTCGACGAACATGATCGTCAACTCACGGTCATCGCCGCCGAGACGCAGGGCGTCATGCGTATGCTCGATGCGATAGAGGAGCGAGGGCGACAGGTACTGGCCAAAGGCGCGCCGAACCACGCGCCGCTCCCGGTCTATAACCAGGAAACGATAGGCGGTTGCCGCAAAATGGGTGATCGATCCGGCAAGGATCGGAGCCAGAGGGTCGAACAGCAGGCCTGCATAGAGGAAGGCTGACCAGGAGGCCGCGAGGGCCAGCGCAGTTATCAGAAGGCCGCAGGCAAGCGCGACGGCCGGGCTGACGAAGGTGGTCAGCAGGACGAGCAGGCTGCCTGCAGCCGCGATCGCAAGGATTTCCAGCCCGTCCGCCCAATCCGGACGGGAGAGAAAACGGCCCGAGAGAACCTGTTCGACAGTCTGCGCGTGCAGCGACACGCCGGGCACGTCGTGTCCAAGAGCCGTGGTGCGGATGTCCTGCAGGCCTGCTGCCGACGTGCCCACGAATACGATACTGCCTTCGATCGCTGCCCTCGTTTCGGCGGAAACTCCGCCGGGCGCCAGCACCCGGCCGGCAGAGACATATCTTTCACCGCGATCGGGACTGACATAGAGCCAGAGTTCGCCCGCCGCGGTCACCGGCACCACGAATTCGCCGACCTTGATCAGCGTGATGGTATCAGGCGCATCCGGAGCACCCGCTACGATGTAGGTGGAAGCGCCCTGAGCCACGCGCAGCGCTTCGAGGGCCAGGTTCGGATAGAGTTGCTCGCCATCGCTCAACAGCAGCGGGACGGCGCGCACAACGGCCGACGGCCTGCCGGGATTGAGGCTGATATGGCCCAGGCCCACGGCACTGGCTTCGAGTTGTGGCCTCAAAGGAGTCGCAGCCGTAAGCCGCGGCGGCGCATCGAGCGGGCTTTCGCCGGTGAAGGCGAATCCCGCTTTCACCGGCGGCCGGTAGTTGCCTGCGTTGGAAAGGCCGAAACCGAGCACGACGGGCCGGTCGCCGATCGATCGGGAGAGTATCTCGTCATTGTCCGGCAGCCGCTCAAGGAGCGCCGGATCGACCCCGGCGACATCGCGCATGACGCTGCGCGGCGAAAGACGGTCCGGTTCGGAGAACAGGATGTCGAAGGCTATCACCGCCGCCCCCATTTCCGAGAGCCGGTCGACCAGTGCGGCAACGCGGTCGCGCGGCCACGGCCACTGGCCGAACTCTTTCAGCGACGCCTCGTCGATGTCGACGACGCGAACCGGAACGTCCTCGAAGCTGCGCGGCGCCAGGCGCTGATACTCGTCGAAAGTGAGATCTCGGGCGAGACGCAAAAGTGGCGGATCGCTTGCGCGCAGCACTGTGAGCGCCGCGACGATCACCAGGCCGATAATGACCCCTATTAGCTGCGTGCGTGCCATGGCAGCGCCCTTCGCCCGGACGCCGTCGCCATGCACAGCGGCGAAGAGGTCGTCCTACCCGAAAACCATGCTGCATTTTTCGCAAGGCGTATGCAACGGAGAACGTGACGACGGGTGTTAAGCCTCAGGTCCTGGTTGGAAGCACCTTGTCGAGAAATGCAAGCATGGCGCCGTTGAACACGTCGGGCCTCTGCAGCGGCGCAAAGTGGCTGACGTGTTCAAGCGTGATCAAGTCGGCTGCGGGAATGCTCCGCGCGAGATATTGGGCGTGCTCTCTCTTTATGAACTCGTCCTTCTCGGCCTGCACGATCGCGACCGGCACTCGGATGCCGGCGAGGTCGCCCGCCGAGTAATTGGGTTGCGTACTCATCATCTCGCTGACGGCCGAGACGAAGTCATCGAACTCATCAGGCGTCGCCGACAATTCGGCATAGTCTTTCCGGTGCCGGGCGAAGCAACGGTCGATAACCGGAGTGGCCTCGAATTCTGTCGCGCCGCTCGGGTCCATGTTGCAGCCGAAGAAGAAGACGCCGGCAACGCGCGTTGGAGCCGCGCTCGCAAGCACGAGGCCGATGCACGCCCCGTCGCTCCAGCCCACCACGGCGAATTTCTGAAGCTTCAGCATGTCGGTGACGGCAAGGACGTCGGACGCCATCACTTCGTAGCTGTAGGGCCGCTCATCGCGCGTGCTGCGCCCATGTCCGCGGCTGTCGATGAGCACGACGCGACGGCCGGCCTCAAGAAGCGGCGCAAGCTGATAGCCCCAATTGCCGCTGTGGCCGAGGCCGCCGTGCAACAGGACCACCGGTGCTCCCGCGCCATATGTCGAATACCATATCCGGGCGCCATCGCGCTCCACATAGCCCTGCTCCGCGGCCGGAGGCAGAGCCGGTGCGCCCTGGGCTTCGAACTGCCGAAGATCGTCGTCGTATTGCTGCATTCCGATCCTTTCAACGAGCCGTTTTCTGCGCTTCCGACACGATACGGTCCGGGTGAGAAATGCCAAAAGGACACGCCTCGTCCGGCCGGCCCTACCCCAAAAGCGTGCCGAGCCATGTCCGATCGAGTACCGCTTCGAGTTCCCCGGCAATCTCGTCGAGAGCCGCATCCACCGACTGGCGGTAATTGCCTCCCCCGCCTTCGATACCGAAGCTCTTGAGCAACGCGGAACGGTAGGCGTCGCTTGCGAAAAGACCGTGCAGATAGGTGCCCATCACGCGGCCGTCCGCCGACATCGCTCCATCCGGGCGGCCGTCGATCTCGACCGGCGCGCGGCTACAATCGGCGCCGGTCGTCTTGCCGAGATGGATTTCGTAGCCTTCGAGCGCGACGTCGTATTCTCGCGACCAGGCGCGGCTGTTGCGAACCGTCTTTTCCGGAGCCATCTCCGTCTCGACGGAAAGCAGCCCCAGCCCCTCAATCGCGCGCTTGCCGCCCTCGATACCGAGCGGATCGGTAACCCGGCTTCCGAGCATCTGATAGCCGCCGCAGATACCGACGACCCGGCCACCGCGGCGCATATGCCGGTCGAGGTCCCGGTCCCAGCCCTGCCTGCGGAAATCCTCGAGATCGGCAATGGTGGACTTCGAGCCGGGTATGATGATGAGGCCCGCATCGTCTGGAAGCGGCGCCCCCGGCCGAACGAAGACGATGTCCACGTCCGGCTCCGCGGCCAGGGGATCGAGATCGTCGAAATTGGCGATCCGCGACAGGACGGGGACCGCGACCTTCAGCGCCTTGCCGCCGCCCCGCGTCAGCCTCTCGATAACGACGGAGTCTTCGGCGGGCAGCCGCCCGGCACTTTTCAGCCAGGGCACGACGCCGAAGCAAGGCCAGCCGGTAAACTGGCGGACCGATGCGATGCCGTCGTCGAAGAGCGTAACATCGCCGCGGAATTTGTTGATGAGGTAGCCGGTGACCATGCGCCGGTCGTTCTCCGGCAGGATCGCATGCGTGCCGACCAGGGACGCGATAACACCACCGCGGTCGATATCGCCGACGAGAACGACGGGTACGTCAGCGCGGGTGGCAAAGCCCATATTGGCGATGTCGCCGGCGCGCAGGTTGATCTCGGCCGGCGAACCGGCGCCTTCGACGATCACGAGATCGGCGCCGGCTGCCACCTGCTCGAAACTCTCCATGACAGAGCCGAGGAGCCTTGGCTTGAGAGCCTGGTAGTCCCTCCCCTTGGCCTGGCCGGCCACCTTGCCCTGGACGACGATCTGGCTGCCCACGTCCGATTGCGGCTTCAGGAGCACCGGGTTCATATGCACGGAGGACGGCACGCGTGCGGCAAGCGCCTGGAGCCATTGCGCACGGCCGATCTCGCCGCCGTCGTCAGCAACGGCGGCATTGTTCGACATGTTCTGGGGCTTGAACGGTTTTACGCTGAGGCCATGATTGGATGCGAGCCGGCAGAGGCCCGCCACCAGTACCGATTTTCCGACATCCGAGCCGGTTCCCTGCAGCATGATCTTGCGTGTCATGCCTTTCCCGTAGCATCGAAAGCGCCTGCCGCAAAGCTCCGTCCCGACGCGATTCCGCCGTGATTGCGTCACCGGCGGTCGCGGTGCGTTTCCGGCCTTCTTCAAGCGTTCTGGAGCGGGAGGATGAAACCTGTGTGCGGTTTATTTTTCAGGATCTGAAGATTCTCGCGAGCTAGCTCAATTGCGACATGCGGTGCCGAGCCTGGCATTCAAGCCGTCGCGGCAAGAGCCTATATCCGCGCCATCGAAACTCCGCCGGAAAATTGCCCGGTCTCCCAAGGTAGAAAGTCATGCTGTTCGTTTTCGGCAAACCCAACTTCGTTCAGATCGCCTGGAACTCCAAGGCGCCGAACGGCCAGTCCCGCGTCCGTAATGTAGTCGCGGAAGCGCCGGTCGGCCCACTCGGCCTCATCCGCACGTCCAACGTCGGATAAAGCGCCACGTCGCGTTCGAAACCGCCCCCTTTTTGGGGCGGCTGCTTCACGATTCCCGCCCTGAAATGCAAAAGCCGCACCCAACCGTTGGAATGGAAGGGTGCGGCGATCAGATCATTCCGCTGAATATCGGGTCCGGTACGCACTACCTGATCCGGACCTGCGGCAGTCGCCCGCCGCAGGCAGACAATTATCCCCACAACCTTACCGGATCGTTATTGAGGCCTTAACCAAAGGTGAATTTCGGCGATTTCGCCGTTCGCGTCCTCGGTACCGCGAGCTCCTCGCGGCGCAATATGCCGCCGGCGACCGGCGCCGGATCGAAAAGGTTGATTTCTCGACGCGAACACTTAGGCTTGCCGCAATGACAACGAAGTGGGCTGGCAGCTTCAGCGCGCGGGAGCGATTGGGCGGCGCTCCATCCACCATGTGTGGCCGCAGTGACGTGAAGGTGTCGACGGACATGAAAAAACTCCTTGCTACCCTCATCCTCACGGCGGGCATATGGTCTCTGGCGGGCCCTTCCAGTGCTGCCGAATGTGGCGGCGTCAGCATCGCCGAGATGGACTGGGCATCGGCGGGCGTCGCGGCTCACGTGGACAAGTTCATTCTGGAAACCGGCTATGGATGCAGCGTGAAGCTCGTCGCTGGCGACACGATGCTGACCTTTACCTCGATGAACGAGAAGGCGGAGCCCGACCTGGTGCCGGAACTGTGGATCAACTCCGTACGCACGCCTTTCGATGCCGCAATCAAGGAAGGCCGCCTCGTCGAAGGCGCCAGAATCTTGAGCGAAGGTGGGGTAGAGGGCTGGTGGATTCCGAAGTTCATCGCCGACGCGCACCCGGACATTCGAACGGTGCAGGACGCGTTGAAGCACCCGGAACTCTTCCCTTCTCACGAGAACCCCGCAAAGGGAGCGGTCCACAATTGTCCTTCAACATGGAATTGCCGGTTTTCCACCGCCAACCTCTACAAGGCTCTCGAAGCGGACAAGGCCGGCTTCCAGCTGATCGATCCCGGTTCCGCTGCCGGGCTTGACGCGTCGATCGCCGATGCATTCGAGAAGAAGACCGGCTGGCTCGGCTATTATTGGGCTCCGACCGCCTTGCTCGGCAAGTACGAGATGACCTTGCTGTCTTTCGGCGTGGATCACGACAAGGCGGAATGGGACTCCTGCACTGCCGCCCCGAATTGCCCGACCCCAAAGGTAAACTCCTATCCGGTCTCGGACGTCTATACCGTGGTGACCAAGTCCTTTGCCGATCGAGCAGGCAGCGTCATGGACTACGTCCAGGCGCGGCAATGGGAAAACGCGACGGTAAACAAAGTTCTGGCTTGGATGGATCAGAACCAGGGGACGAACGAAAGCGCCGCCCGCTATTTCCTCGAAAACTTCCAGGAGATATGGACGCAGTGGGTAGGCCCGGAGGTCGCCGAAAAGGTGAAGGCCGCGCTCTAGATCACTGTGATCTTCGGTCGGATCGGCGCGAAATCGTGAAGGTGATGGATTCCAGCGCCCATTCGAGGATGCGGCTGCCTGATGCGCGACGCACGAGCCGCGCCTGCGTCGCAAACAGTAAAGCGGTCGGCGTGTTCCGCTGTCACAGTTCTGATGCAAGGAGCGGGAAGCGCCGCGAAAACGCAGTCGGCGTAAAAGCTCCAAGCCAAGAGAAGGGGAAAGGTTGTCCATGGCTAGTCACGCAATCGAGGTGAAGAACCTCTACAAGATTTTCGGCCCGCGCGGAGAGGATTACGTCAAACTCGTCGAGAACGGGATGGGTAAGGCCGAACTCAACGAAAAGCACGGCCACGTGCTCGGACTGCAGGACATCAACATTTCCATGCCGGGCGGCTGCATAACGGTCGTGATGGGGCTCTCGGGGTCCGGCAAATCGACGCTGATCCGGCACATCAACCGGCTGATCGATCCGACCTCGGGCGAAGTCCTCTACGACGGCGTCGACGTCTGCAAGATGAACGAGAACGACCTTCGCGCGTTCCGCCGTCACAAGACGGCGATGGTCTTCCAGAAGTTCGCACTGCTGCCGCATCGCACGGTTCTCGAAAACACCATCTACGGTCTTGAGATACAGGGTATCGATCGGCGCGAGAGCGAAAAGCGTGCGCTTGGCTGGATCGAGCGCGTCGGCCTTCAAGGCTTCGAGCAGCACTATCCGAACCAGCTTTCCGGCGGCATGCAGCAGCGCGTCGGCCTTGCCCGCGCGCTTACAAACGACGCCGACATCCTGCTGATGGACGAGGCCTATTCGGCACTCGATCCGCTGATACGCGTCGACATGCAGTCGGTCCTGCTCGAACTGCAGAAGGAGTTGAAGAAGACGGTGGTCTTCATCACCCATGATCTCGACGAGGCCCTGAGGCTCGGCGACAAGATCGCCATCCTGCGCGACGGCCGCGTCGTGCAGCAGGGAACCGGCCAGGAAATCGTGCTCTCGCCAGCCGACGACTACATCACGGCCTTTGTGAAGGAAGTGAACCGCGGGCGGGTGGTCAACGTGGAGACGATCATGCGGCCGCTCTCCGGAAACCCGGAAGGCCTGCCGCTCGCCGTAGGCACCGTGCTCGAAGCGGCTGCCCGCACCATGACCGGCGCGCAAATAAGCAACGCGCATGTCGTCGACGGCAACGGTCGCCCGATCGGTGCGATCGACCTGCAGATGATCATCTCCGCCATGGTGACGCCCGTGCAGCATACCGACCGGCAGGCGGCTTGATGGCTTTGAGGGCGCCCATGGGCGCCCTCAACAGGCGGATAGTCAAGTGACCCCCAGCCTTCCGCTGATGTACCGGAACTCCTGCGTTTTGCCTCCATAGCCATAGGCTGCCGCCGGTACCTCATGGACGAGCACGTAGCTTTCGGGATGCACCATCCCGAGAATATCCTCGAAGGCCGCAAAGATCGCATCGACATAGGCACCAAGTTCCTGCTTCGTATTGGTGCCGTCGACAACCTTGATGTCGAGCCAGAAACTGCTGGTCTGCTGCGAGGCGAGCGACTTTCCGCCCGCGAACCAATGCCGCGGATCGACATAGCTGACGACGACCGCCGTCACCGAGGGGTCCTTGCGAAGATGCGACTGCGTGAGGTCGCTTACCTTTGCCGCTATTTTCGCCGAAAGCTCCGGCTCCGGCTGTCCGGTAACGCTGATGTTGATGATGGGCATCACAGGTTCCTTTCTTCGAAACACCTCGTCAATTTGCCATCGTCGCCACATCAACAAAATCGAATTGTTTTGCAGATACACTTCTGTAAAATTGAAGTATGAATCCGATCGATCCCGAGCTGCTGCGCACTTTTCTCGCCTTCGCCGAGGGCGGCTCGCTTGCAAGAGCGGCAACCGCCGTCAACCGTTCGCCCTCCGCCGTGACGGCGCAAATGCAGCGGCTGGAAGCGCTGGTCGGCGAGCGCCTTCTTGCGCCCGCCGGACGCGGACGCGTGCTCACGCCCGTGGGAGAGGAGCTCGCCGCCCATGCCCGGCGCATTTTGGATGCGCATCGCGACGCCTGGCTCAGCCTGAGGGGCGCGCGCGCCGACGGACGGATCTCCCTCGGCAGCACTCAGGACTTTGCCGATACGATGCTGCCCGGACTGCTGCGCCGCTTCGCGCGTTCCCATCCACGCATTCGCCTGGATTTGAGGATCGGGCGGTCGAAAGAATTGACGGCCGCCTTCGATCAGAACCAGATCGACATTCTTCTGGCCATGCGACAGGCGGCTGCAGATGACGAATTGCTCGTGCTCCGCGAACAGATGCTTTGGCTCTGCTCCGACAGGGGCTTGGCAGCGGAAGAAGAGGAACTGCCCCTCGCCGTACTCGACCCACCTTGCGGCTTCCGCGCCGCCGCCATATCGGCCCTCGAGAGAACCGGCCGCCGCTTTCGGATCGCGGCAACGAGCCCCAGCCTGTCGGGCCTGCGCGCCGCCGTTTTGAGCGGCATCGCCGTTACGACCCGGACGGAAAGATTCCTCGGCACCGGCATCGAGCGCGCTCCTGTCCATCTCGGCTTGCCATCCCTGCCTCCGGCCGAATTCAGCCTGCGTCTGCGCGCCCGGGCAGAGAAGCCCGCAACCGATCTGGCTGCGCTGCTTGCGAACGAATTGCCGCGTTGATCGGCGCAATTCTGTTGCCAACACATAAAGATATCTTTATATCTTATTGCAGTTCCATTCAGCCGGGAAAATCCGATGTCCGTTGCAGCCCATGCCCTTTCCGACCTCCTCGCCCAGAAGGGCGTTCTGCTTGCCGATGGCGCCACAGGCACGTCGCTCTTCGCCATGGGGCTCGAAGCGGGCGAGGCACCGGAGATGTGGAACGAGACGAAACCGGAAAACATCACCAAGCTGCATCAGGACTTCGTGGATGCCGGCGCCGACATCATTCTCACCAATTCCTTTGGCGGCACACGCCACCGACTGAAGCTTCATCAGGCCGAAGACCGGGTCTACCAGCTCAACAAGCGGGCCGCAGAGATCGCGCGCGCCGTGGCCGACCAGGCGCCGCGAAAGGTCATTACGGCCGGATCCGTCGGCCCAACGGGCGAACTGCTGATACCGCTCGGCGCCCTTTCCTATGAAGACGCGGTCGCGGCCTTTGTCGAACAGATCGAGGGCCTGAAAGCCGGCGGCGCGGAGGTCGCCTGGATCGAGACCATGTCCTCTCCGGACGAAATTCGTGCGGCCGCCGAAGCCGCGGCGAAGGTCGGCCTTCCCTATGTCTACACCGGTTCCTTCGACACCGCCGGCAAGACGATGATGGGCCTGCACCCGAAAGATATTCACGGCGTCGCCGCCGATATCGGCGACGGTCCGGTTGCCGTCGGCGCGAATTGCGGCGTCGGGGCGTCCGACATTCTTTCCTCGCTGCTCGATATGACGGCTGCCAGCCCGGAGGCGACAATCGTCGTCAAGGGCAATTGCGGTATTCCCGAATTCCGCGGCTCGGAGATCCACTATTCCGGCACTCCGCCGCTGATGGCCGAATATGCCCGGTTGGCCGTCGACGCCGGCGCCAGGATCATCGGCGGCTGTTGCGGCACCTCCTGCAACCATCTGGCCGCGATGCGGCTCGCAATCGACAATCACACCAGGGGTGAACGCCCCACGCTCGATATGATCGTCGAGAAAATCGGTCCGTTGCGGAACAAATCGGCAAATGAAGGTCCCGCCGCCCCGGCCCGCGAGCGCCGTCGGCGCGCCTAAGGTCATGCCTGCGGAAGCTCCGGCGGCAAAGCCGGAGCTATCCTATTCTACGGGACCAGAGCGAGTGCGCATTTGCGCCGGCGGGGCGTCGCTCGCACTGGCGCTCACCAAAGCGACATTTTCGCCGAGATCGCAAATCCCGCGCAAAGGTGCCCCGAGCCGACCGCGCTCCGTGGAGCAGCCATACTCCGCAGCACTGGCAAATGCCGGGTAGAACTGAAGCGCGGCACCGAGATGACGGGATCCCTCTTCGGAAAAATGCCCATGGTCTTCGAAAAGCGCCACTCCCCTGTCCTCGGTTCTGCAGCGGCCCCCGCCGCAGAGATAATCGGTGAAGCTCACGACCGGATAGTCGCTGGCGATATCCGCCAGGATCGAGAGTACGTCACGGTCGTGGGTCCGGACATTCGCAAGTGACGCCCCGCAGTCATCGGCGGAGGTTCCAAGCAGTCGGGCTCGCGCGACGCAAAGGCCGGTATCGCGCCCATCCTGCGGCGGCGGCGCGATGACGACCGGCCGAAAGCCATTCTGCCGTAACCATGCGAGGCTTGCCCGATAACTGCCGGTCACGATCCGAGCGTCCGACGGCAGCACTCCCTTACCGTCGAGAAGCATCGTCTCTTCCTCCAGATACTGGTTCAGCGGCGAGGACAACACGACATAGCGGATCGACTTTTGCGCCAGAAGGAAGCGCTGCACCTCCTTGTTGTGCTCGATGCACTCCTGCGGCCAAGCGGGCTCGAACTTGGCCTTGATCGGGGCGAGGCCGGCGAGCGGACCGCAATTGTTGTTCGTCAGTTGTACAAGCCTCGCGCCCGGTTCGGAGGCCAGGATGCCATCGACGAGGTGCCTGGCAAAGGAGTCTCCCCAGACGGCAATGACCGGTTCGCTGCTTGTGCCGCATTTCAGGTCGACAACCGCATTGCAATCCTTCCCTATGCCGACGCTCGGCTTGGTGAGGCGGGCAAGCTCGGCATTCCCGGACGCGAGACCGTCGCTGCCGTCGAGCACCAGGCCAGTCGCAACGGCCATGGATCCCACCGCCGCGACCGTTGCGAAGATCGCCTTCCGCCCGAGACGGGCACGATTGCGAAAGGGACCTTCGACGTAGCGCCAGCTGAGGTAGGCGAGACCGAAGCAGAGCACGATGAGGCCGGCGTAGCCCGCAGGCGTCACTCCGTCACTCGTGCGCAGCCGCGCAAATGCGAATACCGGCTGATGCCAGAGATAGAGGCTGTAGCTGCAGAGGCCGATCGCAACGAGCGGGCGGGCCGAGAGGCACCTGCCGATCAGCGTGTCGCCGCGAGCGAAGGCGAGAACAAGGGCCGTACCGGCGACGACTGGAACGGTCGCCCAGCCCGGATAATGTTGCGTGTCGGTTATCGAGAGATAGCTTGCAGCGATGAGGATAAGCCCGCCCCAGGCGAAGCACTCGCGGACGGATCTGGAGAATTCACGATTTGAAACACCCGAGAGAGCGACGGCGGCACCGAGGCCTAGTTCCCAAAAGCGACTGGGCAGGAGATAGAAGTTTGCCGCCGGATCGATGCGCGCGAAAAGCTGGGTCGCGCCGAAGCTCAGAACCGTCGCCGCGACGATCACCTTGAGCCCGGTCGCCTCCGACAGGCGGCGCAGCGAAAGCAGAAGTAGGGGAAAGACGATGTAAAACTGCTCCTCGACCGCAAGGGACCATGTGTGAAGCAGCGGCATGAGATCGGTGTCGGGCGTGAAATAGTTCGTCTGGTTCCAGAACAAGAAATTGGCCGCGAACAAGTTCGCCGCGTAGAGGCTCTTGCCGAATTCATTCAATTCCTTCGGCAGCATCCACATGAGCGCGAAGGGAATAGAGGCCACACAGACGAACAGAAGCGCGGGCGCGAGGCGTCGTGCACGCCGCTCATAGAAAGCGACGGCGCTGAATGCGCCGCTGCGGATCTCCTGGTGAATGAGGCTCGTGATCAGAAAGCCGCTGATCACGAAGAAAACGTCGACTCCCGCGAAACCGCCAGAGATAAAGCCGAAACCGGCATGAAACAGCAGGACGGGTATTACGGCGACGGCGCGCAGCCCGTCGATCTCGGGTCTATAATGCATAATGCGAGGCAGGTACTTCCATGAGGTTGGCGCATCGTTAACACGGTCAATCGGCCGGCGCCACGCCGCCCCATCACCTCACGCGCGCCCGCAGGTGATGGCGCCAGGCTTCGAGCCCCTCTTCGATGTTCCTGCGGCCGAATCCGACGCGGAAGCGATCCTGCGGGACCGGCAGTAGATCGGAGACGAAAAGGCTCGACGGAAGCAACAGCACGCCTGATTCCTCGACAAGCCGCCGGCAATGTTCCTCCACGCCGTCTGCCCCGCGATAGCGGGCGAAGCCGACGCAGCCGCCATCCGGCGCCTGCCACTCGTAGAGATCTGCAAACTCGGCGAAAAAGGCTCCGAGTTTCTCGAGATTTCGCGTGCAGAGCGCGCGATTGCGTTCGAGTATCCGATGGCGCGATTTCAGCGCGATCGTCGCCAGCACCTCCGATGGCCGGGAGTTGCAGATGGAGAGGTAGTGCTTCATGCCTTCCATGCGCTGGAGAAGCGCGCGATCGCGGCAGGCGATCCAGCCGATCCGAAGACCTGGAAGGCCATAGGCCTTGGACATGACGTTGAGCGAAATACCGCGATCGAAGAGTTCGGCCGCCTGCGGCAGGCGCTTCTCCTCATCGCGCTCCAGTCCTCGATAGACCTCATCGCTGAAAAGATGAATGCCGCGCTCGGCGCAGAGCGCCGCGAGCGCGCGAAACACCGACGGCTCGGCGACAGCACCCGTCGGGTTATTGGGGAAATTGACCGCGATCAGCTTCGTATTCGGCTGCAGCGCCGCCCGGACATCGGCGATATCGATCTGCCAATTGTTCTCGGGACGGAGTGCAACGCCGCTCACCGACGCGGCGAGCGTGACCGGAAGCGTTTCCATTGACTGGTAATTGGGCACGGTGACGATGGCATGGTCCTCGGGACCGAGCGCAGCCAGCATGGCACAGTAGAGCCCTTCCTCGGCACCGGCGAAGCAGAGGATATCTTCCGGCTCGACCCCCTCATAGGTCGCGGCGATCGCCTTGCGGAGCGCCGGAGCGCCATGGGTCTCGGTATAGCCGAGCGTCAGCCGCTCCCACGCGTCGTGATCGGCGTCGTCGGCGCAGGAAAGCAGCTCCGCCATCGACATGGTTTCGCTGTCGCTCGCGGTCATGTGGTGGCGCGCCGTGAACTCCCAGCGCGAGAAATGCGTCTCGAGGCGAAAGGCCGGCAAGGTCGTCATGGTCGTTCTTTCCTTTGAACGCGAGATTCAGGCGGCGCCTTCGCGCGCGGCCGAAAGGTAGTTGTAGATGGATGCGCGCGAGGTGCCGATCAGGCTCGCCAGATGATCGACCGCATTGCGGGTCTTGAAGAGCCCCTGCTCTTCGAGGGCCGCAACCAGTGCCACGCGATCCGGGCGCTTCAAGGCGGAAAGCGCAAGGCCTCTCACCTTTAGCCAAGCGTGCAGCGCTGCATTGATCTCCTCGCGCCAGTCGCGCGAAAACAATGCTGGCGGCCGTGGTTCCGGCGTGCCGGCAAAGGCCGCGAGCAGCCTCACGGCGTCGTCGATTCGTGAGACATCGAGATTGATGCAGAGCAGCCCGACGGCATGTCCCTCATTGTTGCGAAGCACCGCCGAGACCGATTTCAGCCGCCGTCCGTCCGCGCCCGTCTTCTCATAAGGGCCGAGCACGCAGGCGCCCTCAGCCATGCCGTCGAGGCCATCCTCGATGAGGGAGTCGGTCGCCGCGGTGCGACCGGAAAAGGCGTTCCAGAGAGCCGCAATCTTGCCGGTGGACAGATCGTGCAGAACGACCTCCGCATGCGGGTAAAGCAACGCGCTTATCGCCGCGGCCGAGGGCGCGTGCACAGCAAGACAGGTGGGAATGCCCGGTTCTATATTCATGCGTGCATCTGAAACGATTTATACGTTTTGTCAAGATTGTACTTTTTATTCATAATCGCGGATCGACGGATCGAGAAGTCAGCGCGGAAACGCCGCGACGACAGCGATGATGGGGCCGAGCGGAAACAGCCGGTCGTGCCGATTGATCTCCGGCGCATAAAGGCTCGAGATCGTTCCGTCGAGAAAGAGCGCATTGGGGCAATCGAGCGCGTCGCGAAACAAGGTCGCGAAATCGTGAAAGCGCACCGGCCGTTTCGACACGGCGAAGACCACCTTCCCGCTGTTCGTCACCCCGACGCCATTGCGGGTCTTGAGGCTGTCACTATCCGGCAGGAAACGGGGATGCAGCGCACCATCGATGACGAGCATCGGACCGGATTGCGTCGCGAAACGCGGCTCGATGCCGGCAAGGCGATAGGCCTCCGCCGCCATGACCCCGGCCATGCCATCGCCGACATAAAAGACGCCGTTCGGCAGCATGTGAAAGTTGCCCCAACCCGGATTTCTATTGAGCGGCGCCAGCTCCGCACCCTCCTCCACATGCAGCCCGACCGGAGCGAGGTCCTCGTGGTACATGCCGCCGTTCATCGCGAAGACGAGATACTGTTCGCGACGACGAAGTTCGAGCGACAGCGCCCTGAAAGACCTGAACGGCATGCCCGTCTGATCCTTGTTGTAGAGCCTTATGTCGCTCGTCGACGGGTCGAAGCTGCAGGCGAGGTAGGTTTCGCCGAGATGGAGAACATCGCGACAGGCACCGAATGCGGGTGCAGCGAGACCGGCGGATAGAAGGGCGGCGCCGGCGATGAAGGCTCTTGTAAACAGCGGCATCGAACAGACCCGGAGGGAATCATACGACGTAGCATCGCATGGATTGCAGCGGATTTATGCGGGCGCGCGCTGATTAAAGCTCGATCGCCGCCATATGGAAACGCAATTGCCCCGCCGGATAGCGATAGTCGCACCCCACCGGACAGGCATCGCGGGACAGACAGCCGTGAGCAAGGCAGCCGGTCACCCCTTCTCCGGTTCTCAGATGCGCGCGACAGCGCCCCATATCGAACGTAGCGCCTGCCAAGGCGTCCGCCGGGCAGCCAGAAAGGCAGGGCCGTCCAATACAGCGTTCGCAGGGGTGGCCACCCGCCGGCTCGCCCGTCACCGGCATGGCTCGATCGAAGCCCAGCGCGCCGCGATAGCCGTGCCATAGGCCGTAGCGCGGATGAATGAGGATGCCGAGCGGCGACGGCTTCAGCCCCTCGGCACGCATTGCCCATTGCTGGAAGGGCTGCCAAGGGGGATCGGATGGAAAATACGCCGAGGCGCCTGCTGCCGCAGCCGCCGGGCGGATGACCTGCTTCGACCACTTGTCGAGCGGCTCCGCACCGCCGCCGTCCGGTTCGCCTTCGCGCCACCGACTGAAGGACTCCCAGACCGAGCCGCCGACATTGCCGATCAGCACCACGCTCGCCGCGGACTTGCCTCCTTCGAGCGTCGGCGCCCCCTCGCCCGGTGCGAAGTTCACGGTTCCGCGCAAAAAAAGACCGTGCGGCGCAAGCGCCGCACGGATGGTTTCAAGCACATCGCGTTCCGATGCGTAAGGAGCCGTCATTTCGGTTTCGGCCCTTGAGTTTCGTAATGCGGGCGCCAGACCTCTTTCTGTATCATATCGGCCACCTGCGCCGCGCCGCCTTGCTCCCTGGCTCGCTCGGGAGCCTTTCAGGTGAAGGCGTCGGGCATCGAGTCCTTCCGCTTGGCGATGAATTCCTTCAGCGCCTCGTCGATTGCCGGGTCGAGATAGGGCGCCTCATAGTTTTCGAGCCACGAGCGGGCGAGCGCGTTGGCGCGCTGTTCGATCCGCTTCTCGCCCTCGATCTCCCACTGCTCGAAGGAGTTGTTATCGGCGAGCGGCGAGCGATAGAAGGCGCTCTGGAAGTTCGCCTGCGTATGTGCACAGCCGAGATAGTGGCTGCCGGGGCCGACTTCGCGGATGGCGTCGAGCGCCTGCGCGTCTTCGGAAAGGTCCACGCCCTCGGCCATCTTCTGCATCATGCCGAGCTGATCCTGGTCGATCATGAACTTCTCGTAGGACGAGACGAGACCGCCCTCGAGCCAGCCGGCTGCATGCAGCACGAAGTTGGTGCCGGCAAGCAGCGTCATGTTCAGCGTATTTGCCGATTCATGTGCGGCCTGCGCATCCGGAACCTTCGAGCCGCAGAGCGAACCACCGGTACGGAACGGCAGGCCGAGGCGGCGAGCCAGCTGAGCAGCGCCGTAGGAGACGAGCGACGGCTCCGGCGTGCCGAAGGTCGGCGCGCCCGACTGCATCGAGATCGACGCGGCGAAGGTGCCGAACAGCACCGGCGCGCCCTTGCGGATGAGCTGGGTAAAGGCCGCACCTGCGAGCACTTCGGCGAGGATCTGCGTCAGTGTGCCGGCGACCGTGACCGGGCTCATCGCACCCGACAGGATGAAGGGCGAAACGACGCAAGCCTGGTTATGGCGGGCATAGACTTTCGCGGCACCGAGCATCGTCTCGTCGAAAACCATCGGCGAGTTCGCGTTGATGAGGTTCAACGTCACCGCATTGTTCTCGACGAAATCGTCGCCGAAAAGGATCTTCGCCATTGCGACCGTGTCTTCGGCGCGCTCGGGCGCGGTGACCGATCCCATGAAGGGTTTGTCGGAATAGCGGATATGGCTATAGACCATATCGAGGTGGCGCTTGTTCACGGCGATGTCGACCGGTTCGCATACCGTGCCGCCCGAAGAGTGCATCGACGGCGCCATATAGGCGAGCTTCACGAAGTTGCGGAAATCCTCGATCGTCGCATAGCGGCGGTTGCCGTCGAGATCGCGCACGAAGGGCGGGCCGTAAACCGGCGCGAAGACGGTCGCCTTGCCGCCGATCTGAGCGCTGCGCTCCGGATTGCGCGCGTGCCAGGTAAAATCCTTCGGCGCCGTCTTCAAGAGCTCGCGGCAAAGTCCCTTGGGGAAATGCACGCGTTGACCGCGCACGTCGGCACCAGCGGCCTTCCACAGATCGAGCGCTTCGGCATCGTCGCGAAACTCGATGCCGATCTCTTCGAGAACGACCTCGGCGTTGCGTTCGATGAGCTGCAGCCCTTCCTCGTCAAGAACTTCGTATTCGCGAATCCTGCGCTGGATATAGGGCAGAGACGGTCCCGGGCCACCGCCGGTGCGGGAAGCGCGACGCGCTGCCGCTCCCCGCCCCTCGCCACGCGCGCGGCGTCCGCCGCCTTCGGCCGCACCTTGTTCTGTAACGTCGCTCATTCGCTCATTCCTCTTCCCGCGGTGCCCCGCGCATCATGCGCGATGAACGCCGCAACACTTTGATGGGTGGGTGCATACCCCTTTCGCGAGGCTGATCCAGCGGCGGGCATATGCATCCGGTAGTCGATTTGACCTAATGCTACCAAGGCGCCGGACCGGTACGGGTCTTAATGCGCCAACGGCTGGCGCATCTTAGACACTCGGTCTGCGGTCGCTGCCATTGCAGTCGTCTTTCGGCTGCTTCAGATCGGCACCGCGCAAGCGCCACTCTAACGCCTTGAAGTGCCGTATAATTTTGCAGGCGGCAGATTCCGAACCGCGGAATAATGCCGCCGCCGTCGCGTGGGAGCATTTACGCCGGGCGCCGTCGTTTTTCATCACATGCGACGTCGCTTTCAACAAGAGATTTTTAGGTATAGCCCGCTAAGGATTGGGCGACGCGTCCGGATTGCGCCCTCTCTCGTGCCACCCGTGCGAAATGACTGTGCCAGGAACCGAGGAACCCAACTATGGCAGACGATGAAATCATTCTCGAGGACCTTTCCGACGAGGAACTCGTGCAGCAGATGCATGACGACCTCTATGACGGTCTCAAGGAGGAAATCGAGGAAGGGACGCGCATCCTCCTCAAGCGTGGCTGGACGCCTTACGACGTCCTGACCCAGGCTCTGGTCGAAGGCATGCGCATCGTCGGCATCGATTTCCGCGACGGCATTCTCTTCGTCCCGGAAGTGCTCCTTTCGGCCAATGCGATGAAGGCCGGGATGTTCATCCTGCGCCCGTTGCTTGTTGAGACCGGTGCCCCGAAGCTCGGCAAGATGGTGATCGGCACGGTCAAGGGCGACATCCACGACATCGGCAAGAACCTCGTCGGCATGATGATGGAAGGCGCCGGCTTCGACGTCGTCGACCTAGGCATCAACAATCCGGTCGAGAACTACCTCGAAGCGCTCGAGCGTGAGAAGCCGGACATCCTCGGCATGTCTGCCCTGCTCACGACGACCATGCCCTATATGAAGGTCGTCATCGACACGATGAAGGAAAAGGGATTGCGCGACGAATACATCGTCCTCGTCGGCGGTGCACCGCTCAACGAGGAATTCGGCAAGGCCGTCGGGGCCGATGCCTATTGCCGCGATGCGGCCGTCGCCGTCGAGACGGCCAAGGACTACATGAAGCGCAAGCACAATCAGCTCGCAGCCGGCTGAGACGAATCCGACATGAAAAAGCCGGCTGCCCGTGTGAACGAGCAGCCGGCTTTTTTGTTTTCGGAAAAAGCGTCGATCTTGCGCTCAGGCCGTCAGTTGGCGGCCCTGGCGACCCGATGGCCGGCTCCCTGTGTCGCGTTTACTGCGTTTGCAGTATCCTGTCCTACGCCGCGGATCGTGTTTGCGCAGGAACTCAGGGTTGCCAGCGCTATCAAAACGGCTCCGATGGTCGCGATGGATTTTGTCGTCATGACCGTGATTCCTTTGTTGATGCAAGGCGGAATAAAGATGGAAAACGCAACGTCGGCAAGAGAACGTGCACAACCGAAGAAAGTTCATGTCATTGGTTGCGGCGCGATCGCGCGCGAAATTCTTGCCGTCTGCGCGGCCAACGGGCTCGACCACATCGAGCTCAACTGTCTGCCGGCCATCTGGCACAACACGCCGGAAAAGATCACTCCGGGCCTGCGTGAGGCTATCACCCGGGCGCGCGCCGACGGTTTCGAGCGCATCTTCATCGCCTATGCGGATTGCGGCACCGGCGGGCTTATCGACCGCCTCTGCGAAGAGGAAGGGGTGACGCGCATCCCGGGGCCGCATTGCTACTCGTTCTTTGCCGGAAACACGGACTTCGCAGCCCGCTGGGACGATGACATCACAGCCTTCTTCCTGACGGATTTCCTTGCCCGGCAGTTCGAAGCCTTCGTCATCGAGCCGCTCGGCCTCGACCGGCACCCGGAACTGCGCGACATGTATTTCGGCCACTACCGCAAGCTCGTCTATCTCTCCCAGCAGGAGGACGCGGTGTTGCAGGAAAAGGCGCGTCGCGCCGCCGATATTCTCGGGCTCGAATATGAGTACCGCTATACCGGCTATGGCGATCTCACGACATCGCTGATCGAGATTTGATCCCTCTGAGCCGGCGTTTGTGCCGCCCGAGGGAATAGTTGGGCGCCGTCACATGTCCTATCCGATTCACGATGGGAGAGAGACAATGGCCCGCAGATCGACGATACTCGCAGCCGCGATTGCCCTTTTGACACTCGCCGGGTGCATGACAAATCAATCCAGCCGAAACACAATGAATCCTGCTGGAAGCAGTTCCACCAACTCCGGCGGCAGCAGCATGGGCAGTTCGGGAGGCGGCAGTTCGGGTTACTGAGCCACACTTCGGCGCGACGCGCTTTTAAGGCCGCCCGTTACCGACGGACGGCCTCGCGACACATCAGTAATACGGCGAATAGCACTGCTGTCTTGGGCCACCATAGGGCTGATAGGAATTGTCCGCAGCGCGGTACGAGCGGTAGCGGTCATAGCACCAGTTGACGTGGCTGGAAGGCAGTCCCGGCGCCGCATAGCGTGGCTCTGCGTAACGCGGCTGGGCGATGGCGCCGCCGATGATCATGCCGGCACCGAAGGCTCCCAGAGGATACCACCAGCCGTCGCTGTGGCGGCGGTAGCCGTGGCGGCGATAGCTGTAGCCGCGATGCCCGTTATACCAGCCGTGACGATGGCCGTGCCGGCGCCAGCCGTGCCGCGGGCGATGTCGGTGACCGTGCCAGCCGCGGTGGTCGACCGTCTGCACGTCGCTCGCCTGCGACACCGGAACGGTTGGGAAGGGCATAGCTTGCGCAGGCGCATAGGCGGTGAAAGCCGTCACAGCCGCGAGGAACAGTATCCCAATCTTCTTCATCTCCACACCTATCTGTTCGAATAGGTCAGAGCTTTTGCCGCCGGCCAGGTGAACACGCAGTGAATGCAAGATTCATGATATTCTTAAGGACCATCCGAAGGCCGGTGCACGCGTATTCCCGGTCCTTTGTCGCCGCCGATAAGGCAGGCATTTCGCCGTGCCGGCACAAGCGGTGCGCTCCGCGAACGCAAGGTTCGGATGCGCGATCGTGCAGCGTCGTTTTTGGACATATCGGACGTCGTGACAAGGTGAGC
This sequence comes from Sinorhizobium sp. GQ132, assembly GCF_059758575.1. Taxonomy (NCBI): domain Bacteria; kingdom Pseudomonadati; phylum Pseudomonadota; class Alphaproteobacteria; order Hyphomicrobiales; family Rhizobiaceae; genus Sinorhizobium; species Sinorhizobium sp. GQ132. Next base: position 598,318 of record NZ_JCAXDX010000002.1, on the reverse strand, counting down.
CACGGCGCGTGGACATGCGCATTGTCGCCCCTATAGGAGAACAGGAATCCGATGGCAGACCGCATTATCGTCTACTGGCGCGATATCCCCGCGCAAGTCATCATCAAGCAGGGCCGCAAGACTGCCAAACGCGAGCTCTCTCTGCGTTTCACCGAGGCGATCGACATGTGCGCCATGCGCACCGGAGCCGCCGAGACCGACGACTACCTTGCCGAATGGCGCAAGGCCGATCCCGTTCCGGTCTCCGACGACCTCGAGGCGGAAGCCGACAGGGCGGCCGCGGAGTTGGAAGCCGCCTATGACCGGGAGCGCCTCGTCGCACTCGTCAAGGCCGGAGGCCGGGACAATGCCTGACCCGAAGGTCGTCACCGGCAACGCCCAGCCGGCCAGGAAGGCGGCGACGGGCGCCTATACGCCCCAGGGTGTGTCGCCCAGCCGCCGCTCGCGCCACAAATACACGGTACGTCTCTGGGCCGTGCGCAATTCGCGTTTCCTCGAGTGGTTCTACAACCGTTTCGCCGACATGTTCCTGCTTCTCCATCCGCTTTGGAACGCAATCGGCTACAACCGGGTTGAAAGGCCTGTCACCTTCGTCGAGCGTCACGTCAAGGGCTTCCTCTTCGACTGTCGCATGTGCGGCCAGTGCGCGTTGTCCTCAACCGGTATGTCGTGCCCTATGAACTGTCCGAAACAGCTGAGGAACGGCCCCTGCGGCGGCGTACGCGCAAACGGCAATTGCGAAGTCGAACCGGATATGCCCTGCGTCTGGGTGCAGGCGTGGAAGGGCTCGCAGAACATGGTGAAGGGTGATGCGATCATGAACGTGCAGAAGCCGGTCAACCAGTCGCTGCGCGAAACCTCGTCCTGGTTGCGGGTAACGGCCGAGGCCGCGGCCGCCCGCGAAGCGGCGAACAAGGAAGGTCCGCAGCAATGAGTCCGGACATCAATCCCCACGATCCCGGCGCACCGCTCGATCCCCTGCCCGGCCATTCCTCGCGCGGGCGGTTGGAGCGCGTGCTGCGCCGCGGCGAGTTCGCAGTGACCGCCGAACTCAATCCGCCGGACAGCGCCGATCCCCAAGACGTCTACGAGCGGGCGGCAGTCTTCGACGGATGGGTCGACGGCATCAATGCAGTCGACGCTTCTGGCGCCAACTGCCACATGTCATCCGTCGGCATCTGCGCGCTCCTGACGCGCATGGGCTATGCGCCGATCATGCAGATCGCCTGCCGCGACAAGAACCGCATCGCGATTCAGGGCGACGTGCTCGGCGCCTCGGCCATGGGTGTCCAGAACATCATGTGCCTCACCGGCGACGGCGTGCAGGCGGGCGACCAGCCCGGGGCCAAGCCGGTTTTCGATCTCGACTGCATGTCCCTGCTCGAGACGGTGCGCATCATGCGCGACAATTCCAAGTTTCTTTCGGGCCGCAAGCTGACGACGCCGCCTCAGGTATTCCTCGGAGCGGCGATCAACCCCTTCGCTCCGCCCTATGATTTCCGCCCCTATCGCCTCGCCAAGAAGATCGAGGCCGGCGCACAGTTCGTGCAGAGCCAGTATTGCTTCGACGTTCCGATGTTTCGCGAATACATGAAGAAGGTGCGCGATCTCGGTCTTCACGAGAAGTGCTACATCCTGGTGGGCGTCGGGCCGATGGCATCCGCCAAGACTGCCCGCTGGATTCGCTCCAATGTTCCGGGCATCCACATTCCGGACAGCATCATCAAGCGGCTCGAGGGCGCCCAGGACCAGAAAAAGGAAGGCAAGCAGCTCTGCATCGACATCATGAACGAGGTGAAGGAAATCGAGGGCGTTTCCGGCGTCCACGTCATGGCCTACCGCCAGGAAGAGTATGTTGCCGAAATCGTCCATGAATCGGGTGTCCTGAGGGGCCGCAAACCCTGGACTCGCGAAGCCGCGCCGACCGATGCGCTGGTTGCGGAGCGGCTGGAACATATCCGCGAAGGCAAAGAAGAAAATCAGCAGCAGATGGCCGAGGCCGCTGCGCACCACCCGCATTGAGACAAAGCCGTGAGTCGGCGGCTTTAGCAGAGGATAACCGGCGCTCCTGCTCGTCCAGCGCCTTACAAACACAGAACGGCCCTATTACATAGGCCAACGCTCAAGGTTCAGAGGATCTCATATGACCCGCACCATCGTCGCCTCCGCCACCCGCGAGATCATCATCGGCTTCGACCAGCCCTTCTGCGTCATCGGCGAACGCATCAATCCGACCGGCCGTAAGAAGCTCGCCGCCGAGATGATCGAGGGCAACTTCGACACCGTGATCAAGGATGCGCTGGAGCAGGTTGCCGCCGGCGCGACGATGCTCGACGTCAATGCAGGCGTGACGGCCGTCGACCCGAACGAGACCGAGCCGCCGCTCCTCGTCAAGACTCTGGAGATCGTTCAGGGCCTCGTCGACGTGCCGCTGTCGATCGACAGTTCGGTTACTGCCGCCATCGAAGCCGGCCTGCGCGTCGCAAAGGGCCGCCCGCTCGTCAACTCGGTGACCGGCGAGGAAGAGAAGCTCGAAGCGATCCTGCCGCTCTGCAAGAAATACGACGTTCCGGTGGTGGCGATCTCCAATGACGAGACCGGCATTTCGATGGACCCGGACGTCCGCTTCGCGGTCGCCAAGAAGATCGTCGAGCGCGCCGCCGATTACGGCATCAAGCCGCACGATATCGTCGTCGATCCGCTGGTCATGCCGATCGGCGCACTGGGATCTGCGGGCCAGCAGGTTTTCGCGCTGCTTCGCCGACTTCGCGAAGAGCTCAAGGTCAACACCACCTGCGGCCTCTCCAACATCTCCTTCGGCCTGCCGCATCGCCACGGCATCAACGCCGGCTTCATCCCCATGGTGATCGGCGCCGGCATGACCTCGGCCATCATGAACCCCTGCCGTCCGCAGGAAATGGAGGCGGTTCGAGCCGCAAACGTGCTTAACGGCACCGATCCGAACTGCACAAACTGGATCATGACCTATCGCGACCACAAGCCGGCCGAAGGCGGCCAGGCCGTCGCTGCTGCGGCCGCACCGGCGGGTGCCGGCGGGCGGCGCGGCGGACGCGCGGCGCGTGCCGGCGTCGCACGGGCGGAGTAAAAATGGCCAGGCGCCACTCCTTCGCAAGCGACCTGGCGGCACTCTGGTTTCAGGCCCCCATGGTCATAGCCGCGCGTACGCAGGCGATGGCCGTAGCCGCTATCACCGGCTCGGCAACCGACTATGTCGAGGCAAGCCGGATGGTGACCGAAAAGATGGCGGCAGTCGCCGAAAGCGTCGTCGCCGCCAATGTCGCCCTGGTGAAGGAAGGAATGGGTGCGGCCGCGGCGCTTGCCGCCGGAAAGCCGGGCTCTGCCGCCGCGCACAACCGGATAGCGGCGGCCGCAGTTCGGCCCTATGCCAAGCGCGTGCGGGCAAACGCCCGCCGGCTCGCGAAATAAACTGCTGGCGAGACAGAAAATGTTGAACGTGCCCTCGAAGGACGAAAAGAACGATCCGCTGGTGCTCTTCATGCCCTCCGGCAAACGCGGCCGTTTCCCCGTCGGGACGCCGATCCTCGATGCCGCACGTTCGCTTGGAGTTTATGTCGAAAGCGTCTGTGGCGGCCGCGCCACCTGCGGACGTTGCCAGGTTTCCGTTCAGGAAGGCAATTTCGCCAAGCACAAGATCGTTTCGTCCAACGACCATATCTCGCCGATTGGTCCCAAGGAGCAGCGTTACGCGAGCGTGCGCGAATTGCCTGACGGGCGGCGGCTGTCCTGTTCGGCCCAGATTCTCGGCGATCTCGTCATCGACGTGCCGCAGGACACCGTCATCAACGCACAGGTGGTGCGCAAGGCCGCAACCGACCGCGTGATCGAGCGCAATGCGGCGGTGCAACTGTGCTATGTCGAGATCGACGAACCGGACATGCATAAGCCGCTCGGCGATCTCGATCGGTTGAAGGTCGTTCTGGAAAAAGACTGGGGTTGGAAGGACCTTCTGATCGCCCCCCACCTGATTCCCCAGGTACAAGGCATATTGCGCAAGGGCAATTGGGCAGTGACTGCGGCGATCCATCGCGACATGGACTCCTCGCGTCCCTTCATTGTCGCTCTCTGGCCTGGACTGAAGAACGAGGCTTATGGCGTCGCCTGCGACATTGGCTCGACGACGATTGCGATGCATCTCGTATCGCTGCTCTCCGGACGCATCGTGGCCTCCTCCGGCACATCGAATCCGCAGATCCGCTTCGGTGAGGATCTGATGAGCCGCGTCTCCTATGTGATGATGAATCCGGATGGCCGCGAGGCGATGACCAAGGCGGTACGCGAAGCGTTGAACGGCCTGATTGGCAAGGTTTGCGCCGAGGGCGAGGTCGACCGCCGCGACATTCTCGACATGGTCGTCGTCGCCAATCCGATCATGCATCACCTGTTCCTCGGGATCGACCCGACGGAACTCGGCCAGGCGCCATTCGCACTGGCCGTCTCCGGCGCCCTGCAATATTGGGCGCACGAAATCGACATAGAGGTCAATCGCGGCGCGCGCCTCTATATGCTCCCGTGCATCGCCGGCCATGTCGGAGCGGACGCCGCGGGTGCGACGCTTTCCGAAGGGCCGCATCGTCAGGACAAGATGATGCTGCTCGTCGATGTCGGCACCAATGCCGAGATCGTGCTCGGCAACAGGGAGCGCGTCGTGGCCGCCTCATCGCCGACAGGACCTGCTTTCGAGGGGGCCGAGATCTCCTCCGGCCAACGAGCCGCACCCGGAGCGATCGAGCGCGTTCGCATCGATCCCGAGACGCTGGAGCCGCGGTTCCGGGTGATCGGCGTCGACAAATGGTCGAATGAAGAAGGTTTCGCCGAGGCCGCTGCGGCAGTCGGTGTCACAGGGATCTGTGGCTCGGCGATCATCGAAGTCGTCGCGGAGATGTACCTCACCGGCATCATTTCGCAGGACGGCGTCGTCGACGGGGCAATGGTCGCGAAGAGCCCGCGCATCATCCCGAACGGCCGCACCTTCTCCTATCTGCTCCACGAAGGCGAACAGCGCATCACCGTGACGCAGAACGATATCAGAGCGATCCAGCTCGCCAAGTCCGCGCTCTATGCCGGCATCAAGCTGCTCATGGAGAAACAAGGTGTCGATCACGTCGACACGATCCGGTTTGCCGGTGCCTTCGGCTCCTTCATCGATCCGAAATATGCCATGGTGCTCGGACTGATCCCCGATTGCGACCTCACCGAAGTGAAGGCGGTCGGCAATGCCGCCGGCACAGGCGCGCTGATGGCGCTCCTCAATCGCGGTCACCGCCGCGAGATCGAGCAAACAGTGAGGAAAATCGAGAAGATAGAGACGGCGCTTGAATCGAAGTTTCAGGAGCATTTCGTCAACGCCATGGCGATGCCGAACAAGGTGGATGCCTTCCCGAAACTCGCCGAAGTGGTTACCCTGCCGGCGCGCAAGGCACTGATCGACGACGGCGGCGAAGGAGGCGGCCGCAGACGGCGACGCAATAGGGAGTAGTCCCAGCCTCGTCTCACCGCTTCGAATAGCCGGACCATGTGTCGACGGCCGAGGAGATCCGATGAAAAGCGGCTGCAATCCTGGACGGATCGTCATCCTCAACGGGGCGCCGCGATCCGGCAAGTCGAGCATAGCCGCGGTGATCCAGGAGACATTCGACGGGCCGTGGATGAACCTTGGCGTCGACACTTACATGGAGCGAGTAATGCCTCGCCGCTACCTGCCGGGGATCGGGTTGCGGCCCGGCGGTGAATTGCCTGAAATCGAAGCGCTCGTACCCCTCTTCTATGCTGCCCTCTACGAGTCCGTTGCCGCGCATAGCCGGCTGGGTCTGAACGTTGTCGCCGATGTCGGGCATCACGAGGCCTATGGTGAACCACGCCATATCCTTCCCGACTGTGCCCGGCGGCTTCTCGGCCTTGCCGTCCTCTTCGTCGGGGTGCGGTGTCCAGTCGAGACGATAATGGAGCGGCGCAATCGCGGCCAGCTCGGTCGCGAAGGCGGTTACCTCACCGGCAGCGAGGCGGAGCCTGTTCCGCGCCAGGTGCTCGCCTGGCAGCGAGAGGTGCATCGCCCCGGCATCTACGATCTCGCAGTCGACACGTCCATGATGACGCCTGACGAATGCGCCGCGCTCATCCGCAAACGGCTCGAAGCAGAGCCAATGGCTCCGACGGCATTCCAACGGCTGGCCAGAATGGCCAGCATTTCGCAGCCGGATTAAGGCCTGTTGAGATTGCGGATATCCGCGGCGGCTTGTTTCAATGTGCTTGTCACAAGGATCCAGCTGACGAAGTCCTTGGGCAGGAAGAACGCTTCCCGCGCCGATTGCAGTCCCCATATACGTCTTATAGGCCGTTCGGTCAGCAGAGCCAGCCATAGGTTTGGCGCATGATGACCAAAATCCTCGCGCTGACCGACGCACCCTGGAACGGCGTGAACTCAAGCTGCTGCCATCTCCACATAGGACGCCAACAGACCGCCCCAGCCATTCTCCGAATCGAAAATACCGCGCATTTCCTCGGCCTTCACGCCGTAATTTTCAAGATGGCGGTGCTCGAGAATGACGGTTGTGCCACCTTCCCCATTTGCCTCGAACAGGACCTCCACTTCGGTATGCAGGCCGGGATCGTAGTCGAAATCGGCGTTGAGCTGCCAGTCGAATAGAATTCGGTTCGGTCTGTCGCACGCGACGACACGCCCCCACTCGCATTCTTCGCCCGCGTTGCCGATCTCGTACCAGCGGCCACCCGCGACCGCCTCTACCACAACCGTCTTTTGACCGGACTGCGTGAGGCTGTGGCCCTTAATCCACCATGTCCCCATTCCGCTGACGAAAATGTCGAACGCCTGCTGCGGCGATGTACGCACCGTAACCGACTTACGGACCGGTGCCGGCTCGATCATGTTCATGAGGTCTCCTCCCGTGAGATCGCGACAGAGTTACTCTTCGGCTTCTTCAGACCACTCGGCCGCCTCGACCGCCTGCTTGAATGCGGCGAGTTGATCATCCCAGAATCGGTCGAGCCATTTCCTGAGCGGCCCCAGCCCGTTGGGATCGATCGAATAGATTCGCCGCGCACCCGACGGCACGTCGCGCACGAGATGTGCCGCCTTCAGTATCTTCAAATGCTGTGAGATCGCCGGCTGTGAAACCGGCATGGCCCGGGCGATCTCGGCGACCGACTGCCGCCGCTCAGCCACCTTCTCGAAGATGGCACGGCGCGTTGGATCGGCGAGCGCAGCAAAGGCTTTATCCTGATCATAAGTCATAGCTTATTATAAGCCAAAACTTATGATCGTCCACCCGGTATCGCGCGACGTTTGCTTCCCGAGTCGTTTGGCGGTCGCGGGACGCCGCCTGCGGAATTATGCCGCCTGCATCTGCAGCTCGGCGAAGGCAGCGCGAACATGCTCCGCGACCGCCAGAACCGGCGCCGGCGCATCTTCGATGACCTTGAGGCCGATGTTGTAGTGACCTAGATCCGGCAGGCCGTCACGCTCGCCGAGCTGGACCATCTCGCCTTGGACGAGATAGCGCGGCAGCGGCGCGATCGCGAGCCCGGCGAGAACAGCCGCACGCTGTCCGGTCGTATAGGCGCTCAAAAAGGCCACGCGGAACTTGCGGCCCGCACGCGACAGCTTCTCGACCGCATCGGCACGCCAGACGCAGCCGTCCTCCCACATGGAAACCGGCAGAGGATCGCGCAGATGCGCGTTCCCGCATTTCGCACCTGCCCAGACCAGTTTCTCCTGCATCAGGATTTCTGCGCCTCTGGCAGAGTCCTCGGAAAGGCTGTTGAACACGGCGATGTCCAGCCGATGCTCGTCGACCCGCTTGCGCATCGCGTTGCTCATGCCGATCGAAACGTCGATGGTGACGTTCGGATACGTCTCGGCAAAGCGCTTCAATACATCAGGCAGAATTCGCTCGCCGACGTCCTCCGGCGCACCGACCCGCACCACACCGTTCATGTCTGGCAACAGGAAGCGGGACACCGTCTCGTTGTTGAGCGATAGAAGCCGCCGGGCATAGCCGAGCAGGAGTTCGCCCTTGGGCGTCAGCGACACCGAGCGGGCATCGCGCAAAAACAACGTGCAGCCGAGCATTTCCTCGAGCTTCTTGATCTGCATCGAAACGGCTGAAGGCGTGCGGTAGACCGTCTCCGCGGCGGTGGTGAAGTTTCCGGTCTCGGCAATGGCGACGAAAGTCTTGAGCACGTCCATTTCGAGCAGCGGAAGCGCGTGGCGCATCATCATGTTCATGGCGGCACCCTAGATCAGAAAAACTGAAAGATAACTTAACTTCATTTCGTTTGATTGAACATCACGCATGCGCGATAGTCAAGCCTCCAAGGGACGGAAACGCCCTGAACCAGAAGGAGAAGGCTATGTCCGCTCTGATGTTGGCGATCGATAATGGCGCCCCTCACGAAAGACCGGGCCCGAGTGCCGCGCCCACCGGCCGGGCGCCCAGGCAGGCTCGAACCATCGATGACGGGGACATCGTGCTGGCGATGCTGTGGCATGCCCGATCTCTTATCGAACGGATTGCCGAACGGCGCCGTGCCGGCAATCTAGTCAGGAATCGGGTGGAAACACGCCGCCAACTGGCGAGACTGCCGGCAAGGGTCCGAAACGACCTGTTACCCGCGGAACAGCAACCGATCAGAGCATCCGATAGAACGGCTATAGCGAGCGAAATCAATCACGGGGTTTGATGAATTACATCAAACATATTCGTTTGAATGATCAATCGCGTTGCACCATAACGTCCATGGTCGCGACCTTTTGAGGAACTCAGAAGGAACCAGCAATGTCTATGAACGAGCATTTTTCGTCCGCGTCGAGCCCGGGTCTCGCAGCCCTGCCCGGACTCTTCAACCTGCGGGCCCGTGCCTGGGCCGCATGGAAGCGACACCGCAACGAACGTGTCCTGGAGAACCTCTCCTACGACACGTTGAAGGATATCGGCTTCCCCTCCGTCGATGATGCAGTGCATAAGACGGACCAATGAAGAAAGACTGCAGATGCCATCCTCCCGGCATTGACCGCAAGACCAGACTATAAGGGCATTCCCGCAACGGAATGCCCTTTTTGTTTCGAAAAGCGCCAAGCACTTGGCGCCAGCAAGTGCTCCCTACTCGAAGAATCCCTTCGGCGTCTTGCCCTTCAGAAAAGGTTCGACGAACGCATGAAGCAGCTCGGGCTGGCTGATGACGGCGGTGTGCGACGTCGCCGGGAGGACGGCAAGGCGAGAGGCGGGCAGCGGTTTGCCCATGTCGCCCATGACGCCCCCACCGAGCAGCCGGAACAGAGCGACCGAATGTTCGAGCGTCGCCACGTCCGCATCGCCGGTGATGATCAAAACCGGGGTTTTCAATGCCCTGACGTCCGCTTCCCATGCCATCGGCTCCTTCTCCAGCGCGATCAGTTTCCTGACGAGCTCCGGGAAACCGTCGGGGTTGGCTGCGAGCTTGCGATAGTCCTCGGCAAACGGCATGTTGACGAACATCTCGACCGACATCTGGGGAATGAAGGCCTTGAACGCCGGCTGCCAGCCCTCGGCGTCATAGGCCACGGAGGCGGCGGCGAGCTTGTTGACTTTTTCCGGATGGCGAATGGCAAGCTGCAGACCGGCAGCCGCACCCATCGAGTAGCCGAAGACATCGGCCTTTTCGATCTTCACGGCATCCATGAAGGCTGCGACGTCATCGGCAAGATTGGGATAGGTGATCGGCCGGTCCATATCCGTGGTGCGGCCGTGGCCCTGAAACTCGATCGCATAGACCTTGTGGGTCTCTGCGAGCTTCGGGATAATGGCACCCATCGAAGGGATGTTCATGTAGGCGCCATGCAGCACGATGAGCGGGTCGCCCTCGCCCAAGACTTCGTAATACATTTCCATGCCGTTGACCTTGACCCGATCGCCCGCCGGTTCGGATCGGGCAAGCGTGGCGCCCGCAACGAGCAGCGTCGCGGTAATCAATGCGGTGCGGAACATCGTTCTTCTCCTCGGTTTGCGACCGGCCTGTGCCGGTTTCGATGATAAGACGAGCGAGGCTCCCGCTCCCCGACATGAGCAACACAATTTTTGCAGCGCTGCGCAACCTGTGACTGCCTTTGCCCGGACGGCCCCCTCGCCTCCTGGAAATATTTGCGGCTGGCATCAGCGGCATGTTTTTGCTTTTGTAGAAGCGGTCCGTGTCGAGAGTTCCCCAGCAGATCGGTAATCCTCATGAGTGAAAGTGAAGCCCAATTGCCGGTGATCCATTTTGCGGACGCAAAGACCTTCGAAACGTGGATCGCGGAGCAAGGACCTGATTGCAAGGGGCTTTGGGTGAAATTCGCCAAGAAGGCGTCCGGGATAGCGACCATCACGCCGAGGGAGGCGCTCGATGTGGCGCTCTGTTACGGCTGGATCGACGGTCAGCGTATTGGATCCGACAGCGACTTTTACCTGAACAAATACACGCCGCGCCGTGCGCGCAGCCGATGGTCGCAGGTGAATTGCGCTCGGGCGACCGAATTGATCGCCGAGGGGCGCATGACACCGCGCGGCCTTGCCGAAGTTGAACGCGCCAAGAACGACGGCCGGTGGGATGCCGCCGCGCCACCGCCGAGCAAGGCGACCGTGCCCGACGATCTTGACGATGCGCTTGCGCAGAACGCAGCGGCTAAGATGCTGTTCGACGAACTCGACAGCCGAAATCGCTACGCAATCCTATTCCGCATTCACGATGCGAAGAAGACCGAGACGCGCGCTGCGCGCATCGAAAAATATGTCGGCATGTTGGCCCGCGGCGAGACGCCTTACCCACGACGCAAGGCGCGATAGATCGATCTGCCTCTCAGGCCGCCAGCGGCTCGACCTCGACCGTCACGTGCGAAAGCTCGTGGATATGCTCGAGCTTGCGGCGGTAGCTCGACGGACTTTGCGGATTCTTCGTCACCAGCGAAACGATGGCACCGCGGTGGCCGGGCCCAAGCTGCCACACGTGCAGATCGGTGATCCGATCCCCGTCCCGCTCGATTGCCGCGCGTATTTCGTCGGGCAGGTCCTCGCCCGGCGGAATGTAATCGAGCAACACGCTGCCGCTGTCTCGTATCAGGCCCCATGACCAGCGGGCAATCACCAGCGCGCCGACAATGCCCATCATCGGATCGAGCCATATCCAGCCAAAGACGCTACCGGCCGCAAGCGCGACGATCGCGAGGACCGAGGTGAGCGCGTCCGCCAGCACATGCAGGTAGGCGGCACGCAGATTGTTGTCCCGCCCGTGCGCCGAGACGCTATGGTGGTGCTCGTGATGGTGATGATGACCATGGTGGTGGTGATGATGTGAATGATCCTCACGAAGCAGCCAGGCACAGGCGAGATTGACCGCAAGTCCGAGCACGGCCACCGAAATGGCCTGCGGGAAACTGATTGCCACCGGATTGGCAAGCCGCAGGAGGCTTTCCCAGCCGATCAGCAGCGCGATCAAGGCAAGTACGATCGCGCTTGAGAAACCGGCGAGATCGCCAAGCTTGCCCGTACCGAAGGTAAAGCGTGGGTTGCGCGCGTTCCGGCGGGCATAGAGGTAGGCGAGCGCCGCGATGAGCAGGGCCGCGGCGTGTGTCGACATGTGCCAGCCGTCGGCGACCAATGCCATGGAGCCGTAGAAGGTACCCGCGGCGATCTCCGCGACCATCATTCCCGCAGTCAGCGCAATGACGAACCAGGTGCGCCTTTCGTTGCGCTGGTGATTGTCGCCGAGGAATACATGATCATGACCTGTGGGCGCCGGTGAATGGGTTTCGCTCATTTCAGGTATCTCCTGACGATTTCGATCAGTTCGGCAGCGCCCTCTTCGCGCTCTCCTTGAGATTCGTGGCCGGCGACGTGGCCGCGAATATGATCTTCGATCAGTTCGATGGTCAGCCCGTTGACTGCACCGCGCACGGAGGCGACGAGGTTGAGAATATCGCCGCAGGCCTGGCGAGCTTCGAGCGCACGCTCGACCGCTTCCATCTGCCCCTTTAGACGGCGGACACGGGCGAGCAACTTTTCCTGATCTCTGATCGTATGGGACATAGCATAGGGGGGTACCCTATTTCAGACGCCCATGCAAGCCGCGCCGTCGCTGTGTTGCATTGACGCCAGGCCACGAAGCTGCGCGCGCTCCATTGCGTCTTGTCAGATACCGACATCCCGACTCCGCGAAGGTGAAAAGTCGCTGGCGGCAAAATCGCAACTTAGGCGCTCTTGCGCAGCTTTCGCTCAATTTGCCTTATTTTTGCTCGATTACGTCATCGCGGTCCGTGATCTTGTCGCATTTCATACACTCGTCGATCCGGCCCGCAAGAGGCCCGGGCCGATGGATGTCGCAATGCGAAATTTCTTCCCAGTCGCGGCTTTCCATGCCAATGTCGCAATTCGGCAAGCTGAAGCGCATATTCCAAGCGACGAATATACGAGCCTTAATGCATGTCGCCCAGAAGTGCGCAGCGGTTTGGGGCTGACGACATGCACGGAAGCGACGACCTGAAGTGCGTCGCATGAATTCTATCTCTGCAACGTGCTTTAGCCTGGGAGGTTCTATGCACAAACCGCTGACGAAGAAGCGCTCGCTCGTCTTCTTTCTGGTGCCAAACTTTTCGATGCTGCCCTTTTCGGCGGCGATCGAGACGCTTCGCATCGCGAACCGGATGCTCGGTTATGAAGCCTATACGTGGCGTCTCGCCTCGACCGACGGGCAAAAGGTCTATTCGTCGGCCGGCATTGCGCTCGAAGTCAACACTTCGCTCGCCGACGAACGCAAGTATCTCGGCGGAGAAAGCCGCCCATCGATGGTGCTGGTCTGTTCGGGCGTCTATGTCGAGGACTTCCAGAACAAGTCGGTGAACGCATGGCTGCGCGAAGTCTATAATCGCGGCATCGCCGTCGGCAGTCTCTGTACCGGCGCCCATGTGCTCGCCTCGGCGGGCCTGCTCACGGGCAAGCGCTGCGCGATCCATTGGGAAAACCTGCCGGGCTTCTCCGAGAGCTTCCCCCAGGCCGATGTATATGCGGACCTCTACGAGATCGACGGCAACATCTATACGTGCGCCGGCGGCACCGCCTCGCTCGACATGATGCTGAACCTGATCGATCAGGATTTCGGCGAGAACCTCGTCAACCGCGTATGCGAACAGGCGCTGACGGATCGGGTGCGCGGGCCGCACGACCGCCAGCGGCTGCCGCTGAGAGCGCGTCTCGGCGTCCAGAACGCAAAAGTCCTGTCAATCATCGAACTGATGGAGAGCAACCTCTCCGAGCCGCTGTCGCTACTGGAGATCGCAGAAAGCGCGGACCTGTCTCGCCGTCAGATAGAACGGCTTTTCCGCCAGGAAATGGGCAGATCGCCTGCCCGCTATTATCTGGAAATCCGCCTCGACCGCGCCCGGCACCTGCTTATCCAGTCGTCCATGCCGGTTGTGGAAGTCGCCGTCGCCTGCGGCTTCGTTTCCGCTTCGCATTTCTCGAAGTGTTACCGCGAGCTTTACAACCGCTCGCCGCAGCAGGAACGCGCCGAGCGCAAGCTGACGCTGCAGATGGCACGGTAGATCGCGTCTATTCGATCCTCTGGGACCTTGCAGGGTTGGTCGAAACCGTGATTCGTTCGTACGGGCCGGTTGGTTTAGAGCACTTCCGGAAAGGGTGTAACGCTCTTCCGTGTGGAAGTGTGTGATTCCAAACTGTTAGAACGTTTCCCTGTTTCATTGAAGCAGGGAAACGGCGGGCTTCGCTCTCCGGCCGCGCCGCCGCGCAGCAGTGAAGGATTTCGCTTTTCGCCGCTTTCAATTGGGCCGGAGCACCATTTTCTCCGGATAAACGGCCCCCTCTCACAAAAAATTAATGATTGTGCAAAGCGCCCACTTTCTTTGGGCCGCCGTCTTACTTATGCTCGCATAACGAGAATTCCATCAGCATAATCATCTATAAGTTGTTTATCATATATCACGAGAGATAATATGTCCGGTCTCGCCTCGCCCGTGGCCTTCGCCATCGCGCTGACGGTAACAAGCGCTCACGCGACCTTCGCCGACGAACTGACTTCCTCCCGAAACTGGTCGGGCTGTTATCTGGGAGCAAATGCGGGCTATGGCCGTGCCGATGCCGACGCAACCGATAAGCCGTTCACCCAGGGGCCATTCGCGACGGACGGAACCTCCTGGAACAGCGTCGGTCCGCCCTACGAGGTGATCAAGAGCGATGATCACGGAGTAGTCGGCGGGATCGAAGCCGGTTGCGACCGGCAACTCGATGTCGAAGGGCTGACACTCGTAATCGGTGGCGCGGTCGATTTCAGCCTTATGAATCTTGCCGGCACCGGCACGTCCGCAATCGTCAACGACACACATGCAAGCTTCGACACCGACTGGGTCGGCACCGCACGTCTTCGTGCCGGACTTGCCGCCGACGACCTGCTCTTTTATGTGACCGGCGGTGTCGCCGTGGCCGATATCGGCGTGCGCGCCTACGACCTTAGCGACTGGCCGACGATCGGTCAGATGAACGTTTCCGGCGGAGGAACAAAGAGCGGTTGGGTGGAAGGTGCTGGGGCTGAGTGGCGCTTTGCGGAGAACTGGTCGGCAACGCTCGAATATCTTCATTACGATTTCGGCAAGGTGACCGCCTCGGGCGCAGCGATCGAACCGGTCGGCGCGTTTCCGCGCTACGAAAACGATCTCGATTTCGATGTGGTGCGGGTCGGAATCCGTTGGCGAATGTGACCTTGCGGGACGCCGAGTGGTAGGGGCAAAGACAAGGCGGCCGCTTCGTAAGCGGACACAAAAACCTTTTTAATCAATGTATTACGAGTTTTCTTCAGACGCTTGTGACACAAACGGCGTCGTAGACAAAGACAGGGCGGACACGCCCGTGGCTTGGAGTCAGTGCCGTCCCTCCAGGCGATCGCGGCAGATATTGCAGGAGTGCAGACAATGGCGCAAACATTAATCGACTTTTCCGCCGGGCAGATCACCGACGGAACGGCCGGCGGGGCCGATAATGTCCTTAGCGCCGGCGGGCTCGTTTTCACGATATCCGCGCAAGGAAATTGGAGTGCCAATTTCGACAACGGTCGTTTCAACTTCGCCGAGGACCCGGCCTATGGCGGCGAACAATTTTCGATCGCCATCACCAGCGCAACCGGAGCTTTGATCGACTTCTACGACTACCAGATAAGCGTGAACGCCGATCCTTTGATCGTGAATGGTTGGTCGCCGGGACTCGGTCTGGACGGAACCACCTGGTACGACGACAATATTCACGGCGATGGCGTCGGGCCCTATTATTATCGGGCGATCTTTGCCGGCAATGTTCCCGCTATGAGCAGAGGAACATCGCTCAGCCTGCAAGATCTCATCATTCCGGAGACGACGACCACCGGCACGATGAGCTTTTGGCTCGATAATATAACCATCGACGCGAACCACCGGCCGGTTGTTACCAATTTCGATGCCTCCGACGCAAAGGACTATGTCAGCGGCAGTCAAGCTGCGATACTTGTGGATACCACAAGTCTGGCTGCCGTCACCGATGCTGACAATACCGGCTGGAGCGGTGGACAGATACGCTTCACGCTTTCCGGAGTGGTTGCAGGCGAAGATGCCCTAGGTCTGCAAAACCAGGGAACCGGTGCCGGGCAAATCGGAATTTCAGGTACGATCGTTACCTTTGGCGGCACCGCTATCGGAACAATGAGCGGAGGCGGTGCGGGGTCCAGCTTCCTGCAGGTCGCTTTGAACGGCAACGCTTCGGGCGCCGCAGTGGAAGCCATTATTCACAATCTGACCTACGCCAACATGGGCGCCTCGCCCACCGGCACAAGGACCGTCTCTGTCACGGTCCGCGACGCCGAAGGCGGCAATTCGACAACGACATCGACGACGGTGAATCTCGTCGCAGCCAATGACGCTCCGGTGACGACGACGTCCGGTGGTACCGGATCCTTTACTGAGGGAGATGCACCGGTGGCGATCGACACCGGACTAACCGTGTCCGACCTCGACAACGGTACGCTCGCCTCGGCGACCGTCCAGATTACCGAAAATTTTCATTCCGGTCAGGACGTTCTGGCCTTCGCGAATACCAGTTCGGCCGCGTTCGGGAACATCGATGCCACCTACAGCTCCCTCACAGGCGTTTTGACCCTTACGTCGCCGGGCGCAACGGCAACCGTCGCGCAGTGGCAGGCGGCGTTACGGACCGTCACCTATTTGAACACCTCCGAGGCACCCACGGCTGCGGCCCGTACGATCAGTTTCAGCACCAATGACGGCACGAGCGACAGCGCTCCCGCCACGAAGACCATCGACGTCGGCTCCGTCAACGATGCGCCGCAAATTTCCGCGCCCGGCGCAATCGCTCTCACGGAGGACACCGCGGCCGCTGTCACGGGCATTTCCTTCTCCGACGCCGACGCTGGCGGCAGTTCCGTGACCGTTACCTTCTCCGTGCCATCGGGATCGCTCTCGGCCGTCAGCGGTAGCGGCGTCACCGCAGGCGGAACGGGGACGGGCCTCACGCTCACCGGCACGGTGGCCGATATCAACGCATTCATCGCTGCTGCCAACGTGACTTTCACCCCGGCCGCGAATGCGACCGGCAACGTGATCCTCACGACGAGCATCACCGATGGCGGAAACTCAGGCAGCGGTGGCGCGCAGACCGCGGCGGAAACGACGGCGCTGCAAATAACGGCGGTTAACGACGCCCCGACGGTTTCGGCTCCCGCTGTGGTCAGTATTTCTGAGGACACCGCGACGGCAATTACGGGCATCTCCTTCGCTGATGCGGATGCAGGGTCCGGCACCGTTACAGTTACTTTCAGCGTCGCCTCGGGATCGCTCTCGGCGCAATCAGCGGGCGGCGTTACCGTTTCCGGCACGGGCACATCGCTGGAAATGTCTGGCTCCTTGGCCGACATCAATGCCTTCATCGCGGGTTCGAATGTCACATTTACGCCAGTGTCCAACTCGACCAGCAACGTCGTTCTGACGACGGAGATCAACGACCTCGGCAACGCGGGGTCCGGCGGCGCGAAAAGCGATGCTTCCTCCACGACGCTCGTAGTGACTGCCGTGAACGATGCACCCGTAAACCACGTCCCGGTCGGGCAATCGGTCCTAGCCGACGGCGCCCTCGTCTTCAGCATTGCAGATGGAAATCTAATTTCGATTGCCGACGTCGATGCCGGCAGCGGTACGGTCGTGGTGACGCTTACCGCCGAACACGGTCAGCTTACGCTGGGCGGCACTGCGGGTCTGACCTTTATTGCCGGCACCGGCACGTCCGATTCGGGCATGACCTTTGCGGGTTCCCTGAGCGACATCAACGTCGCACTGAACGGGCTGGTTTTCTCTCCTAGCCCCGGCTATTCGGGCGACGCCTCACTAAAGATCACAACCAATGATCAGGGGCATTCCGGTTCGGGCGGTGCGCAAAGCGATAGCGATACGATCACCATCGCCGTCGTGTCGCCGGCTCCGAAGGTCTTAAGCGTCGACGCTGCCGCACCGGACGGAGTCTACAAGGCAGGAGATACGATCACACTGACCGTAACCTTCGACGGGGTGGTCAACGTCGACACCACCGGCGGAACGCCGACATTGCTGTTGGAAACCGGCGCCACCGATCGGCTTGCCGCGTATGTCTCGGGTTCCGGATCGAATACGCTGTCCTTCAGCTACACGGTTCAGGCGGGCGATCTGGCTCCGGATCTGGATTATGCGGGCATCTCCGCGCTAGCGGCGAACGGCGGAGCGATCAGAAGCGCCACCAATGTCGGCGCCGATCTGACACTGCCGACGCCGGGCGGCGCCAACTCGATCGCCGCGCAGAACAACATCGTCGTGGACGGCGTTGGGCCGACGGTCACCAGCGTAGGAGTGCCTGCAGCCGGCACTTACAAATTCGGCGACAGTCTGGACTTCGCGATCAACTTCCATGAGGCGGTGACCGTGGACACCACCAACGGCGTTCCGCGACTTGCGGTTATGCTCGATATGGGCGGGACAGCCTATGCCGAATATATTGCAGGAAGCGGCAGCACCGCTCTGGCATTCCGACTGACGGTTACCGATAACCAGGCAGATTGGACCGGCATCACGCTCGGCCCCCTCACGCTCAATGGGGCGACTATAAGCGACAGCGCCGGCAACAGCGCTCTGCTTACCTTGAACAATATAGCGCCGACCAGTTCCATCCTCGTCGACGGCATCGTCAATGACGCTCCCGCGCTCACCGGCGATCTGAGAGCGACGGTCGCAGAGGGCGGAACCTATAAGCTCACGACGGCCGATCTCGGCTATTCCGATCCGGACGACACCGCGGCGGGTGTTAGCTTCAACGTCTCGAACGCCATCAATGGCTCTGTCCTCGTCAACGGGTCAGTGGCCGCCAGCTTTACGGCGGCGCAACTCGCAGCCGGCCTCGTCTCCTTCCGCCACAATGGCTCGGAGACTACCGCCGCCTCCTTCCGGGTCGTCGTAGAAGACGGCAATGAGGACAACTCCGCGCCGACCCCTGCGACATTCAATTTCACCGTCAACCCCGTCAACGACGCTCCCATACGCACCGGCGATCTGAGAGCGGCGGTCGCAGAGGGCGGAACCTATAAGCTCACGGCGGCCGATCTCGGCTATTCCGATCCGGACGACACCGCGGCGGGTGTTAGCTTCAACGTCTCGAACGCCGTCAATGGCTCTGTCCTCGTCAACGGGTCAGTGGCCGCGAGCTTTACGGCGGCGCAACTCGCAGCCGGCCTCGTCTCCTTCCGCCACAATGGCTCGGAGACCACCGCCGCCTCCTTCCGGGTCGTCGTCGAAGACGGCAACGAGGACAACTCCGCGCCAACCCCTGCGACATTCAATTTCACCGTCAACCCCGTCAACGACGCTCCCATACGCACCGGCGATCTGAGAGCGGCGGTCGCAGAGGGCGGAACCTATAAGCTCACGGCGGCCGATCTCGGCTATTCCGATCCGGATGACACCGCGGCGGGTGTTAGCTTCAACGTCTCGAACGCCGTCAATGGCTCTGTCCTCGTCAACGGGTCAGTGGCCGCGAGCTTTACGGCGGCGCAACTCGCAGCCGGCCTCGTCTCCTTCCGCCACAATGGCTCGGAGACCACCGCCGCCTCCTTCCGGGTCGTCGTAGAAGACGGCAACGAGGACAACTCCGCGCCGACCCCTGCGACATTCAATTTCACCGTCAACCCCGTCAACGACGCTCCTAGCCTTACGCTCACGCAGCACCTCACCCGCATTACCGAAGATGCCTCGACGGGAACGGCCCAGAAGGTTGCTACTCTTGTGATCGCCGACGACGCTCAGGGGACCAATCTGCTGTCTTTGAGCGGCGCGGATGCGGCGCTGTTCGAAATCCGCGGCAACGTCCTCTGGTTGAAGGCAGGAGCACGGCTCGATTTCGAGACAAACCCATACCTCGACGTGACCATCGGGCTTGACGACCCGTCTGTCGGAACAGGACTAGAAGCAACCAAGACGGTCAGGGTGTCCGTCACCGACGCCATTGAGCGGTATATCGGCTCGGCCGGCTCCGACCGCCTCACCGGCACTGCCGCGAACGAGACCTTTGACGGTGGAGCGGGCAACGATGTCATCAATGGCGCAGCCGGCAACGATACGATCATTGGCGGCGCAGGAGCCGATCTGCTGACGGGAGGAGCGGGGAACGATATCTTCGTTTTCAAATCTACCAACGACTCGGCGCCCGGTTTCTCCGGCTATGTGAACAATGTTGCATATGGGCCGGCCTCTGGTGCCGGACATCGCGACACCGTGACAGATTTCGCGAACGGCTTCGATCGGCTCGATCTATCGGCCATCGATGCGAACACCGGTGCGGCCGGCAACCAGGCCTTCACGTGGCGAGGCACCGGCGAATTCTCCCGTCACGCGGGCGAGCTCATCTACAAGACGTTCAATCCGGCGGGCACCCTCGACGACAAGACGATCATCTATGGTGATGTCAACGGCGACGGCCGCGCTGATTTTCAGATCGAGCTTTCCGGGTTGAAGAGCCTCGCGACGGGAGATTTTCTGTTGTAAGCCAGTCCAGCACGGCAAATTCCGACCTCAATCGGCGCCGGTCGCCCGAATGGCGATCGTCCTTCAGGCCGGAATCTTGGTCCTCGCACTCAACGTTCTCACCTTGGTGAGAGTATCGAGGTTCTGATTGACGCGGCAGTAGAACTCCTCGTTGACGAAAGGACGGACGACAAAATCGTTGCCGCCGGCTTTGAGGAACCGGGCGGAAAGCAGCCGGTCCGTCGACGACGACACACCGATGATCCTTAGCTGATGCGGGCCGTGGGCGGCGCGAATTCGCCGCGTAAGTTCGAAACCGTCGATATCGGGCATATTGTAGTCGGTTATGACGAGGGCGATGTCCGGATTGCTCTTCAGGATTTCCAGCGCCGCAGAGCCGCTTTCCGCCGAGCTCGTTCTGAAATTGTAGCGCTTCAACTGCGTCGTCAACACGGCCCGGGCCGTCGCACTATCGTCGACGATCAACACGTGATGCTGCTGGTTCGTCAGGAATCGGCAGACGGATTCTGCCAGCATATCGACAGCAAAGACGCTGTCCTTGATGACATAATCGACAATGTCCTTGGCGAGGATCGCCTCGCGCGTGCTCTCCTGAAACGAGCCGGTGAAAACGATCGTCGGCACGCTCATCTCGATCAGGTAGGTGAGCGCTTCGCCGTTCTCGGCGCCTGGAAGATTGATATTGGAAATCGCCAGAGATGGCGCGAAGGAAGCGTTTTCGACCGCGAACTGCAAGTCCTCGTAGTCGCGACAGACGATCACGTCGATATCGAAAAGCTCCTTCAGCCGCTTCGAGACCATCGAGGCAAAGAGGTTGGAGTCCTCGGCAAGCACGATACGGTGTTCGCCGAGGGATTCGCCGGAAAAGTACATTCCGGAAATGCCGAAGAATGACATTGATCGCCTATGAAAAAGAGTGTCCCCGGAAGGCACCCTAGGAGCAAAACGCTTTATCCGGTGTTAATGGGCGCACTCATCCGAATGTCGGCGAAGGCATCCCTCAAACGAAGACGACATCATCCGCTGAAAGGTCGGCAAGTGCGACCTTGTCCAGCAACAGACCGAATGTATCGGACCCGTTGAAGGCGATGTAGAGCCCGTCTTCGGTCTCGGTCGCGGCGGCAATCAGGTCTGCGAAGCTGTCGATGCCCGTCGTGTCGGGTGCATATTCGGTAAAGCGCAGCAGGTCGCCTCCGTCCGCATCGAAATCCGTGATACGATCCACACCTGAGAACGAAAACGTATCGGACGACCAAAGGAAGGTATCTGCGCCTGCTCCGCCGGTCATGACATCGTCACCCGCGCCCCCCCAAAGCACGTCGCTTCCGGCGCCGCCGTCCAGACGGTCGCTGCCGGCGTTGCCGGCGAGCTGATCGTTGCCTCCAAGAGTGCGGATGGTATCGTCCCCCGAGCCGCCGGACAGCTCGAACCTCTCGATACCGGTGAAGATCAGCGACGTACCCAGCATGCCGGTCGAAGCGTCGAAATTCGTGCCCGGCAGGGGATCGACGACGCGCAACGTATCGCTGCCGGTCCCGCCATCGATAAAGCCTGATGGCGCAACCACCTGGATAAGGTCGTCGCCGGCGCCGCCGTCGATATATGTCTCTCCGTCGCCGAAACTCGTTCCGCCGTCGTAGATGTCATCGTTCCCATCGCCGCCGACGAGCACGTCGTTTCCGCCGGCACTGATCAGGATGTCGTCGCCAGCGCCCCCATAAAGTGCATCGTCGCCGCTTCCGGAGGCGACATAGTCCCTGCCGCTGCTGCCGGCGACATAATTGTCGCCCTCGCCCATATGGGCGCTGAGCGAAGACAGATTTCCGGCAATCAGCGTATCACTGCCGCCGCCGAGATCCACGCTGGCAACCTCGATCCCGCCGATCCGCGTGCCCGTCGAGGCAAACCCCTGTCCGAAATCGACGGTGACGTCGTCGGTTCGCCCTTCATCGAAGATGGATAGTTTATCCCAGCCGCTCCCGCCGTCGATCACCGCGGAGGAAAGCGTGGTGATGATGATGTCGTTGTGGTCGCCGGCAAAGATCCGGTTCGCGCCAACAGTGTCGTTGATGATGTCGCCGCCGCTGCCTGTGTCGATCGTGTCGTCGCCGAGCATGCTGGTGCCGTCGTCGCCGTCGACGCCATATGGGCCCACGACGTCGTTCCCGGCGCCGGTCGAAATGATGTCGTCGGTGGCGGCGCCGAAGATCCGGTCGTTGCCGCTGCCGGTCGTCAGCACCAGCCGCTCGATGCGATTGAAGAAGATGTGTTCCCAATTCGCCGTGTTGTAGCCGATGATGCCGTGCCCGTGCTCGCCGCTGAACCGGACGTCCGAGCTGACGCTCGACAGGTCGACCACCAACGTATCGACGCCGGCACCGCCTGTAACCGCGCCGCCGGTCCCGATCAGGCTGATGAGATCATCTCCCTCGCCGCCGTCGAGTCGGTCATAGCCGCTCCTGCTTGTCAGACGGTCGTTTCCCGCCCCGCCGTCGACGAGGTCATCGCCGCCGCCAGCTTCGATCTCATCGGCGCCGGCTAGACCCCAGATGCGATCCTTCTCCCCGGTTCCAGATAGCGTATCGTCTCCGGCCGTCCCCACGACTGTGGTCATGTCGCTCTTCCCCCATGAATTGCGAAGCATGCCACTAATATTAAATTTCAAAGTATAAATCGAGACGCGGCCGCAAATATTTTTCGATATGTAAATATAGATTACATTACTTCAAATATATAATTACTTCGCACCCAAACCGAAATGCGGCCTGACCGCCCGCCGATTTCCGTATAAGATGTGTTCATGAGCGAGGCCCAAACCCTTTTCGATGTGCTGCGCCATTCGGCAAGGACGGAGGTCGCCGATGCATTCGAGCGGCTCGTCCTCGATGCGCCCGATCACAAGCTTTGCCGCGTCAATGCGCTCGCATTCGCCGCGCGCGAGGGACTCGACGAGGAAGAGACGATCGCAGGCTTTCTGCATGCCTCGCGCCTGGGAATTTTCGAGCTTTCCTGGAACGTGCTCTGTCCCGGTTGCGGCGGTGTACTCGATGCCAACACGTCCCTGAAGACGGTGCAGAGTACGGAATATACCTGCGCGCTGTGTGCCGCCGGTTACGAACCGACGCTCGACGAGATGGTCGAAGTCACCTTCACGATCAGTCCGCGCGTGCGCCACATAGGGGCACATACGCCGCATGAATTGCCGCCGGCCGAATATTTCCGCCAGATCTACTGGGGTTCCGGCATCGACCTGCCGGAAGAGGATTACGAAGCAAAGGTCGATGAATTCCTGCTGGAGGCGCTGGAACTGCCGCCTGGCGAGAAAGCCGTGATCTCGCTGCAGCTTCCCGCGGAGTTCGTCATCGTCTTCGAGCCGGTGACGCATGCGGCGCAATTCCTGGATGTGAGCGGCGAACCGACAAGGGAAAGGAGGAATCTCGGGCTCGTCTTCGATCGCTCGCACCGCCATCACGAGACGCTGAGCTTGCCGCCCGGCCCCTTGCGCGTTTCGGTGGAGAACCACGCCGAAGTTCGTACCCTGCCCTCGATCTGCGTGGCAGGCGAAGCGCTGCATGCCCTGCTCGGCCGCCGTCGGCCGTTTCTCACCGCCAAGCGGCTGCTCTCCAACCAGACATTCCGCGACATCTACCGCACCGACACGCTCGATGTGGACCAACGGCTGAAAATCACCAGCCTTACTTTCCTCTTCACCGACCTGCGCGGCTCGACGGAACTCTACGAGCGCGTTGGCGACCTCGCGGCCTTCGACCTGGTGAAAACGCATTTCAACGTCTTGAACGAAATCGTCGCGGCCGAGACCGGCGCCGTCGTCAAGACGATCGGTGATGCGGTTATGGCAACTTTTCCAGCGCCCGACCGGGCCATCACCGCGGCAATGCGGATGCGCGAGGCAATGCGCAAACTCAACGAAGAGCGCGGCAGCGAGGACCTGCTCCTCAAGATCGGCATCCATGAGGGGCCATGCATCGCGGTCAATCTCAACGACCGGCAGGACTATTTCGGCCAGACCGTCAACATCGCCTCGCGCGTCCAGCATCTCGCCACCTCGCGCGAGATCTTCGCGACCGGCTCCGTCCTCGAGGATCCTCGAGCATCCAGCGTGCTCTCTGATCGGGGCTTAAGCCCGGTGGCGCATAACGTGGCGCTAAGGGGGATCGCCAACGAGATCAGCATTTTCGCGATCCCGTGAGCCGCTCCTGCGCTAAAGTTCTCAAAGAAATTCTTGCAGCTTGTGGCGTTTCTGTCGGTATCGGCCTTCGTCCAGCGTCCTAGCTTCGGTAACACCACGAACGAGGAGAGCCGGAATGAGAAAGATCATCGTTGGCGCATTCGTAAGCCTTGACGGAATCATGCAGGCGCCGGGCGGACCGCACGAAGACCCGGTCGGCGGCTTCGACCATGGCGGCTGGGCCGCTCCCTATTTCGACGAAACCATGGGACAAGCGGTGGACGAGATGTTTTCCAGGCCGTTCGATCTTCTGCTTGGTCGGAAGACCTACGACATCTTCGCCGCACACTGGCCCTATGCCGGCCCTGACGATCCGATCGGTCCGCTCTTTGACCGGATCACCAAATATGTCGCTACGCGCAACCCCGATCTGAGGCTCGACTGGCAAAATAGCCGTACTCTCGGCTCCGACCCGGTAGCCACGCTCAAGAAACTCAAGAGCGAGGAAGGCCCCGATCTGTTGACCCAGGGTTCGACCGATTTCCTGCAGACCCTGTTCAGCAATGATTTGATAGACGAGATGTACATCTCGTACTTTCCGGTCGTGCTCCGAAAGGGCAAGCGGCTCTTCGGTCACGGCGCCATGCCGATGGCGTTGAAACTCGTCGGTTCAAAAGTCTCGGGGACGGGCGTCACCGTCAACCAATACGTCCGCAGCGGTCCTGTCGTGCCAGGTTCGTTCGAGTTCGACCAGCCGACCGAAGCGGAGCTGGAGCGGCGAAGAAAGCTGAGCTGATCTCCTGCCTGTGTATAGTGCCGTCGCTCGTCACTGATGCGGGGCTACGGCCCCGCAATTGTCGTGGAAAGACTCCAACCTCCGGCTCCCGGAGGGGCGTCACTTCACAACGACGGAGCCGTTGACGATTTCGATCGTCTCGTCGCCCTGGAGCCCCACGCGGTCGCCGCTCGGCGCAGTGACGAAGCAGCCGCCGGGGCAGATCACTTCCGTCGCACCTGCGTCGATTGCCACTTCGATCCGGCTCTCCCCTTCGACGATCACCAGAACAGCGGCCTCGCCGTCCGTGTTTGTAACAGTTGCGGCATAGGCCACGCCAGCCCACAGCATTGCAGGCATCAGAACAACAGCATACGTCTTCATCACATTCGGCGCACGAGCGCCGCCCCCGTTTCGGCCGGCCGCCTTCCCGTCGCGAGAAGAAGACGCAGGCCACCCCTCTAGCCGCGGCCAGCCTACCGCATATTTGCTTGATCGTAACCGATCAAAGGGCAAAAACATGCAGCAGATCGAAGTGCTGCAGGCCTTTGCGCGTCTGATAAGAAGCGCGGCGCGGCAGCGCAGAATTTCTCGAAGCGTACGGCGTGCAGGAAAAACGATGCGGCGGCTCGAGCCGCGTCGGAGACACCGAAAGCTGCCCGGCGATCGTATGTCTTTCGAAAGTGCCGATTAGTTTAGCCGGCCCACTTGATCCGTCGATTGTTGGCGGTCTATGCGTTTGCGACGCCGCAGGCGTTTCGGGGACAAGAAGGGTTACCACACATGGAGATTTTCACTTCCGCCGGCCTGACGGCACTGCTGCAGGTCATTGTGATCGACCTGGTGCTTGCCGGCGACAACGCTGTCGTTATCGGCCTTGCAGCAGCCGGCTTGCCGCTGGAGCAGCGCAAGAAGGCTATCCTCGTCGGCATTCTCGCCGCCACCGTGCTTCGCATCGTGCTCGCCATCTTCACGGTGCAACTGCTTGCGATCATCGGGCTCCTGCTCGCCGGCGGGCTTCTGTTGCTTTGGGTCTGCTGGAAGATGTGGCGCGAGATTCGCACTGGCGGTCACGAAGGCGTTGACGGGCTCGAAAATGCGGACGCCTCGGCCCCAAAGAAGACTTTCAAACAAGCGGCAACACAGATCGTGATAGCGGACGTGTCGATGTCGCTCGACAACGTCCTCGCCGTCGCCGGCGCCGCCCGAGAGCATCCGACCGTGCTCGTCTTCGGTCTGGCGCTCTCGATCGCGATGATGGGCATCGCCGCCAGCTTTATTGCCCGCCTGCTCAGCCGCTATCACTGGATCGCTTACATCGGCCTGGCGATCATCTTCTACGTCGCACTCGACATGATCTATCGCGGCACAATGGAGGTGTGGCCACACGTTGTGCCGGTGGCTCAGGCGCTGGCTGGGCTTTAGCGCGTAACTTAATTTCAACCCGCGGCCGGGGCCCGGCCAAATAGAGAAGAAGGAGCGGCATTTCCGCTCCTTCTTCGCTTTTCCGGCCTTCGCCAACAGCACCGGCGCGTCAGGCGTTGTTTTCAGCCAGCTTAGGCCTTCTCTTTTTCGATAACAGACGGTTCGGCGCCGGCGCTTCCGGCTTCTTCCTCAGGCGTTACATCTTCGACCTTCATCGGGAACGGCGCGCCGATTCCCTCGTCACGAAAGCGCTCGTAGATCGAGACGCGAAGGTCGTTGCGAACGCCGCCGGCCGTCAGCACGTCAGCGACATAGATCCGCAATTCAAACGTCATTCGCTCGTCTTGGAAGGCCGTGAAGCCGACATTGGGAGCCGGATTCTTGAGGATCATCGGATGGGCTGCGGCGATTTCGTAGAGCAGTTCGATAACCCGGCGCGGATCGCTGGCATAGGTCACCGTCACGGCGATTTCCGACCGGCCGAGCTTGTTGCGGTGCGTCCAGTTTCCGACCGACGCGTTGATGAGCAGGGAATTCGGCATCATGATCGACTGATGCTGGAAGGTCTCGATCTCGGTCGCGCGGACGGAGATGCGCCGCACAAAGCCTTCGGTCGTACCGCTGACGATCCAGTCGCCCACCTTGAAGGGACGCTCCACCAGCAGGATCAGCCCCGAAACGAAGTTGGAGACGATGTTCTGCAGGCCGAAACCGACGCCGAGGGAGAGAGCGCCGGCAACGAGGGCGAGGCTCGAAAGATCGATGCCGGCGGCAGACAAGCCGATAAGGCCGGCAATGCCCACGCCCGTATAGCCGATGCCGGTTCGTATGGAGTTGCGCACGCCGGCGTCGACACGACTGCGCGCCATGACGTTGCCGTCGATCCAGCGCTGCACCCAACGCGTGACGAGATAGCCGAGGGCAAAGAGCAGTACTCCCGCGAGAATGCCCACCAGCGAAATCGTGATCGTACCGATCCTGATTTCGGTCAGCACCTGATAGGCCCAGGACTCGATATCCGCAGTCTTGAAGCCCCACTGCATCAATATCAGCGGGATGAAAAAGGAGAGAACGAGCACATAGATGCCGAGACCGGCAAAAAGGCCGAATTGGTCGAGCGCGACCGGCTCCAGATGGAATCGGCGCTCCAGGTAGCGCCCGGCTACCGTTTCGGCAAAGGCGCCCTGCTTGGAGACAGACTTCCCCGTAAGGAGGCCGATATAGACCGTCACCAGGATCGCGCTCGTCACCGTGATCTGGGTGGCGATGAAACGCGCCAGGCCGACATAGCCCGACAATGCAGTCGCGATAAGCGCCGCCCCCAGCAGGAGGAAGGAGAGCGAGATCACCCGCGGCCAGGCATGTCCCGGTGCATCGTAAGGCTCATCGGCCCTCAGCACAGGCCGGATCCACGCCATCGACATCAGAATGAGACCGATGATGATCGATGCCACGAAGCTTTTGGCAATCGTCAACACCACCGGGGAACCAAGCGACTCGCTGATGCTGCCGAGCAGATAGTCGAGCCCGTTGACGAGCGCCATCGCGAAGATCGGCACCATCAGCATTTTGGCACCGCGATCCGAAACACGCACGAGCCGCCAGCTCGACCGGTGCGGCGATAGCACCGCGCCTGCCAGCCTGGCTATGAAGAACAGCACGACGCCCATGGCGAGCGTGATCGCAACGATGGGAGCGATATCCGGCCGCAAGACGTTGAAGCTACTGAGGAAGAAGTAGCTCGACATAGCGAAGGCTGCGAGCGCCAGAGTGGGGATGAGCGTCGACCAGAACGCAAGCGAAAGCTGCCGGAAATAGGTGGGCTCGTCGTCTTCCTCGTTGCGCATGAGGACCGGCGAAAAAAGCCTGTAACCGCCGACCAGGAAGAGCAGCGCGGCGCAGAGCGAAAGGAAGATCGCGCTCAGCAGCGGCACGCGCTTGTAGTTCCAGGCGAATGTCAGCCAACCGCCGATGCTGCGCGACAGTGCCATCGCTTCGTGCATCGTTGCAGTGATTGCCTCGCTCAGCACCGCCGCCGAGACATCCGTATGTCTCAGCAGAGTGTTGGAGAAGATCGCCCGGCGCGTCGCGGTGATCCGGTTGGCAAGTTTCCTCGCTTCGATCGATAAGTTCTCCGCCTTGCCCGTCAGAGCATTGACCGCCCCGCGCTCCGCCAGGAGCCGTTTTCGCTCATCGGTGATGACCGCGTCTTCGGGCGGCTGTCCCTCACCGGGAGGATCGCCGAGTTCCGTGAGCCTCGCCTTGATTTCGTCGAGCCTCGGACGAGTGGGGACGGAGGCCGCGATGATCTGCTTTGAAAGCTCGTCGACCTGCACCCTGAGTTCGGCGAGCATGGCGTCGTCGTCCCCGACGGCATTGGTACGCTCGATGAGACGCTTCAGCTCCCGGTCGGCCTGGGCAAGCTGATCCTCCGCCTGCTGCAGTACCGGCGATGCGGCATCCGGCGCCTGACCGGCCCCCGTTTGCTCCGCCCGCTGTGCCGGTTCGGCCTGCGGCGCAGGCTGGCCGGATTGGGCAGGCTGGGCGGGTGCGACCGGTGCGGCCGGCCGGGTTTGCTCAACGCTCGGCGCGGGCTCCTGCGCAACTGCGAATCCACCGGCAGCCAGCGTCAGCGCACCGAAAGACAGGGCAATCGAAAGCGCCCTTAGTTTATCCAGGAGATGCAACATTCTACCCTTCGATAATCCCTGCGCCGCGCAGAACCGCTCCAGGCTTCGCCAAGACCGGTCTGCACATGCATAACGGCGAAAAGATGCAAACCCCTTGAGATCTAGGCCGATCCGAACAGTCTCGCGGTTCAATCCCCTTCGGAATGCCCGGCGTAGTCCGCCAGCAACTGTTCGTAATCCTCCAGCGGCGGCAACGCCGCATAGCTATGAACGGCGGATGTGCTCACCCACGGCAACTTTTCACTGGTCCAGGTTTCGATAAAGGGCCTGCACCAGCTGGGATCGTCGAGCATGGTCGCGCGGAGATTGACGAACCAGTCCATGCCTTCCGGGCGCGTGAACATCCAGCTCATGCAATGAGGACAGAAATAGTGGCGCGTTGCGCCATGAAGGCCGCCGATGACGGGCTCGCCGCGTGTGACCTCGAAGCCTTCGCTCGGAATGGCGACGCTCAGCGAGAACGCGCTCCCGGTCATTCGCTGGCAGCCGGTACAATGGCATGCCATCGTGAGAAGCGGTTGCGCGCTCACCTTGATGCGGACCTCTCCGCAACGGCATCCCCCTTGCCAGGGCAGTTCTCCGGCACTCATGGTTTCCTCCTGATCTCAGCGTTTTTCGCCGTGGTTCATGCCTAGAACCCGGCGCCGGGCTGCGCGAGGTACTCTTCCTCGGCCGGTGACGAAGTGCGGGCCAAAATGGCATTGCGATGCGGGAAGCGGCCGAACCGCTCGATCACGTCCCGATGCCGAATCGCATAGTCGAGGTAGCCGGCGTCTCCGAGTTCCGTGAACAGCTTGACCGACATGGTCTGGTCGGTCAGGTTTTCGGAGTGTTCGAAGGGCATATAGAAAAACGCGCGCCATTCCGTCGGCACTGCCATGTCGGCGCTCGCCCCGATGGCGAGCTTCGCCTCGCGCAATGCCAGACAATCGGTGGCAAAGGCCAAGGGCGACCCGCGATACATGTTGCGCGGCATCTGATCGAAAAGAATGACCGCCGCCAGCCAGTTCTGCGGGGTCTCGCGCCAGACATTGTCGAGGTTTCTGGACAGGGCCAGGTGCGACGCCTGAAATCGCCGCGCGCACTGCTCATCGAGTCCGGGATCCGGCGTGAACCAGTGGTCATAGGAAAGTTCCGTGAACCAGAATTTCAGCACCTCTTCCGGCGTGCAGATCTCGATATCGCCAGTCATGACGCTCACATGCCTCCCTGCTGCCAGAGCAATTCCACAAAAGATGCGCTTCCGCCGCAAGATAGGCGGCGATCAGGCCGTTTCCCACCGAATGCCTGCGATTTAGCAGGCGATCCGTATTCGCGCGGTTCCATTTGTCCCCGGCATTCTAACGCAGCGGCCAGATCCACATCAGCATCGGCACCGCGACGATCACGATGACGATGGAAAGCGGCAGCCCCAGTCGTGGGTAGTCGCTGAACCGGTAACCGCCGGGTCCCATTACCAGCGTGTTACATTGGTGGCCGATCGGCGTGAGGAAGTCAGAGCCGGCACCGATCGCTACCGCCATCAGGAACGCGTCTGGCCTGTATTCGAGCGCCGTTGCAAAACTGGCGGCAATCGGCGCCATGACGAGGACCGTGGCGGCATTGTTCAGGAAGGGTGTCACCGCCATGGCCGCAACGACCATGATGGCAAGCGCCCCCGCAGGCGGTAGATTCACCGCCATCCCGCTCAGCCAGCCCGCGATCAGGTCCGAGCCGCCCGTCGTGCGTAACGTGTCGCTGACGGGAATCAGCGCGGCAAGCATGACCAGAATAGGTCCGTCCACGGCGCGGTAAACGTCACGCAGAGGGATGACGCGAAACACCACCATGGCAAGCGCCGCGGCAAAAAAGGCGATTTGCACAGGCACGACCCCAACCGCTGTCGCCCCCATCGCGGTCGCCAGAACAAGCAGCGGGACGGTGGCACGGCGAATGGTGCCGAGCAGAATTTCCCGTTGTGCGAGCGGCAGGCAGCCGAAGTCCTGCAGGAAAGACGGCAAGTCCCTGCGGGTACCCTGCAGCACGACGATGTCGCCGGCCCGCAGCCTGATGCTGCCAAGCCTCTGTTTCAGTCGTTCGCCTTGGCGGCTGACGGCCAGCAGATTGATGTTGTGATTGTTGAAGAGCGCCAGGCGCTGAGCCGACATGCCGATGAGCGGTGAGCCGGTGGCGATCACCGCCTCGATGGCTTCGGTCTCGGCTTTCTCCTTGTCGTTCGGCATCGGCGCACGATCGCCGGAGATCTTGAGCTTTGCCTGGGAGACGATGCGGTCGAGCGCAGCGGGACCGCCTTCGAGCAGAAGGATATCGTCCAGTTCGACGACGACATCGGGCAGCGGGGCCAGATGCGTGCCGCGACGGAAGACGGCGATCACCACGGCTCCGCCATCGCCGATCTTGACAAGATTACTGAGCGGCTTGCCGATCACCGGCGATCCGGCGGGGACCATCGCCTCGGACGTGTAGTCGGTGATCTCGATCGCCTGATGCATGCCGACCTGCTGACTTTTCCGCTCCGGCACCAGGCGATAGCCGAACAGCAGGAACACCGCGCCGACCAGTGCCAGCGAAGCGCCGACAGGCGTGAAGTCGAACATGGTGAAACTCTCGCCCGTCAGATCCGCACGCACCCGGGAGACGACCACGTTGGGCGAGGTGCCGACCTGCGTCATCAGGCCACCGATCAGCGAGCCGAAAGCCATGGGCATCAGGAAGACGGACGGTTGCACATTCGAGCGACGCGCGAACTGGAACGCTACCGGAATCATGATCGCAAGCGCGCCGATGTTCTTGATGAAGGCGGAAAGGACCGTGACCGTGACGACGAGAAGAGCGAGCTGTGCCCTTACCGATTGCAGGTCCGGAAGAAATCGCTGGATGGCCGCATCGACCACACCCGAACGCGCCACGCCCGCGCTGACGATCAGTGCGCTGCCCACGATGATGACGATGTCGTCGCTGAAGCCGTCAAATGCGTTATCGAAAGGAACGATGCCGACGGCTACCGAAAGCATCAACGCCGAGCAGGCGATGATGTCGTAGCGAAAGCGACCCCAAATGAAGAAGATCATCATGGCGCCGAGCACGAGAAACGAAAGGGTCTGTTCGGCGGTCATGGGCAGTACCTGAGCAGCGAATCGTCGGGAACCGGGGTTCTGTTTGCAAGCCCATTTACCGACACCGGATCAAACGCGCGATACCACCCGAAGGTTCGGGCGGCATTGCGCGAGCATCGGCGGGCTTCGGCCATTACATCGTTCAAAGATTTCTGCCTATGCAATCGAAATATCGCGAAATCCCCACGAAACGCGGGTGGTTGCCGCGACACGCCGAACTTCCTGCTTTCTTTGCACGTTGTCGAATAAGGAATAAGGTGGTGCAACTCATGTGAGGCGAAGCATGTACATGAACCGTCACGCGATGCAATCCGCCGCAGCCTACCGCATCTTCCCCGAATCCGAAACGAAGCCGGAGAACCGCGCGACAATGCAAGCCGCTGCAGGACATCCCCACACGTCCATTCGGAGGCGCGGTGCCCTGAGCACAGCTCTCTTCACCCTCTGCGCCGCCGTCGCGCTCAGCGCCTGTACATCGACGCAAACGGTTGGCTACGGCCCCAGACTAGAACCCATTCCCGGCAGCATTACCTATGGCGGTCAACCGCGAACGAAGCTGACGAAGGCGCCGATCGGCAGCATGGTGCCGCACCAGTTCTTCGACACCTATGGTCACCGGGTCTACGAGACCTATGTCATTAATCCGGACCGCTCGTTGCGACTGACCAGCCGCCGCATAGATTACGACATCTTCAGCGACTGAATGCCGGCGAGAATCATGCAAGTGGCGAGGATCGTCATGAAATATGTTCTTCCTATCCTGTGCATGCTCACACTTCTGACCGGCTGCGAGGCGACCTCGATGGGCTATTCGCCCTATTTGGAGCCGATTCCCGGCAGCATCACCTATGGTGGCCAGCCGCGCACCAGGCTTACCAAGGCACCGGTCGGCAGCATTGTGCCGCATCAGTTCATCGATCGATTCGGCCGCCGGGTCTACGAAAGCTATGTCATAGAGCCGGACCGATCGTTGCGGTTGGTAAGCCGCCGCTATCGCGACCTTCCACTCTTCGACGACGACTGAATTGGGCTACGTTCCTGCGCCGGAGCACCCTGGAGCATCTTCCAGGGAAGTGACGCCGGTCGGGCCAACGGATTGCGGTAAAAAAGGAACCTATTGCATCGGCGCCTTCAGCGCCGCTGCAACGTAATTACTGCGAAAATTTCTCTACCCTGCCTTCGTGAGCAACAGCACGCGTTTTGCCACATCGGCAAAGGTCACGCCGAGCGCCGCCCCGCCAATCCCGATAACGCCGAGAGCGCCCATCCCCATCAGCTTCCATTTGCGCACGTCCTCGGTCACCGGTTTCATTGCGGCAATATCGTCCTTGACGAGCATCATCGAGCCCTCGAGGGTCCGCATGCGCTCGACCAACTCGTCCATCCGGCGCGTCATGGATACGCGGCCGGCATCCGACCTGTCCTCCGATCGGCGCAGGTCCTCCCGCAGGTTCTTCACCTCGGCGACCAAGGTGCCGAGCTGCTGGTGAACGCCGGCCTCAATCATCTCCGCCCTCCCCGTGTCTCGCACACTCCGCCCTGGTCCAGACGGACGCCGCGCAGAGGCCGACCACCGTGCGGTCGATCTTGCGCTGGTCGATCTGCGTCGCGCCGCGGGCGCCGGCAAGTTCAGTTCCCACGATGCTGCGAAGGCCGCTCACATCGACCGGTCCCGAAGTTCCACAGCCCGCCAGAAGAAGAACAGACGTCATAGTCAAAGCGCTTCGCGTCAGCGCTCTTTGCTGCTTCATTGTTCTGCCTTTCGATTGAATTGCGGACCGCCTGCGCGGCATTCGAACGGATTTCGAGTATGGCCCAGGAAATTCCGGCCAGGATCAAGGCAGCGACGACCAGGTTGCTCCACGGAAACGTCATCGTGTGAGCCTCAAAGCGTCGCGGACCGCCGGCATCGACCAGATCGCGTAAACGGCAAAGCTGACGATTATGACGAGGATCGCAAGCTGCACCCGCCAATCCAGCGCGACGAGGTTCAGCTCCTTCAGCGCCGTGACGATCGTGCCGCCGGCCGTCAGCAACCAGGTCCAGAAGCGGCCGGACCGGGAAACCGGCTTGCCCGGGCGTGCCGGAACCACAAGCGCCGCCGCCTCGCCCGCGCGGTCCGCCTCGACCTCTCGTGGACCGGCTGCCAGCACTGCGCGAAGCACGGCTTCCAGCTTTTCCGGCCGCACCAGCGCTCGGTTGAGCCCGTCGCCGGCATAATAGGACTGCCCGCGCCTTATCCGCTGCCGGTCACCCTGGCTATCGGCGAGAACCGGCAGAGACGCCCATTCCATCGCCAGGCGCCTCGCGAATTCAACGGGGCCGATCTTGCCGGAGATAAAGCCGGCGAAACCGCGGCGGTTCAGAAGGTGAAGGGCGAGCCGGTCCTGAAGCGCAGGATCGAAGCGCTGATCTCCGCCCAATCCCGGTACTTCCTTCAAAAGCCCGGAAAGCGTGGCCCGCATGAACTGATAGCCCCCCGCCGCACTCGATCCATGCGCCCTCGCCCACCCCTTCTGCGCACGGATCACCTCGGCGATCGCCATGTGCGTAAGCGGCTTTGTGAGCTTTCCCTGGTTATGTCCGTAGATCACGTCGTAAGACGCGCGGCCTTTGCTGCCGACTTCCGCCTCCCGGATAAAGTCGAGCAGCATCGCCGCGCCCGGAGGCACGGTTTTGGTCATGGGGTTCCTTTCTGCTGAAATTGCAGTTCGTCGGCGAAAAAAGGCGGACTAAGGCCTGTTGAGATTCGGGATACCCGCAGCGGCTTGCTCGATCTCCTCAACAGGCCTTCGTCCGTTGCGAGCTTGCTGCCGCCGAAGAAGCGCCTGGCGCTCTCGCCATGGACGCCCGTTGCGGATCGTTGCGCCATTGGATATGTGCAAGACTGATTCAACGGTAGAGATAAAATCAGTGCCCAAGCCGAAGGTTGTCGTCGTTTTCCCCGTCTACAATGGCGAAAAGACACTCACCAGCAGTCTACGGTGCATTGCCGAACAGACGTTCGATGGCTTCGAAGCAATCATTCTCGACAATAAATCGACGGATAAGACGGTCGACATAGCCGAGCAATTTTGCCGGTCGGATGAACGCTTCTCCGTCGTCAAATGCGCAGAACATGTAAGCGCGATCGATAACTTCGCGAGAGCAGTCCGGCTCGGCGCCGAACGTGGCGAATATTTTTGCCTGCGTGCATGCGATGACCATTCGTCGCCGGATTTTCTCGCGCGCTTGGTTGAAGCACTTGACGAAAATCCCGGAAAGCTTCTTGCCGCATGCTCGACGAAGCTGGTAGGGCGAAGCGGGTCCAGAATCAAAGCCCCGGACGACTCTGTCTTCGAATTCACAAGTAAATACGCATCAGGCAAGGTTCCAAGAAATCTAACGTTCCCGGCTGAGTGGATCTACGGTCTGTACAGAGGCAGCGCAAAAGAAATGCTCATGGAACGCTGGTTCGAACTTGGAAATCCTTGGTGTTTCGCATCATACGTCGTTTCAGAACTTGTCGTCCGCGACCTCGTAGTGTACGTCGACGGACCAACATTCGACTTCACAGAGGGATCTGGCTCTGAGGCGCGTTATGGGGCCAAAAGTTTTCGAGATCGCCTAACTCAGAGACTGAAATATACTAAAGGCTGCTACAATCTGGTAAAAAAGCTTCCAGATGTCAGCTGGTCGACCCGGATGAAATTCTTTCGGATGTGTTGGAACGACGCGCGACGAAAGACTCGGTATAAGATTTTTTGGATTTTCTAATGTCATTTGATGGCAATTGTTTCGTTGCCACAGCGCAGCTTTGTATGTCGATCCGTGACAGGACAGGCTAGAGGTCGGCAGATGTGGACCACATTGCGTCAATCTGCTCGTCCGAGAGGCCGAGGGCGGTGCCAATGAGGTCTATGAGCGGATGCGCGCGGTTGAATGTGGTGGCGTATTCCCACTCAATTTTCGCAACCTCCTTCTCAGGACCTTCCTGCATTGTCTCAATAGCGGCCGCGACCTGAGCCGGAGTAAACCCGTTCTTGACGAGGCCTAGACGAAACCGACGGGTGGTCAGTAGCGGAAGCGATGCACGGACTTGCTCCGTCGTCGGCGGTACATAGCTTTGAACCGGAAAGTCCGGATGCTGCTTCATCCAGGTACGGATTGCTGGGTTCGCACCGATCGAGTCGTCAGGTGTGGAAACGTAGTGTTCGAAACGTTCCTCCACGCCGTTGATCCTCAACGTGAGATCAAGGTCGTAGATGCCAGGGGTCGGCGTATCCGTGACCTTGTGGACGGTGACCACCTCGAAAATCGACTTTTCCATTTAAGCGACCCTTTGCATGATGTTGTACTCGCCGTTGCCATTGACTACTCCGCGTGAGCGCCAGGTCCCCGCCAATGCTGCTCCGGCGCTCGGGTGGGTCGATGGGACGTAGTACCTGTTGATCGAATTGTGGAGGGTGGGGGTGCCGGAGGCATTGCGTGCAATGTTGGCGTCGTTACCCAGTGCCACAATATGGCCGAGCGGAAAGCTCGTGTCGTTGGCACCAGTTCCAACATAGACCTCCGCCGCAGTAAACCCGAGGGCATGGGTGTGGCTGGTAGACGTGACGGAGTTTGTCGTCGAGTTGGTAATGTCGCCAGGCGTGCCGAGCGTCAGGGTGCGATCTGCGGCAAGCGTGCCGCCGCCGGTCAGGCCGTTGCCGGCGATGATCTGTTTTGCAGAATTCGCCGGCGTGTAGCCATAGATCGAGTTGAGGTCGGCCGAGGATAGATTTCCGGAGTGATAGACGACGTGCTCGGCGCCGTTGACCTGGAATTCCAGGCTGTCGACGCCGCCGGAATTCTTCAGTGTGAGGGCCGTGTCGCCGCCGGTCGCCGTATCGTTATAAATGCGAAACCCTTGATTCACCCCCGTGCCGTCGGTGTGCTGGATATAAGCTTGGCGAGTGGCCCCCTTATAGAAGCTCACATACGGATCGTCGGTGGAGGCGGGGCCAACGATACGTATCGCCTCGCCGGGGGTGGTGATCGTATGGGTGCCGGTCTGGCCGAGCGTCGTGATGCCGTCATAGGCTCCGGCAATTCTGGCGTTCGGAATGGTTCCGGTCGTGAGATTGGAAGCGCTGTTCGCACCGAGATTGGACCTCGCCGTCGCGGCGTCCGTCGAGCCCGTACCTCCTTCGGCGAGCGCAAGCGGTGTTGCCAGCGTCAGGCCCGAGGAATTGAGGCGGCCGACTTCCGTTCCGTTGACGTTCCACACATGAGAGGAGTTGGCCGGGACCGTATAGTTCAGGGTCGAACCCGTGATCGTGAATCCGTAACCGCTGTAGAGCTGGATATGCTTCGAAAGATCGGTGTTCCCGGCAGCAACCGCATTGGCGAAGCTTACGCCGGACGAGAAATTCTTGCCCGCCATCGAGCCCGGAAGCCGTGCGTCGGAAATCGTTCCCGAGCTGAGATCCGAGGCCGATCCGGACGACGCCACTGCCGCAAGGCCGAGCGTGGTCTTCACGGCAGCGGCGCTGGTGTCGTCGAGGATCGTTCGCGCAAATGGCGTCAGCGCCGTGGTCGCATACAGAAGCCAACGATGGTGCCATATACCAATGAAAGAATTTGCCATAGGCAAGATCCATGAACGCAAACATGACGGCATAGCAAAACAGAACACGGATCGTATTGAGGGCAGCGTAGCCGTTGCACGCCGTCGCGGGTCAGTTCATAGGACTCCGAACCCGCCAGCAAGACGATCGGCCGGTCGAACCGCCGGCCCTGCCACCAGTCGGGATAGCGCCCGGTCAGGTGCATCGCCGCCTCCGCTGCGCCGGCCAGCGTCTTACCGAGCTGGTTGCCGGCCATGAACAGCCTCTCGCGAAAAGCCGCGCCCGCCGCATGGAACTCCCGCTGCTTGGCATAGGGCCGGTAGGCGGCAAGGACATTCGTCCGTTGCCGCCTGTGGAGCTCCGCCATCAGCAGCATCTGTTCCCTGAGCATCGCGGAAAGGCCGGACGCAATTGTCCCCTCGGATGGGTTGGATACGCTCATCCGTGATCACGCCTCTATATTTTTGCGAATTGCGGTCGTAGCCGGCGTAAGCATCGCTTCGTCTTTGCTGGACTGCGCCGGAATAAGATCAATAATGTCCCCAATGCCGTGCTGACATACGAAGCGCCGATGGGAGAAAATCATGATCGAAGGCCATTGCCATTGCAGGGCGGTCCGCGTCGCGGTCCCCGTCCGCCCGGAGACGCTCGGCGATTGCAACTGCTCGCTCTGCAGCAGGCTCGGCACGCTTTGGGGCTATTACCCTTCCAGCGAGGTCAGCATCACCGATCCTGAAAGAAAGCTCGTCGGATATGTCCAAGGCGACAGGACCTTGACCATGCATCACTGCGGCGTTTGCGGGTGCATAACCCACTGGTCGCCGGCCGGCCACAGCTCACCGCGCATGGGGGTCAACATGCGCGTCTTCGATCGTTCGGTCTGGGAAGACATCCCGCACCGCCTTATCGACGGCGCGAGTTGGTGAAATCGGCTCTCTGTGCCTCGGGCCTTCAGATTCTGCCCATCAAGAGCAAGATCAACAGGACCACGACCAGAACGCCGAGAATTCCCGAAGGGCCGTATCCCCAGCCGGACGAGTAGGGCCAGGCCGGAATGGCGCCGATCAAAAGCAGGATCAGAATAATGAGGAGGACGGTGCCAAGCATATTGCGGTTCTCCCTTGCACGATCGAAATTTCTGCGAACGAAATCACGCGCCAAATCGAGTTTCTGCAGCGACTTTTGCGCGCCTCCGAAGATGTGGGTGCGCTACAAAGAACATCGCTCATCCTACGAATGCGAGAAGTCAGAATATGTTCCACGCCCCACGCGACCCGTATGCGGGCAACACTCAATCAGAACGGGCAGTTTCCTTGGAAGCTTGGTCCTCGTTTCCGGTTTGTCACATCTGGAACAGCGAGACGGCGTGAAAGGGCCTTTTATCTGCATGTTCTCATACGCATGAGAACATGCTAATTTTCTTTTTTTCTCGGAGGGGAAACCGATGCCACGTATTGCAAATCTTTATTTCAGAACGGCGATTGTTTTTTTGATCCTGGGCATTTCGATCGGCCTGCATATGTCGATCACAGGCAACCATGCCGCAACGGGCGCCCATGCCCACGCCAATCTGCTCGGCTGGGTAACCATGGCGATTTTCGGCGGCTACCACGCGCTTAATCCTCAAAAGGCGGCAAGGCGGCTGGCGGTGATTCAGTACGCGGTCTACACCTTCGGGGTGGCCGTCCTGATCCCGTCGCTCTACCTGATGCTTTCCGGAAACACGGCCGTGGAGCCGATCGTCGCCGTTTCGTCGCTCATCGCTTTCGCCGGCGTTCTGCTCTTTGCCGTCATCATCTTCTCGAGCAGCGAAGCGTCTGTCTCGGCAAGAGTGGCGCCGACGCATTAAAGCTGCACTTTCGCGGGCGGCACGCGCTTTCGCAGGCCGCCTGCCCTCTTCCTGGCTGGAAGCAGCGGCCGGATCGCAGCGTCCAGCGCGCGGATCCGGTCGATGATCTGTTCGTCCGACAAATCGTCAACCCCGCCGGTTGCGGCACTCAGGTCCTTCGGCAGAACCGAGGCGACGAGCTTCAGATAGGCTTCCGGCTTCTCGTCGCGAATGCGAGCGATGACCTCGCTGCCATGCTGGGCGAAATCCGCGCGCACGGCACCGAGAAAGCTGCTCCCCAGCGGGCTGCCCTCACCTCTCGCAGCCGGCATGCCCGCCGCGTCCGGCGCTTCCGGCTCCGGCATGGCGCTCTGATCTTTCATCATGAATTTCTCCGCTCCTCGTCCTTCTCGGGCCGGCAGCTCATGACCACAATTTCTGGAACAATCTTCCCGCCATATGCAATCCATAATTGCGCCAGAATCCCGGATCAGATTGGCGCAACAGGACTGTGCCGCCTCGTTTATCGAAGAGAAACCGCCACGGAGGGAATATGCGCCGAAGCCTCGCCACCGCCTTTCTCATTGCCGCATCGACGATCTCCGCCTCTGCGGGGGAACGGGGCGACCCGCAATACTTCGTGAAGGCCTGGCTTCAAATGCCTGACAGAAGTTTCGAGCAAACGAGCGGCTGGTGCGATGGAGAAGATGATTGTTTCGTGCCGATCGGTGAGCACGTGATCCAGTTGCGGGATATGTCGGCCTCATCTTACACGTTCAGCTTTTGGAACGACCCCTCGCAGCAGGATGCCTGCTGCGTGAGCCACACTGGTTTTCCTACGTTGCGCCTTTGGAGCGGACGTCCCC
Source organism: Sinorhizobium sp. GQ132 (assembly GCF_059758575.1). Taxonomy (NCBI): domain Bacteria; kingdom Pseudomonadati; phylum Pseudomonadota; class Alphaproteobacteria; order Hyphomicrobiales; family Rhizobiaceae; genus Sinorhizobium; species Sinorhizobium sp. GQ132. Next base: position 557,722 of record NZ_JCAXDX010000002.1, on the reverse strand, counting down.
GCGTCGTTCCTCTTTACTACACCCCGAGAGTATCAGGCGACCCGGGGCAGATACTCTTCGGCAACCTCGTCATAGCAGTCGAGTACTTGGGCTAACCGCCTCCGGTCGCCGAAGCCAGGTCTCTGAAGCGGATCCCTTGGGAAAGCATGTTGGATGCCGCCTGTTCCCGCCATCTCGATAACGCCTGTTTAAGTGTTGGCCCAAGAGGGGCTGGCCCTTCCTTTCACTCATGGACTTCTCCTCATGAACATTTGCGTTTCGCGGGTATTACGGTGGATCAAATTCATTTGCGGCCGGCGATGCCGCCCACTCGCCCGGCGCCGCTGGCGCCTGGATCATGCGAGATTTTGGGGTCAACGCGTCTTCACGCAGAATCCGCCTCGCGGATTCGGGTGACGCGGAAGCGCATCGCCGGCCGCACACGGCGCCGCGGCGTCTTGGAACGCGCGGCATCGCCGTGAACCATGAATTGGAAGTGAGGAGCACGCCGCGCCGAGAGGAGCGCCGGACGTTTTCGAGGTCGCCTCCGCAGGATCGGAGCAGGATTGCAATTCCTGCTCCACTCTCATCTCTCTGTGCTTGTCACAGAAATCCAGCAGCGCCGCGTCTGCGGCGCGCGAAGCGTTCTTTCGGCCCAAGGCTTGGTTTCACTGGACCCTGTGACGAGCACAGGGACGAGGAGATCAAACAAGCCGCGGCGGGTATCACGATGCTGAAGCCCTGAGAGGATAAAATTCCTATCCTTGATTTATGGAATACCGCAAATGCCCCTCGGTTCGCAAGCCTTCGTCATGCCCAGAGCGCTTGTTTTTCGATTTGCCCACGGAAAATCTCTCCGATGTCTCTTGGCGGACCGCAGGAGGTAAGTTCGCCTGCTGCTGCCAACGCGCAGGCCGCTATGAACCCGCTGCTCGGATGCCTGCTTGATGAAGAGGCTGCTCAAATTTTGTTGTACAGATGTATATTATAATTTCCTTGCATAAGACATTGGCCTCTGCTTCAATCCTGAAAGGCTGATGCTTGAGGGCTTGGGTATATATTTCGATAATGATGTCTCGGATGAACGGCAGCGATCGGTTCGCTATCGTTGCTCGATGTCGGACGACGTTTCGTGCCGAGGCAAAACACATTGCTTTGAACATTACTATAGAGACTGAAATTTAGGCCAGTATCCCGATCGTCGGGGAACCACGACAGCCCGCAATGCATTTGCCTTCCCGAGAGAAGGAGCTTCGTCCATGCGCAATCCTTGGATATATGTCGCCGTCGGTTTCATCGTCGGTGCCGGCTTGTTCGTCACCACGGCCTGGCACCGCACGCCCCTCGCCGAATCCGGTCAGTTCGCCAGCGTAAAACTTGAAAAGACCGATCGCCTGCAGGGTGGCGTCCAGACTTCGTTCGTCATGGAGCGTTTCGGCCCGGTTAAATCCGTCGAGTAACCGGGGACGACGTTCAAACCTGCACTGGACCATTTACAGGTGCGGCAGGCAGCGCTTCAGGCATGCCGGGCACCGCCGCGAACTCTTGCTTTCCGCCGCCGGATGCGCAAGTTACTCGCGCCGGGGTCATGCCGGCGCTGAATGGCGAACGAGGAAAACTGCGGTGAGTCCAGATAACAAGCCCGATGCCGAAATCAGGGTCGAAAAGCGAACGAACGGGCGCTGGGCCTTCGTCCTCAGCTATCGCGGCGTCACCTATCCGGCCCAGGGTCAGTTCGCCACTCAGCTTCAGGCGCAGTCCGCGGCTTACGTCGCAATGAAGCTCCTGCGCAAAACGCGCTGAGGGGTCACCCCTCTAATTGTAAGGCGAGTTACACCGGCGGCGCCCGCCGTCAAAGGGCTGAAACGTGTCGTCCGCAGCGCGATACGAGGCGTACCGCTCCTGGCACCAGCGAAGATGCGCATTGGCGTCGAACTGCCCCCTTTGCCGTTGGCGCAGGCGCGATCTGTCCACCGCCCGGGGCGAAGGGCCTCCCACCGTCGCACCGGGGCCTATGCCGATGTCGGGAGCCCTGCCGCGATAGCGGGAGCCGTAGTTCGGATATCGCTGTTGCAGGAAGTCGCGGTATTCCCTCTCGATGAAGAGATCGTGGTTGCTGCTGCCCGCGGGACGACCGGCGCAAATTCCCGTGCTGCACGTCTGGGCTTGTGCCGGTAGCATACCTGTCGCTACGGCAATCACCGCAAAGGCGAGCATTGCTGAAGCTTTCACGGACTCACCTTCTTTCTGCTCCGGGAAACGGTCGATGCGCCTCGACATACTGGTTCGAGGCACCTTCGCATTGAAAGCATTTAATCTCTATTCGCCCAAAAGTGCAGCGGTTTTGGGACGACGGTTTGCCCGGCATTCTTGTGGCACGGTCTGAACCGGCTTAGGCCGGATCGAGCTATAGGATATTATTCCTATTATGGAGTAAGCGAAATATCCTTCTTCCCATATTCGCGCAAGCCCTTTTCGAAGAGGAGGGCATTCAGGCCCCGCTTCAGCCAATCCAATTGGGCTTCCGGCATCATTCTCAACCCTTCGTAATCCATCACGCAGACGTTGAAGACGGTGGCTTTCACCTGCCGCCCCTCCTCGCATCCGAGCAACAGGCCTTCAAGCCTCATCATTCTCTCCGCCGCGTTCTTCGCCTTCACGGCGCGGGCCTCGCTCGGCTCGCTTGCATGTCCTCTTACGTGGCCGATTTGCTGGGCCCTGATGCTTGGAAACGGAATGCCCGTCAAATGATAATAGCGCACCATCGTCGCCGCGTAGTCGTCGCCCGCCTCCCGCTGCTGCTCGGTAATCCGCCCGTCTAGAAACAGCCGGCCGAGCGTGTAGCCGGCGAGCGCGCCTCTGGTCTCTAGGCCATGCATGCGCTTGCGCGCTGCAAGCGCCACAGCCATGGCCTCCTTTTCGCTTTCCTGTTTGGACCACTCCGGCTTTATCTTGCCGCATGCAAAGCGCTCGGCATTGGCCTTCCGCGGCCGTCCGAGTTGTGCCTTGCGCTTTGCACGCAATTTCTGAGCCTTGGTCAACATGGGAATCCTTTCGAGCGTGGTGATTGAGACATCCGTTGCGGGCGACCTGCCGTGAAGCGGCGGGACGTGACGGTATTCAGGGTGAACTGAGGGTGGGTATGGAATGCGAGCCGCCGCAAGGCTCAGCCGAAGGTGTCATCTCTGGAAGCTGTCCGCCTTCCGGCGCCGCCATCATTCACGACCGCAAGCACGGTCGTGTGGTCTCTATGGAAGATGCGGCCGATCCCCGCCAGCGAGAGATCCCGGCGGCGCTCATAGACCGCGCGCATGCAGGCATGCCTCGGCTTCACCAGCCGGCGCTCCCGGCGCACACTGATGATGTCGTCCCAGCTCACACCGGGAAAATCCTCGAGCACGGCGGCAACGATTTCCTCGATCGGCGCTCTGTCGCGGCCGCCCACATTCGACGCACCGGTATCTCGGCTGCCAAGCAGAATTCGGGCCTGCGCGAGCAGCCGCGCTTCCGTATCGGCGAGATCGGCTTCCAGTCTCGCAATCCGCCGTCCTTTCGCTTCGTTGTCGGAAGCAAGGTCGACCAATTGTCCTTCGAGTTCTTTGATGCGCGCAGATCGCCCCATCGCTTCGCTCGGGCGAGCCAGCCGCTCCCGTACGCTGCGATAGTGTCGAGTCTGCCTTGCCAGTTCCGAATTCTCCGCCACTGTTCTCGAACTCCCCTTTCCCGTGCTCCCAGCGGTCGCGGTGCCTCCGCAGCCGCGACTTGACTTTATCAATGACATCTATAATGTCGTGTTGTCAACATGATTTATGTTATCAACATTGCTAAGTCCCGTATCATGAGCGAAAGAGCTGAAAGATTGCGCGAGGCGCGCGTCAAAGCGGGCTATCGGTTCGCCTCCGACGCAGCGAATGCCTTGGGCATCGTGGCTTCGACCTATCGCGCCCACGAGAATGGGCAGAATGAGTTCGAACTCAGCGAAGCGGAGATCTACGGCCGCAAGTTCAATGTCGATCCGCTTTGGCTGCTGACCGGTACCGACCGCCGAACCTCCACCGGCTCCGCGACCGGCTCGACAATGGCCGAAGTCGACGCGCCGAACGCCCGGATCGGCGCCAAGGTAATCGGCCAGGGGGAAAAGATCCCGGTCTTCGGTCAGGCAGTCGGCGGGGTTGACGGTGAATTCATAATGAACGGCAACGTGCTGTACGAAGTCATGGCGCCGCCGATACTCTCGGACATCTCGGGCGCCTATGCGGTCTCGGTTTCAGGCGATTCGATGTACCCGCGCTACGAAGACGGCGAGGTCTGCTTCGTCGATCCCAGCCGCCGCGTCCGGAAAGGCGACTACGTGATCGCTCAGATTCGGCTGGAAGAAGGCGGGGCCCTGCTGGCCTACGTCAAGAAGTTCGTGCGCCACAACAGCTCCGAGCTGGTTCTCGAGCAGTTCAACCCCCATAAGGAACTGCGCTTCGAAGCCTGTACCGTTCACTCCGTCCATTATATCGCGCTCGCCGGCAACGCCTGAGAACGCAAAGGCCCCCAATCTTCAGGCGGGAGTCGACCAGCGGGCTAATTCCTTTGCCGGCACTCCAACGACATATCTCATGTCAGCGAGATCAACACGATTCGTGTTGACATGTATCGTGTCGGATGCAATGCTGGGTGAACACAGGGCAGAATTGCACGGCGGACGAACGCCGGCAGCGATACGAGGAGAATAAGCGCCACATGTCCCTCCCCCGCATCAGATCCGATCTTCATGGCCAGGTCGACGAACTCTTCGCCGCCGACTTTCTCCGTTCGACCGACGCTCAGAACCAGATGGCGCTCAAGTGCTTTCTCTCCTCCGCCTATTCCAGTCTGGCTTCGCTCGCCTGGCATCTTGGTGCAGATGGGCATGTTTTCCAGCGTGAAGCCCGGCCCGCGACGGATCTCGTCGACGACGCCTTCTTCGCACTCGATCGCGAGCGTGAGTTCGGCAGCGGCGCGGATGCGAGCCAGGTCCAGCGGCAGCTCGGTACGCACAATCCCCGGCAGCAATTCGGAGGCGCCCTGTGATCCGCGCCGAGACATACGCCGTCGTCAATCTCGCAGCCCTCAATCTCATCGAGGCGGTCAGTGCCGCCTACTTCGTCACCGAAAGCCAGGCCATCGCCCGTCATGAGTTTCGCGCTCGCGAAATGCTGAGGAAAATCGCCTTCGCTCTCGGCTATGATCTGGCTGAAGCGGCGGCGCAGGACGATCGGCCGCAACGGAGAGCCGGCGCGGAGTCGCCGCAGGCACGACCGGGTCTCAGGCTTGTATCCGCCGACCTTGCGGCACCGAACGATGATCGTTGAAGCGCCCGCCCTTTACGCTTCAATCGTCGTCGGGAGGGCACGGCCATTTAGCGGGCGCGGCCAGTCCCGACGGCAACTTGGTCGCGCCGTCACCGCAGGTGAGATCGACCTGTTCCTGTGTGAGCCCGGACGCTCTGGAAAGGTCGACGCCCTCTATCCTCGTCAGGAAAAGAAAGGCGCGATCCAGATCGATCGGTCCTTCGAGAACCGCACCGCTCAGCTTGGCGCGCGAAAGGTTGGCCATCGCGAAGCGCGTGCCCGTCAGTACGGCCTTGTCGAAATTGGCGCGCCCGAGTTCCGCTTTCTCGAAGTCGGCGCCTGCCAGCCGTGCTCCGCTGAAGTCGGTGCGCTGCAGCTCGGCACTTGCGAAGGATGCATTCTCCGCAGAGATGGCTGAAAAGTTGCCGCGATAGGCCTCCACCCTGCTGAAATTCGCCTTGTCCGCTTTCGCCCTGGCGAGCGAAGCACGAACGAGCGTCGCCTTCTCCAGATTAGCGGACGTGAGATTGGCCCCGCGCAGGTCGGTCATCGTAAAATCGGTGTTGAACAAATTGCTTCCCGGGAGGTCGCTACCACCCAGCATGATCTGCTTTTTGTTGCAGTCCTGCCAGTCCGTGCCCGGTCCCGCAGCGCTCTTGCAATCCGCCGCTGCGGCGACGCCGGCGGCAAGGGCCCACACCGTGATCGCCGCAGCGCAGAACGTTGTACGCGCGCTGCCACCCGTCTTGCCAAGCTTCGTCATATCGCCGCTCCTCGATCGGCTGCGGGCGAAAGATCAGCAGGCCGACACGTGCCGGACTGAACGAACCACCGCGCAGAACTCAACCGGAATTCAAGATGTTAAGGCGAATCCGCCCGTCAGAAAAGAGCGGCAAAGAGCGGCGCCGTCAATAGCCGATCTTCGCCTTCTTCTGATCGGATCGTGATGCCGGTGGTAGGCTTGCCGCCCGGCGGTCAGGCTGGCGGGCGTTCAGGCCTCGACGCCCTGGATGGCAGATACCTGCCAGTCGGCGCCGGGCTTTCGCGCGAACGTCCATATCTCGACGGCGTCTGTCGCCTCGTCGGCATTGCCGCTCACGACCCTGCCTGTGGCCCTGTCGCGCATCACGTCGATGCTCTCGTAGCGCATGGCGACCGTCGCATATTCGGTACCGTTCTCTCTCCATGCCTCCGCGAGGTCGCCCTGAACGAGGTGAACGTCGCGGACTTCGTTCTTGAGACCCTTTGTTGCGTTGTCGCTCAGCTCTTCCGCGAGGTAGGACATGGCTTCGGGTGTGGTCAGCTGACGCAGCGCCGCATAATCCTCCGCTCCGTAGGCAGCCTGCACATCCTTCAGCATCGCCTCGAAGCGATCGAGATCGTCCTGGCCCACGCTGATCTCATCTGTCTGCACCGGTACCGGTGCGGCGGCGGACGCCCCTGTGGCAGCACCACCCATGGCTTCACCTATCCGCGGAATTCGGAAGGACGGCGCTGCGCCGGCTGCCGCCGAAGAGCGGGCCGAGGCAGCGGGCGCCGAATAGGCCGGACGCTGGTTGCGGCCGAAGAAGCGCATTGCCAGGGAGATCAGCAGAACGACGAGGCCGACCTGCAGCAGCAGGCCGAGGAAGCCGATGCCGCCGCCGATGCCATGGCCGAGCAGCATGCCGATCAGACCGCCCATCATGAGACCGCCGAGCATGGATCCGCCGAAACCATTGAAAAAGCCCGGCCGTGCATTGGTCCGGTTCTGGCTGGCCGGATTGGTCGCGGTAGAGGGCTGGGTGCTCTGCCGCGGTGTCATGGTTCTGTCGATCGGCGCGGCCGGTGCCGGTGCCGTCCGAGTGACCGGCGGGGCGGAAAAGGTCCGGCTGCCGCGCGAGCCGAAGCCACCGCCTGCCCGCCTCGCTTCAGCGACGTCGACCACCGTCATCATCGCCGCAACACCGATTGCCGCAATGGCCAGAACACGTCCGAAACGCTGCATTTCCACCCTTCCCTGTCTCTCGACCGCAATCGGTCAATAAGAGGTCATATAGAGCCAGAGGCGCAGGAATTTAAGAGTGCTGCCCCGTCTTTCCTCGTATTCGGTGTGAGCTAACGGTAAACTGTCCACCGATTAAGGCGTTTGGCGCCGTTCCTCCCGATGCCTCGGACGCGGCTACGGCTAGCGCACGGGTCCGATAAAGCCGAGTTCGAGCAACTGCCTGGAACTCGAGAACCGCGTCGAGCACGCATCGGAAAAGTCGAACTCACCGGTCTCCTGAAGATCTTCAAACATCTTGCGGTAGACGGCCGCAGCATCGAAATACTGCCCGTCGGCGACTGCCTGTTCAATCTTTTCCTTGTAGTCGGAGAAGAACTTGAAGTGCAGCAGCACACCGGCGACGGCGGTGAAATTCCTTTCGCAGGGCAACGGCTGATGAATGCTGACGCCGAGGCTACATTCCCTGTCCCAGAAGATGACAGGATATTTGATGAGTTCGAGCAGATGGGCGAATTTGCGCTTCCGCGGGCCGCCCGTGATGCTGATCGCCCGCTTCGTATAGCTGATCTCGTATCCGGAGCCGTCGAAATGATCGGCGATTTCCCACGGCATGCGGCCATCATCGCTGTCGAGCGTGGCAGCCCCGAGCGGTCCGATCGGATACATGTCGAGCATCGGGGCTGCGAGGCGCTTTTCCCCTTTGCTTTCCAGCGCCCGCAGAAGTGCATCGAGCGGCCGGTTCTCGCAATCCTCGTAGATCAGGAACTCGTCGGAATCGACATTCAGATACCACCGGTTCCAGCCATAGCGCTCGAACAGAACCTCTCGCCATTCACGCCCCCTGCGGGCATCGCGATACCGCACCGGCGAGCTCCAAAGGTCCACATCGGCTTGCGCAAGCAGGTAGTCCCGCGTCCCGTCCGACGATACGTCATCGACGCAGATGAAGCGGGTAACGCCGAGCCTTCGGTAGTGCGCGAGAAACGAAGGCAGCAGCTTCCGGTCGTTATGCGTATTGAACACGAGCGGGATGTCGTCTTTGCCGAGCGTCCGCTGCCCGCCCGGCGTCAGGCACGACATCTCGATCGTCCGCTTCCGCTTGCGGACCCGCGCCGTCAGCTTGTAGGTTTCGTAACGGGTAAGAACGCGATCGAATATCCCTCTCCGAACCCGCTCGCTCTCAGCTCGGCGAAAAGGATAGTGAAGTTCTTTCAAGGTCTGCTCCCGATCGACCGCTGCGAGAGGAAGCGTTTATCGGCATCGGCGCGCGAATTCAACTCCGCCGCAACTGCGAAGCTTGCGCCGGTTGAGGGCAGAACCGTCGGCCTAGAATGCAAGCGGGTGCCGCGGTCGCAGGGTCCGGCTGCCAAGCTTGACGAAGTTCTTGATCTTTCCCGGAATGTGCTCCCGCCGGTCATGGCAGAGCGGCTATGCGCAATCCGCTCGTCAGCTGAGCCCGAGCCATCAGGGCGTAGGCCGAACCATTGCTGCATTCCCAGAGAATTTGAGGTTTTTGGTGGGTGATCACGGGCTCGAACCGTGGACCCGCTGATTAAGAGTCAGCTGCTCTACCAACTGAGCTAATCACCCGACCGGAACCGCTTCGCTGCGGTCTGGTGGGGCGTATAATGGCGTTCGCCGGGCTTGTCCAGCGCCGTTTGCAAGTTTTCTGCAAAAATTTCAGCGCGGTGCATTCGTGCGTCCTTCGCCGCCACTTCAGACCGTCAGCTCCCCTTCGGCAACTTTTATGGCATGGCCGCCTATCCGCGCGCTCGCGATCTTGCCCTCCGCTATGTCCAGATGCAGATGAATGAAGGAAGGGCGGCCCATTTCGACCCCCTGCTCGATCAGCATGGGGTGGTGGCCATCGACCAGGCCGTCGAAGAAGTTGATGGCGCCTGAAAGAGCGGCCGCGGCCGAGCCGGTTGCCGGGTCTTCGACGAGGCCCATGCCGGGGGCGAACATCCGGGCATGAAAGCGGGCTGTATGATTGATGCCGCCGCGACAGTAGAGATAGGCTGCAGCGAGCCGGCCCTCGCCAAGCGGTGCCAGGTGCTCCCAGCGCTGCGGATCGAATTCAACCGAAGCGGCCGCGCCGACGTCATGGAGGGGCACCATGACGAAGGGAACGCCGGCGCTCCAGAACGACGGCACATGATTTTCAAAGCCGACCTGCGTGGTCTTGAGCGCAAGTGCGTCGGCGATCTCCTGCCGGTCCAACTGCGCGTGGAGCCGGATCGGTTTGCGCGGCAGGTCGAATTCGGCGAAGGTCGCCGCTCCCGGCTTCAGCCTGACGGCAGCGCGGACCGGCCCCACGCTTTCTTCCAGTACCTGCATCAGTTCGAGCGCACTGTTGGCCTCCCCGTAGGCCGCTTCCGCAATTGCTACGGCCGCTCCGACTGTCGGGTGTCCGGCGAAGGGCAGTTCGTGTGCCGGCGTGAATATCCGAAGCCGGGCGGAATGGGCGGCGTTGCCGGGCCGCAGGATGAAAACCGTTTCGGAAAGGTTGAACTCCTGGGCGATCGCCTGCATGGCTTCCTCGGCAAGCCCCTCGGCCTCGAACACCACTGCAAGAGGGTTGCCCGCCAGCCGTTTCTCGGTGAAGACATCGTAGATCGCGTAACGCCGTGCCATACATGTCCCCTTATTGGTCCGGGTCGTTGTGGATTAGGTCCGGGTAGCGCGGTATTACGAAGATCCCGTCTGCCGACGCCGCGACGTCGGGTCAAAACTCTGCTGTGCCGCACCGCTCGCGACCTTGCAACGCCAGCGGCCCGGCGGCAAGGCAAAATGCCCGCGGCGACGTTCCTTCACGCCATCTGCTGCACGCGGCTACGCGCAAAAAGCCATTCAAGTATGGGTGGAATGAACGGCGGATAATTATGTGCGGTCGGCTCTGGCCCTCGGATCGCCACCGCCTCGTCGATCTCGGGATGGGGATCGGCAGCAACATGCGCCGCCACCCGCGCAAGGATTTCCTCCGCCGTGGCCGCCAATCGGAAAACGCGGAAAACGGTAAGGGTGCCATCCATGCGGATGGCGTGCCAGCCCGGTTCTGCGATCGCCTCGGAAAGCGAGATGCCGGTTTCCTCCATGACCTCGCGCGCGATGTTGCGCGCGACGTCGCAGCGCCCGTCGATGATGTCCTCCGGCTCCAGCGAACCGCCGGGGCTATAGACCCGGCCCGGATTGGCCGTGTGCGCACCCATGCGGATGGCGATCAAGGCGCCGTCCGAAGAGACGAGCATCGGCATGCCAAAGATATGGCTCGCGCCCGCCGCTCTCGTTTTCCGCCACCAGAGAAAGGTCGAATAGGGAACGATATGGGCTCGCGCGCTGATGCGCCCGTCCGTGATCCGGACCGACCTCTGCAGTACCATCCGGCCGTCGAAAAGGTGTGGGTTCGCGGCGATTTCCCGCTGCCAGCTTTCGCGCGCCCGATCCGCCTCTGCCAGATGGAACGGATGGGGCTCGGGCGAGACCTCTATATCGATTTCCGAGACCGGGAAGATCGTCCCGTCGAGAGGCCATTGCCCCTGGCTGGTTTCCAGTAAGGTCATCTTCAAATATCCAAGGTCATTACGACAGGGCAATGGTCGGAGGCTTTCGGACGGTCCCAGCCGGTGCGCGGATAACGCTCGACCTCCTGCCCCGCGGGAAAGATCGTGCGATAGGGCTGCCCGGAACGGATGATTTCAGGCAGCCGGGCCGCGTTGCGGCGCGCCAGCTCCGGCGACAGCCAGATATAGTCGAGCTGGCAGAGATGCCGATCATCCGGCCCCCGGCTATGAAAGAGCGTCCAGCGGTCGAGGACCGGCCGGCGCAGATTGGGATTTTCGACAAAACCGTCGTGGCTCAGGATGTCGAGCGCGCTCGTCGTTTCCTCATGCGGCACGAATTCATAGCCGTTGCGCCGGTCGCCCAGCACCTTCACCTTCTCCTGATAGTCGTTCATGTCGCCACAGATGGCGAAGACTTTGTCGGCCGTATGTCCGCGGCCGAAGCGGCGTTCGATGAGATGGCGCACGGCCTTCACCTCCGCGACACGCACGGCCATCGTCGCCTGCCGGCCGTCGAGACCTTCGCGCGCCGGCCCCATGGACTTGAGATGCACCACATAGAGGGTCAGCGGCCTCCCGCCGATTCTCACATCCAATTCGAGGCAATCGCGTTTGAAGATGCGGTCGCGGGGCCGGTTCGTAAGCGCCAGTTCGTCGTTGAAGAGGTCGAGATCCTCATAGGTGAGCGCAGCGTGGCTCTTTACCTCCAGGCACTCGATCTTCTGGCCGTCGCGGGTCTCCTCCCGCATCAGCACGGCGACATCTATGCCGCGGGAGTCGTTGCCTTCGATCAGATATTTCTGGCGATAACCGTTGCCGGCCATGCGAAACAGATAGCCATATTCGAAGGCCTGCAGCGCCGCCATGTTGTCGGCCTCCTGCAGGCAGAGAATATCGGCGTCGCAATCGGCAATCGCCAGCGCCGACATCTGCCGGGTGTCGTCCGTATGCGCGATCGTGCGTGCCTCTTCCAGACGCTGGTATTCCGCCTCGCTGCGAACGTCGAAGAGCCGCAACACCCGATCCTGCTTGAGCTGGTTGCGAAAGCCGGAAAAATCGAAGCGGCTCATGAGGTTTTCGATATTGAAGGTGGCAAGGCGAAGCGACATCAGGGGCAATTCCACATTGAATTGCCGCGGAGATTAGAGCGGGACGAGCAAGAGTGTAAAGCTGCAGATTGTGCCGCGCGCGAGCCCTCCGCGGCGTTGCCGTCCGCCTGAGAGGAAACTTGCCATGAGCCCGTGCGCGGCCCTGGCTGCTATCGTCTTACCGCCACCACCTGGGCTCGGCTGAAATAGGACAACTGCACGCGACCCGACTGGTTGCCGCCGATAAGACGTGCGGTCGATTTGGACATCTGCGACAGGACGCCGACGTGATAGCTCCGTCCGGCTCTGACGACGACGACGTCGCCCGGCTTTGCGTAGGACAGCTTGACGGGCGCACCGAACCTCAGCCACGAGCGGGCGATGCCATAGCTCTTCGGTGGCTGCCGGCCGGATTTCCTGGCAACCATCCCCATGAAATGGCCGCACCAGGGCGTACGGGCCGGATTGATGCCGAGAGCGGCGCGCAGGCGCCTGTTGTTCTTCACCTCGTGCAGCCCGGCATATTGCTGGGCCTGGGTGAGCATTCCCGCTGATGCGGTGTCGGGTGACGTAAGCGCAAGAAATGCTGCAGTCAGAAGCGCGACAACCTTCATGAGTTGGTCTCCCTCACGGCGCTGCGCGTCCAATCAGACGCAAAGTCGCCGTAGCACCTGGTTTTGCCGCATCTTCCGGATTGACTTCGATCCAAAAGATGCAGCCGGCGCGGACGGCGTCATGCCGGCCTTCGCCTGCCTCTTCGTCTCCGTCCATCGCAAAAGTTCGCCCCTTCCGCAGACGCGCATATGCGCGCGCCGAGCCGCTCCGCGTTCGGGAATGCGTCCCGATCGCAGATGAAGATGGCTCCGGAATCAAAGGGCTAGAGCGTCCTCCACCGAGGCGTACAGCAACGGCCGCGCCCAGCGCCCGTCAAAGGCGCCAAGGCGGCATGCCTGGATTGCTGCACGGTCCGCCCGTGAGCGGTACCGTGTCGGCAGCCGTCAAGGCTGCACTACGCCTTCGGCACAAAGCACAAAGGACTCTCTAGCGCTTTGAGGCTGCACATGACCGTTTCCGAAAATCGAATATGGATTTTCAGCGCGGTATTGCAGCCGGCCCGCGAATTGCAATGGCCGTGCCCCCAACCTGATGGCGTTCGCTTTGCGAGAGTTTGAAATTCCCCTGCCAGCCGGTGGTCAGCAGTCGAAAACTTGCCGGCTAGGTGAAGCGAAATTGTGGCAAAGACCGCTTGTTTTGCGCAACTGGCGTCGATTTCTTCGCCGATTCGCTACTGTGGCCCGAAACTGGCGCGTTTTTGCCTATCGGTCGGCGGCTATTGACCCTTATCTGCCCCGGCGGCCAGCATGGCGGCCTGGCGGCGCTGCTTTCAGGATCAGCGCACCAGACGAATGGCGCCCGGATAATTGAAATGGGTATTGGCAAGCTCTTTGCTGCAATCCATCTTGAAAGTACTGTTGCCGATCAGCGTGATCTCCTGTGCGATCAATCTGATGCACTCACCGCTGGTCGTGCCGTTGCCGGCATATTGGAGTTCGCGGGCGTCGGGGAAATAGAGGATCCCCGTCAACGAGGATTTGCTGTTGCCGTTGATGACGGCTGATGCGGTGTTGCCGTGCTCTGCAACGATCGAGAAGCCGGCCCAACTGCCCTCGAGGGAAGGCGAGATATTGAAGGTGGCGCCTCCATTGATCCTGAGTTCCGCATCGTTGATCAGGAAGAAGGTCACGCCCTGACCGCTGACGACCGTTTGGCTGCCGAGTTCGAGCCGGCCGCCGTCGATGATGTAATTGCCCGCCTGGAGCGTGACGGCTCCTTTCAGATCCAGGCCGCCGTAGGTACCGGGTTTCAACGTCACCACATGGCCGTCGGCATTTTTCGGTGTCTTTCCAGTGCCGTTGCAATCGCCGTTGCCGCCGCCTCCGGCGACGTAGCCCTGACCGCAGCCGGAAAGATTCGTCCAGCCCGAAGGCTTGGGGAGCACCTTGCTCGCAAATGGATCGGGTATGCGCGGCGATCCTTCCACGGCGGCCTCGCAGGCGAGCTGTACCGCCTGCGGCGAGCTGTAGATACGGCCCGCTGCGTAAAGACATTCGGCTTTGAGCTTGCCTGAGCCGCCGATATAGACCGACTGATCGTCGTCGGAGTTCGAAAGGACCGCGCATCCCGTCAGATCGGCAATTGCGCTGCCGCTGACCTCGAATGCCCGGTCTGCCGTGCGATGAAGCGCAAGAATGCAGGCCTCCGCCCCGGAGGCGCGCGCGGCAATCGCCAGGCGCCGGATCTGCAGCGGCAGGCGCTCGAGGAAGAGCGGCTTGTGGTCCAGCACGAATTCGGCGGTAGCGGTATCTTCATTCACATTGCGCGTGAACTTTACGGACAGCGCCTGCGTCGACGGCTCGGTGGCGACGGCCAGCGCGTCGACGACGCTCTCCTGCGGCAGCGCATAATTGCTCCAGAAGAACTTTTGCGCCGCGGCGTAGGCGTCGTCCTCGGTGGCACCCTCGCCATAGGCGCGGACCGAGCCGAGCGCGGCCGCATCGAGAGCGCTCTGGATTTTCTCCGCCTCCAGGTAAGCCCCGGCGAAGTCGATCGCCAGCGCAGCCGCGCCGATAATCGGAACGAAAGCGATCGCGCCCAGAACGGCGAAGTTGCCGCTCCTGTCGCGCACCAATCTTCTCAGATGCAGGCGGAACGTCGCGGCCCTCATAGCCTTCCCTCTCAGCAGCCCCACCGCAACACATAAGCATTAACTAATTTTAAGATCGTTACCAAACACGTTCGGCTTTTATGAAATCTTTACAAGAAGGGCGGGAGTCCTCGACTTCCTCGCGACAAAATCCGGAAGCGCCCGGGTGTAAGCTCTCCAAGCCGCCTCCTGCGCAAGAATCGGTCGTAGTTCGTAACAAATCGCCCTGAAAAGTTACTGGACCAAGGCCACCGATCTCGTCAAAAATAGCGGTGCAATCAGGGAAATGATTTCAGTAGCAATTTAGATCGGAGCTCCCTTCGGGGTGAACGCCGATTGCGAGGATTTACCCGGTCGAGCTCGCGGCAGCCCCCGGGCGGAGAGTGATGGATATGCCCGGGGCGTCTGGCAGCCGGGTGTGATATTGCCGCCGGGAAAATAGAGAGATTGAATTTTCGCCGCAATTTACCAGGACCCGCTCGCTGACGGCGGGCCCTGGTTTTGTATATGCGCTCCTGGCGCCGGGTCATTTCCGCGGCGCCGCTCAACGCTGCAGCAAGCGCGTCAGCCATAGAGATATTCGGGCAGCCAGAGCGTCATGCCCGGCCAGATATACATCATGATCATGCAGAGGATGACGATGAGCATGTAAGGCATCATGCCCGCGAATATCTGGTTGAGGGTCACCTGCGGCGGCGACACGCCCTTGAGATAGTAGGCCGACATCGCAACCGGCGGGGACAGGAACGCAGCCTGCAAATTGACGAAGACGAGCACGCCCCAGAGGATCGGGTCGATGTCGAAATGGTGGAGCATCGGCAGAAAGATCGGCACGAAGATGATGATGATCTCGGTCCATTCGAGCGGCCAGCCGAGAATGAAGATGATCGCCTGAGACAGGATCATGAACTGCACCGGCGTGAGATCCAGCGCGAGAACCCATTGCTCCACCAGCGCCTGTCCGCCGAGGATCGCGAAAACGGCGGAGAAAAGCGCCGACCCGACGAAGAGCCAGCAGACCATGGCGGTCGTCTTCGCGGTCAGGAACACCGCTTCCTTGGTGCGCTGCCAGTCGAGGGTCCGCGCCTGGAGTGCCAGCAGGAAGGCACCGGCCGCGCCGACGGCGGCGGATTCCGTCGCAGTGGTGATGCCGAACAGGATCACCCCGAGCACCGCCACCGTGAGGATTGCGAGCGGCATGACGGAGGAAACGAGGAGCTTCACCACCTGCAGCCGTTCCGCCGTCATGTTGCGATAGTAGCGCAGCAGCGCGAAGACGGCGATTGCGGCGGCGAGGCCGAACCAGACGTAGAAGCTCGTCGCGGGGCCGCCAGCCGCTGCAGGCCCGGCATCCGCGACCGGCGCGCCGAGCTCTTCCAGCCCCTCCGGTGCTTCGGTCGCGGCCACCTGTTGATGAATGACGACATACCACCAGAGAAGCCAGAGCGTGGACGCCGTTAGCAGAAGCGGAAAGAGCGCCGCAGCAAGATTCTTGACGAGTTTCCAATAGGTGAGCCGTCCCTCCCCCGCCTTGATCCCGAGCGCGCGTGATGGCGAGACGAGCGCTGCGAGAAGACCGGCGAGCATGTTGGGTGAATAGACCTCTGCGAAATGCTTCATCCATGGCGGCACCGGGACGCGCGTCTGTTCCTCGGGCAGGCTCGGAGCGATCTTCGGATTGAGCATCGCCCAGCCGAGGACATAGGCGAGATAGAGGAGCGCCAGAAAGAAGCCGGGAAACATCGTCGCCGCATAAAGCTTGACCACCGACTGGCCGGCTACGGCCGCATAGACGATGATCATCACCGAAGGAGGGATCAGGATGCCCAGAGTGCCTCCGGCGGTGATGACGCCCGAGGCAAGCTTCACATCGTAACCGGCCCGCAGCATCGGGTTCATGGCGATCACCCCCATCAGCACGACCACGGCGCCGACGAGGCCGCTGGCGATGCCCCAGAAGGTGCAGACGATGAGCGTTGTCACCGCGAGCGATGCCGGAACGCGCCGGAATGACAGCTGGATGCTGTAGAACATCTTGTCGACCAGCGCGCCGCGCTCCATCACGTAGCCCATCAGCACGAAAAGCGGGATGGAGATCAGCACGTCATTGGTCATTGCGCCGTAGGTGCGCTGGACCATGAGATCGAAGACGCGATTGTCGATCCAGGGTTCCACCGGATTGTAGAAGGCGTAGAAGCCGAACAGCATTCCGAGACCCATGAGGGTGAAGGCCGTCGGAAATCCCATCATGATCACGACCACGATGAGGCCCAGCATCGTCAAGCCAAGAAAAGGTTCACTCACCGCTCTCCCCCTCCGAGGCCGCGCTGCCGGGCCGCCCTGTCGATATCCTGCGCGCGTTCGATGGCAGCTTCACGCGTTTCCTCGTCCAGATGCTCGCTATGGGCAAGCTGCTCGGCGACGACGTCGATCTCTTCGACGTCCTTCAGCCGCGCCGGCCACACCCCGGTTCTGAGACAGACGATGCAGCGCAGGATCTCCGCCAGTCCCTGAAGGATGACGAGCGCGCCTGCGATCGGAATGACCGTCTTGAAGTAATAGATCGGCGGCCCTTCGGCGGTCACCGTCGAGTGCTCGCCGATCCGCCATGACAATGCGGCATAGTCGTAGCCTGCATAGATGAGGGCGGCGATTCCGGGCAGGAAGAAGAAGATGTAAAGGATGAGGTCCAACGCCGCCTGCGTGCGCGGCTTCAACGAACTGTAGATGAAATCACCGCGCACATGCGCGTTCTGCGCCAGGGCATAGGCGCCCGCCAGCATGAAGAGGCTGCCGTAGAGCATGTTGCTGGCATCGAAGATCCATGCGGTCGGCATGTTCAGGATATAGCGTTTGAAGACTTCACCGCAGACCAGCATCATCAGACCGATGATCAGCCACGCCGCCGCCTTGCCGGTCCAGACGCTGATGGCGTCGATCCTCATGAGCAGATGCTGAACGTTCACGCGCACCCCCGGGAGGCCAGGTCCTGACCGTACATCACCGGCCGCGCGCCGGTGATGTACTGGATCGGGATGAAGTCAGAGCGACTTGGCGACCCCGTCTCGCCCGAAATAGTGGTCGAAGGCCATCCGCCGGTTGACGACGGTATCCTGCTCCCAGCGTGTCGCGCGTTCGGCAAAGGCGATCTGGGACTGCAGAACCTCCTTGAACACCGGATTTTCCGCCGATTTCTTCTTCACCACCTCGTCATAGACTTCGAGTTGCCGCTTGAGGATCGCTTCGGGCGTCTTGTAGAACTTGACCTGATCGGCCGTCTGCATCTCGCGATAATCCGTGGAGTAGCGGTCGATCGCTTTCCAGGCCATGTCTGCCGACGCCGCGTCCACCGCATTGGTTATGATTGCCTTCATCTGATCCGGCAGGCCGTCGAACTTTCCTTTGTTGAACAGGATCTCGAATGTCTCGGCATTCTGATGATAGCCCTGCAGCATGCACACCTTGGAGACGTCGGGAAAGCCGAGCAGGCGATCGGATGAGGCATTGTTGAATTCCGCCGCGTCGAGCAGGCCGCGGTCGAGTGCGGCGACGATCTCGCCTCCCGGCAAGGCGTTGACCGCTGCGCCGAGCCCTGTGAACACATCGATCGAGATACCGACGGTGCGGAACTTCAATCCCTGCAGGTCCTCGGCCTTGGCGACCGGCTTCTTGAACCAGCCCAGCGGCTGTGTCGGCATGGGCCCGTAGGGAAACGACACGACATTGGCACCGATCGACTCGTAAAGCTTGGCGAGCAGGTCCCTGCCGCCGCCATATTTGTGCCAGGCCAGCATCATGTTGGCGTCCATGGCGAAGCCGGGCCCCGATCCCCACAGCGCCAGCGCAGTCTGCTTGCCGTAGTGATAGACCATCACGCCGTGGCCCCCATCGAGCGTTCCTTCGGAAACCGCGTCGAGCAGTCCGAATGCCGGCACGACGGCACCGGCCGGAAGCACCTCTATCTTGAGGTCGCCACCAGTCATGTCGTTGACCTTCTTTGCAAAGTCGAGCGCGAACTCGTGAAAGATGTCCTTGGACGGCCACGTGCTTTGCCAGCGCATGCTGACCGGGCCTTGTGCCCTCACGATGCTCGGCGCTGCAGCCATGGCCGCTCCGGCCGCTGCGGCGCCGCGGAGAAATTTGCGGCGCGATGTCCCCCCGCTTTCGGCTCTGTGTTTCATGTTTTCCTCCCAAGGCTGCGCGCGAACTCCCTCCCCTTTTTGGGAGCGGATTTTTTCGCGGGCATTCACAATCGCTGAAGAGGCACAAGCATCGTCTGGAGACGCGCTGCGCCCCGATTTTTTTCTTGCTGCAGGAGAGAATACTCCCGAATGCGCCCCTCGCAAAGATTGCAGGGAACGAGCGGAGAACGCTGCCGGTCGGATGCGGAAGGGAATAGTATGGCGCAGCGTTCCGTCTCACTGCGAGAGCGGCCGATCTCTTCGGGAGGGCATGGCATGACTACCGTTCCGCGACACCTGATCGTCATCACCATGGCCGGTGCGCTTATGGCCGGCTGCGCCGGCGTTTCGGCCCGAAATGCGGCTCGCACGACGGGCCTGGTCGGCTACGGCCCGAATCCGACTTTGCCGAAGCCGAACCCCACGGTGATCCCGACCGTCAACATCGCCGACGCAAAAGGCTGGCAGGAAGGCGCCACGCCGACACCCGCAAAAGGGCTGAAGGTGAGCGCCTTCGCTGCGGGCCTCGATCACCCGCGCTGGCTGCATGTACTGCCGAACGGCGACGTGCTGGTGGCCGAAACCAATGCACCAGCCAAGCACGACGAAGGCTTCAGCCTCAAAAAGGCATTCATGAAGCTGGCGATGAAACGAGCGGGTGCCGCAGCGCCAAGCGCCAACCGGATCACGCTTCTGCGCGATACCGACGGCGACGGCAGCGCCGACCTTCGCAGAACCTTCGCGGAAGGCCTCAATTCTCCCTTCGGCATGACGCTTTCCAAGGGCAAGCTCTATGTCGCCAATACCGACGCGCTCGTCGCATTCCCGTATTCCCGCGGTCAGACTCGCCTGGGCACGCCGGAAAAGATCATCGACCTGCCGTCGGGAAATCTCAATCATCATTGGACGAAAGACGTGATCGCGAGCCCAGACGGACGAAAGCTCTATGTCACCGTCGGCTCCAACAGCAATGTCGGGGAAAACGGCATGGCTGCGGAAAAATATCGCGCGGCCGTTCTGGAGGTGGACAAGGCAAGCCGCCGCACCCGGGTCTTCGCTTCGGGCCTGCGCAATCCCAACGGCCTGTCCTGGAACCCGGAAAGCGGCGAGCTCTGGGTCGCCGTCAACGAGCGTGACGAACTCGGCGACGATCTCGTTCCCGACTACATGACCTCCGTCCGGGACGGCGCCTTCTATGGCTGGCCCTACAGCTACTTCGGTCAGAACGTCGATGCGCGCGTCAAGCCGCCGCGCCCGGATCTCGTGGCGAAAGCGGTAAAACCCGACTACGCTCTTGGCTCGCACACCGCTTCGCTGGGGCTGACATTCTCCAAAGGCGCATCGCTCGGGCGCGCCTATGCCAACGGTGCCTTCGTAGGCCAGCACGGCTCCTGGAACCGCAGCGTGCACAGCGGGTACAAGGTGATCTTCGTTCCCTTTGCCAAGGGCAAGCCGAACGGACGACCGAGAGACGTCCTCGCCGGGTTCGTCAGCCGGAGCGGGAAGGCGATGGGCCGGCCGGTCGGCGTTGCGATCGACAGGCAGGGCGCCCTGCTCGTGGCCGACGATGTCGGCAATGTCATCTGGCGCGTCAGCCGTAGATAGCGGTCTTCGCTCCGATAGACTTGCCGCTTCCCCATTGCTACTCTCCCACTCGAGGCGATCGCAACGCGATTTTTCATGATGTCCGCGGCTCTTTGAGCGGACCGGAAAGTACGCACGAATTACCGCTCACACATGTTCAACCGATCGGTATTTCGCTCACGACATCGCCGGGAGACGGACGGCATGAGGCGGCTGGCAGCGATCATGGACGCGGACATCGTCGGCTATAGCCGGCTGATGGGACTGGATGAAGCGGGCACGTACCGGGCGGTCAAGCAGTGCCGTGATTCCTTCATTCTCCCTTTGGTCGCGGTCCATGGCGGAAGGATCGTCAAGCAGGCGGGAGACGGGACGCTCGCGGAATTCGCAAGCGTCCTCGACGCGGTCGCCTGCGCGGTCGCGATCCAGCGAACGATGCATGATCACGCCGGAGGCGCCGAAGCGGAGCGTCTGGAGTTGCGCATCGGCGTCCATCTCGGCGATATCGTCGCTGACGATGGCGACATCCATGGCGAAGGCATTGCCGTTGCCGAGCACCTGCAGGAAATGGCGCCGCCCGGCGGCGTGTGCGTGTCGCAGCAGGTCTATGACCAGATCGGCTTGAAGGTGGATTTCCCCTTGACCGAAATCGGCTGCAGGACATTCGCCGATCTTCCCGGTCCGCTGCGCGCCTGGCGCTGGCAGCCGGGCGGCGCGGCAGGGGAAGTGCCGCCGGCGCCGGCACAAACCGACCCCCTGCCCGGTAAGAAGCGCCCATCGATCGCAGTCCTGCCCTTCGTGAATCTTTCGAGCGCCGACGAACAGGAACATTTCTCCGACGGCTTTACCGAGGAGTTGATCACCACGCTCGCCCGATGCCGGTGGCTGCGCGTCGTCGCTCGCAACTCCTCCTTCACCTTCAAGGGGAAGGCAGTCGACGCGAGGAGAGTGGCGGAAGACCTGGGTGTCAAATATGTGATCGAGGGCAGCATACGTCGCGCGGCCAACCGCATCCGCATCACGGCGCAATTGCTGAGCGGCGAAACCGGCATGCTGCTCTGGGCAGAACGCTACGACCGTATGCTGGACGATGTTTTCGTGCTCCAGGACGAGATCGCGGGGCAGATCACCGGCACCGTGGAGCCGGAACTCGGCTTCATCGAATTCGCTGCGTTGCGCGGCCACACCGCGACGGACATGGATGCCTGGAACATTTACCTGAAGGCGCTATGGCATCTTTACAAGTTCGATCTGGAAAATCTGAGGATATCCAAGACGCTCTTCGAGCGGGCGGTCGATCTCGAGCCCGCCTTTGCCCAGGCCCATGCGCGGCTTGCCTATGTCCATATACAGCTCGGCTGGTACGGCCCCCTGGAAGAGCGGGCCGAGCGGATCGCCGACGCGACGGCGCTCGCGGAACGCGCAATCGCGCTCGACGACCGTGAGCCGGCCGCCCATCTTGCGCTCGGCCGGGCACGGGCACTCGGCGGCCAGCCGCAGCGTGGCATAGAGCACCTGCGGAATGCGCTGAGGCTCGATGCAAGCTTCGCCCAGGGCCACTTCGCCCTCGGGCAAGCGCTTTGCTATGTCGGCCGCCCGGAGGAAGGCATTGCCGCGATCAACGAAGCCTTCCGGTTGAGCCCCCGCGATCCGCATCTGTGGACCTTTTACAATATGGTGGCTATCGCCCACTATCAGTCGGGTCGCTTCGCGCAAGCCGCCGAAGCGGCCCGTGCCTCCCTGCGCCAGGAGAACGCCACATTCTGGCCGGCAATGGTCCTGGCGGCCTCGCTCGGTGCCATCGACCGGACCGACGAACGCAGTTCGGCCGTGGCAAACCTTCTTCGCCGGCGCCCGGACATGACCGTGAAAACGGCCCGCGCCGAATTCTACTTCGGCAGCGTGCCGGTGATGCCGGAAGATTTCATCACCCGTTTCGTCAGCGATCTGCGCCGCGCCGGCCTGCCTGACTGATATCCAGCTGCTGCCGAATGGCCCGCCCGAAGGGACAAGCGGCGGCGCCTGTCCACAACAGCGTAACCGCAAATAAAATCGCCCACGTGGTGCACGTCCCCTCTCCCCGCTTGCGGGGAGAGGGCTAGGGTGAGGGGCAATTTAGTAGGGTCGTGTTCCCCCTCGCCCCCGTTCGTCACTTTCGTGACGTACGGGGGTATCCGCCGGGCCGCCCTATCCTATTGCAGCGTGCGCGAAGGAGCGGCGGCCGCCTGGCCGTTCATGGCCTCCGGCGCCGTCGCCTGAGTTCCGCGGTTGCTGTCGAGGCCGGTCGCGACGACGGACACGCGGAAAGTGCCGTCCAGGCTCCGGTCGAAGATCGCACCGACGACGATGTCGGCTTCGTCGTAAACTTCCTCGCGGATGCGGGTCGCCGCCTCGTCCACCTCGAAAAGCGTCATGTCCATTCCGCCGGAGATCGACACGAGCACGCCTTTGGCACCGCGCATGGAGACTTCGTCGAGCAGCGGATTGGCGATCGCCGCTTCCGCCGCCAGCATCGCGCGGTTCTCGCCGGTCGCTTCGCCCGTGCCCATCATCGCGCGGCCCATGCCCTTCATCACCGTCTTGACGTCGGCGAAGTCGAGATTCATCAGCCCCTCCTTGACGATCAGGTCGGTGATGCAACTGACGCCCGAATAGAGGACCCGGTCGGCAATCATGAATGCGTCGGCGAAGGTCGTCTTGGCATCGGCGATGCGAAAGAGGTTCTGGTTGGGGATGACGATGACCGTGTCTGCACTCTCCCGCAGCCGCTCGACGCCGAGCTCCGCCGTCTGCATGCGCCGCTGTCCCTCGAAGCTGAAGGGCTTGGTGACGACCGCAACCGTCAGGATCCCGGCCCGCCGCGCCGCTTCCGCGATCACCGGCGCCGCTCCCGTACCGGTGCCGCCGCCCATGCCTGCCGTGACGAAGCACATATGCGTGCCGCCGAGGTGGTCCATGATCTCGTCGATCGATTCCTGCGCGGCCGCATTGCCGATGTCGGGCACCGAACCGGCGCCGAGACCCTCGGTGATGGCAGCGCCCAGCTGGATTCGCCGCTCCGCCTTCGACGTCGCCAGCGCCTGCGCGTCCGTGTTCGCGGCGATGAAATCGACGCCCTGCAGGTTTTCGGCGATCATGTTGTTGATCGCGTTGCCGCCGCCGCCACCGACGCCGATGACCGTGATCTTCGGGCGCATCTCGGTAATGATCGGCTTCTTGTATTCCGTCATGGTTCTTCTCCTTGGGCAGTTCCCCGGCCGCCCGAAAACTCGGAACACGGAGAGCGAATGCGGTGCGGCGCGAATCAGGCGCCTTCATTCTAGGAATTCAAAAAAGCCACAGAGAAGGCAAGAGCGACAAAATCATGGCAGTCCACAACTACCTTCGTCGGCAGGGGAACAAAGAAATATCCGGGCACGTTCAATCTGGGTTTCGCGCAAGGAGGAATGGCTGCCATGGGTACCGAACAAGCCCCGACGGCGAAGGGCAAGCAATCCAGCACCGGCCTGCACAAAAGCGCCGCCAAGGAAGAGAAAAGAACCGAAGCACAAAAGGGATCGGACCTTAGAAAAGGCGCCGATCGGTTCGACGAACGTTCGAAAAGCTCCGACGGCCGCAGCGCCGCCTCGAAGCAGAAGCCGAAAAAGTAAAGAGACGTCTCTTCAACGCCCGCCGCGGGCGCCGGCTCAACCCGCTTCGGATGCGGGCGCGGTGTAGCGCCGGCGCACCGCCTCGGCCAGCCTCTGCCGGCTTTCGGCAGGCGAGAGCGAACGATCCTCTTCTATGCCCGCAGCCTCCTCCGCCAACTCCTCGTCGCCGATGTGTTCCTCGAACCACTTCGAGTAATCGCCGCGGCGCAGATGGTGCTCCCAGGTCGCGTCGTCTATGCCTTCGGCGATCTGCAGAAACATCGTCAGATTGTGGGCGCGCAAATTCATTTCGTTCTTCGGACCGCGGAAATAGAAGCTTGCCTCCTCGCCCAACCGACCCTCCGCATATTTGCGCGTATGCCGCTTGCGGGCTTCCCGGGGTTGCTCGCTCTTGATCCGCCGAACCGGCGTGCGCGGCGTGCGCCGCCAGAAAAGAACCTCGTCTTCCCCGAAAGAAGCATCCAGCCCGTCCGGCAGCGCCTCACCCAAGACGGAGCAAACCGTCGCGATTACGTCGCGTGCCTTGGGCCCGAGCGCTGCGACCGCAGTGATCTCCTTGAGAGCATCGGGCGAGACGGAGTCCGGATGGACCGTGATCATGATCATGCCGGAGCGGTCGTCGGAAAGCGCGAGCGAGGCACTGTCGCGCGCTGCCGGCATGAGGTGATGGGCCTCGTCGATAATCAGCCAGTGCGGCCTGCCGGTCTTGGCACGCAGCGCCGACAAATCGGGCATCAGGCCGGCGAAGAACTCGGGCCGGTCGTTGGGCTCGACGCCGGTTGCGCTGACGACGACGTTATCGTCCGGATTGGCCAGGAGCTCCAACACCTCCCTGCCGGTAGGCGCGACAGACCCGTTCCCCACGGTCACCGCGCCTTCAAGCCCCTCATAGTCGCCCTCCGGATCGAATATGCAGAGCTGGAAGCGCCGTTCCCGTAATCGCTCCGCAAGGGCGGTCGCCAGTCTCGACTTGCCGATGCCGGAACTCCCCGCTATCAGCAGCACGTCCTGCGGTCCGATCTCCACCGGCCCTTCGTCATCCTCACCGATCGGCACCTGGTGGCGGGCACTCGCGCACAACGCATAATCGGACTCCATGATCCGGTTCATCAGTTGCTCGACGCCGGCCCCGCGCACACCCTCGAGGATCACGTCGGCCGTCTCCTTGAGCGCCGGCAAGGCGTTGGCCACGGCTGCTCCGCAGCCGCACATCCTCAAAAGCGCATGATCGTTCTCGGCATCGCCGACCCCCACCACGTTGAGAAAGGAAAGCCCCATCTCCTTCAGGGCGGCCTTCAGCCCCGTGGCCTTGTTCACACCCGTCGGGAGCACCATGACGGCGCCCTTGTTGAAGATGATCTCGAGTTCGAGGCCGAGCTCGTTGATCGCTTCGAGCGCGGCTGTCTGGAACGGCTCCCAGGTGGCGACGATGGAACGGCCGACCGACATCCTGTCGACGCCCTTCTCCTTGAGGCGCTCGATGAAGGCCTCCGGCGGCGAGGGTGCAAGCAGCCGCTCCTCGCCGGTTTCCGGCGTATAGAGCAGCGCACCGTTCTCGACGACGACCTTGTCGAACACATCGATTTCGGGAAACACGCTCTTGAGGTCCGGCAGTTCGCGCCCGGTCACGAGCAGAAGCTTGCGCCCGCTCTCCTTCAGCCTCTTCAAGGTCTCCAGAGTTTCCGGACGGACGGCACCGTAATCGGCCAGTGTACCGTCGTAATCCGTCGCAAGAGCCATGACATACATCTGCGTGCCGCCTCCTTCTGTTACCGGCCGCCGGATCCGCTCGATCTTTAGCCGCCGCTATTGTCGTGCTGCACGGTGGAACGTGCAAGGCCAAGGCTGGTTCCGGCCCGCAAGGCCGCCTGTCGCCGCAAGCTGTGTCTAAAGCCGCCAGCCTTCACTCACGACGAAAGGAACGCGAGCACCGTCGCAGAGCGGCACGCTGCTATAGGCTTTGAGGCTTTGCCCGTCGGGTAGCGCGAGTGTGAGTGCGGAGCGTTCGCCCTCGAAGACCGAGGAGAGAACCCGCATCGGGATGCCTTCGCCATCCCGATGAACCTGCTCCGGACGAATGAGCACGTCGCAAAGCGGCCCCTCGCCTGCATGCGCTTCGCCTGCATGCCCTTTGCCGCCGCGCCTGTCGGCAAGCGCAGCGCGGAGGAGCGGCCAGTCGAGCGCACGCCCCGCTCCCTCCGGCAAATTCAACCGCACGATCGCGCCGCGACCGATCAGACCCCCGACCACCCGACCCTCAGGCCGCGCATAGATTTCCGCCGGCGGCGCCACCTGAAGAAGCTTGCCTTCCGACATCACCGCGACGTCGGTCGCAAGCGCCATCGCCTCGGCCTGGTCGTGAGTCACATAGATCATCGTCGCGCCGGAGCGCTCGTGAAAGGCGCGGAAGGTCTCCTCCATCGACTTCCTCAAATGCTGATCGAGATTGGCGAGCGGCTCATCGAGCAGCACCACGTCCGGTTCCGTGACCAGGCAGCGCGCCAGCGCCACACGCTGCCGCTGGCCGCCGGAAAGTACAGCCGGCCGCCGATCGGCGAAATCGGCAAGCTTCACCAGCGAAAGCGCGTCGCCTACCCGCTTGCGCCAGGCCTCGCCGGAAAAGCCGCGGACCTTCAAGGGGTAGCCGACATTCTCCGCCACCGTCATATGCGGCCAGAGCGCATAGGATTGGAATACCATCGCCATGTTGCGCTTCTCCGGCGGCAGCACACGGGCTGCATCCGAAAGCCGGCGCTCGTCGAACTCGATCGAGCCGTCCGTCGGCTGCTCGAAGCCGGCGATCATCCGGAGCACCGTCGTCTTGCCACAGCCGGAAGGCCCGAGCAGCGCGAGAAACCCCTGCTTGCGCAGCGCCAGCGACACGTCCGAAACGGCCGGCCTCACCTGCTCTGCACCTTTGACACCGAAGTCCTTGGTCAGGTGGTTGAGGATCAGTTGCGCCATGGCAGCACGCCCTCCGGCAAATATTTCGCGAGGAATTCCAGCGCCGCCATCAGCGCGATGACCATGACGACGACGAGCACCGAGAGCGCCGAGGCGAGATCGGAAGAGCCGCTGTCGTCGAGATTGAAGATTGCGACGCCGAGCGTCTGCGTGCCGGCGGACCAGAGGAGCGCCGAGACGGTCAATTCGTTCGCCGCGATCAGGAAGACGAGGATGACCGAAGCGCCGGCGGCCGGCGCCAGAAGCGGCAGCAGCACATCGCGCATGCGGCGCAGGAACCCCGCGCCCGCGAGCCGCGCCGCCTCCTCGAGCGAGGGATCTATCTGGAGGAAGGCGCTCATCACCGGCTTGAGGCTAACGGCGAGGAAGGAGGAGAAATAGGCGGCAAGAATGATCCAGATCGTACCGTAGATCGAAACGCCGATCAGCGGCAGCGGTGCCGCGAAGGCAAGGATGAAGGCGACGGCGAGCACGATGCCGGGCAGCGCATAGGGGATCTCGATCAGGATCGCCATAAGACTGGCAAGCCGCCCGCGCCGCGTCACGAGCAGGTAACCGGCCGGCACGGTGACCGCAAGCAGGCCGACTGCAGCGGTGGAGGCGAGGAAAAGGGAATTCTTGAGCGCCGTCAACGTCATCGACTGGCGGAAGAGTATTTCCCCATAGGCGTTCAAGGTCATGGTGTCGAAACTGAGCGGCACGCCGTAGGCCGGCACGAGGGAACTTGCGACGAGCGCCAGGAGCGGTGCGACCAGCAGCAGCGCCAGGATTGTCCAAAGCAGCGCCTCCGCGACGAACCGCATGCGCCCGAGCGTGAAGGCGGCCCTCGCGCCGGCAAGGCCGATCAGGCGATAGTCTCTGCGCTTGAGGGCTCGCTGCTGCAGAAGCAGCCCTGCGGCGGAAATCAGGGCGATCAGCGTCGAAAGCACCGCGATTTCGCCGAAGGTGGACGAACCGAAACTCGCAAACCGGCTGAAGATCAAGGTCGGCAGCGTCTCGATCGAGGCGGGAATGCCGAGTATCGCCGGGATGCCGAAGTTGCCGATACCGGATACGAAGGCGATCGCCGCCCCGGCGATGAGCCCCGGAGAGGAAAGCGGCAGAACGATGTCGCGAAGGACGCCCCAGGGCGAGGCGCCGCAAAGCCGCGCCGCCTCGACCCCGTCGCGGGGCGCCGCTGCAAGTCCGGCCCTGATCGCCAGGAAGACGAGCGGCGCATGCTGTACGCCGAGAAGCAAGGCGATCCCCGCAAGCGAATAGAGTGGCTGAGGGCTGCCGAGCGGCGGTGCAAGCCCCAGCGTCTTGAGAAGGGGGCTCGATGGACCCGACATCTCCACCCAGGCGAGCGCCGTCACCTGTGGGGGGATCATCATCGGCAGCATGAAGGCGAAGCTCAAGGCAAGCTTGCCACGGATGTCCGTAAGCGCCACGACAAAGGCGAAGAGTGCCCCGACGAAGAGCGAGATCGCCGTGCCGCCGGCCGCCGTGATCAGCGTATTGCGGAGCGCCGCGAAGGTCGCCGCCTCGAAGAGCACCCCCACCGCCTCGCCTCCTTCGAGGCCCTTGATACCGGCCCATCCGAGTCGGATCAGCGGCAGCGCCGAAAGCAGAAAGACTGCGCCGAACACCAATGCCAGCAGCCATGCGGGCTCCCCGCCCGCAGACATGCGCGGGCCACGGAGCCGGAAATATGCCGCTCGCCAATCCGTCCCGGTCTTCGAAGAGTTCGCCTTAGGCGATCGACCCTCCGTCACGTAAGGCGACGGCGGCAACTCGAAGCCGCGCAGCGTCCGCGTCAGCGGTTTCGGTAGCGGAGCCCGGCTCGGTTCCCTGCTCCGGTCGGCCTCCTCCTCCATCGCGCCGTCGAATGCGAACCGAAGCCAGGACCGCGCCTTCGACAGAACGCTCAGCGGGCGCTCCAGCTTTTTCAAGCCGAAACCACCCTCGGCACTCGGGTCGGCAGCCGGCGCGCAAGATATCCGGCGCCCGCTGCGGGCGATCTCGTCAGTGTCCGGCATCGAGAGGTCAGTTGGTACCGAAAATGCCGGAGAAGGTTTTCAGGTCCGCCTCGGAGTTCTTCACGGCTTCGGCAGCATCGACCGGCAGCACCTTGATCGTCTCGCGCGCCGGGAAGCCCTCCGGCAAGGCCATGCCGTCGCGCGCCGGGATATAGCCCATTTTCACCGCCACTTGCTGGCCCTCCTCGGAGAGCAGGAAATCAACGAATTTCTTTGCTGTCTCCGGGTTTCTTGCGGTCTTCAGGATGGCGACCGGCTCCGTGACGGCGGAAACGCCCTCGGCCGGGAAGACGAATTCCACCGGCGCACCCTTGGCCTTCTCGCGGATGGCCATGAAATCGACGACCATGCCATACGCCTTCTCGCCGGTCGCGACCGCCTTCAACACGCCGCCATTGCCGCCGGCGGCCGTCGCGCCGTTTTCGGCGAGCGCCTTGTAATAGTCCCAGCCGAGCCCGTCGATGCCGGCAAGCGTCTGCGCATGGATCAGCGCCGCACCCGAGGTGAGCGGGCTCGGCATGGTGACCAGACCCTGGGCCTCGGGTTTCGCAAGATCCTGCCAGCCGGCCGGCTTCATCGAAGCGGAAGCGTTGTAGACGATACCGGTCGTGATCATCTTCGTCGAATAATAGGCGCCCTCGGCATCGAAGAGCGAGGCGTCATAAGCCGCCGCTTCCGGAGATTTGTAGGGCATCAGATA
This sequence comes from Sinorhizobium sp. GQ132, assembly GCF_059758575.1. Lineage (NCBI taxonomy): Bacteria > Pseudomonadati > Pseudomonadota > Alphaproteobacteria > Hyphomicrobiales > Rhizobiaceae > Sinorhizobium > Sinorhizobium sp. GQ132. The sequence continues at coordinate 527,986 of NZ_JCAXDX010000002.1, read as the reverse complement.
TCCCGTTTCCTTCAGCCGTTGCATCGTCACCGTGTCGGCGATCAGAAGCACGTCCGCCACCGGGTTGCCCGCTTCGATCTCCGCCATCAGCTTGGCCATTATCTTCGTCGTCCCGTCCCGCACCCATTCGACCTCGACACCCGGATTCGCGGCCTGGAATGCGTCCACCGTCGCCTGCGCGTCCTCGTTCGGCTGGCTGGTGTAAAGCACGAGGCTTTCCGCGAAAGCGGCAGTGGACAGGAGGCCGGCGACGAGCGCTGCGGCGACGGCGGGGAGAAGCGTTTTCATGAATTTGCCCTCGGTCGGAGAAAGATCGCGCCGAGGGATAGAGCGGGTGTTTTACAGGGATGTGACAGCGAAAAGCCGGAAAAACCTCAGATCGTCGGCCGGCCGGAGAGTTCCACGAATGTTCTCGGACGATCTCTCTAAAATATTATTGGCGATTCAAATCAGCGGCTTGATCGTATTTTCGGGACGGGGTGAGTCCCTCGCACAATTAAATTCGGTTCATCCATTGCATATCTCGAAGCAGCGTTTATATATAGCTCATCGAAACTTGCTTGTGACCTTTGTCTACGCGCCGAAGCGCTTCGTCAGATTTCCTCTCAATATCGATCAAACCGGGCTGATATTCGTCCGGGAACTCTAGCGATTGAAAGGAAATCGTTATGAACTCAGGCACCGTAAAGTGGTTCAACAGCACCAAGGGCTTCGGCTTCATCCAGCCCGACGATGGCGCCACGGACGTATTCGTGCACGCCTCCGCCGTTGAACGCGCTGGAATGCGTTCGCTCGTAGAAGGCCAGAAGGTTACCTACGACATCGTCCGCGACAACAAGTCCGGCAAGAGCTCTGCAGACAATCTGCGGGCCGCATAAATTCGTCATTCGCCTCCGCTGACCACGGATGTACTGGCAGGGAGCGTTTGAATGACGGGGCGCCCCAGCGCGTCTGGTAAAGACGCGCGGCGCTCAAGAGGAGGTCGGGGTAACGCCCGGCCTTTTTTGCTTGTGCCGCCCCCGGGTGGCGCGGACGAAGGAGATGGCCATGGGCCGGAACACCTACAGCGTTGGCGACAGTGTCGTCCTGAGAGCCGATCTCACGCGCACGGCCGCTGCGGACCGGACCTGCCGCATCGTGTCCATCCTGCCCGCGGCCGAACATGGGGAAGCGCAATATCGGGTGCGGTTCGGAACGGAGAACTTCGAACGGCGTATCTTCGAACACGACATCGATCCTTCGGAAACGGCTTCGCCGGTCCAGGAACAGGGCCAGACGGCATCGGTCGAAGGCAAGCCCTGGTTCAAACCCTTGAACATCAGGACGCCGAAATAAAGAACCCAATCAGCAATCCTATAAAAACGGAAAGGATATACTTTGCAGGTACTCGTCAGGGACAATAACATCGACCAGGCTCTTCGCGTTCTCAAGAAGAAGATGCAGCGTGAAGGCGTCTTCCGCGAAATGAAGATGCGCAGCGCCTACGAAAAACCGTCCGAAAAGCGCGTCCGCGAAAAAGCAGAAGCTGTCCGCCGCACCCGCAAGCTGGCGCGCAAGAAGCTTCAGCGCGAAGGTCTGTTGCCGTCGCCGAAGAAAGTAGCCCGCGCGCGCTGAGGCGCGCCCTCCGGCTGCACAGCAGCTACGGCGATCCTCGCACGTCTGATGAGCGCGCGCGGCGCTGTAGGCTGGTACCACTTTGCGACGCGCCCTTGCGCGTCGTTTTCATGCGTGAATTCGCTCGGTCCCCTCTGCGGCGTTTCCTTCGACCCTGCGATCACGGTTCCTGCGCCTTTGCGTCCGCCAGACCCACAACGCGGCCGCGCAGATCGCAATTTCCGCCGCAGACGTCCAGTGCAATATGAAATTGAGATACCAGGTCTCAAAGCGCGCCGGCACCTCGACGAGGTTGAAGCGGGTCCCCGAAAGGGGATGGAGCCAGCGTATGTCGGCGGCGATCGAATCGAGAAGAAGGTGCATCATCACGTTGGCGAGCGCGACCCAAACGAGAAACATAAAGTGCCGCTTCCCGGCAAGGATCAGCGCCGCGGCCGTGAGCGCCGCAACCCCCAGCCAGAAAATCGGCAAATGGGTCCAGTAGTCGTGATGTGGCGTACGCCGGCCGTCTACGAGGTAAAAATAAAGCAGATCCAAATCCGGAAGCACGGAGAAGATCAGCCCTGCCGCGAGCGCGCGGGATCGGATGGTTTCATTCTTTCGAGCGATGCAATGGGTGAGAATGTAACCGGCGGGAAGATGGGCAATGAACATCGAGCGGGATCCTGGGCGGCAGCGTGCCGGGTGCAGACCATCAGGGCATCCCGGCATTTTCATGGCAATCTCAGGTTAGAGTTGTGAGTAATTTCCACTATAACGAGCGCTGCAGAGAAGCCTGCTTTTCCCCTCCCGAATCCGCGCTATAGTCACTGGGGCCGGCCCAAGGACATGTCGCATGACGCTCACCCTCTACCTTCATCCGCTTGCTTCCTTCTGTCACAAGGTGCTGATCGCGCTTTACGAAGCCGGCACGCCGTTCACGCCGCAGGTCGTGGATCTCGGAGACCCGGCGGAGCATGCTCGCTATCTGGAGGTCTGGCCCGTCGGCAAGATCCCCGTGCTGCACGACGCTGCACGCGACAGGACGGTGCCGGAAACCTCAGTGATCATCGAATATCTCGACCAGCATTACCCCGGTGAGCAGCCGCTGATACCGCACGACGACGCCCTGGCGCTCGAGGCGCGGCTCTGGGACCGCTTCTTCGACCTCTACGTCCAGGTCCCGATGCAGAAGATCGTGACCGATACGCTGCGCGCCTCCGGCGAGAACGATCGGCGCGGCGTCGCCGATGCGCAAGCGGCGCTGGCGAACGCGTATGACCTTGCCGAACGCCACTTCGGGGACCGGCGCTTTGCGGTCGGGGAAAGCTTCTCGATCGCCGATTGCGCCGCCGCGCCCGCCCTCTTCTACGCCGGGATCGTGGCCCCGTTCGACGGCACGCACCCGAACCTCGGCGCCTATTTCGAGCGCCTGCTGGAGCGCCCCTCCTTCCAGCGCACCTTGGCCGAGGCGCGGCCTTACTTCCCGCTGTTTCCCTATAAGGACGCGATACCCGCAAGATTCCTCTAACATCCTATAGGCGACCAACAACACAAGGAGCGAGACAATGGAATATCGTCGGCTCGGCCGCTCCGGGCTCAAGATCTCGACCATCACCATGGGTACGATGACGATCGGCGGCGGTGGAAAGTTCGCCCAGGTCGGCGATGTCGGTGTCGCGGATGCCCGCCGCTATGTCGACCTCTGCCTGGATGCGGGCGTCAATCTGATCGATACGGCGGACATCTATTCGACCGGCGCCTGCGAGGAGATCATCGGCGAAGTTCTCGGCGGAAAGCGCAAGGACGGCGTGCTCATCGCCACCAAGGCGCGCTTCTCGATGGGCCCCGGTCCCAATGACGGAGGCCTGTCGCGCCATCACCTGGTCCACGCCTGCGAGGCGAGCCTGAAGCGTCTGAAGACCGACGTGATCGACCTTTACCAGGTTCATGAATGGGACGGTCAGACGCCACTCGAGGAAACCATGGAAGCGCTCGATACGCTCGTGCGCCAGGGCAAGGTGCGCTATATCGGCTGCTCCAACTATTCCGGCTGGCACATCATGAAGGCACTCGGCATCAGTGCGCTCGAACACCGCCAGCGCTTCGTCAGCCAACAGATTCATTACACGCTCGAAGCACGCGAGGCCGAGTACGAACTGGTCCCGATCTCCATCGATCAGGGTCTCGGCATCCTCGTCTGGAGCCCGCTGGCAGGCGGCCTTCTGTCAGGCAAGCACAGGCGCGGACAGTCGCCGGAAGGCACCCGCCAGCTTGCCGGCTGGAACGAGCCGCCGATCCGCGACGAGGAACGGCTGTGGAAGATCGTCGACATGCTGGTGGCGATCGCCGCCGAGCGCAACGTGTCCCCGGCGCAGGTCGCGCTCGCCTGGCTTATCGGCCGAGATGCCGTCACCTCGGTGATCATCGGCGGGCGCACCGAGGAGCAGTTCCGCGACAATCTCGCCGCCGCCGGCCTGAAGCTCACCGACGAGGAACGCGAACTCCTCGACGCGGTCAGCCTGCCGCCGGTCATCTATCCCTATTGGCATCAGCTCTGGACCGCCAAGGACCGCCTCGGCAAAGCCGATCTGTCGCTGCTCGGGCCGCATATTTGAGCGACGACAGCTCTTTATGCACCCGCGGCCGCCCCTCATCCGCCTTCCGGCACCTTCTCCCCGCTAGCGGGGAGAAGGAGACTCGCGGTAGCCGCTCGATATCTCTCCGCAACCGTTCATTGGAACTGAGTGCATGCCGCTTGTCCCTTCTCCCCGATTTGCGGGGAGAAGGTGCCGGCAGGCGGATGAGCGAAAATCGTCAGCCTGCCGCGACTTCCACTCAGGCCGCCTGCGCGACCTCGCCGCGAATGAGATCGGCCAGCCGGCGGATGCCCTCGTCGATCATCCTGTCGTTGGCGCAGGAGAAGCTGAGCCGCAGGGTGTTTTCGCCGGACCCGTCGGCGAAAAAGGCGCGCCCGGGGACGAACGCCACCTTGGCCGTCTGGATCGACTTGGCCAGCAGCTCAGCGCCGTCGCTCCCCTTCGGCAGCGTTACCCAGATGAACATGCCGCCTTCGGGCTTCGTCCAGGTGACGCCGGCGGGCATGTATTTTTCGAGCGCCGACAGCATCGCGTCACGCCGCTGCCTGTAGGCCTTGTGGATTTTCGCCACCTGCGCCTCGAAGCCCCGCCCGGCGACGGTCGCGATCGCCATCTGGTTGATGGTGGAGGAGTGAAGGTCGGCTGCCTGCTTCATCAGCACCAGCTTGCGGATCACCGGTTCGGCGGCGCAGATCCAGCCGACGCGAAGGCCAGGCGCCAGCGTCTTCGAGAAGCTGCCGCAATAGATCGTGCGGGTGCTGTTTATGTCGCCTTTGCGGGCGATCTCGAGCGCAAGGATCGGCGGGACCGCCTCGCCGTCATAACGCAGCGACTGGTAGGCCGCATCCTCGATGATGGCGATGTCGAGCTCCTCGGCAAGTGCAAGGACGCGCTCGCGCCCGGCGCGGCCCACCGTCTCGCCGGTGGGGTTGGCGAAGTCGGCCGAGAGATAGGCGAACTTGACGCGCCCGCCCGCTTCCGCTGCAGCCTGGGCATAGGCTGCCGGCGTCCGGTTGCCGGTGGGGTTCAGCTGATCGTAATTGGGTTCATAGGCGTTGAAGGCCTGCAGCGCACCTAGATAGGTCGGCCAGGTGACGAGCGCCGTGTCTTTCGGCGACAGAAACAGCTTGCCGAGATAGTCGAGCCCCTGCTGCGACCCGGAGGTGATGAAGATGTTGTCGACGCTCGCCGGAATGCCAAGTGCCGCCATCTGCCCGGCGAGCCACTCGCGAAGCGGCCGATAGCCCTCGCTCACCGAATATTGCAGCGCGGCACCGACCGACGGCCCATCGAAAATCTCGGCGTAAGCCTCCCTGAACGCATCATTCGGGAAAAGCTCAGGATCGGGAATTCCGCCCGCAAACGAAATGATGTCGGGACGATCGAGGAGCTTCAGCAATTCGCGGATTTCCGAAGCCTTCATCCGGCTCGAGCGCGTGGCGAAAGTGCTTTCCCAATCCAGCATGGAGGTCCTCCCGGTTGCACCCGAGGGACATGAACACAGCGCAATATTTAAGTCAATATTCCTGACCTATTTTGCGTCAGCTGTCGCCTGGGCCGTTACGGCAATCGTGCAGTTACAGACATTCCGATACGCTCGTTGGGAATGGGAGGCGTTGGGAAGGGCGGCGTACGGGATCGAAGCATACGGGATCGTGACGCCGTGGCCGTCGACACCGTCAGGCAACAATCGGCTAGCCGCTTCGGCTCCAAGCGCCAAGGGACGGACCGGATAAGTTCCGGTCGGCAGGAGGCGGCGAACGCCTCCTGATACTCAGGCCTCACCCTCGTCGAAATAGCTGCAGATCAGAAGAAAAGAGATCCCAGCCAAGATAAACAAATCGAAAAGAGCGAAGTGCTGTATGATCGTGGACATAGTGCTCCTCCTACCCACAAGGGTATCAGAACACAATTTCTGAATTTTTGGAAGAAAATTCTCCGGATGACTTCCGAAGAAGAACTCTATTCTTTAATTTTTATGCGGCGCAACATTTATACTGCGCCGCAAAAGCGAACCGGAAGAGGCGTTTGTTTGAATCCGCCCTCTTGAATACCTATGTCGGCTGGACCGACCTCACGCTGCCGCTGCTGTCCACGATGCAGGTAAACTTGCGACCGGCGGCATCGAGGTCGACGCTGTAGCTCGTCGCATCGAGTTGTCGAGAACTCATCGGCAGGACCTTGGCGCCGCCGGCCTGGGCGACCACGGCATTGGCGCACAAAAGCTGCAGGTCGGCGGGGGCTGTCTGAAGGCTCGTGCGGGCCATTTCCTGAGGTTCCGGGGTCGATTGGCATGCGGCAAGAAGAAAGACCGCAGCCGTCACGGACGCTTGAATTGGACGGCTTCCCAATTTACTCGTCGACAAATCCACATCCTCCGGTCTTGGCATATAGCCCGTATCTTCGCGCTCTCGCCCATGCGGCCGCGTTTCGGCCGGTTACACGCCCTTATAGAGAGCAGCCCCCTGCATCAGCACGATGACCTTCGCGCCCACGCTGACGCGCGAATGCAGGTCGATAATGTCTTCATTGTTCATTCTTATGCACCCGGAGGAAACGTCCAGCCCGATCGTCCAGGGCTCCACCGTACCATGGATGCGGTAGATCGTATCGTTATCACCTTCGTAAAGGTAGAGCGCGCGAGCGCCTAGCGGATTGTCGGGCCCGCCCGGCATGCCGCCTGCCCATTTTGCCGCGTTCGGATCGCGCGCGACCATCTCGGCCGGCGGCGTCCAGGTCGGCCATTCGGCCGTGCGCCCTACCCGAACGATGCCCGCCCAGCCGAAACCTTCGCGGCCTACACCGATGCCGTAGCGGATCGCCTGACCGCCGGGCTGCACGAGATAGAGGAAATGCTGGTTGCCATCGATGATGATCGTGCCCGGAACTTCTGCCGTGCGGAACGGCACCATCTGCCGGCGAAAGGCCTCGGGAACCTGATTGTTTCGCGCAAAGTACTGTCGGGCTTTCCTCTTGTCGTAGTTCACCCATTTCTTCGTCTTGGAATCGTAGATCTGCGTTTGGGCAAGCGCTGCAAGCGGAACGAGGCAAAGACCGAGGAGAAGCAGCGCCTTGCCCAATTTGCGCCGACCTGCCTGTCTTTTCGAAAGCGTCTGGATCATCGTCATTTCGCCCATCCGTCGATCCGTTCCGCGTGGCTTTCAACCCATTTCCTGGCGTAGTCCGCAGGCGCCTGCCGCTCGACTTCGAGCGCATAGCTCATCGCCGTCACTTCATCCGGCGAGAAGTCTACCTTCTGAAGGAACTGCGCGACTTCCGGATGCTTCTTTGCGAAGGCCGTCGCATAGCCGATCTGAAATTGTCCGGCGTCCCACGCCGTGGCGGCGCTCGATTTGCTGACCCATAGCGGGTCGTTCGGCGGCGCGATCTTCCATTTCGCCGGGTCGTGAGGCGGCTCCTCGAGCCGGGAGATCTGGTGCAGCTTGAAAACATGGTGCGGAGCATAGCAGTAGAAGACCATGGGGCGCGCGGTCGCGATCGCCGCGTCGACCGCCGCCATCGCCACTTCCTCCTTGGCCTCGACGAGCGTCAGGTTCGCCGCATAGCCGTAGCCCGCCGCCCGCGCCCGTTCGATGCCCGTCGAAAGCCATTCGGCGGCGCCGATCCACATTTCGCCGCGCCCGTCGCCGTCGGTATCCAGTATCTTGGTCTTGGCCGGATCGCCGAGATCCGCGACCGACTTGATCGTCGCAGCCGCTTCCGGCGTGGCGCAAAGCCCCTGCCATGCCGGCACCGCACGCTCGCTGAGCGTCACGACGCCTTTTTCGGTCGCGAATTTGCGGACGAGTTCGTCGAAATTCGGCCGCCAAACCTCCGGCTGGATATCGACCTCGCCCTTTTCGAGGCCGATGAAGGCGGTCAGCGTCCCGAGTTCGCGCACCTCCGCCTCGAGGCTGAACTTCTTGGCGATGCCGAGCTTGAGAATGTTCGCGGCTGCCTGTCCGGATGGCCAGGGCGGCATCGCGATCACCAGATCCGCCGCCGCTGCCGGCGCAGCCACGACCAACGCCAGCGCCGCCGCGCAAAGGAACTCCCGGCCTCTCCTCACAGTGCCCCCCCGAAAAGATCTATCTGAACGTCGTTCCGATGCGAATGCCTGCTGAGCTTTATCTTCCTTTGCGGGCACAATGCACGGCTTGCCGAGTCCCGTCAACTTCCGGTTACACCGCCTGCATTCCGCCGCTTAACCTATGCGAGCCGGTGCTCACCGCCCGGGACGGCGCGTGACCCACCGAAGTCCCGCCGCCACCGCAATTCCAAGCAGAGGCCATACCGCCCAGAATCTCCCCTCCCAGGAAAGGAGATTGACCGCAAGGACCGCAAATCCGGCTGCCCCGAGCAGGGCCAGTCCGCGGTCGAGCCGCGTGGACGTCCACAGGCAATCGAGCATCGCGATCAAGGCCAGCGCAAACAGGGGCCATCTGGCCCAGAACGTTCCCTCCCACGACAGCAGATTTATGGCAACGACCGCCGATGCGGCTACGGCGAGAACGCCGAAAAGGCGACGGCCGGGCGCTGCGCGTCTTACGATCGTCGCTCGCCCTGCCCCGGTCTCGGCGGCCGGGGTCTCGCGGTCCGGAAGTGCACCCGGCCTCCCCCAGTCGCGGCCCCCTTTTTGCGACACCGCGCCCTCGGCCGTTCCGATCTGAACCACGTAACTCGGAACGCCCCCGTCGATGTTCTTGACCGTCAGCGCGCCAAGGAATTCGAAGCCGACGGCCAGCTTGTTGCGAACCTGATCATAGACGGTGCTCGAAATCACGATGCCGCCGGCCGGCGCCGAGGCTTGCAGGCGGGCCGCGATATTGACGCCGTCGCCGTAAAGGTCGTCGCCGTCAGCGATCACATCGCCGAGATTGAGGCCGATGCGATAATCCATCCGCGCCTCGCCTTGCCGCTCGGCATTCAGTCCGGCCAACTCGTTCTGAACGTCTATCGCCGCTCTCACCGCCTCCACCACGCTCGGAAACTCCGCGATCACCCCGTCGCCCCACGTATTGACCACCCGTCCTTCATGCGCCTCGATCAGGCGCGCCATGGCATCCCGGCTGCGCTTGAGGGCCGCAAGCGTTCCCTCCTCGTCTTTCCCCATCAGGCGCGAATAATCCTGCACGTCGGCGCAGAAAATGGTGGTCAGCTTACGGCGTGTTGATGACATCGGATTTCGCCCTCGCTCGGAGGCTGGCCGAAGGCCCGCGCCTCGCAGGATAGCGACGCCGTCGCGATTCTCAATGCCGGACGCATCTGCCGCGCGTCACTGCGGGCTTAGAGCACTCCAGGAAAGTGTGTAACGGCTTTGCGTACGGGGAGCACCTTAGCTTGCTGCAAGGAACTGATCGGTCCCTCGGCGGTTTGGAGCCGTGTATCGCATGAAGCGACGAAACTGGAGGTTACAGATGTTGAGAAAAATGTTGGTTGCAGCCGCGATATCCGCCGCTTGCGTGTCCCCAGCCTTTGCCCAGGCCGATATGGTTTGCGACCAGGCAGGCATGACGAAGCTCGAGACTGACGTGGGCCAGATCACCGACACGGGTCGGAAGGAGATGGCGCAGAAGGAACTCGCCATGGCCAAGGAGGCACTGGCGGCGAACGATCAGGAAAAGTGCAAGTCCCATATGGCGAATGCCATGAAGGGTAAGGATCCGATGTAAGACGCTGCATATGAAGAAGCCGGAGCTTGGGCTCCGGCTTCCCTTTTGTTCATTGCAGGCGGATCTTAGTTTTTCGCCTTGTCGACCAGCTTGTTCTTGCCGATCCAAGGCATCATCGCGCGCAGCTTCGCGCCGACTTCCTCGATCTGGTGAGAGTCGTTGACGCGACGGATGCCCTTGAAGCGGGCGGCACCGGAGCGGTATTCCTGCATCCATTCCGAGGTGAATTTGCCGGTCTGGATGTCCTTGAGGACCCGCTTCATCTCGGCCTTGGTCTCTTCGGTGATGATGCGCGGTCCGGTGACGTATTCGCCCCACTCGGCCGTGTTCGAGATCGAGTAGTTCATGTTGGCGATGCCGCCTTCATAGATCAGGTCGACGATCAGCTTCACTTCGTGCAGGCACTCGAAATAGGCCATCTCCGGCGCATAACCGGCCTCGACCAGCGTCTCGAAACCGGCGCGGATGAGTTCGACCAGGCCGCCGCAGAGAACGACCTGTTCGCCGAAGAGATCGGTTTCGCACTCTTCCTTGAAGTTGGTCTCGATGATGCCCGAGCGGCCGCCGCCGACGCCGCAGGCGTAGGAGAGAGCGAGATCGAGGGCATTACCGGAAGCGTCCTGATGAACGGCGACCAGGCAGGGGACGCCGCCGCCCTTCTGGTATTCGCCGCGGACCGTATGACCCGGGCCCTTCGGCGCGATCATTACGACGTCGACCGAGGCCTTCGGCTCGATGAGGCCGAAGTGGACGTTCAGGCCGTGCGCAAAGGCGATTGCCGCGCCGTCGCGGATGTTTCCGGCGATCTCGGCCTTGTAGATGTCGGCCTGCAGCTCGTCCGGCGTCGCCATCATCATCAGGTCGGCCCAGGCGGCAGCTTCGGCAACGGTCATGACCTTGAAGCCGTCCGCTTCGGCCTTCTTTGCCGTGGCCGAACCCGACTTAAGCGCAATGGCGACGTTCTGCGCGCCGGAATCCTTGAGGTTCAGCGCATGGGCGCGGCCCTGGCTGCCGTAGCCGATGATGGCGACCTTCTTCGACTTGATGAGGTTGAGATCGGCATCACGATCGTAATAGACGCGCATCGATTTTTCCTTCCCTTTGCTTGTCCGTTTCGCTTTGGCAGCCGCAGATACGGCCGCCCTACCTTTTCGCGCCGTAGAGCGTGAGAAAGGCGTCGACCGCCCGCTCCGCCCTGCGGCTGAAATCCTTCTTCAGGCTACCCGGCTCCTCGCCGAGAAGCATGCGCAAATGCCAGTCGGAGACGACCAGGCCGTAAAGAGCGCCATAGGCTTCGTCAGCGTTGTCGAAAGCCAGGAGACCGGCCTTGCGGCCCGCTTCGAGCAGCGCTCCCGCCCTGCGTCCGATCTGCCGGCGGCCGCGTTCCTGCAGCATGTGGCCGAGCTTCGAGCCTTCCCGGCTCGCCTGTCCGATCGCAAGCCGGTTGAGCGCCAGCGACACGTCGCCTGCCAGCACGTCGAGAAGGTCCTTGGCGAAAGCGACGAGATGCACCCTCAAGCTGCCCCCGTCCAGCTTTGCGGCGGAGACGTCGAGCGTGCGAACCTTGCTCGCCTGAAAGGCGATCATGGCCGAAAGGAGCCCTTCACGATCGCCGAACCACTTGTAGAGGCTCTCCTTGGAGCAGTTCGCCGCGCGCGCCACTCCCGCCGTCGTCAGCGCCTTTTCGCCCCCGTCGACAAGCAGGCGCAAAGCCTGTTCGAGCACCGCTCCCTGGCGCTCGGTCAGGCCGTTTGCGGCACCTGCCTCTCTTATCGCTCCGACGCTTTGCACTCGCTTCGCCCTATCAGTACCGTACGGTACGGTTCGTGAGGTTTCTAATTGCCCGATCCGGGGACGTCAAGCGGTTTTGGATATCCGGTTCGTTTCAAGGCAGCCCCGGACAAAAATGGGAGCAACCCACTGGCGGGACTCCGATTTCCGTGCCTGCGTCGCCCCCGCGCCCGCTTTACCGGTGCGCGCCTCCCTACATTACGAAAATATAATGATCTCAAAGCTTTTCGCTGATCGGGTTGATCTTTATGTTGAATGAAGATGCCTGGGATAGAGAAAAACAATGAGCAAGACAGCCAAGACGACGGACGAAGCGTCGCGTTCGACACCGTCGAACGTCACCGTCATCCCGGCTCCGGTGATGCCGCCACGCATAAAGCGCCGTTCGCGCCGCCGCTGGATCTTTGCGCTCCTGGTGCTCGCTATCGTCGGCACGGGCTACTATGCCTGGAGCCGCCAGGGCGCGCAGCCGGCCACCACCATGATCACTCAGGCGGTCACGCGCGGCGACATCGAAGAGAGCGTGACTGCCGTCGGCACGCTGGAGGCGGTCAAATCGGTCGATGCCGGCGCACAGGTCTCCGGCCAGTTGAAGTCGCTGCATGTCGCGATCGGCGACAAGGTCGAACAGAACCAGCTCATCGCCGAGATCGACCCCGCCTCGATCGAGAACAGGATCGAGATCGACGAGGCGGAACTGGCCAATCTTGAAGCGCAGCTCGTCTCGAAGAAGGCCCAGCTCGTATTGAAGCAGGCCAACATCGAGCGTCAACGCAATCTCGTCGCCACGAAAAGCGTTTCGCAGTCGACGCTCGACCAGGCTGTCGCCGATCATGCGGCCGCTGGCGCCGATGTGCAGGCGGTCGAGGCGCAGATCCGCAAGCAGAAGGCCACTCTTGCCGGGGACCGGGTCGATCTCGGTTATACCAAGATCTATGCTCCGATGGCCGGCACCATCGTCGACGACCCCGCCAAGGAGGGACAGACCCTCAACGCCAACCAGACGACGCCGACGATCGTCACGATCGCCGATCTTTCCACGATGACGGTCAAGGCGCAGGTCTCCGAAGCCGATGTCGGCAAGCTGAAGCTCGGCATGGATGCGTATTTCACCCTTCTCGGACAGCCCGGAAAGCGCTTCACCGGCAAGTTGCGTCAGATCGAGCCGATACCCGATACCGAGAACAACGTCGTCCTCTACTATGCCCTCTTCGATGTCCCCAATCCCACGGGCGAGTTGATGATGTCGATGAGCGCGCAGGTCTTCTTCGTCCAGGCGGCGGCCAAGAATGTGCTGGTTGTCCCGAGCACGGCACTCCGCACCATGGAGGCGGCGGCCTCCGACGGGCCCGCAAGAGCGGAAGTGACCGTCGTCGCGCCGTCCGGTGCGAGGCAGACGCGCACCGTCGAGGTCGGTGTCCGCAACCGGGTGAGCGCCGAAATCGTCCGCGGGCTGGAGGAAGGTGAGAAAGTGGTCGTCGACGCTGCCTCCGCCACGAACGGCAGCCGCGGTCCCAATACCAGCCGGCGCGGCATGCGCATGCCGCCGATGTTCTGAGCACGCCGATGGCCCCGCTCATTTCACTCCGGGATGTCAGCAAGACCTATTTCAACGGCGACATCGCCGTCGAGGTCTTGCACCATATATCCCTCGATATCGAGGCCGGCGAGTTCGTCGCGATCATCGGCCAGTCCGGTTCCGGCAAGTCGACGCTGATGAACATTCTCGGCTGCCTCGACCAGCCGACCTCGGGCGACTACTTCATCGAAGGCGATAGCGTCTCCGGCTTCGACGGCGACGCGCTCGCGGCGCTGCGCCGCCGCACCTTCGGCTTCATCTTCCAGTCCTACAATCTGATCCCGACCGCAAGCGCCCGGGAGAATGTCGAGGTACCCGCCGTCTATGCCGGCGTTTCCGCCCGCGACCGGCACGATCGTGCCGAGGCGCTCCTGCAGTCGCTCAAGCTCGGCGAACGGCTCGATCATCGTCCGAACCAGCTTTCCGGTGGCCAGCAGCAGCGCGTCTCGATCGCCCGCGCCCTGATGAATGGAGGCCGCGTCATCCTTGCCGACGAGCCGACCGGCGCGCTCGACAGCCAGAGCGGCGAAGAGGTGATGCGCCTCCTTCGCGATATGAACGAAAACGGCCACACCGTCATCGTCATCACCCATTCGCGCGAGGTCGCCGCACAGGCCGACCGGCTGATCGAGATCAGCGATGGGCGGATCGTTGCCGACCGCTCCAAGAAGGGACGCAGCAATCCCGATGCAGCCGTCGGTCTCGCCCAAAGCACGCGTGAGGGCTTCGCGGCGATCGCGGACGTGTCGGAAGCGGTGAAGATGGCACTGCGGGCGCTGCGGGCAAACCTCTTTCGTACGATCCTGACGCTGCTCGGCATCGTCATCGGCGTCGGTTCGGTTGTCGCCATGCTCGCCATCGGCACCGGCGCGCAGAATTCGGTACTCGACCGGATCTCGTCGATGGGGTCGGATCTTCTCGTCGTCCGCCCCAGCATGGCGAATTTCCGCGGCAGCGCCGGCGGGACGAATGTTACCCTCGTGCCGGCAGATGCGGACGCGATCACGGAGCTTGCGAATGTCGCATTCGCCGTCCCCGAAATGACGAGCACCGTGACGCTTCGGCGCGGCAACATCGACTATCAGACGACCGCAAACGGAACGGTGCCGCAGTTTACGGAAGCGAAGTCCTGGAAGATCGGCCGCGGCGAATTCATCAACCGGAACGACATGGAGACATACGCACCGGTCGCGGTGCTCGGCGAAACCGTCGTCAAGACGCTCTTCCCGGAGGGCTCCGACCCGATCGGTCAATACGTGCTCGTGAACAAGATCCCCTTCCAGGTGATCGGGGTGATGAGCGGGATGGGCGCCAGCGCCGGCGGCAACGATCAGGACGACGTGGTCCTCGTGCCGCTCACGACCGGCAGCATGCGCCTCTTCGGTCAGCGCAACATCCGCACGATCACCGTCAAGGTGCAGGATGCCGCGGCAATAGACCTGACCCAGGAGAGAATTCAGGCACTGCTCAACGAGCGCCACAGGAAGGACGATACTCAGATCACCAACATGTCTTCCGTGCGCGAGGCATTCACCGAGACTTCGAACACCATGAAGTTCTTCCTGGGATCGGTCGCAGCGATTTCGCTGCTCGTCGGCGGCATCGGCGTGATGAACATCATGCTCGTCAGCGTCAGCGAACGCACACGCGAGATCGGCGTGAGAATGGCGACCGGAGCGCGCGAGCGGGACATACTCGTGCAGTTCATCGTCGAGGCACTGGTCGTTTCCGCGATCGGCGGTGCGATCGGCGTCGTGGCCGGTCTATCGACCGGTTACGCCGCTAAAGCCTTCGGCATGCCCGTCAGCTTCACGCCCGGCCCCGTCGCGCTTGCCTTCGCCTGTGCGTTTCTCACCGGCCTGCTCTTCGGCTATCTGCCGGCGAGAAATGCATCGCGCCTCCAGCCGGCGGTGGCCCTCGGCGCGGATTAGATCAATTCCACGCAGTAGCGGTTTTCCCGCCCTGGAAAAGCGCCCATTCAGTCGAAATCAGATATTTTGGGCGCCTGCGATCAATTCCCAGCGCTTGCCGTTCGACTGGGATTGTCGGGCGAAGTAATTATAAGGAGTGCGTGACCAATCTCTGACCGAGTTGGTCCTGTTGTCGAGCACAAGGTCACCTTCGCTCGTGCGGACGGTGAGAACCGTGTGGCCCTCTCCGCGATAACGCGCAACCGTGAGTAGCAGAGCCGAGGCCGGCCAACCCCGCTTCAGAAGCTCCCGCTTCTTCAGAATTGCGAAGTCCTCGCAGTCTCCGTAGGCGGTCGGCACACGCCAATCGTCGTCCTTGCCGACATTTGCGCGGTCGCTGCGTTCGCGGATGCTTGCATTGACGGTGCTGTTGATCTGTTTGAGCTCGCTGATCTTTTCCGGCGCGAGAACGACGGCCTTCTTGCCGCCGCCAGTGTTGCAGAGCCGCGGCTCGCGGGCGCAGAAGGATGCGAAGGCCGGCGGCGCGAAGGCCTTGCCGGCGGTCCTCATGGTTGTACCGGCATCGGCAGCCCCAGGGGCCGCGATCAGCAACAAAAAGACTGTCTGCGCAATGAAGCGTTTCACGAGGCGTTCTCCAACGACGGACATAAGTCTCCCGGTCCGCCGTAGAGACTAGCTAAGATAGATTAAGCCATGGTTGATAACCCGAAATGAGGCAGTGATATGGCCATCTACTAACAATTCGTAAGTTGACCACAGGTAATTTTAATTCAATTCTAAAAAGTATTTTTAAAGTTAATGTTATTAGGAGTATAGAAATGAAAAGAATTAATAGATCGATATTTCGGACATTTTTCATACTATCCACGGCCACGATAGGAGCCGTAATCGTTACGACGGATGCGGATGCAGTACAGCGCCAGCGCATGACTGCGCGTCAGTGCAGTCCGCTTTCGGAAGACAACTTCGCGGCATGTTGCGTTGCAATAAACCGGTCGAAGATTCTCACCCCCGCGCAGATTAAGATGTGTCCGCCCCTGACGACGGCGACCATTGGTGCGGGCACCGGACGCCACGATCGCAGTGACTCCACTGCAAGCGGTCCGACGAGAGGCGGCGGCAAGAGCGGTGGCAACAAGGGCGGCGGCGCTGGTGGCGGCGGCGGTGGCGGCGGCGGTGGCGGCGGCGGCGGCGGCGGCGGTGGCGGTGGCGGCGGCGGTGGCGGCGGCGGCGACAACGGCGGCGGTGGTGGTCAGGATCCCGGCAAGGGTGACCAGGACAATGGCAAAGGTGATCAGGACGGCGGTAAGGGCGGCCAGGATAACGGGAAGGGCGGCCAGGACGGCGGCAAGGGCCACCAGGACAACGACAAGGGCAACCAGGACGGCGGCAAGGGCCACCAGGACAACGACAAGGGCAACCAGGACGGCGGCAAGGGCCACCAGGACAACGACAAGGGTAACCAGGACGGCGGCAAGGGCCACCAGGACAACGACAAGGGTAACCAGGACGGCGGCAAGGGTAACCAGGACAACAATAAGGGCGATCAGGACGGCAAAGGCAAAGGCGGGAAGGACAAGGGCGGAAAGGACAAAGGCGGGAAAGCCAAGGGCGATAAGTAAGCAGCCGCGGCCTTGGCCGCGGTGACGGAAGTCCCTGGCATCAGCGAGAACAGCGATCGCGACCGTCGACGGCTTACGGCCGGACTGGGAAAGTGACAAGCCGGGGCGCTTGTCCAGCAACGTCGACGGTAACCCTTGAAGGGCGGCTCCCGCAGGTGCCGCCCTTCCCTTTGGCAGCGGTGTCGTCAGAGCGGGATCAGGAAGAGTGTGTAAAACTGAAATGATTTGGCCCGTGCAGCGACGACAACCTTTCACTAACCCCTGGTCCCGATAATGCCGCCGCAATCGAGGACCGAATCCCATGACCAAGGCAAATTCCAAAAGACGAAAGCGCAGCACGGCCCGCAAGAGCAGCCGGAGCGGTATGGGCCGCTGGTATCTGGCGGCAGCAGTCATCGTCGGCGGGATTGTGGCCTACGAGCACCGGGGGGAATTAGGACATCTCCCCGGGGCATCGAAGCTGACCGCGCTGCTTTCGCACGCCGAGAAACCGTCCGAGAAAAAAGCGCAGGCGAAGATGCCGGCCGAGAAGAAACCGCCAAAAAAGGTGGAACTGGCGACCATTCCGATCCCTTTCCGTCCGAAGGATCAGACCGGGTCGATAGCGCCGAAGACCGCATTGATCCCGCCTGCACCCGTGGAACTACCGGTTAGGCAGTCTCTCGAACAGGCTAACCTGCGCCCGGCCGAGAGCGGCACCTTCTATTTCTGCGGCATCCGCCATGATAACTGCGTTCTCGACGGCGATACCTTCCTGTACCAGGGCCAGAGAATTCTCATCGCCGACATAGATGCGCCGGAAACGAAGCTCGCGAAATGCGACGAGGAACGGTCGCGCGGCTCTTATGCCAAGGCACGATTGCGAGAGTTGTTGAATTCCGGAAACTTCGCCCTCGTTGCATCCGAAGCCACCCCGGGCGACGAGCCCGGCAAGCGGCGGCTCGTCGTCAGGAACGGCAGATCCCTCGGAGACATCCTCATATTGGAAGGGCTCGCCAGAAAGCGAACCGGGCACCCACAGTCGTGGTGCGGCCAGTCCACCGCGCGCGTTTCCGGTTGAACCGTGGCGGCCACAGGACGCGGGAATGAAGTTCGCTACCCATAGCGGCGGTGATCTGACAGAACCGCATCGATGACCCGCCGCGATTTTTCGATTTCCCGTCGATCGGTGCCCGGCATCTCGGCGGCAACGATCAGCGCCTTCCACAAGGTCCATCCACGGCCACGCGCCCAGGTCTCTTCGTCGAGCGGAAGGGCGTCCCGGAATGCGGCGCGGCTTGTTTCATCGAACATCGTCCAGGAGATCGACAGGTCGCACGCCGGATCGCCGACGCCTGACGTGCCGAAATCGATCACGGCGCTCAACTGGCCGTTTTCGACCAGGAGGTTGCCGGAGGCGACATCGCCATGGAACCAGACGGGAGCATTGTTCCACGCGGAGCCAAGCGCCACCTCCCACACCACACGTGAGGTGGCAACGTCGATCCTGCCCTCGAGCGCTTCGAGTGCCCGGCGCGTTTCGTGGTCGTAGACGGCCAAAGGACCGCCTCGGAAGAAATTGTGTTGCCCGGGCGGCGGACCGCTCCGCGCGTCGATCCGTTGCAGCGCAGCCAGGAATTCACCGAGGGTCGTCGCAAAACTGCCGAGGTCGGTGATGGGCGCATGGGTCGCGGTCTCGCCCGGTAGCCATCGATAGACGGACCAATGCCACGGATAGCCCCTGCCCGGCCGCCCGATGGCCAAGGGCGCAGGAATACGCAACGGCAGGTACGGCGCAAGACGAGGCAGCCAATGTTGCTCCTTTTCCACTTGAAGCGCGTAATGGGCGGCGCTCGGCAACCGCACGTTCATATCGTCGCCCAGGTGGAAGGTCCTGTTGTCCCACCCACCGAACCTTGACCGGTCTTATCGGCAGGTCCGCCCATTGCGGAAACTGCTCGGAAATCAACTGTTCGACGAGAGCTGTACTGATTTCGGGCGTTTCGGCGGAAGACATCGAATGTCCGCTTCCCTGATCACGGTGATTGGTAGACTGCCGGGAGGAGCAGGATCGCTTCGATGGCTCAATGAGACGGCGGAACGATCCGGCTGGACCGAATTAAGATCATGAAACGTGACGGTTTCCAAGTTCCGCCCGGAACTTGCCCTCAGGCATCGACCTGCAACAGCCCGAGAACCCGCGTTACGGCGGACGGGATAGGACCGATGACGGGCACATCGAATAGCGGCTGCAGCTGCTCCGCCGCCTGTCCGAGCGGGCCGCCGCCGATGATGACTGCCTCCGCCCCATCAAGGTCGACGGAGGCGCGAACTGCGTGCCAGAGCGAGGTCCGCAGGCGCTCCTCGTCTCTGGATACGGCGAGCGGATCGCCTGGCGTGCAGCGGATGCCGGAGTAGAGATGGGAAAGCCCCAGATGCCGTGCCCGCTCTGCGATCGCATCCGCGAGGTCGGGCGTCGTGGTTGCAACGCCGAACCGTCGTCCATCCCGCGAAGCCTCCAGCATCGAAGCTTCGCAGATGCCCACGACGGGAATGCCGACACGCTCCCGGAGCAGGGCAAGGCCGGGATCGCCAAAGGCGCTGACGATGATCCCGAGGCAGCCCGGCTCGTGTCTGGTGCCGATTTCCACCACCTCGTCGGCGGCGGCTGCCAGTTCGTCCGGCTTCAGGATCATCCGGGGACTGCGCCTGGCCGTGGCGCTTGCCACGGCCAGGCGTCCATTCGCAGCCTTGTGCGCGATGGAGGCCATCATCTCGCTCGTCGCCTGCGAGCTGTTCGGGTTGATCAGCAGAAGATGGAAGTTCACGTTCTGAGCTCCGCGACGACTGGCCCCTGCTGCGCCGCCTTCGGCTGATCGGCCTCCGCCGGCAGCGAGAGATCCTCCATCGATCGGCCGTAGGTTTCCGGGCCAAGCTGGATGCAGAATGCGAAGACCGCATACATTCCCGCAGCAAGCCCGAAGACGCCGATCATTCCGTAGCTGTCGAACAGCATGCCGGAAATCGTCGGCACGAACGAGCCGGCCGCCGATCCCGTTGCCAGAATGAGGGCCACCCCGAAGGCGCGAATTCTCGTCGGGAACAGTTCCGGCGCATAGATCCAGATCGACGTGTTGAGCAGCAGGACGAAGAACTGGAAGATGGCTCCGAACAGGAGAACGAGATAGATATTGGTGCCGAGAGCGACGATCGACACCGCCGCAAGGCAGGCGAGCGCCGCACCCACGGTCAGCACCTTCTTGCGCGGCAGATAGTAGCCGAACATCGAAGCGGCGATCGCACCGAGGACGCTGCCGCTCTGGATGATCATGCTGTAGAGCAGGCTGCCGGAGAGCGTATAGCCCATCGACACGAAGATGACGGGCATCAGCGTCAAGACCGACAATTGCGCGCCATAGCTCATGAGAATGGCGATCGCTACCGGTATGGTCCGCCCGATGAAGGGTGCTCGGAAGAGTTCCCGCCAGTCGCTCTTCTCGGTGGCCTCGTCCGTCATATGATCTGTCGTCAGGTATTCCTGCACCACGAGATTGCGCGGTTTCAACGAGCCTGAGGCCAGGATGGACAGTACCTTGTTCGCCTCACCGATCCTGTTCTTCGAGGCAAGGAACCGCGGCGTCTCCGGTACAAAGCGGCGATAGAAGACGACCAGAAGCGCCGGCAGCGCCAGTGACGCAAATAGCCAGCGCCAGCTGTTCTCTCCCGGGAAAAGCGTAAATATCAGCAGGCCGAATGCCGGCGCCAGGAAGTTGCCGAACCCGCCGGCGCCGACATTCACGAGACCCGCCGCCGTGCCGCGAAACTTCGGCGAGCAGAATTCCGAGAGCATCGTCACCGCCGTCGAGATTTCGCCGCCGACGCCGAAGCCGACGATCGCGCGGGCAAAACAAAGCATGGTGAAGTTCGGCGCCATCGCGCAGGCCGCCGAGCCGATGGTGAAGAGCAGGAGATTGACGGTCAGCATCACCCGCCGACCGTAGCGGTCGCCGAGAATGCCCGACAGCAGTCGCCCGACCGCGGCGCTGCCGAAGGTGATCGTGTTGAGAAACCCGATGTCCGTGCCGGTAAGGCCCCAGTGCTCCTTGAGAATGGGGCCGGCGACGCCGATCGTGTTCTGTTCGAAGCTGTCGAACAGGCAACCGATCAGGACGAGGGCGAGAATCTGCTTGTGCGCGCCGGTAACGCCGATTTTGGTGAAAGCCGATTCCAGTTGTCGAATGACCGGCGAACTCCCGCCGGTCGGCACCATATTTTCCGCTGCCATTGTTGTTCCCCTTGTGGTTGAACGAGCGTGAAAACTTAGTTTCTCGATCATACATCACGAAACTGCAGTTTCATAGCCCCGAATCCACAGGGGGTGACGGAGAGGAATTCCTGCCCTTCCGGCAGGCTTGGCCTCCACGAACATGGCGTTCCGGCCGGGGCCTATCGATGGCGAGCTTCGTGCGCCAAGCCGTTGCGATCCGTACTGCGCGGGCTCACAGCTCTTCCAGCGTGTCGTTCAGTGCCTCGATACCGCGCAGCCGGTTCCGGCCGGCAACGCCTGCGGTCTCGATGCAGCGTGTGGTCAGGAGATGGCAGAGCGCCATCACCGACACATGGTTGAAAAGCGGCCCCGGCGCCAGGGTCTGGCAACGGAAGTGCCAAGCCGCACCGCTCAGGAGAGGCACGCCTTCATCGGTGATGTAGAGCAACTTCGCCTTGGTTCTTTCCACCTGCGCCATGAGTTGCTCCATCAGAGCGACGCGGCGCCGCAGACCGAAGAGAACGACGACGTCGTCGGGCGCGATGCTGACCAGATGCTCGCCGAGCGTCTGCCCGCCTCCGGGAATGGCAGCGATGTTTTCGATCACCTGCGTGAGCTGCCATTGCAGATAGGTCGCAAAGGAATGGCTGGCGCGAAAGCCGATGACCCACACCTTGCGGGCCTCCAGGATGGCTGTGGCAGCCGCATCGATCTTAGCCTCGCCGATCGCAAGGAACGTGGCCTCCAGATTGGCGACGCCCTGGGCGACATGCGCTGCGACCGATTGCCGGCCGTCGGCATCGGTGGCGGTCGCCAGGAAGAGGCGCGACCCGGTCTGCTTGTCCGCGCGCGCGTGCCGCCGCGCTTCCTCGTAGTTTTCGTAGCCGAGGCGCTGAACGAAGCGCGATACGGTCGCTTTCGACACATGGGCCAAAGCCGCCAGCTCCTGCGCGGAATAGCTCGCTATCTCCCCCGGAAAATCACAGAGGAAATCGCCGAGCCGCCGCTCGGCCGGGTGCAACTCGGGTAGAATTTCGCGGACGCGAGCGAGGAAGGATCGTTCTTTGGCGGCCATTGGCACTCCCATGAAACTGACGTTTCACGGGACTGTCCGATTTTCGTCCGGCCTTGGCAATAGGTGGAAGATCCGCCCCGCGGTCACCTCTCCTCCCGAAGCGTATCCTTCTGCGTTATCAGGCGGGCGCTGTGCTGACCGCTCAGATATGTCCATAGCCAGCTCCAGGCCACGGCAAAGCGGCTGCGGGTACCGATCAGGAAATAGATGTGGGCAATGCCCCAGATCCACCAGGCAAGCGACCCCTTGAGCTTGATCCGGCCGAAATCGATGATCGCCGCGCGCCTGCCGATGGTGGCCAGACTTCCCTGGTGCCGGTAGCGGAACGACCCCGGCGCCGGAGAGCCCGTGAAGCGGCCACGGATCACCTGGGCGACGTAGGCCCCCTGCTGCTTGGCCGCGGGCGCGATGCCGGGCACCGGCTTGCCGTCTTCCTGGATGACGGATGCCGTATCGCCGATGACGAAGATGTCCGGATGGCCCGGCGCGGTCAGATCGGGGCCGACCTTAACGCGGCCGGCGCGGTCCGCGTCGGCGCCGATCCATTTGGCGGCGGGCGAGGCCTGGACCCCCGCCGCCCAGACGAGCGTCCGGCTCGCGACGAAGCTCTCGCCTATCGTGACCCCCTCCTCGGTGCAGTCGGTCACCGGCGTGCCCGTCAGCACCTCGACGCCAAGCTTCTCCAGTTCGCGGGAAGCATAGGCGGAAAGCTCTTCGCTGAAGGCGGGAAGAATGCGCGGGCCGGCTTCGACGAGCACCACGCGGGCCAGACGCGTATCGATCCGGCGGAACTCGCCGGGCAGTGTTCTATGGGCCATTTCGGCAATGATGCCCGCAAGCTCGACCCCGGTCGGTCCTGCGCCGATGATCGTGAAGGTCAGCAGTGCATCGCGCCTGGCGGGGTCCTCCTCCACCTCCGCCTGCTCGAAGGCGATGAGCACGCGGCGGCGAATGGTCGTCGCATCCTCCAGGGTCTTGAGCCCAGGCGCGACCGCCGCCCATTCGTCATGGCCGAAATAGGCGTGCGTTGCGCCGGTCGCCAACACCAACGTGTCGTAGGGGATCGATTGCCCATGCACGAGCGTCACTTCCTTCGCAGTCGTATCGACGCCCGCTACTTCGCCGAGCAGCGTCGTCACCTCCTGTCGGTCGCGGTAGAGCCGGCGGATCGGCCATGCGATCTCCGAGGTTGCGAGCACCGTGGTCGCCACCTGGTAAAGCAGCGGCTGGAAAAGGTGATGATTGCGCCGGTCGATCAGCGTGACCCTGACCGGCGCACCCTTGAGGTCGTTGACGAGTTGCAGCCCGCCGAAACCTCCGCCGACCACGACGACATGATGTCTTTCCTGCATGGTCTTCCGTCCTGTTCCTCATCCGCTCACACCGAGCTGGCAACACTGTTGAACTCCACACGCGGGAGCGCAAGCCGTCGCCCGGCATGGCTGCATTGCATCCGCGAATGGTCTTCGCGGACGTTTCGCCGGCCTACTCCGCATAGCCGACGGGCACTGCGGTACCACTTTTCAGGACTTCCATCGAAATCGATGCGGAAACGTCGAAAAGCTCCACCTTCCGCACGATCTGCTTGTAGACGACGTCGTAATGTTCGACCCGCGGCAGAACCACCTTGACGATGTAATCGTAATTGCCGGTCAGCCGGTGCGCCTCGACGATCTCCGGAATGTCGCTGATCGCCCTTCGGAACTTTTCGATCCAGTCGTCGGAATGATGCGCCGTCTTGATCAGCGCAAACACCGTGGTCGGCACGCCCATCCTTTCCCGGTCGAGGACGACGATGCGCCGGGTGACATAGCCGGCCTCCTCCAGCCGCTGAATGCGCCGCGAGCAGGCGGAAAGCGAAAGACTCACCCTCTCGGCAAGGTCGCCCATGGCGACGCTCGCATCCTGCTGCAGAAGCATGAGCAGCTTCCGGTCTCTCTCGTCAAGCACGCTCCGACTCCTTGCTCTTGCCATAGAGTGCGCCGAAATTTTTCGCGGCATGCGGATTCGGGCGCAAACGGCTTGCTAAAATCTGGCCAAGCGCCGATCAAAGCAAACACATGCAACCGGGCCCGCACGATAATCTAGCAATGGAACGGGGAACGTGGCGAAGCGTTCCCGACGGCCAAAGGGCAGCAGCAGGAACGACGATGGAAATGCGGAAAATCGGCCTCATCGGCGGCATGAGCTTCGAAAGCTCGGCAGTCTATTACCGCTTGGTCAACGAGGCCGTGCGCAAACGACGTGGCAAATTACATTCGGCGGAAGTGCTTCTGCATTCCGTCGACTTCCAGGGGATCGTGGACCTGCAGAGAGCCGGCCATTGGGACGACGCCGCCCTGCTTCTCTCCGATGTCGCCCGCGGGCTCGTCGCCGGCGGCGCGGACTGCATCCTGATCTGCAGCAATACCATGCACATCATTGCCGACGCGGTGCGTGCCTCGGTCGATGTCCCCTTGATCAACATCATCGACGAAACGGCACTGCGCCTGAAGGCCGCCGGCAGCCGCAAGCCCCTGTTGCTCGCCACACGCTACACGATGGAACACGGCTTCTATGCGGAGCGCATGAAGACACATGATATCGACCTGATGGTACCCGATGCCGATGGCCGGACACTCACCCACAACGTGATCTTCGACGAGCTCTGCGCAGGCCAGGTGCTGAACGTTTCGCGCTCGGCAGTGATCGGGCTCGTCGAGAAAGCAAAGGCGGAGGGTGCGGACGCCGTCATTCTCGGCTGCACCGAAATCTGCCTGCTTCTCGATCCGGCCGAATTGCCGCTCCCAGGCTTCGATTCCACTGCCATCCATGCGGAGGCGGCGGTCGAATTCTCGCTTGGCGACCGGCAGTAAGCTGCTCTGCCTAAAGGCGCTGATTTAGCAGGCCCGCCGCAGCACCGAGAGCGATACCGATCGCTATGAGCGTGGCGTTGCCACAGGCCTGTGGCGACAATCCGCCTATGGCGTGTCGTCGTACTCGGCCCGCGCCTGCCGGATAGCCTGGTGGTTCTCCAGCGACCAGTCGACGAAGACCCTTAGCACGACAAGAAACGAGCGCCCGAGATCCGTGAGGCTGTATTCCACGCTCGGGGGCTGCGTCGGGTAAACGGTACGGCGCAGATAACCATCACGCTGCAGATCCCGTAGCGTCTGGGTCAGCATCCGCTGTGAAATGTCCGGGATGAGCCGCCTGAGCTGCGAGAAGCGCAAAGGACCGTCGGCGAGCGACAGAATCATCAGCGAATTCCACTTACCGCCGATATTGTCCATCACGTCCCGCACCGGACAATTGTCGATGTCCATAGGCATGCCGCAGACGACTGCCACCCGCTTGCCCTTCAACGTGCCCGATGCCTTGGTCATGGCGGTACCCTTTCCGTAACCACGGCAGAAAAAACTGCCTCCTTTACAGCTCTTAGCAGATCAAGGGATAAGAGCAACTCTCAAAAAGAGACCAGCTTTCGGGATGAGATCATGTGGACAGGACATGCTGAACGACGCGCTGGAGTGGAAACGAAAGGAAAATCATGTCTGGAAGACTGCTCGTAACCGGCGCCGCCGGACAGTTCGGCAAACTCGTGCTCGATGCGCTCCTGGCCTCCGGCAAGACGAAGCCGGCCGATATTACCGCCACCAGCCGGGACATCGCCAAACTGGCGGACTACGCAGCGAAGGGCGTCGAGACCCGTGCCGCCGACTTCGACGATCCGGCCTCGCTCGAGCGGGCCTTCGCCGGCGCCGACCGCATACTCATCATTTCGACGGATGTTCTCAACGAACCGGGCAAGCGTCTGAAGCAGCACCTTGCCGCCGTCGAAGCGGCCAGGAAGGCGGCGGTGAAGCACATCCTCTATACGTCGATGCCGCAGCCGGAAACCTCGGTGATCCCTTTCGCGTCCGATCATCTCGGCACCGAAGAAGCCATCAAGGCGACGGGAATTCCCTACACGATCCTGCGTAACGCCTGGTACATGGAAAACCTCCTCCTGTCGCTCCCGCACGCACTCGCGGCAGGACAATGGTTCTCCTCCGCCGGCGATGGCCGCATTTCCCACATCGGCCGCCGTGACCTTGCCGCGGCCGCCGCTTGCGCTCTCCAGTCAAGCTCTACGGAAAGCCGCACTTACACCCTGACCGGACCGCAAGCCCTTACAACCGGCGAGATCGCCGCCCTTGTTGCCAAGGCCACCGGCAAGACGCTCGAGGTCGTCCACGTCTCTGACGAGGCATTGTCGGGCGGTCTCAAGAATGCGGGTCTCCCGGACTTCTTCGTCCCGATCCTCGTCTCCTTCGACGCCAATACCCGCAAAGGACATTTCGACATCGTGACCGACGACACCGCCGGGCTTACCGGAAGGCCCCCCATCGACCTCGCCTCCTTTCTGGAGGCGAATAAGTCGGCACTCGTCCACTGATCATGAGGAAGCGGCAGGCCCGGAAAACGACCGGGCCTTTTTAAAAGCGGGAGCAGAAGAATGCGCAGCTTTCCCTTCGGAATTCCGGTCCAATTCGAGGGTGGAGGTCGGCGTTCAGCGCAAGGCGGTCTCGCTCGAACTCTGCGGCGCGGACGCTGCGGCCCGGCGAGCTACCCTGCCCTCCTCGGCCTTGTAGAAATATTGGCTCGCCACCAACCAGCCCTTTAACGGCCTCAACGGCGGAATACAGGTCAGGAACATGAACGGCCCGGTGACCAGGAGATGGACCCAAAGGGGTGCGCTGTATTGTACCTCCAGCCACACGCCGAGAAACACGCTCGGCACGCAGGCAAAGCAGATCACGAAGAAAGCAGGACCGTCCGCGGGATCGGCGAAGGAATAGTCCAGGCCGCAGACTTCGCATCCTTGCCTGAGCTTCAGGAAGCCGTCGAACAAATGCCCCTGGCCGCAACGGGGGCAGCGACCTCGTAATCCCGTATGCAGCGGCGACAGAGGCGGCCACTCATGATCCGACATCGTTCTTCCTTTCAGTCTTCTGCATGCCCCCGCAAACCCGCAAGCTTGGGAGACGTTCCCGCCGACCAGGCACTAGCCGCTTCGTCGGCTCCCCAAAAGATGACATACAAAGCATACAAGAACAATAAATTGTATGCATACCGGGGCGCGGCAATTCCACGCAGCACCTTCGCGCGGGAGTATCACCCTTAAACGATGAGGTTTCGGGCCGCCGGCGACTGAGCGAGGAGACCGGCGATGACCTCCAGGCTGTGCCGCAGTTCATCGCGTGTCCGCGCAGACCCCAGACCGAGCCGGACGGCTTCCGGTGGGTCGGAGATCGCGAAGGCATCGCTGGCGACGACGCCGATCCCGGCCGTTCGCAGCTGCGCCGTGAACTCGCCGCGGTTCCAGCGGGAGGGCAGCTTCAGCCAGAGATGAAATCCCTCGCGATCGGCGAGAAGATCGGCGTCCTCGAGGCTCTTGATCGCGATCTGCTGGCGCGCGCCGGCTTCCGTCCGGATCGCTCCCAGAACCACTTGCGCCGTTCCTTCCTCCAGCCAGCGCGTGGCGATGGCCGCCGAAAGCGGAGACGTCATGCCGACTGTCGCTCGGATCGCCCCTTCGAGGCGGACGGCCGCCGATCGATCGGGCGCGACGAGATAGGCGATGCGCAGCGCCGGCGAGAGGCACTTGGCAAGCCCTGCTATATGAAAGACGAGGTCCGGCGCGAGCGCGGCCAGTGGCGGAACGGGGTTCGCGGGCAATGCGCCGTAGGCGTCGTCCTCTATCACGGCCACGCCGTGACGGCGTGCAATCGCGACGATCGCCTCGCGGCGCTCGAGCGGAAGCGTCGCGGTCGTGGGATTGTGAAGGGTCGGATTGCAGTAAAGCGCCTTCGGCTTGTGCCGGGCGCACGCCTCCTCGAACGCGTCGGGCAATATCCCGTTTCGGTCGATCCGGACGCTCACGAGCTCGATACCCATATGCGCCGCCAGTGAGCGGAGGCCCGGATAGGTGAGCGCCTCGGCGCAGATCCTGTCGCCCTTCGTCGCCAGCACCCCGACGCTCGCAAGCAGAGCCCCTTGCGCTCCTGTACAGACGACCAAGCGATCGGCTCGAAGGTCGCCGAGCCGCGGCTTGAGCCAGGCTGCACCGGCAGCCCTGTCCCGCTCCGTGCCGCCGACGGGCTGGTAGCGCATCAGCAGTTCGGGATTACGCTGGTCGAGAGCCGCAACATCCGTCCACATTCTCTCCGACAGGGCTGGGTCGTCAAAGAGCGGCGGCAGGTTCATGCTCATGTCGACGACACCGCCCAGCAGGCCGCCCGCCAGACCGTCCGACGAGGGACGTGCGGCGCTCCGGCGCCGAGCCGTGACGTAGGTACCCTGCCCCACGCGGCCTTCGACCAAACCGCGCCGGCGCGCTTCGTTGTAGGCCCGGCTGACGGTCGTGAAGTCGATGCCGAGCGCGGCCGCCAGCGCGCGCTGCGGCGGCAGGCGCACTCCCCCCTTCAGTCGACCCGCCGCGATGTCCGCGGCGATCTCGTCGGCAATTGCGAGATACAGCGGTCCTCGCGCTTGGCCGAGCGCCGGCATCCAGGAAACCTCCACGCGATCCACGTCCATCGTAGCCTTTCGAGTCTTACAATGTATGGATATTGCATGGACGGAGTTTGGCGCGCAAGATCGTCCTGGTAGAGAGAGCTGGAGCGCGCGGCTTTCCGGCGATACGACTAGCCGGGCCTGAGCCGGCGATTGGTGTCGCTCGGCATCAGATCCTTGAACATCCTCGGCACGATGGTCATCGCACCGTAAACGCTAAGGTGGTCGTCGTCGGAATACAGGGGAATGCCGTTCTTCTCGACAGCGCAGACCGGATTACAGAGGAGCGGCACTGCACTGACGCGCTGTACGCCCGGGTCCTCGTCGGCAATGGCCAGGACCGAATTGGCCTTCGCACTGCGTGCATCTACCGCCTGCCGCGTTGGCGGAGGCGGCAGGTGGGCGTCGATGAGGCGGTGCAGCCCCAACGCGTGCGGAACGGACCAGCCGATCTCCGGTATCCCATCCACGATGACGACGCGCCGCCCGGTGTCGCGGATCTCCCGAACCGTCCTCAAAAACTCGCTCTTGAAAATCGCGTAGTTTCCGGCGGTGCCGTGGCTCGCCTCCTCGAAATCCAGACGGTCGAGGATTGCGGGGCGTCCCGTCTCGCCGGGATATCGTTTACCGTTCGCCGCGAGCGGCCAACGTGCGCTGAGGACGACGATCGGAAAATCATCGCTTTGTTCCAGCATCGCCATGATGGCCGCGTTGAAGGCGACGCAATCCCCGCTGTGTTTCTGATCCACCCGCTGCACGCCGAGGATCGGCGGGCATGCGCCCTTGAAGGCGACCGCGCCGCCTCGTTTCCGGCCGTCCATCAGGAAATCGAGGCCCGACAGAAGTGCCCCTGCATGGGAGTCACCCCATAGGAGCACGTCGTTCCTCCGATCCGAGGGCGAACTTGCTTCGCCTTCGATGCGGCACAGTCCGTCCTTAGGCAGCTTGCCGTCACACCGCCCGCGGCGCGCGTCGATATCGCGACTGCCAGCATAGGCAAGTCGGACATCCTGCGGAAGGCGTTCCGGAAAACCCTCCCGCAGGTCTACGACTGCTGAAACGACCGAGAGGACGGCAGCGCCGGCGAGCGCGGAGGCGAAAATGCGTTGCCGCGAAATTCCAATCGGCGGCCGACGACGGAAGGGCCTTTCGACCAGACGCCAGCTCGCGAAGGCACAGGCGAAGGAAAGGCCTATCGCAAGCGAAGCCTGCGCGTAAGGAAGGTCCAGCGTACCGAGGGTCAAACGAAAATAAACGATGATCGGCCAGTGCCAAAGGTAGAGCGAATAGGAGACGAGGCCGATCGCCACCGGCACCGGGCTGGACAGAATGCGCGCTACGGCCGTCTGCCGTTGCTCGCCCGACCAGAGCAACGCCAGGGCTCCGAAGCATGGCAGCGCGGCGGCAATGCCTGGAAATGGCGTCGCGGCGCTATAGAGCGCGACGGCGATGAAGATTGCCGCGATCCCCGACAGCGCGATCGCCTCGACCAGGTATGCGTTCCGGCAGGCCGGAAACACGCCGAGCGCCAGCAGCACACCGAGCCCAAGTTCCCAGGCCCGTGTCGGAGCAAAATAGAAACTCTCCTGCGGATAGGGACCCGTCGCCCAGACGGAAAGCAGGAAGGAGAAGATACAGAGACCGACAAGCGCACCGAGAACGGCCCTGCGCGGCCTCCCGTAGAGCCACCAGAGGAGCAGCGGCAGGACGATGTAGAACTGCTCTTCGACGGCCAGCGACCAGGTATGAAGCAGGGGTTCCAGATCCGCACTCGGAGCGAAGTAGTCGGAAGTGGAGAACCAGAACCAGACGTTCGAGGCGAACATCATCGTCGCCAGTGCCGAACGCGCAAGGCCGACCAGCATGTCCGGCAGAAGGAGAAGCACACCGGCAGCAAGGCACGTCGCCACGACGACGAAAAGCGCCGGCAATATTCGGCGGGCACGCCGCTCGTAAAACGTAGCAAGCGAAAAGCGACCTTCGGCAAGATCCTTATGGAGTATTCCCGTGATCAGAAACCCCGATATCACGAAAAAGATATCGACGCCCACGAACCCGCCGGAAAAACCCGGAATGCCGGCATGATACAAAACTACCGGCAGGACCGCGATCGCTCGCAGCCCGTCAATATCCTTTCGGTACTCCATCTGAGCAATCCTCGAGCACCTGCAATAAATTTATTCGAAATAACTTGATCGATAACGCTGTAGTGTGACCTCTATAATACAAGTGAAGCCCGAACTGAACTCAATTGCGTTGATCCGCCGCTTTTTTTTGCCTCAGCTGCCCGCAGTCGGCGCGCGCAGCTTCACATCAAAAGAGGTAAGCGCGAAAATCCCTCGTCAAAGCGACACGCAACAAGAGGCGCGCCGAGCTACCAATCCGTCGCCCTAAGCCGTCTCGCCACAGGCACGGCGGAAGCGTCGTACGGTCTCGGCCATTCCGTATTCGAGCGCATCGGCCGTCAGCCCATGTCCGATCGAAACCTCGGCGAGTTCGGGAATGTGTTTGACGAGCAACGGCAGGTTGGCGACGGTCAGGTCGTGGCCGGCATTGACGGCCAGACCAAGGCCGATCGCGATCTCCGCGGTGCGGCCCAACTCGATCGCGATCCGCTCCGCCTTTTCCGGATCGTCGTAACAGCCGCCATAGGGTCCGGTATAGAGCTCTATACGGTCGGCCCCGGTCTCCTTGGCAAGCTTCAGCGCCTCCGGGTCGGGAACGCCGTCGGCAAACAGCGAGACGCGGAAACCTCTCTTCTTCAGCCGCCCGACGACGTTGCCGAGCAGGTTATGGCTCTTGCGAAAATCCCAGCCATGATCAGAGGTTGCCTGTGCCGGATCGTCCGGCACCAATGTCACCTGCTCGGGTTCGTGCCGCTCGACCAGTTCGAGGAAAGCCTCGTTCGGAAAGCCCTCCATGTTGAATTCCGCAGCCGGAAACTCGTCGTCGATCAGGTCGCGGATCGGCTGGAGATCGGAAAAGCGGATATGCCGCTGGTCCGGGCGCGGGTGGACGGTCAGTCCGCTCGCTCCCGCCTGCAAGGCGGTGCGGCCGAGGCCGGTCACAGACGGCCAGGGGAGATCGCGCCGGTTGCGCAGCATGGCAATGGCGTTGAGATTTACGGAGAGCTTTGCAGGCATATCGGAACTTTCAGACGAAACGCCCCAATTGAACGAGGGGCCGAATGATGGCTACGCTGCTGTTCTACCGCAGTTTTCAGGAAACCGAAATCGCTCTTTGCCCGCCCCATCACAGGACGCCTCTTTGACAGCGATCAGATAGGTTGATATCAACGTTACCGCCGATGATCGATAGATGCCGCAGTAACCGGAGGAGAGTGATCATGACGATGCAGACCACCGCTACGGAACTCGCAGCGCGCAACCGCGCCCGCTTTCCCAACGAAAGTCCCGACTACCGCCGGGCGCGTAACGCGCTTCTCGCCGAGGAGATCGAATTGAGGCGCCACATCGAGCGGGTGTCGGAGCTGCGCAGGCGATTGCCGCCGGGCGGCGAAGTGACCAAGACCTACCGTTTCGAGAGTGAGGGCGGACCCGTCACACTTGCCGATCTCTTCGGCGACAAGGATACCCTCATCATCTACAGCTATATGTTCGGGCCGCAGCGCGAAAGGCCCTGCCCTATGTGCACCTCCCTGATGGCCGGCTGGGAGGGCAAGGTGCCCGATATCGAACAGCGCGTGGCACTCGCCATGGTCGCCCGTTCGCCCGTGGAGAGACTGCTCGCCGCAAAGAAGGCCCGCGGCTGGACGCAATTGAAGGTTTATTCCGATAGCGACGGCGTCTTCACCCGAGACTATGTCAGTGCCGAGGATGAGGACGTTCCGGGCTATACCGTCTTCACGCGGAGAGACGGAAAGATCCGGCACTTCTGGAGTGCGGAGATCAGCGGCGAGATGGCCGATCCGGGTCAGGATCCGCGCGGCGCACCCGATCCCGACCCATTATGGACCCTGCTCGACACCACGCCAGAGGGACGAGGTGCCGACTGGTACCCGAAACTCGAATATAGCAGCGGCGAGTGATCGCGCCGTTTTAGGGGCCGTCGCCTGCCCGTCCATAGAGGACCCGTGCAGGCGACGGCCTTGCGCGCCCGCCAATCCACGCATTTCTGCTGCGGAGCCCGAAACGCGGACTTTTTGACGCGCGGCCTGACAACCACCATCTTTGGGCCTAAGTTTCGAATCAGGCTAAGGTTGCTTATGTTCTAAAACAATTTTCCGGCATTGAGCCGCATCTTTTCTTGGAGCCATCGATGACGCCAGCCGAAAGGCCATGCAATGAGACGATCCGGCGAGCGCTCGCCCGGATTCTCGACAGCAAGGGCTTTCAACGCTCCGAGCGGCTGCGCGCGTTTCTCGCCTATGTGGTGGAAAAGGAGATCCTCGGTGAAGGCGCCCAGTTGAAGGGCTATTCGATTGCCATCGATGTTTTCGGACGCAGCCAGACGTTCGATGCGGACAGCGATCCGCTTGTACGCGTCCATGCCGGCAAGTTGCGCAAGCTGCTCAAGGCCTTTTACGAAACGGACGGCGCAGACGAAGAATGGCAGATCGCCATGCCCAAGGGGACCTATGTGCCGGAGTATCGCCGGCGGTCGTCCAGTGTCCCTGTGTCTTCAGGTCACGATACCGCGGGCGCCCGCAGCCGGCAGCCCGGGCGCAGGCCGCCCTGGCAGCCCGCCCCCTTCTCCTCTCCCTGGGCCGTGCTCACGGTGCTGCCGCTTCTCCTTTTCGTTCCTCTGCCGGCGTCGGAAATGTCGCTCGAGATCGATGCCGAGGCCAAGCTCGTCAATGGTCCTATGGCCGCCGTCAGGGGCCTTCCCTCTGTCAGCATCAGCGTGACCGGCCCGCAGCACAAGAGCACCGGACGGTTTGCCGCGCAGTTGCGCGAGGCAGCGCTTCGTCACGGAACGCTTGGGCAGGCAACCGCGTCCGACGGCGGCCGCGCATCGGTTTCGGGCACTCAGGCGCTTGCATTCTCCATCGCGCTCACCTGGTACGATGCGCCTGCGGCCGGCATCCGGGTCACGCTTTCCCACGACGGCGAAGGCATCCCCCTGCGCCAGGACTTCATTACCGCGGACCGGCTCGATAGCGAGGCCGACATTCTCTACGAAAGCACCTCGCTTGCGGCACAGCTTTTTGCCCTGGACGGCGAAATCTATGCCCATGCCGCACTGGAAGGCCTGCAAAGCACGCTGATGCGATGCATGTCGGCGACCGCGCAGTACCGCAAGCTGCTGACGCGCGAAAGCTTTCAGGAGGCGTGGGCCTGTCAGCAGAAACTAAAGCCGCTCAAGGGCGATGAGCCCTTCTTCATCCTCTCGGTCAGCAATCCGCACAAGATCACCGGTCACTGAACTCTTCAGAGATCGTTCGTCATCCGGTGGGGCGCCCCTGAGCGGAATATGACCAGCTCATAATCACGGCCGACATCATGTGTTGCCATTGGTGATCGGTGGTCAACTGGCCCGAGAGTTGTTTTCACGCATAGGCAGCGGTAGTATTTGCCGTTAGTCCGCACGTCTTTCTGGATAACCGCGTGTTCTGCCGAAAGGCAGCTATTCGGAAGCCCTTTTCCATTCGACGCCACTCGATGGCGCCTCCTACGATCTGTACTTGATACGGGCGAAATGCTTGGAGGAAGAAATGAAGAATTGCACGATCGCTCTCGCTCTCGCAGCCTGCTTCGCCTTGTCCGGCTGCCAAACCGCCTCGATGACCGGGGGGCGGACCGGTGAGTTCGGCTGCATCGCAGGCACCGTCGGTGGCGCGGTCGTCGGTGGTCTGGCCGGCGCGACCATCGGATCGGGAACCGGACAACTCTGGGCCGTGGGCGGCGGTGCCGTACTCGGCAGCGCGGCGGGCAGCGCCCTGACCTGCACCTGACCCAAAGGAACGGGGTGATGAAGAGACCAGTCCTCGTGGCGGCGTTCGCGCTTTGCCAGGTGATTGCAGCAGCGGCGCAGGATCAGCCGGTGGCCATGAACCAGGGTCAGATGAATCGTCTCGACCGTGACGGGAACGGCGCCGTCGACCGGCCGGAATACCAGGCCTTCATGACCTCGGCCTTCGCGAACCTGGACAGGAACAAGGATGGAAGCCTGCGCTCGGAAGAAGTGGCGCAGGTTCTGAACGCGCAGCAATTTGCCGCGACCGACGCCAATCGCGACGGGAAGCTCAGCCGAACCGAGTTCCTCAACAGGGTCATGGCCGACTTCAAATCAGCCGACAGAAGCGGCGACGGCAGCCTCCAATAGGCAGCGCCGCCGCTCGGCCAAGGATGCTCAGTCGCGATGCCGTTGCGGAGCCAGCGCCATCGTCTGCGCATAGGCCATGGGCGACCGGCTGCCGGGCATGTTCTCGTCGAGAACCAGGGTCTTCACGTCGTCGGAGCGAACGTCCAGCGCAATGACGCGCTCGAGCTTGTCGATCTGCCATACGGCGTAGCCGAGTTCGGGAACATATCCGCAGTCGCATCCGCAATCCCCGCCGAGGATCTCCCGCGGCTCTTCCGGCAGATACATGATCTGCGGCTTCGGCAACTTGTAGCAATGCCCCTCATAGGCATAGCCGTATATCACGCCGATGCTCTTGATATATCGTTCGCCGCCCTTTTCGAAATTCTTCGCCGGTATGTTGACGCTGACCGGAAGCTGACTGAACTTCAGCTCATCATCGAATATGGCGAGAACGATCTGCTGCTTTAAGATACCGGCGAGAACGTCGTTGTCGACCGTTCCGATCGCCGCCTCCTTTACTATTCTCACCAGCGTATTCAGGTCTTCGTCCCGAAGCGACGTTTCGCGTAGCGACGACTTGATTCTTTGCCGGATCTGCTCGTCCGTGATCTTGAATATCTCTTCTCGCGTTGCCGGTCGCCCGTAGAGGCGTACTTCGCTCGGATTGTAGGTATCGTAGATTGGTTTGGACAGGCCGTCCGGCTCTTTGCCCACCCCGGGATGGCTGCTGCAATTGCTCATCTTCCTCTCCTTTTCTGTCCCCTATCTCGAGCTGATGATTTCACGCCATGCGAAATTCGCCTCCAGAACTCCGGCGGCGGTTCCATCGGCAGCCGCGACGACAGCGGCCGCGGCCTGATCCAGCCGCAAGGTGTCTGGATTGACCGACCGCAGCGAGGCTGCAAGCGCCTGTCCAACCGCGTCGCGGGCCGAGCGCAGCGCAAGTCCGAAGATCATCGGCTTGATCCGGAAAGCCTCCGCCGTTGCCTGACGGAACCGGTCGAAATCATCCTGCTCCAGATGCCGGAGGTCGATATCGAGCAGCCGTATGTCGGCACAGTCGCGTGCCACAAGCTCGCGATGATAGAGCTCGACGATCGAGTCGAAAATTGCGCCCACGAAAGGCAGTGCGCGGTCATGCACCTCGCGCGTGACCTCTGACATGCGGCGAAAATTCGTGGCGAGACGGATCTGGGTTTCCGGACTCGTCTCGGCGAAGCGGTTGAGCTCGTTGTAGAGCAGGAGGTTCCCTTTCGTCCGCCTGAGCAGCCTGTCGATCGCGGAATCGAAGTGCAGGAACGAGATCAGCGACACAAGGTCTGAAAAGGCCTCGGAAAAGGAGAAGAAGTCGTCTCCGCGCGACATAGCCGTCGGTATGCCGGTTTCCGAAAGGAGGATGAGATGTCCGGTCTCGTGAGCGATGGTGTCGAAATTGAGCGCATAGGGCCGCCTTATTCCGTCGATGTCGGAACAGCCAAGCTCCAGGAAGCCGTAGCCTGCCTGGGCATTGTCCCAATTCACGAAGGCAACGATCTCCAGCCGCGGAAAGGTCTGATCGAAGAACCAGCGGACCGGTCTGCCCAGATAGCTCTGCCAGATGTTGAGAACGAAGTGCACACAGGCATAGGCATGCACAGGCAGGAACGCCCGGGAGTCGGGAGACAGGTTGTCGAAATGGCGATCCGGACCCGGTCCCACCGGCGCGCGAGCGGCGCCGTGAAACGGCGGTAGCCGGTCGAAGCCGTAGGGTTCCTTGTCGTCGAGCGGATCGACGACATACATCGTCGCGTCGCTCGGCCCCTCGGCGATCTCATCCCTCGGTATGGGCAGCCAGACGCGGTCCGGTTTTTCATAGCCCGGAATGAAGGGTGGCTGAGGGAAAATCCAGAACCGCGTGCCCAGACGGGAATCGCCGGACTCGAGGGCTTCGTCTCGAAGCAGACGCATCGCACACTGCCCCCCGGATGAAAATGCCTAAATTATGGTTTCAATTTATAGGTGTTCACCAAATTCGAGTCAATGCCGCCTGCTTCCAGGTCGCGGAGGAAGGTGTTCGTCGCGATCCATTCGCCATCTTGCTGCGGGCCGCGATGCTGCTCCAGAAGGCTTGGTGCTTGCTGTAGTGCAAGGATCGCGTCGTGCCTCTTCTGTCCGATCATCTGCTCCCGCAGTTCCTTGCTTCTCTCCTGAGCACAGCCCGCGGCCTGCAAGACCGCGGAAAGCGAGCGCTCCCGGAAGTTCAAGTTTCGCGCAAAAGTTGTGAGGCGGTCGCGTTCCGAACGGCTGACGACACCCAGGCGCCACCACGCGGAGAAGGTTCGCTGCAGGTCGACAAGTGCATCCGTCAAAGGCGGAAAGCCGAGTTCCCGCGGGCCCGAATGTACCGCGACCGCATCGTCGGGCGCAGGGTTGGAAAGTGGACCAAGTCCGAAGCGTCGATACCACCTGTAGACGAGACCGACCCCGATCATGCCGAAAGCGTCAAGCTCCGCGGCTCTGAGCGCGCCCATGCTGGCGGCGCCGATAACGACGATCCCTTGCGCCATCGCCCAGAGAATTTCCTTGTGCCGGACAGCCGGTCTGTCTTCGAACTGCCCGTCGATCAGAATCATGGCCCGCGGTCGAAAGGCATGTGCCGCAAGCAGGACATCCCCCTGGGCGGCCGGCTGCAGATAAATCGCGTCGAGGATTTTTTCCGCCTCGGCAAGACGCAGCGTCGGACCGAGAAACACCAGGATCGGATTGTCGCCTCGGCCAGCCATCGCACACTCATCGCAGGACGAAAAAGGGAGAGGCGCCGGGAAGAACCGTTCGCACGCAATGAACGCCCGCCTGCTCGTCGGCACCCACGGGAATGGCCAGCACAGGTCCAAGACCGGCTTCGGCCACCCGGTCTATCAATGTACCGGGATCCGGAGTCGCCGCGGGCGTCGGCTCTGCCGGCTTGGCCGCCGCATCGGCGAGGACGAGCTCGCGGGCCTTCGCCACCGCGCCATCGGTGCTCCTGCGGTAATGTTCCCTCGTCTGGTCGTCACGGGCGCCGGAGATCGCCCCTGCCCTTGCCGAGAGCGCCTCCAGCATTGCGCGGGCCGCCGCCATTTCGATGCTGGGCCCGGCGGCGTAGCCTTCCGTCGGCAACGCAAGGATGGGTTCCCCGAGCCCGGCCTCGACCGCCTGACACCAGACGACGGCAACAGCCGCCGGCGACGGAGCGAGCCACAGGGCAAACGATATCCCGCGAGCGCCCGCGAGCGATCGGATATGATCCACCCCGTCACCGAGTCCGTGGGGCGCAATGCGCCACCGGTCGAAGAAGCCGTGCGTTGCGAATGCGCGTGCGATGGCGTCCCGTTCAAGGCATTCCCATAATCCGTGCAGGAAAGCGCCATGGGGGCTCGTATGGCAGGCAAGCCCTGTGGTCGTCCGCAGAAAGACGCCGTCATGGGCCGGCTGCGGTTCGCTGTAGCACGTATGCACAAGTTCCAGCGGCACCGGGTGCGCAGAGCCGCCGACGACATCGATACCGTCGATCCAGGCAATTGTCCTTTGCCGCCATTTCCCGCGCCACCGCGGAACCACGAGGTTGTCAAAAAGGTCGTCGGCAACGTCGAGTTGGTCGGCCGTCGCCAGAAAGGTCCGTTCCGCCGGAATGGTCTCGGCGAAATAACGCTCGAGCGATTCCATCAGCGCGCCGACTGCCGCCTCCGCCCTCGACAGGCCCCGCCCGAGGGACGTGACCTCTGAAAGCGCGGCGGGGCGGACAGCCTGCATCACCGGCAGGCCGATGCGGTCGAGCCCCGTCAGATCGCCGAGGCGGGTGATGCGCGCGCGGCGGCAGAGTGGCGGCAGGGCAGCGAGACAGCGCTCCAGGCTCCCCTCGACCAGATCATCCGAAAAGGGCGCCTTCCGCGCGGACACGAACGAGGCATAGAGATCAGCGAGGGGGCCGCGTGCGCCCTCGTTCGACTTCGCACCATTTCGTTCAGCGCCCAATGGCAATGCCGAGCTCCCGCATCGAATGCCTCGCTCGCCTGATGAGCGCCGTCGCCCCTTGGCTTTCCGCGATTTCAACGGCGCACCGCAGGTCTGTGGCGACGGCATCCTTACGCTCGCCTGCCCGCGCCCGGAGAATGGCGCGGCATCGGTGCAACTCCGCCAGCCAATAGGCATGGCCGGTTTCCTCCCCCCTGCCGATCGCTTCGTTAACGACGTCGATCGCCGGCTCGATCTTGCCGGCGAGACCCAGCAAGGTAGCGTGCATGCAGAGATAGATTGGCAGATCCGCCACCGTCCCAAGTTCGCGCAGAAGCGCCAGGCCATTTTGAAAGGTGGCATGGCCACTCGCAAGGCTCGTGCGGTGCGCCTCGGCCCACCCGCTGAAGAGAATCGACAGGCCGGACAGGGACTGCATTTTGTGCCGCTTTGCGAAATCCGCCATTCGTGCCGAAACCTCGACGAGCCTTTCGAAATCGTCCCGGTAAAAAGCAGACACCGCTTCGGTATCCAGGGAGTGTGCCTTGCTGTGCGCATGCGCTATCCGGTCCGTGAAAGCGATCATTCTCGATAGCGCCGCGTCCGAGGCTTTCGTGCGCCCCGTGAGCCATAGGGAGAGCGCGAGTTGGCCGAGGCCACAAACCTTCGCATCATGCCCGCCGAATTCCGTTCGGCTCTCTTTGGCGCGCTTCTCGTCATAGAGCGCCAGGCCGGCCTTGATCGCCTCCTGCGTTTCCCGATGCCGGCCGAGATTGAAATCGATCGCCCAAATGCAGTGGTTGACCTGGAGCTGGATTTCCGGTTCGTTGGCCTTTGACAGCATCGACCGCACCTCCAGGGCTCGGTCGTGCATCACCCGAAAATCGGATCCGGTGAACCACCACCCCCAATAGATCGGAAACCACTTCGACTGTTCCGACAAGGGGCGACGGCGGGCAATTTCCACGCCCTCCTCGTATAACCGCCGTGCCGGCGGCGAGTTAAGTCCCACAAGACCGGCCACGACCGGGCCGAGGGCAGTAAACGCCGAAAGCTTCAGAGGTTCGGCTGTGTCGCTCTCGCTCAATTGGCCGCAAAGAGCCAGGGCATGTTCCAGAAATTGCCTCGCCTCTATCATTGCGGACCGGCTCGAACTCTCCTTCCCCGCGGCGATAAACAAGGGGACGGCCTCTTCGACAAGCCCCGCCCTTTCCGCATGCTCGGCAAGCGCGCCGGTATCGATCCAGGCCGCCATGCCACGATTTTGGTTGACCGCTGTGAAGAGCCGCCGATGCAGCACCTGCCGCTGCTTGCGCAGCACGGCATTGTAGATCGTCTCCTGGATCAGCGTATGCCGGAAGCCGTAGGCGGTGCGCCCCGGCACCCTCATCCGCGTCAGGAATCCCGTCTCGCAGAGCGTATCGGCTGCGTTCGCAAGCGCGCTCTTGCCGAAATCGGGTAACAGAGCCCGAAGCAGCGGCAACGTCACCTGCGTGCCGGCGACTGCCGCCGCGCGCGCGACCTCCCTGGCCGTGCCGAGCTGCTGCAGGCGGGATTCCAATATCGACTCGAACGCCGACACATGCGACGGGTTGGCGCTCTCCGACAGGCGCATCGTGTCGGGCTCGACATTTTGCGACACCCATTGACAGATCTCCTCGATGAAGAGCGGAACGCCACCGGATATCCGTTCGGTCGCGTCGAAGAGATCGGGAAGCAGCGCCAGGCGGTGCTCCGGCCATTTTGCCTTTATCGCCAGCCTGGTTTCGTCCGAATCGAGTGGCCGCAACGAAAGCCGCGTCGGGTTGGCGGCGTCGAGCCATTCCGAAGCATAGGAAGGACGCGACGTCGTAACGAGCAAGACGGGGAATTTTGCAATGATCCTCGCAGCTTCGCCAAGCAGGTCACGCGATGTCGGATCGATCCAGTGGACGTCCTCGACAGCCACCACCACCGGCCCGCGTCGGCACACGGCTTCCAATGCACGGAGCATGGCGCGATGAGCCTTCTCGCGGATCGCCTTCGGATCTTCGTTCGACTGCAGACGGCTGCCCTGCGCCCCGAGCAGGTAGGAGAAGACATCGACGACCTCCGCGTCCCTGATACCGTTGCGTTCGAACAGCGCCGCCACCGCAGCGGTCGTCGGACCCATCTGCCCTCCACTCCCCGACGCAGCCTCGGGGAGATTGTTCAAGAGGGGATGAAGTGTCGAGCGGAAACCGCCGGGCAGGCACTGGAAGAAGAGAAGCTTGGAACGCTTGGCGCGCGTCCGCCTGCGAATTTCCCTGAGAAGACGCGATTTGCCGATGCCGGCGTCCCCTTGGATCAGGACCACGGAGCCTTGTCCCGCAAGAACGCCATCCCAAAGTTGCCCGATAGTATGCAGTTCGTTCTCACGGTTGATAAGCGGCCCGCCCATCCGTCCGAAAGCATAGAAGCGGTCCACTCCCAATTTATGACCGAGCGCGCGCCACACCTTCTCAGGCGCCGCAAAGCCCTTGAGCTCCTTGCTGCCCTGAAACACGAAGGCATGGGATCTGCCGGCAAGGTGACGTGTCTCCTCGCAGACCAGAACGCTGTTCGGGGCCGTGATGGCCTGCAGCCGGGCAGCCATGGCAAGCGCCGCGCCTGTGACCGGTTCCCGAGTCCAGCCTTCGCGGGATCCTTCGCGAACGAGGGCTACCGACGTGGCGATGCCCACGCGGACCTGGAGATCGTCCTGCCCCGCCTCGCGGCCGACGCGCTTGCAGGCCTCTACGATTCCGAGCCCAGCGCGGATTGCGAGCGAGGCGGCGTCCTTCGCCTCGAGTTCGATCGGGAAGAGCGCAACACCGCCGTCGCCGGCCTCGTGCTGCATCACGCCGGAATGCGATGCGATCGCTTGTTTGGAAGCAAGCTGAAAGGCGGACATCAGTTCCTGATAGTCCTCGATATCCATCACGTGCATCAGATCGGTCGACCCGACCAGGTCATAGCAAAGCGCCGTGACGATACGCCGCTCGCCGCCACGCACGGAAGAGCCGCCCGGGCGCTTCCCACGCTCGGCCGCTCCTCGTGGTGTTTTGGTCCGGCTCTCGCGCAGCATGCACCACTCCCGCATTCGCCTGCCAGGTCCGCTCAGATACGCGGCGCTGCCTAAGGGCGACCTGTCTGTCTCGCATTTTTCCGACGTGATCCCGACCTGAGTGCGGAAAATATCACCCCTGACTGCACGCGGTGTCGGGACCGACTCGGGGAAGGCTGATTGCCCGTCAGGGCAATGTCAATCGGCGGGCAGTTGCAAAACGCGCAGCCGGGCAACCTTTCCCCTTCGATGAGCGTTAAGACGCGCCTTCTTGTGCTGCAAGGAACACGCCGTAACCGCAGGCGCTACTGGATTGCCGCACGGTTTGAGCGCAACCTTGCAAGAGAGGCGGCGCAGGCACCCGGTGCCTGGAGGATGATTCTTCGTCAGATCTGCATCAGGAGACGATCGATGGCACGCACTCCCGCGAAATACTGCGATCTCGTCATGAAAGGCGGCATCACCAGCGGTATCGTCTACCCGAATGCCGCTCTGGCGCTTGCGCGGGACTACCGGTTCAAGAATATCGGCGGCACGTCGGCCGGGGCGATCGCAGCTGCGGCTTGTGCGGCGGCCGCGGTCGGAGACCGGCGGAAGCAGATGAAGGCGGCGATCGCTCAACCAGAGGAGCACGTCGGTTTCGAGGGTCTCGAGAAGGCATCGTCGAACCTCGCCTCTCCCGGCTTCATCAACGGCCTCCTCCAGCCTGCGGCCGGCGCAGGTCAGGCATTCCGTTTGCTCGTCACACTCGCCGGCAACGCCGGCGTTCTTCGCAAAGGCCTTGCGCTTCTTGGAAGCGTCGTGCTCATCGCACCCGTCGAAACGCTGCTCCTGCTCGCGGCCCTCACGGGTCTTGCCTATGCTGTCGGGGGGCAAACCGGCATGATGGCGGCGGCTCTACCGGCTGCGGTCTGCGCCTATCTGGGAGGGGCGGTGTTCTCGGTATTGCGCATCGCTCGTGTCCTGCGCCGCAATCTGATGGGCCTCTGTACCGGCACGGCACCGGATCAGCCCGCCCGCCCAGGAAAGATGGTCTTGACCGATTGGCTCCACGAAACCCTGCAGGCACTGTCCGGCAAGGCTTCGGACCA
Source organism: Sinorhizobium sp. GQ132 (assembly GCF_059758575.1). Taxonomy (NCBI): domain Bacteria; kingdom Pseudomonadati; phylum Pseudomonadota; class Alphaproteobacteria; order Hyphomicrobiales; family Rhizobiaceae; genus Sinorhizobium; species Sinorhizobium sp. GQ132. The sequence continues at coordinate 484,946 of NZ_JCAXDX010000002.1, read as the reverse complement.
GCCCCTCACCTTCGGCGATCTTTGGACGGCGGAGCGCTACCCCGGCGAACCGGGCTCCGACCGGGCCGTCACCCTGAAGATGATCACGACCGGCATATCGCACCAGGAACCGCGCAGCCTGCCGTTCGAAAGCGCGCTTTTCTGGTTCCGGCGCACGGAGTTCGATGCGCTTTTTCCCAAGGTCGTCGTCGACTGGATGGTAGAGAAGGCTGGGGAGCCGGTCACCGTGGCGGGTGAGGATTACTATCTGCTACCGCATGGCGCCGACATGCCGGTGCTCGTCGCAACGCGCATGAGCCTCAGCTTCCCCCTCCTGATCAGCGCCGTGCCGCTGCATGAGCCGGCCCGCCGCGAAAGCCCGCCGGACGGAGAAAACGAAGCTGAAGATACGACTTCGGACGAGGACGAACAGAAGACCGTATTGGACAGCACGGAAGCGCTGACCACCGGCGGCAAGAAGCGCAGGGCCAGGCCCGCCGCGTTCCGGATCTGCTGGTTCTCGGACGGCGGCATCAGCAGCAACTTCCCGATTCACCTCTTCGACCGGGCGCTGCCCCGATGGCCCACCTTCGCCATCAATCTCGTTTATCCGGGAACCTCCGATACCGGCTCGCGGCCGGAGGTCTTTCTGCCGGAGAACAACCGGCAAGGGTGGCAGCGGCACTATCAGCCGATTGCACGCAAGTCGGCAGTCCACGAACTCTGCGCCTTCGTCTTCGCGATCGTCGCGACCATGCAGAACTGGCGCGACCTCCTCCAGTCGCGCGCGCCCGGGCATCGCGAACGCATCGTCCATGTCTCGTTGAGCCCACAGGAAGGTGGCCTGAACCTCGCCATGTCGAAAGAGGTCCTCGCGACCGTCTCGAAAAAAGGCACGGCCGCCGGCGAGGCATTCGCCCGGTTCTCCTTCGAGAACCATTACTGGATCCGCTGGCGCAATCTCGCCTCGGCACTCCAGCGCTACACGATCGATATTGCCGCGAGCGACGCCTATCAACCGAGGATTCCGGATTACGAAACCGCCTATGCATTCGCTCGCGATCCCGCGTCGACGCCACCCTCCTATCGGTTTGGAAGCAAGGCGGAGCGTGAATTGGCGGCGCAGCTTCTTCAGGAGCTTATCAACGAGGGACAGAAATGGAGCGATGAAGGGCCTGACTTGACGAAGACCGCCCCGAGGCCGCTGCCACAATTGCAGATCGCACCGACTTACTAGCTGGCACGAGCGGTCAACGCCAGCAACCCCTCCCTGCAGCTCTTCATTGTAGACGCGGATTCACTTTCGCTATAGTAGTCGGACTGTCGGCAGCCGCAAGAGGAACAAACATGCCATCGGCGGGATCGCTAATTACCTTCTTCATCACCACCGCCTTGTTCGCTTTTATTCCGGGGCCGGCTATGCTCTATGCCGCGGCCCAGACCATGGCGCGCGGTCGATGGTCCGGGCTGATGGCCACCCTCGGCATTCACATCGGCGGCTATGTGCACGTCGCTGCCGCCGCCGGCGGGCTGTCTATTCTTTTCCATGCCGTGCCTACACTTTATCTGGCGGTCAAATTGACCGGCGCCGCCTATCTGATTTGGCTCGGCATTTCTCTCTTCTGCCGGAAAGCTGAGGAACATGCTCTTCTACCTGAGGCGGATCCGAAATCGGGCCGTCGCGCATTTGCCGAGAGCGTGGTCGTGGAAGTTTTGAACCCAAAGACCGCATTATTTTTCATTGCGTTTCTGCCGCAGTTCGTAGATGCCTCTGCCGCGCTTCCGGTATGGGCTCAGTTCCTGATCCTCGGAACGGTCGTAAACCTGGTATTCTCGTCAGCGGACGTCCTCTGCGTCGTACTTGCAAGCGCCGTCGTATCGAGATTGAAGCGTTCGGGCCGAGCGCAACACCTTTTTCAACGCATCGGCGGCGCAACCCTTATCGGACTGGGAGCCCATCTCGCGATTCAGAAGGGTTGATGGGCCAGAGTCCTACCGCACTATCGTCAACCGCTCGGCGGCGCGTGTGATCGCCGTGTAGAGCCAGCGTTCGCGCGTATCGCGGAAAGCCCAGCTCTCGTCGAAAAGCACGACGTTGTTCCATTGCGAGCCCTGGGCCTTGTGCACGGTTAGCGCGTAGCCGTAATCGAACTCGTCGTAACGCTTGCGCGTGGACCAGGGGATTTCGCCCTCGACGTCCTCGAAAGCCGCCTTCAGGAGCTTGATCTTGGCAGCGCCGCGATCCATGTCGTCGTCTTCCGGGCGGATCATCAGGTTGATTCCCGGCTTGACCGTCTCCTTTGACGAGCTCATCACCTGCCAGAGCGAACCGTTGAGCAGCCCCTTGGCCGGATCGTTGCGAAGGCACACGAGCTTGTCGCCGGACTGCGGATATTCGCTGGTAAAGCCCTTCAGTTCGCGAAGCCGCTGGTTGTAGCGCCGCCGTGTCCTGTTGGTCCCGACCAATACCTGATCGGCTTCCAGCACCATGGGCTGTGTCACCTGCCCCTTGGAGATGACCTGGGCGGTGCCGTAGTCGCCGTGCATGATCTCCTTGCCCTCGCGCACCTGCATGGCGAGCTGGATGATAGGGTTGTCCCTGGCCTGGCGATGGATATCCGTCAGGAGAAAATCCGGTTCGTGATTGGTGAAGTAGCCGCCGCCGGAAACCGGCGGCAATTGGCCGGGATCGCCGAGAACGAGGATCGGCGTGCCGAAACTCATCAGATCCTTGCCGAGCGCCTCGTCCACCATCGAGCATTCGTCGACGATGATCAGCGCCGCTTTCGCGACCGGACTCTGGCGGTTGATCGCGAACATCGGCGCAATCGAGGTCTTGCCGGTCTCCTCGTCCTCCACTTCCTCCTCGCCGCGCGGTCGGTAGATCAGCGAGTGGATCGTCTTGGCGTTCGTGGCCCCCTTGGAGCGCAGCACCTGCGCAGCCTTGCCGGTGAAGGCGGCGAACACCACCTCGCCATCGACATTTTCTGCAAAATGGCGGGCGAGCGTCGTCTTGCCGGTGCCGGCATAGCCGAACAGCCGGAAGAGCTGAGATCGGCCTCCCTTCAACCATTGCGAAACGGCCTTCAGGGCCTCATCCTGTTGCGGAGCGAACTGCATGACCTTGAGTGTCAGGATTCGGCCGCCCGGCGCAAGTGCGGATTTGGCCGGCCAGCCGACGAAGCTCGTGCGGTGCTGCTGCGCGAGGCCATCACGTCAGCAATCCACGACTTTGTGGCCGACTTCCGGCAAAACGGCTGTGGCACAGTTTTTTGCACTGCACCTTGAACTGGGGCGGCCGATCCTGCTACCAACGGTGCGCTGCATACAGTGTGCAGCAAGCCGCGCCGCCCGCCGGAGAATGACCTTGAAGCCGGAACAGCCCTCAACCCCGACGCTGCCCAGGAACGGCGGACTGGGACGTCTGTCCGCCGTTTGGCAGTGGTGCCTGCTGGCCCTGCTCTCCGCCGTCTTCGCCGGCCTCCTCGAAATGATCGGAATTCCTGCGGGGCTGCTGATGGGGCCGATGATCGCCGGCGCGCTCGTCGGCATGAATGGCGGAACGATCCGGCTGCCGCGACAGCTCTTCTTTTGCGTTCAGGTCGTGCTGGCGATGATGATCGCCGCTTCGATGAGTCCCGATCTTCTCGTGACCTTTTCCGGCAATTGGCTCCTCTTTCTCGCCATCATTCTTTCGGTGATCGGCGTCAGCACGCTCTGCGGCTGGACGATCACCCGGATGGGCATCCTGCCGGGCACGACCGCGATCTGGGGCTCGTCGGCGGGCGCTGCCTCGACCATGCTGCTGATGGCCGATGCCTATGGCGCGGACGCCCGGCTCGTCGCCTTCATGCAATATCTGCGCGTCGTCTTCGTTGCCAGCACGGCGACCATCGTGTCCCATCTCTGGGTGAGCGGCGTCGAAGCCGAAACGGCACCTCACTGGTTTGCCCCGATTGCCGGTCTGCCTTTCATCATGACGCTCGCCGTCGGAATCGCGGGCGGCTTCCTTGGCAAGATACTGCGTGTGCCGGCCGGCGCCTTCCTCGTGCCCTTTGCAATCGGTTCGGCCCTCAACATAACCGGAACGCTTACGATCGAACTGCCGCAATGGCTGCTGGCGCTCTCTTTCGCGATGCTCGGATGGAATATCGGCCTCGGCTTTACGCGGGCAATTCTGGCGCATGCGCGGCGCGCTCTGATGCCGACGATCGTCTCCATCCTCGTGCTGATTGCCTTTTCCGGCTTTCTCGCTCTGTTGCTCGTCAAGGTCGCCGGCACCGATCCGCTGACCGCCTATCTCGCGACCAGTCCCGGCGGGCTCGATTCGATCGCCGTCATCGCTGCCTCGAGTGACGTCGACCTGCCATTCGTCATGGCCTTGCAGACGGCCCGTCTGCTCATCATCACGCTGATCGGCCCCGCCCTCGCCCGCTTCGTCGCCGACCGGGCATAAAACCAGCGCCGCAATCGTTACTTGCGCAGGGAATAAATCCGTAGCGTTCCGTGTCTTATCCTCGAACCCGCCCGAGCGCGGTTCTCGTCGAAGACATCTGAGGAAGGAACGCCCATGAGAACGCTTGCGTTGACCATCGCCATCTCACTTGGCACGGCCGCCGCCGCCTTTGCCGCTCCGCCCGTGAAAACGGTCGAGTCGGAGAAAGGGCCGGTGCTCGCCGCCGAAAACGGCATGACGCTCTACACTTTCAAAAATGACAAAAAGGGCGTCTCTGCCTGCTATGATGCCTGCGCCACGAATTGGCCGCCCTTCATGGTGGAAGGCGACGCAACGGCCGAGGGTGCCTTTTCGGTCGTGGAGCGAAAGGACGGCAGCAAACAATGGGCGAAGGACGGCATGCCCCTTTATTTCTGGGTGAAGGACAAGAAAATGGGTGACGTCACCGGCGACGGCGTGAAGGGCGTATGGGATGCCGCACGGCCGTGATGGCTTGAATAAACGCGCGGGGGAGGAAATCTCCTCCGCCGACCCGTTCGAGGAGGACGTCCTGGCGCTGATTCCGGCGCTCAGGCGTTACTCGCGCAGCCTCGCGCGTTCCGATACGGATGGCGAAGATCTGCTGCAGGACTGCGTCGAAAAAGTGCTTACAAGACGCGCGCAATGGCGCGGCGTGAACCTTCGCGCCTGGGTCTTCACGATCATGACCAATCTTTATCGCAACGGCCGACGCCGCCGCGCTCAGCACCCCGAAGTGGAGCTTGACGAGACGCTCGGCCTTCGCGCGGAGGAAAACAATGCGGATCCTCTGGAGCGGCAGCGTCTGCTGCGCGCACTCGAGCGGCTCTCCGCGGACAATCGCGCCGTTCTGATGCTCGTCGTCATCGAGGGATATCGCTATCAGGATGTGGCAGACATGATGGAAATTCCGGTCGGGACCGTGATGTCCCGCCTTTCGCGAGCCCGCCGCCAGCTCGCCGAAGCGATGAAGGACGATAACGTGATCGCCCTGCGGAGACCCAAATGAGCGCCGACTTCGAAACCGTCTCCGATGACGATCTCCACGCCTATGTGGATGGCCACTTGGCGCAACCGGAGCGCGAGCGCATCGAAGCCTGGCTGGAAAAGCAGCCGGCAAAGGCCGAAGAGGTCCGTCAGTGGCAGGCGCAGGCGACGGCGCTGAAGCAGCATTTCGCCTCTTATGCCCGCAGCGGCGAGGAAGATCGCTCGCTTATATCGGCCCGCCGAAGATCACGGAGTACCGGATGGGCATCGGCGGTGCCGACGCTGCGACGTCTCGCCGCCGGGCTTCTGATTTTTGCCGCCGGCGCGCTCGCCGGAGCCTATGGGCCCGACCTCGTGGCTCCGCCGCCCGAGTCCGCCGATGCCTCCGAGGCGCTCCCCCGGCAGGCACAATCGGCATTTCTGATCTATGCCAGCGAAGTCCGCCACCCAGTGGAGGTCGGTGCCAGCGAGCGGGAGCATCTCGCCACATGGCTCGGCAAGCGCCTCGATTATGGGCTGAAAATTCCCGACCTGTCCTCGCTTGGATTCTCGCTCGTCGGCGGGCGCCTCGTGCCGGTCAACGATACGGCAGGCGCAATGCTGATGTATGAAGACGTGACGGGGGAACGGCTAACGGTCCTTCTCGGCCGCAACCCGGAAAATCGCGAAACGAGTTTCCGCATATCCAGCCAGGGGAATGTCGAGACATTCTACTGGATAGACGGCGAAATCGGCTACGCCGTGACGGGCGAAGTGCCGCGCGACCTGCTGCAGAAGGTTGCCGACGAATGTTATCGCCAGTTCGAGGCTTCGGAGAGCTCCTGAACGGCCGTCGGACAATCCCTCAACGCAGAGGATCATTCGCGAGCGCGATCGGCGTTCCGTGCGGCGTCGCTTCCGCTGCGCGCTGCCAACTGCCGGCCAGCGCTTCCAGTTCGGGGCCGGAAGCGAGGGAGAGTTCCGTTACCAGACGGCTCAGCGCCGCAACCCAGCAATCGTAGTAGTCGCTGCCGTCCGCCCTGCGGCCGGGCTTGTAGAGCTCGGCCGAAAGCGCTTCCGCCCATTCGCTCCACGAAAATACACCCTGCTCGTGAAGCCGCACGGTCATGGCGAAGGCGACCGCCTGCCAGGGTTCGGCAAAGACGGGATCGCCCTCGCGCGATTTTGGCAGTTCCGCCGAAGCCAGAAGCGGGGAACGGGCAGGAGCAGGCGTCGATCTATGCGGGTTCAAGATAGCTCTCCCAGGCATCGATAGAGACGGTAAGCGTGGGGTCCGCGCCCTCACCCCAGATCTCGCCTGCGTCGAAGACCACCGTGTAGAGCCATTGCGGGTTCTCGCCCCTGCCGTGGGCGTTGTCGTCCGGGAAGACGAAGCCGCCCTGTACGGTCTCCACCATGCCTGTCCTGGCGCGGGCGTAGCGCGGCAGGCGCGTGTGGCTCTCCGGATTGAAGTTCTTCGTACGCACTCTCTCGCCGGCGGCAAAACGCGGCGGGGTTTCGACCGGCCGGTCGCATGGCCCGCCCTTGGCGAGCACGCCTGCCACCATATCCGCTGTGAGCACCCGCTTCGGCTCCCGCCCCTTGTCGAGCATGTGGCCGGCGTCGAGCTCGGCTTCCGTCACGAAGCCGTGACGCTTCAGAAGCGTTTCCAGCGCCCGCGTCCAGATTTCATAATAGCTCGCGGAAAGATAGGTCGCCGGGGGCAGGCTTTCGCGCGCGTGCCGGCTTTCGTCCAGCGTCCAGGCACCGAAAGCGCCACAGGAAAGCGTGATGCCGAGCGCCCGCTTTTCCCACTCTGCATGGAATGTGGGCTCGTTGCGTTCCGGAGCGATCGGGCCCATGCCATGCTGACCTCCGAGATCGTGCGGGCCGTTCATCGTACCCCCTCCGGCGATAGGGCGAGCCCGGTGCCGATCATGGAATCGCGCGTCACGAGCTCTGCCAGGGCGTCCTCACCGAAGCCATCGGTACCTTCCGGCCGCTCCGGCACGACGAGGTAGCGCAGTTCGGCCGTCGAATCCCAGACGCGAACCTTCTTTTCAGCCGACAGCTCGAGCCCGAATTCGGCAAGCACGCCGCGAGGATCGATAACGGCGCGCGAACGATAGGGCGGCGCCTTGTACCAGACCGGCGGCAGCCCCAGCACTGCCCAGGGATAGCAGGAGCACAGCGTACAGACGATGAGGTTGTGCGTTTCGGGCGTGTTGAACACCGCACGCATGTGCTCGCCCTGGCGCCCGGTGAAACCGAGGCTGGCGATCGCCGCGGTCGCGTCGCGTTTCAGCCAATCGGCAAAATCGACGTCGCTCCAGGCCTTGGCGACGACGCGTGCGCCGTTTCGCGGTCCCACCTTCGTCTCGTACGCCTCGACGATCGCGTCGATCGCCGCAGGATCGATCAAACCCTTTTCCGTCAGCACCGTCTCCAGTGCCTTAACCCGGGCTTCCATGTCGGTCAGATGGTTGTCGTGGTGATGGCCGTGATCGTCGCCATGCCCATGATGATGCTCGGACATTCCTGGCTCCTCTACCGAAGGCTACTGATCTAAATGCGTGACCCTAAAAACGTCGCGTGTCGGCGGACTACCTGAGCATCGGCCAAAGACTGACGACGAGCAAGACGGCCATGGTGATGTTGAACCATTTGAGCCGCGCAGGTTCCGAGAGCCATTGCCTGAGGGCCGAGCCGAAACCCGCCCAGGTCGAAACGCTCGGCACATTGACGAGTGCGAAGACGACGCCGACGACGAGCACGCTCATGAGATAGCTGTCGCTGCTCGTATAGGTGGCCATGGCCGAAACCGCCATTACCCAGGCCTTCGGATTGACCCATTGGAAAGCAGCCGCCTGCAGGAAGGTCATCGGCACTGCATTCGCCTTTCCTTCGCCGAGCGAGCGAGACGTGCCGATCTTCCAGGCGATCCAGACGAGATAGGCGCCTCCGGCGAACTTCAGGGCCGTATAGAGGAGCGGCACGGAATGAAGCAGCGCGCCGAGACCGAGCCCCACGGCAATGAGAAGAACGAAGAAGCCGATGCCGATCCCCAGCATATGCGGAATCGTGCGCACGAAACCGAAGTTCACGCCCGAGGCGAACAGCATCATGTTGTTCGGTCCGGGCGTGATCGATGTCGTTAAGGCAAACAGGAACAGCGCCAGAAGCGTATCCAGTTGCATGAGTTCCTCCAAAGCCGCGGGTCTGCCGAGAACGCCGCTACAAACCTGGGATTCGCGTCGCGTAATCTCCCGGGCGGCGACCCTGGTGGATCAAGCTAGCTGACCCAAATGCAACCGCCACCCAAATCTTGTCACGGTGACAAACCGGGGATGCTGCACCGCCTTGACCCCTAACCTTTTCCATGGGATAGCCACGATATGTGTGAACATGACACCCACATTGTCGCCCGGTTCGCCGGCATCCCAACAGGCGGGATGCAGGGGCTTCGCACACGCTGACAACAGCGCCGCGCGTTTTATACGCGCAGGCACGCGCAACCCCTCAGCCTCGCTCAAAGCGGACGGGGCTTTCTTCTAATTCAGGCGCCCGTCCATCGTCATCATGGAGATGGAAAATGGCACAGAACGTTTACGACAAACCCGAATTCTTCACCGGCTACAGCCAACTCGGGCGATCCCTGCATGGACTCGCCGGCGCTGCCGAATGGCCGGCAATCCGCGCAATGCTGCCCGACCTCAGGGACTTGCGCGTCGTGGATCTCGGTTGCGGCTTCGGCTGGTTCGCCCGCTGGGCGCGGGAGAACGGCGCGGCCCATGTCCTTGGCCTCGACCTCTCCGAAAAAATGATCGCACGAGCGCGGCAAGAGACGGAGGATCCTTCGGTCGAGTATAAAATCGCCGACCTCGAGCATCTCGTTTTGCCCGAGGCGAGCTTCGACTTCGCCTATAGCTCGCTCGCCTTCCATTATATCGAAGACTTCGACCGGCTGGTGCGAACGATCCATAGGAGTCTCCTGCCCGGATCGCATTTCGTCTTCACCATCGAACATCCGGTCTACATGGCTCCGACGAAACCTGACTGGTCCACGGACGCCGAGGGCCGCCGCATCTGGCCGCTCGATCGCTACTCGGCCGAAGGAAAGCGTGTCACCGACTGGCTCGCCAAGGGCGTCGTCAAGTATCACCGCACGCTCGGCACCACATTGAACACCCTGATTTTAGCCGGTTTTTCGATCCGCCGCGTTCAGGAGTGGAGCCCGACCGCCGATGAGATCGCCCGCAATCCGGACCTCGCGGAAGAGGTCGACCGGCCGATGATGCTGCTCGTTGCCGCACAAAGGTAGGAGTCTCGGCCGCGCGGGATGCGCGAGTAGTATTTGCCATCCCTTGCCGCCGCCCTGTTGGAGGGCAAGCGCCGAATTCAGGAAATATGCCGTAAAGTCCGGCTACTTTCGCTTCTGCGCCTTGCCCTTCTTTGCGGGGGCGGCAACTGGATTTGCCGCCTCCTCGGCCTCTTTCTCCAGCCGCATCTGTTTGAGCCGGGCGGTCTTCTTCACACGCGCCGCAGCTTCCTGCTCGATAATGGCGCGTGATGCAATTGTGGCCTGATCCGCGCGATCCGCAGGGTTCTTCTTCTCGGCCTTGAAAATACGATTGCCGACGTCCTTCATGCGAGATCCTCCATCAAATTTCAGCCAATAAAAAAGGCCGGGACAGGCCCGACCTTCCTCATCATCTCAACCCGCCGCGCCAGTACATCCGTGGTCACGGGCGGGGAGATAATAATGTCATGAAGTGCCGTGTTAGGGCACAAACGCGCGATCCGTTCAGAGAGCGCGAAGGTTGTCCGCCGAGGTCTTGCCCGAGCGCCGATCCTGCGTCAGCTCGAAGCTTACCTTCTGCCCGTCTTTCAGCGTGGACAGGCCGGCGCGTTCAACCGCCGAAATATGGACGAACACGTCAGCGGCGCCGTCATCTGGCTGGATGAAACCGAAGCCCTTGGTGCTGTTGAACCACTTTACCGTTCCAGAAGCCACGTCGATGTCCTTTCAATAGCCATGGAAAACCGCCACCGCATAAAAACGGTGTATCAAAACCGATGTTGTCAGGATTTTCGTGACGATGCGCCTTGGCGCAGAAACAAATATCGTCGATCAATATCGATACCGAGCTATGTAGGTCATCATTGTGTTTCTTACAAGGCACAATTTTATTTTCTTTCGAGAGAAGACTATCGGCGCGACCGCACGCGGCGGCGTGTCACGGCCGCAATGCTGCGACTTGCTTGTGGACTTTCCCCCACGCGGCCTTAAATCTCGGAACTGGAGCAACTCTCAGGACAATCCCTATGCACGATCCGATCCCGACCATCGTTTTTCCGGACGGCCGCAAGGTTCCCGCGCTCGGCCAGGGGACATGGCGCATGGGCGAAAACCGCGCGAAGTCCGCCGACGAGATCCGCAGCCTGCAGACCGGGCTCGATCTCGGCATGACGCTGATCGACACTGCAGAGATGTACGGCGACGGCGCTGCCGAACGTATCGTGGGAGAAGCGATCCGGGGTCGGCGCGACGAGGCATTCGTCGTCAGCAAGGTGCTGCCCTCCAACGCCAGCCGCGCGGGTACGGTTGCCGCCTGCGAACGCAGCCTGAGCAATCTCGGCATCGACTGCGTCGATCTTTACCTTCTGCATTGGCGCGGGGGCTATCCGCTCGCCGAAACTGTCGCCGCCTTCGAAGAGCTGAAGAAGGCCGGCAAGATCCGTGCCTGGGGCGTATCCAATTTCGACGTCGACGACATGGAGGAGCTGTCGGGCGTTCCCGACGGCGGCAACGTCGCGGCCAATCAGGTGCTCTACAATCTCGCCCGCCGCGGCATCGAATTCGACCTGCTGCCCCGGTGCCGCGATCAAGGCGTGCCGGTCATGGCCTACTCACCGCTCGACGAGGGCCGCCTTCTGCATGACGCCGATCTGATTCACATCGCCAAGGCGCATCAGGCGACGCCCGCGCAGGTGGCACTCGCCTTTTTGAAGACGCGTTCCGGGGTGATCTCGATTCCGAAGACCGGTTCCCCCGAACGCGCCCGCGAAAACCGCGACGCGATGGATATCCGCCTTACGACGGAAAATCTCGACGAACTCGACCGCCACTTCCCGCCGCCGCGAAGGAAGACGCGGCTGGAGGTGATTTGATGCCATAGGGTACCCAGACGGGCGAAGTGGGCTTGTAAGGGTGCGGCAGGTGCAGCCCCTCCCACCTGTGGGGAGGGGTTGGTAGGGGCGCGCCCCGAAGGGCGCAATCTTCCTCGCTTCTTTACATTCCCTGGGGCCCGCGGTTCATCGCGGCGATGCCGGTGCGGCAGACTTCGATCAGCCCGAGCGGCTTCATGATGGCGATGAACTGCTCGATTTTGGAAGGCTTGCCGGTGATCTCGAAGACGAAGTGATCGATGTTGGCGTCGATGACCGAGGCACGGAAGGCGTCGGCGAGCCTGAGCGCCTCCACCCGATGTTCGCCCGAGCCGTGTACCTTGACGAGCGCCAGTTCACGCTCGATCGGCCGCTCATGGCCCAGACCGGCGGCGCGGACCGTGAGATCTACGACGCGGTGCACCGGCACCAGACGTTCGAGCTGGTTCTTGATCTGCTCCAGCACGTGCGGCGTGCCGCGGGTCACGATGGTGATGCGCGAGAGATGAGCCTCGTGCTCCGTCTCGGAGACCGTCAGGCTCTCGATATTGTAGCCGCGGCCGGAGAAAAGGCCGATGACGCGGGCGAGCACGCCCGGCTCGTTGTCGACCAGAACGGAAAGTGTGTGCGTTTCCGCAAGCCCCGTTTCCTTGGCGATGAAGTAGGCGGAGCCCGTCGCCTGAAGATGTGCATTCATTTTCCTGTTCCTACCTTGTCCTCAAACGAGCTGACGGCCCTTGGCATCGATGGCGTTGGCGACCACCTCGTCCGTTGCCTCGTCGGGGAGCAGCATCTCGTTATGCGCCTTGCCCGAAGGGATCATCGGGAAGCAGTTTGCGAGATTGGCGACGCGGCAGTCGAAAATGACCGGGGCCGGTGTGTCGATCATCTGCCGGATCGCATCGTCGAGCTCTCCCGGCTTTTCGCAACGGATGCCGACGCCGCCATAGGCCTCGGCGAGCTTGACGAAGTCCGGCATCGCCTCGGTGTAGGAATGCGACAGCCGGTTGCCGTGCAGGAGCTGCTGCCACTGCCGGACCATGCCCATATATTGATTGTTCAGGATGAAGATCTTGACCGGCAGGCCGTACTGGACCGCGCACGACATCTCCTGGATGCACATCTGGATCGAGGCGTCGCCGGCGATATCGATGACGAGGCTCTCCGGATGCGCGACCTGGACGCCGACCGCGGCCGGGAATCCGTAGCCCATGGTGCCGAGGCCACCCGAGGTCATCCAGCGGTTCGGCTCTTCGAAGCCGAAGAACTGTGCGGCCCACATCTGGTGCTGGCCGACTTCGGTGGTGATGTAGGTGTCGCGGTCCTTGGTGAGCTCGTACAGCCGCTGGATCGCATATTGCGGCATGATGACGTCGGCACTCGGCGTATAGGCCAGCGAGTTGCGCGCCCGCCACCTGGAGATCTCTTTCCACCAGTCGCCAAGCCGCGCCTGGTCGACCGTCTTGGCCGCAGCACGCCACAGGCGGATCATGTCCTCGAGCACAGCGGCGACGTCGCCGATGATCGGAACGTCGACGCGGACGTTCTTGTTGATGGAGGATGGGTCGATATCGATGTGGATCTTCTTCGAGTTGGGCGAGAAGGCATTGAGCCGGCCGGTGATCCGGTCGTCGAAGCGCGCGCCGATGCAGATCATGAGGTCGCAATCATGCATCGCCAGGTTGGCTTCGTAGGTCCCATGCATGCCGAGCATGCCGAGCCAGTTCTTGCCGGAGGCCGGATAGGCGCCGAGGCCCATCAGCGTCGACGTGATCGGGAAGCCGGTGAGCTCGACCAGTTCGCGCAGGAAATGTGCGGCCTGCGGCCCGGAATTGATGACGCCGCCGCCCGAATAGATGACCGGCTGGCGCGCCGTTTTCATGAGCGCGACCGCCTCCTCGATCCTCTTCAGGTCCCCTTGGGTCTTCGGCTGGTAGCTCTTCTGTGTCGGAACGGCCGAAGGCGGCGTATAGGTACCGGTTGCGAACTGGACGTCCTTCGGAATGTCGACGACGACCGGACCCGGACGGCCCGACTGAGCAACGCGGAAAGCGTCATGGATGACGCGGGCGAGCTCGTCGACGTCCCTGACCAGCCAGTTGTGCTTGGTGCAGGGCCGGGTGATGCCGATCGTGTCGCATTCCTGGAAGGCGTCCGAGCCGATCAGCGACGTCGGTACCTGCCCCGAAATGCAGACGAGCGGGATCGAGTCCATCAGCGCGTCCTGCAGCGGCGTGACCGCATTGGTCGCTCCCGGGCCCGAAGTCACCAGCATGACGCCGACCTTGCCGGTGGAGCGGGCATATCCTTCGGCCATATGGCCGGCGCCCTGCTCGTGGCGGACGAGAATGTGCTGGATATCCTCCTGCTGGAAAATCTCGTCGTAGATCGGGAGCACGGCACCGCCGGGATAGCCGAAGATGTGTTCGACGCCATTGTCTTTCAAAGCCTGGAGAACGATCTCCGCGCCCGTCATCTGGTTCTCAGTTCCGCTCATTGGCCTGCTTCCGTCCCTCGTTCAGGTTTGGGTGAATAACGTGTTTGAAGGCATAAAAAAAGGCCCCGTCAGGAGCCTCGTTCAGCGCATGGGTGGCTACCGCCGGATGGTTACACCATCCTGCCCATGCGCCGTCCCACCACAAGAATAACCGCGAAATTTTTCATGGGGCGATTTGTTAAACGGAAATTCCCCATCCGTCAACGGCTTTGGCGTGTCCCGAACGGCACGGCCTGCGAGCAACCAGTTATTAAACCGCAGCCGCTATCCTGGGACGCAGCAAGGAAAAGGCGCCGGATTCGGCGCGCATCCTGCTGCTGATTGGCGTTTTCGCCCGAGGTGCTGCGTTGCTCGAAAGTGGAAATCAATCGGCGCCTCGCGCCGCCGAGACGGATCGCCGCGATACGTTCAAGCCCGGCAATCGATTTCTCGGGCGGGTCGTCGCCTGCAACGGCTCGCGCGCCACGATCGCGGCGGTCGCAGAAAATGGCGAAACTTCGCTCACCGAGCTCTGGTCGGTCGGCAAGCTGGTTTCGATTTCCGTCGGCACCAACCGTGTCGTCGCCCTCGTCTATTCGATGCAGACCGTTTCCGAGGGCTGGGGTGAAGAGGTCAACAATACTTTCCGCATCGAAGTGGAATTGATGGGCGAGGTTCATGTCGGTCCGGATGGGCGGGAAGAGTTTTCCGCCGGCATCAGCCGCTATCCCTATCTCGGAGCGATTGCCCACCGCATCCGCGTGAGCGATCTCGCCCGCATCTACGACTCCGGTCAATCGGACAGTTGCGTCATCGGCAAGCTGACGCAGGACGAAAGTCTCGACGCCACCATCCATGTGCCTTCCATGCTTGCCAAACACTTTGCGATCGTCGGCACCACCGGCGTCGGCAAGTCGACCGCCGTGACACTGCTCCTGAACAAGGCGATCGCCGCCGATCCGAAACTGCGTGTGCTGATCCTCGATCCGCACAACGAGTTCGCCGCCGCCTTTCCCGACCAGGCGGTGGTCATCGACACGGATACGCTCGACCTCCCGTTCTGGTTCTTCCGGCTCGAGGAGTTGGCCGAGGTCATCTTTCGTGGACGCCCGCCGGTGCCGGACGAACTCGATATCCTGCGGGACGTCATCGCGGACGCGAAAAAGGCATTCAAGGGCGGAGAATCCGCCCTGATGCGGCGGCAGACGGAAAAGAGCTCGATCACCGCGGATACCCCCGTCCCATACCGTATTGCCGATCTTCTGGCGCTGATCGATGAGCGCATTGGGCGGCTCGAGGGACGCAACGACAAGCCGTACCTGCGCTCCCTCAAGGTCAGGATCGTCTCCGCAGTCAACGATCCGCGCTACCATTTCATGTTCTCGCAGAACACGATCACGGACACGATCGAGGACACGATTGCAAAGATCTTCCGCATTCCGGGCGACGGCAAGCCGATCGCCACCTTCGAGCTTGCCGGGATCCCGTCGGAAGTCGTCAACTCCCTCGCCTCCGTGCTCTGCCGCATGGCCTTCGAGATAGGCCTCTGGGGCAATGGCGCCATCCATATGCTCGTCGTTTGCGAAGAGGCGCACCGCTATGTGCCGGCCGATCCGTCGCTCGGCTTTGTGCCGACACGCCAGGCTATTTCACGGATCGCCAAGGAGGGTCGCAAATACGGAGTCTCGCTCGGCATCATCACCCAGCGGCCGGGCGAGCTCGATCCGACGATCCTGTCGCAATGCTCGACGGTCTTCGCCATGCGGCTCGCCAACGATCGCGACCAGGAAATCATCCGTTCGGCGATCGCCAATTCGTCGATCTCCACCACCAGCTTCATTTCCTCGATCGGCAACGGCGAGGCAATCGCATTCGGCGAGGCGGTCGCAGTACCGATGCGCATGCGCTTTGCCCGCGTCGACGATGCGCGGTTGCCCCGCGCCCACGGCATCACCGACAAGGTTGACGACGACGCGCAGCCCCTCGCCGACCTCCGTTCGATCATCAGCCGAATGCGTGCCGTCAACGGTCCCGACATATCGAGTTTCCAACAGAGCTATCTGGCGTCACAGACCAAGCAGGCGCCGGCGCTCGAGGATAATAACCGGAGCGGCAGAGGCACCGGGACCGAGATCGCGGACTCCCATTCGCGCCGATACCCCGCATTCGAGCCCTATAGCCCCGACATGCTTCCCCGCCCGTCCGAGCCGGGAAACCAGGAGTTCGAACGCTTCAGCCGGATTCGCGAGCAGATCCTGTCCGGCGAGGCGGAAAGGATATCGGGCCGGCCCGCCGAGGCGCCCGGCCGATCGGATGCAGGCTTCGCCACGCCGGCACCGCGTCACGAGGGGTCGCTTCGCGAAAGCCTGCTCAGGCGACCACTCGGCAGCCTCATCCGCAAATAGAGCAGAAGCGGAGGGCACGGTGCGTCCTGGCCGCTCAACCTGCCCTGATTGCAATTTTGGATCCGGGGGCTCCTCTCAAGCGTTGAGGTGACGTCAAGGCGAGGAGACGATCATGGACGACAATGACGCATGGAGAAACGAGCGGCGGCTCTGGCTCGAGGGCTCCGATCCCTATCGCGAATTGCTGGACGAAGACTGCATCATGGCATTCCCCGCGCCGGTCGGTCTGCTGCGCGGACGATCGGTCATAATCCGAAGTCTCCAGGGAGTTCCGCGGTGGGAGCATCTCACGATCAGCGAGAAAGTCATGAGCCGGATCGGCGAGAACTTTATCGTGCTCGGCTATCTTGCGGAGGCGAGACGCGCGGAAGGTGAGCCTTATGCGGCCTGTTGTACCTCGACCTATCACGGCGTTGGAGCAGACTGGAAGCTTATTCAACACCAGCACACGCCGGTTGATTGACGGCCCGCAAGCCTCCGCCTCCGTTGCGCGGCGCAAATTGGGATGGAAATCATGGAAGAGATTTTGACGCGCTTCTTCGAGCGCTACGAGAGCATGGCCAATCAGGTCCTTGCGGGGGCGCTTCCGGTCGGAAGTACGACCTCCGCCTTCGCCTCGGACTTTATCGCCGCCTCGCCAGCCGGAGTCATGACGGGAAAAAACGACGAAACCCTGACGGCTTCGATGGAAAAGGGTTATGCCCGCTATCGTGCTATCGGCACCAGGGAATTGAAGATCCGCAAAACCACGGTAACGCCGATCGATGCGCTGCATTTTCTCGTAAGAGTCGATTGGCGCTCCGTCTTCGACGCCGAGGAACAGCCGAATGTCACCATCGATTTCGAGGTTCATTACCTCGTTCAGCTGAGTGGCGGCGAGCCGAAGATTTTCGGCTGGATCAGCGGCGACGAGGAGGCGGTATTGAAGGAGCACGGCATCGACTGACGCTTCTGATGCCGCTTCAGACCGCAGCATAATGCTCCAAGGAGCCTCAGCCCTGTGCTTGTTGTTCAGCCCAAGGCATCCGGACCCTCGATACGCTGCCAGGTCTCGTCAAGCTGATTGCGAAACCAGGTCATCTGACGCTTGGCATATTGGCGCGTTGCCGCCGCGCCGGCCTCGATCACCTGCGCCTCGCTCATCTCGCCTTTCAGCATCGCAGCGATCTGTGGGACGCCGATCGCCTTCATCACCGGCATCTCCGGAGGAAGGCGAAGCGCGAGAAGCGCGCGCACCTCCTCGACGGCGCCTCTCGCAAGCATCGTCTCGAAGCGCCGATCGATACGGCCATGAAGAAGCTGCCGCTCCGGCAATACGACGATCTTCTGCGCGCGCGCCGGGTCGATGTTCACCGGCCCACGGCTCTGCTGGTAAGATCCTATCGGCCTTCCCGTGGCCTCGATTACCTCCAGCGCACGCACGATACGCTGCCCATCGCCGGGTTGCACGCGCGCCGCCGTCTCCGGATCGCGCCCGGAAAGTTCCCGGTGCAGCGCCTCGGCGCCCTCCTCCGTCAGGCGCGCGCGCAGGCGCTGGCGGATCGCGGGCGGAATCTCGGGCATATCCGATAGCCCTCCGATCAGCGCTTTGAAATAGAGGCCCGTGCCGCCGACGAAGACCGGCAGCCGCCCTTCCTTCCTTAGCCGCGCCACGAGCGCTTCCGCTTCGCGGAGCCACACGCCGGTGGAATAGGCCCGGCCCGGGGGGACGTGACCGTAGAGGAAATGCTCGACGCCCCCCATCTCGCTTTCATCCGGCCGCGCGGTCAGGACTTTCAGCGTCCCGTAAACCTGCATGCTATCAGCATTGATCACGACGCCGCCGTGTCTTTGCGCGAGCTTCACCGCGAGCGCGGACTTGCCGCTGGCGGTCGGCCCGGTTATCAGGATCGCGTCGATGTCTTTCGCAAGGTTTTGCATCATGGCTCTCGTTGCCACGCTTATCGCCAATCCGTCAAATCCCGTTCTGTCGCCAGCACGCGCGGAAGCGGCAGCGGAAAGCCTCGACGCGTCCGGGCTTTATTGGCTCGCGGACGGTATTGCCTGCGACATCGTGTTGAGGGATGGCGCCGAGGCCGGCGAAGCGGAAGCTCGGCTGCGCCAGTCGGTCGCCGGCGCCGCGATCGACGTCGCCGTGCAAGATGCCGAAAGCCGCCGCAAGCGATTTCTGATCGCCGACATGGACTCCACCATGATCGGGCAGGAATGCATCGACGAGCTGGCCGCGGAAGTCGGCTTGAAGGAAAAGGTCGCGGCAATCACCGCGCGTGCCATGAACGGCGAGATCGCTTTCGAGCCGGCACTCGTCGAAAGAGTGGCGCTTCTCCAGGGCCTGCCCGTTACCATCGTCGATGAGGTCATCGCCACGCGCATCACATTGACGCCGGGTGGCCGCGAACTGATTGCCACCATGAAGGCGAAGGGACATTACAGCGCCCTCGTCTCCGGCGGCTTCACCGTATTTACCGGCCCTATCGCAGAGAAGCTTGGATTCGACGAAAACCGTGCCAACATTCTCCTTGAAGAAAACGGCAAGCTGACCGGCGACGTTGCCCGGCCGATCCTCGGCAAGCAGGCCAAGGTCGACGCGCTCATCGACATTTCGGAACGGCTCGGGATCACGCCGGCGGACGTCATCGCCGTCGGCGACGGTGCCAACGATCTCGGAATGCTGCAGCTTGCCGGCACTGGAGTGGCACTCCACGCCAAGCCCGTCGTTGCCGAACAGGCGAAGATCCGCATCGACCATGGCGACCTCACCGCCCTGCTCTACCTCCAGGGATACCGCAAGACGGATTTCGTGACGTGATCATTCTAGAGACCGAGCGGCTCAGGCTCCGTGCCTGGGCCGAGACCGACCGCGAACTCTTTGCCGAGATCAACAACGATCCCACGGTCATGGAGTTCTTCCCGTTCCGCCGAACACGCGCGGAGGCCGACGCGCTTTTCGACCGCAACAACCGCAACATCTTCGAAACCGGCTTCGGCTTCTTCGCGCTCGCGCTCCGTGAGAACGACGCGCCGGTCGGCTTCTGCGGACTTGCACGCACCGATCTCGAACCGCACCTGCCCGACGGCACCGTCGAGATCGGTTGGCGCCTGGCTCTCCGCCATTGGAGAAAGGGCTACGTAACGGACGCAGCGCGGGCGCTTCTCGATTACGGATTCGGCGAGAGGAAGCTTGGGGAGATCGTTGCCATCGCCGTTCCGGCCAACACGCGCTCCACCGCCGTCATGAAGCGGATCGGCATGCGCCCCGATTCCATGCGCGACTTCGATCATTCCGGCGTCCCGGACACGCATCCGCATCTCAAACGCCACGTGCTTTACGCAATAACCGCGGAAGAATGGCGGCGGGATGGTCTTGCCGCGATGCGGTAACACCCCGTCGCCACGGCCGAGAGCGCGTGCTCTATTCCATCCGCACCGTCACGAAACGCAGTTCGCCGGTCTTGTTCGCGATCATCAGCAAGGCGTTGCGGCGCCCGTCGGCCTTCAGTTCGGTGACACGTGAGGTGACATCCTCCGGCGTTTCCATGGCTTCCTGACCGAGTTCTACGATCACCTCGCCCGGCTCCACCCGACGCTCGGCCGCGGGCGAATTGGGTTGCACCTCGGTGATCACGACGCCTTTGACGCTTTCGACGATGCCGAAACTCTGGCGGCGGTCGGCGTCGAGCTCGGCAAGCTTCATTCCGAGCACGGTGTCGCTTGCAGGCAGTTGCGCGGCCGGCGGCTCGCCGGGCTTCGCCTCACCGCCGTTCGGCAGCACTTCGCCGGGTTTCGCATTGGCGAGCTGCTCGCCATCCTCCAGCCGGCCGAGCGTCACGCGAGCGGTCTGCTCCTTGCCGTCGCGGATAATGACCACATCGACCGCCTTGCCGACCGGGCTCTCGCCGACCGTGCGCATGAGATCGCGAATTTCCGCGATATCCGTTCCGTCGAAGCGGATGATGATGTCGCCCGGCTTGATCTCGCCCTTGGTGATCGGACCGCCCTCGATGATGCCCGAAACGAGCGCGCCGCGTGGGAGCTCCATCTTCAGGCTCTCGGCGATATCGTCGGTGACGGGCTGGATCCGTACACCGAGCCAGCCACGGCGCGTCTCGCCGAATTCCCTGAGCTGATTGACGACGTTCACCGCAAGCTCCGCCGGCACGGCAAAGCCGATACCGACCGACATGCCGGTCTGCGAAAGGATCGCCGTATTGATGCCGACGACCTCACCCTGCATGTTGAAAAGCGGACCGCCCGAATTGCCGCGGTTGATCGCCGCATCGGTCTGGATGAAACTGTCGTAAGGGCCGGCATTGATATTGCGGCCGCGTGCGGAGACGACACCCACGGATACGGATACGCCCAGGCCGAACGGATTGCCGACGACCATCACCCAATCGCCGATCCTGATCTTTCGCGAGTCGCCGAAGGAGACGGCCTTGAGCGGCTTCTTCGGTTCGACCTTCAGGAGGGCGAGGTCGGTTTTCGTATCCATGCCGACAAGCTTCGCCTTCAGCTTCGATCCATCGGAGAAATTGATCTCGATATCGTCGGCATCCTGGATGACGTGGTTGTTGGTGACTATGTAGCCGGCCGGATCGATGATGAATCCCGAACCCAGCGAGTTGACCGTGCGCGGCCGACCGCCCTCGCCGCCTTGTCCTCTGAAAAACTCGTCGAAGAACTCCTGATGCGGCGACCCTTCCGGCACCTGCGGCATCGGCGCATTGTCGTCGCTCTTGACGTTCTGCGAAATCGAGATGTTGACGACGGCGTCGAGCAGTCCCTCGGCGAGATCGGCAACGGACGGCGGGCCGGCCGGAGGTCGTGACGTGGCCGTCTGGGCCAGCGTCGCATTGGTGAATATGAGTGCCGTCGCGGCCGCCAGCACCAGGCCGCGGAAGAATTCGGGTCGTTTCGACAAGTCGCTAGGCTCCTATCATTTCCCTTACATAACGCCGGCCCCCGGTCGTCCGGCAAGGATGATGCATGAACATCGTTCGGCTGCAACGAACTACAGCGCAGCGCGACCCGATCGAGACGCGCATCACGCGAACCTTCTCTTGAAGATACGGCGGAATTCCGAAGCGTCCAAACACGATTTCCTGATCCGGGCAGCGAACAGGCGGCGCCTCAGATGGTTATTTCGTGCCCGTGCTCTTTCAGAGCCTCCACGGCCTGCTCGAGATTGGACCCCGCGACGAAGACGTAATCGGTGCTGAAGGTCGAATTGGCGAAGACGCCGACACCTGCCTCCGAAAGCGGTCGCAGCACCGACGACAGAACGCCGGGCACGTCGAAACTGAAATGCTGCTCGATGCGGAAGCAGCGCCAGCCGAGCGAACTCTGCACGCTCGATGGGACACGGGCGGCACGACAGACAAGCGTCATTTCCTCGCGGGAACTGGAAACCGTCCAGAATCCCGGGCCCGGCAGCCACTCCGGAATCGCGGATCCGACATTCAAACGGGTAATGGCATATTCGGCATCGACCAGCCGGATGAGCAATTTATGTGGCATTCGCATTATCCTCGAAGCAACCATACGAGCCCGACGCCGACGGCCACCGAAGTCAATCCGGCCAATCGGAGCTGATGTTCAGGGACATACGGCAATCGCCTCGCCAGTTCCACCAAAACCAAAGGGGCCAGTGCGTACACCAGCCCCTCGATGATCAGGAAAAAAGCCAGACCGGTCAGAAAGTCGGACATCGTCCGCTCAATCTGCGGTGGTCGGCGCCGCCAGGCCCGGGCCCGGTGGCGGTTGGTCCGCACCGTCCGCGCTGTTGAAATAACGGAAGAATTCCGAATGCGGCGACAGCACGATGGTTGTTTCCGGGCTGCCGATCGACTGCGCATAGGCAGCCATCGACCGGTAGAACTCGAAGAAGCCCGGATCGCGCTGGAATGCGTCGGCAAATATCTGCGTCCGCTCCGCTTCGCCCTCACCGCGCAGGATTTCCGAATCACGCTGCGCTTCGGCAACGATCTCGACCACTTGACGATCCGCGATCGCGCGGCGTCGCTGGCCTTCCTCGTTGCCCCGGGCACGGATCAGTTCGGCTTCGGCCAGACGTTCCGCCTTCATCCGTTCGTAGGTCTGCTGGGAGACTTCCTGGGTCAGGTCCGTACGGCGGATGCGCACGTCCTCGATGTTGAGACCAAGCGACTCGGCATCCGCGCTGAGGTCCGTACGGACCTCACGCATCATCGATGCGCGTTCGTCGGAAAGCGCCGCCTCGAATCCCCTCAGACCGTAAACCCGGCGCAGCGACGCATCGAGGCGCGTCCTAAGCCGGGACTCCGCAGATTCCCGGTCTCCGGAAACCGTCTGCCGGAAGCGGCGGGGATCGGCGATCTTGTAGACGACGAATGCATCCACCTCGTAGAATTTGCCACCGGAGACCTGCACGCGGATATTGTCGAGGTCGAAACGGAGTGCCTGGTCTTCGACATACTGGACGCGATCGGCGTCCATGAAGCCGAATGGAAGCTTGAAATAAAGACCCGGTTCGCTCTTCACCTCCCGGATCTGACCGAAGCGAACGACGATCGCCTGCTGGCGCTCGTTCACGACGAAGACCGAGGAATAGACGACGAACAGGACGGCGGCGAGGACGATCAGGATTATTGAGCTGCGATTGTTGATCATTGGTTTCCTCCCGACTGAACGGGCCTGCCGATTTCGTTGAGCGGCAGGTAGGGCAGCACGCCCTGGCCGTTCTTCTCGTCCAGAATGACCTTCCTGGACTTGCCGAGAACGCCTTGCAGCGTTTCGATGTAAAGCCGCTTGCGCGTGACCTCGGGAGCCTTGGAATATTCGTCGTAGACCGAGATGAAGCGCTGAGCCTCACCCTGAGCTTCCTTGACGACGCGGTCCTTGTAGGCGGCCGCCTCTTCGCGGATCTGGGCGCCCTGGCCGCGAGCCCTGCCGAGCACCTGGTTGGCGTACTGGTTCGCCTCTTCCACGAAGCGGTCCTCGTCCTGTTCGGCGCGCTGCACTTCGTCGAAGGCATCGGCCACTTCACGCGGCGGCGCGGCGTCCTCGATCGCAACGGTATTCACCGATATGCCGGCGCCGTAAGTGTCCATCGTCGCCTGGATCGTGTTTTTCACGTCCGCGGCGATCGCCTGGCGGTTGTCGCGGAAGATATCCTGGGCCGGACGGCGGCCGACGACCTCGCGCATTGCGCTTTCGGCCACCTGCTGCAGCGTGTCGGCCGGGTTTTCGACATTGAAGAGATAGGCCTTCGGATCGGTAACCGAGAACAGCACCGAGAACTGCACGTTGACGATGTTCTGATCGCCGCTGAGCATCAGGCCCGCATTCGACTGGCCCGTGCGGCCGCCGATATTCTGCTGCTGCTCCGTCACCTTAACGATCTCGACGGTTTCGAGCGGCCAGAAGTGATAATGCAGGCCCGGCATGGAGATTTCTTCCTTCGGCTTGCCGAAGCGCATCTCGACGCCGCGTTCATCCGGCTGAACGGTATAGATGGAATTCAGCAGAACGAAGCCGAGGACCAACAGGCCTACGATGACGAAGATCCCGCCGTTGAAGCCTCCCGGAACCACGTTTTTCAACTGATCCTGGCCACGCCGGATGATCTCTTCCAGATCCGGCGGACCACCTTTTCCGCCGCGTGGCCGGTTGGGCCCCTGGCCCCATGGCCCCTGATTGCCGCCGCCGCCGCCCCACGGGCCGCCGCCGCCGCCATTCTGATTGCTCCAGGGCATTAAATCCTCACTTCCAAGAAACTCTGTCGCTGAACGCCCCGCAGGCATTGCGGCCGGTCACGATGTGAACCCGTTATAGGTATCATGTGCATTGCTTTCAACGCGATACGGCCGAGTTCACCGTAAATGCGTTAAAATTGTTCACCGCTCCCGCCGCAGCGATAGGCAAGTGCGTGGATAAGCGCCGAGACCGGTCAGGCTCCGGCACCTTCTGGCGGCGACGTGCGGCGGCGCCAGGTCACGAAGTGCATCGCATGGCTGTCTTTCTCGCCGCGCGGAAGGTCTTCCTCCAGCACCTTTTCGAAAATCGCCGGGTCGATAGAAGGGAAGCGTGTATCGCCATCCACCTCCGCTTGCACTTCGGTCACGTGCAGCACATCGGCCATGCCGATCGACTGACGATAGATCTCGCCGCCCCCAATGATGCAGATCTCGTCGGCCCCGACCGCGGCCGCCCGCTCCCCAGCGATCGTGAGCGCCACTTCCAGCGACGGCGCCACCTCCGCGCCGAGAGCTTCGAAATCGGGGTTGCGGCTGATGACGATGTTCGGCCTGCCGGGCAAGGGTCGCCCGAGCGAGGCCCAGGTCTTGCGTCCCATGACGACCGGCTTGCCGATCGTCAGCGCCTTGAAGCGCTTGAGATCGGTCGAGAGCCGCCAGGGCAGATCGCCCTCGCGGCCTATGACCCCATTCGCCGCGACAGCGACGACGAAAACGATCTTCGGTCGGGTAGCCATCTTCTGCTCCGCCTCAGTCATGAAAACCACTCGGCTTGCTGTCGATTTCACGCGCGCGAACCAGTGCCGCCCGGTCCGTGACGACGCGAATATAGCGATCTATCACGTCGCTTTCCGGCAGGATCTTGCGCATCCACTGCAATGCGCTTGCGAGCAACAGATCGGCCGCGCTCATCGATTCACCAAGGAGATAGGTGTGCCGCGTAAGCGCGTCGATCACATGCGCACACATTTCGGTGTAAAGCCTCGCAAGCCCCGGATTGTTCACCGTCACTCCGGATATATGAGCGAGAGCGGTCGGCTCGATGACGCCGGCATAGTAGGCGAGCCACGACAGATAGGCGCCGCGCTCACGATGTCCCGGCGGCCGGCTCAGGCTGCAATCGGGATAGAGATCCGTCAGATATTGCACGACCGCGACCGACTCCCAGATCAATGTCCCGTCGTGAAGGAGTGCCGGCACCTGCTTGTGCGGATGCGGATTGTTCTCATCCGGGCCGCCGGATCCGTCCCAACGGCGAATATCGACATAACGGATGTCGTAGTCGGCACCAAGTTCTTCGAGCAGCCAGATGATGCGCGATGAGCGCGACAAAGGCGCGTGGATCAGCGTCAGCATGGAAACCTCCCATTGGGGCACCACCGGGAGACGCGGGAACCGGCTTTGCCCGGAGTGCTTAGCTAGACCGCGACCGGCGCCTTGATATGTGAATCGGCTTCGTAGCCGACGAGCTCAAAGTCTTCGAATCTAAACGAAAATATATCCTTCACCGCCGGATTTATTTCCATTTTCGGCAGCGCCTTCGGCGTTCTCGTCAGTTGCAGCTGCGCCTGTTCGAAGTGGTTGCGGTAGATATGTGCGTCACCAAGCGTATGAACGAAATCGCCGGCTTCGAGCCCTGTCACCTGCGCCACCATCATCGTCAGCAGAGCGTAGGAAGCGATATTGAAGGGTACGCCGAGAAAGATATCGCCCGAGCGCTGGTAGAGCTGACAGGAGAGCTTCCCGTCCGCCACGTAGAACTGGAACAGGCAGTGGCATGGCGGGAGCGCCATTTCGTCCACAAGTGCCGGATTCCAGGCCGAAACGATGTGGCGGCGGGAATTAGGATTGGTCTTCAGGCCTTCGACGAGCGCCGCGATCTGATCGATATGTCCGCCGCCGGGCGTCGGCCAGGAGCGCCATTGATAGCCGTAGACCGGTCCGAGCTCGCCGTTTTCGTCCGCCCATTCGTCCCAGATGCTCACCCCGTTTTCCTTGAGATAGGCGACGTTCGTGTCGCCCCTGAGGAACCAGAGAAGCTCGTGAATGATCGAGCGCAGATGCAGCTTCTTGGTGGTCAGTACCGGAAAACCCTGCGACAGGTCGAAGCGCATCTGATAGCCGAAAACGGAGCGCGTGCCCGTACCCGTACGGTCGCCCCGGTCGGTTCCCGTTGTGATCACATGTTCGAGGAGATCGAGATATTGTCGCATGCTTTTCCGCCGACGATTCGTTCGTAGCGTCGAAAATAGAACGAACCGCCGCGCGAACCAATGGTGGAAAGGTGTTTTCCCGCACTTCGCGTCGCCATGCACGACCGTCCGTCGGTCGGGCCAACCAGCCCCAAGACCTCCGGCATACGCGCCCGGCGGTTCATTTCGACGGGCGTCGGTTTGCGGCGTGGTCCTGATACTGCTCGTTCCTTACCGCCCTCTCGTCGAGGCCCCGCGAGTCGGAATGCTGGGCCTTGTCCCTGTTCGACAGGACGTCGTTTTCGCCGAGGATGCCTTCCTTCAGTTCGGTTTTCGCACCGCTACCGTCGCCCTTGCCCTTGTCGGGCTTTCCCATGTTCTTCTTGCTGGCGTGAGCCATCGCAGTCTCCTTTCAGCTATTCTCGGAAATGCCGGCCAGTTCCATCAGTCGCCGGCGCCCTTGTGATGCCTGCTCTCCTGATTCTTCCCACGCAGAATGCTGCGATCGTCCGCCTCGCGGGCATCGCCATGCTCGGTGCTCAAATCCTGTCCCTTGCGTTGCGCCTTTCTCAAAGCGTCGGAACGTTGCAGATCCGCTTCGGCATTGAAGTCCTTGTCTGCGTTGGAGGTGTTCTCGCGGCCCTGCAGCACGCGCTTCTGCTGCTCTTGCGTCTTTCTGCCGACCATTGCCTTGCTCCTATTTGTTGCTGCGACCGCGCTGGTCCGGGTTTGCGCCGCCTTGCGCGGTCGTGTCGTTCGCGACATCTCCTTCGATAGTGTTGCCGCGTTTCAGGGCTTCGTAGTCCGACGGTCCACCAATGCCCTTCGTGCGTCCGATCCCGGGATCCTGCTTCAGGTCCTTGTCGCTCGGGCGGCGTGTCTTCGGATGTTTGGACGATGTCATCGGCCTTCCTCCTGCTCTGCGACTTGTTCCGGGGCACCCCTGGTTCACTTCCTCGTTTAACCGCACTGAACCGTGAATGTTCCGCAATCGCGGCCCCCTTCGGCAGCACGAGGCGGAGCAGTATTTATCGGCAGCGGCGAAACAATCGCCGCGGATGGCTGTTAGGCCAATCTACAGCGCCGCGTTCCTCGCGGGACGCGAATTTCTGCATGTTCACGCCTGAACGGGCTCTGACCGCCTGAACCGGTCCCACCAAAGAGCCGTGCAGTTGCGCTTCAGCCATCAAGCAAGGGAGGTGACGATGAGCGCCACAGGTCTCGACGTCTTCGAGAAGACACTGCAAACGACCCATATCTGGCTCGGCGAGATCATGGAACAACACGGTCCGGACCGGAAAGTCGCCTGGCACATCCTGTCAGTTGTGCTGCGGGTCCTGCGGGACCGGCTTCCTCCGGAAATCGCGGCCCATCTCGGCGCGGAACTTCCGCTGATCGTACGAGGCGCCTACTACGATCAATACCGGCCGAACCACCCGCCGGACAAGGGCACTCGTTCGCTCGACGAATTTCTCGCCCGGATCGCGCAGGGTATGAAGGATACGCGGCCGGTCGATCCGGCCGACGCGGCGCGTAGCGTATTTCGGGTCCTGGCACGGCATGTCGACCTTGGCCAGACTGCAAAGGTACGCGACGCCTTGCCCAAAGAAATCCAGTCGCTATGGCCCGACAGCATCGGCGCCCGCGAATAGCCGAAACGGGGGCGAATAAAAGAGATCGGCGCCGGGTCACGGCGCCGCCGGGGCAGCTATGGCGCCCGGCCGGCTCGTCGCCGACCGGATAGCGCTTTGCCGGCCAACCTGGATCAGAGGGTCTGGAGCTTGCCCAGATTCTTGGCGACCAGATAGTAGAAGGTCACACGCGACTTGCTGCGATCATCCGCCATCGCTTTGGCCGCCGCAGCAACAGCGGCATCTGCATCTGACCCGCCGACGCCGAGTTTCTTCTCGCACCACTTTTCCTTGACGCGTTCCAGTTCTTTTGGATCCGACGCCGAAACGAGGGCGGAATCCTTGTTGCGAAGGGCGATACCGAGATGGCGCACGATCTTGTTGACAACTGCTTCGTCGGCGCTGCTGTCATACTTCTGCACGTCCGCAAGATAATCAGTCATGAAGCCTCCACTTTGCACTTGCTCTCAAAAGCTGCCGCCCTTCTCGCGAACCGCGTGCAGCAGGCGGAGTTTTTCACGCCGCTCGTGTAAGTCAAGCATTTCGTGCGGAGTTGGCGAGACCGACATAAATCCGTCATTTCCCTCGAGAAGCCCTTTTCTTGGGACGCGGAAAGACCTATATGACGAATGCCGTCTTCGGGCGGCTATGGCAATAAACGGGCGATGCAATAAACCCATTGGACCCGGGGGCGGTACCCGGCGCCTCCACCAAAAACCGGCCTGGTGCAGACCGGCTTTTGATGGGGGCGAAATAGGATCGACAAGGGCGTAAAGATCGACTTTTTGCTCGGCATTGTACCACCGTTATCGGGCTAAACTTATAGTTGCAAACGACAACTATGCTGAAGCACGTCTCGCTGCCTAACGGCGGTGCGACACTTCAAATCAAGTCCTTCCGGGTAGCACCGTAAGGCGGGGTCCGAAGGCACCTGGCAACAGAAGCCTTCACCTTCTCCCCTGTCGTGAAATGGTCTATAGATGCCTCAATAATTGACTCGTCATAAACAGACGGGCAATGAAGGAGCAGGCCACGGCGCCGACCTAGTCAAGGCGCAGGTTTGGCTGTAGCACCTTGAATCGCTGCATGATTTCCTGAATGGAGTTCCGGTTGCAGGAATCATGCATCAAGTGACTTGAAGAGAACGGGGACCAAATGGGCCAGGACCATATTCGCTACGACATTCTGGCGCAGGACGCGCTTCGCGGCGTCATTCGCAAGGTGTTGGCCGAAGTTTCCGCTACGGGCCACCTGCCCGGCGATCACCACTTCTTCATTACGTTCCTGACCGGTGCGCCCGGTGTCCGGATCTCGCAACATCTCAAGGCCAAATATCCGGAACAGATGACGATCGTCGTCCAGCACCAGTTCTGGGATCTGAAGGTTACCGAGACCGGCTTCGAAATCGGCCTTTCGTTCTCGGACACACCGGAAAAGCTTGTGATCCCGTACAATGCAATTCGCGGCTTCTACGATCCCTCGGTCAACTTCGAACTGGAGTTCGATGTGGCGGCCGGCGAGGAAGAAGAAACCGATTCGGCGGAAATAACCGCTTATCCGCTCGACGAAGCTGCCGAGGCCGCAACTGACGAAAGCACGGAAAAACCCGACGGCCCGAAGGGCGGCGGCGCTTCCGTCGTCTCGCTCGATTCCTTCCGCAAGAAAAACTGACGACGCGAGGAGGCGCGGACCATGGCCGGCGACGTGATCAATCTGCGTCAGTTCCGCAAACGCCAGGCTCGGACTGAAAAGGAAAAGCAGGCCGAGCAGAATCGCCTTACCTTCGGCCGCAGCAAGACCGAGAAGGCCCTGACCAAGGCCTTGAACGAAAAGGCCGCAAAGACGCTTGATCACGGCAGGCTCGAGCAAGCGGGCGGCGAGGCTTCAATCGACCGGAAGAAGCCGTGACGACCGCAGCCGCAAAAGCGATTCCCACTCAAGGACTTGCGGCAGCTTTCCGAATCCAATCGGCAGCCGCTTGAATCCGTTTATGAGCATGGGGAAGGTCGTCAAGCATTCGGCCACCTTGCACGGACACCGCACCAGCTTCACTCTCGAAGAACCCTTTTGGCTGGAATTGAAATCCATCGCCAAGGACCGCGACATGCCGCTCGCGCGGCTCATTGCCGAGATCGACGACGGCCGCGGCCAGGATGGAAATCTGTCGTCGGCCTTACGGGTCTATGTGCTCGCCTGGGTCAAGGCACGCGAAGGGACGGTGCGCGAGGCATAGAGCCACCTCCGGGAACGATGCCGTTGCTGGCCGGTCGCCTGCTACTGCACGGTAATGTCGGGAAGCAAATCGAAATTCAGGCCCTGACCAGCCGGTGGTCCGGCATTTTGCCCGCCCGGGTTGCCGGAAGGCGATGGCAGCTGGCCGCCGCGCCGGGCATCCTGCGACGGAGCGACAGGCGTCTGCTGGCGACCGATGCTGCGCGGCGGCAGCTGCCGCATTCTCAGCCGCTCCTCATCCTCCGCACGGCGTTCAGCGGCCGCCCGTGCTTCCGCCTCCGCCCGCATCCGCGCCGCTTCCGCCGCCGCTGCCTGACGGCGGCGCTCCTCGGCGATCGTCCGCAAGCGCTGCTGCTCACGCTCCGCCGCGCGCGCCCGGTAAAGCGCGACCTCGCGGCGCAAGCGTTGCTTTTCGAGCACATTCGCCTGTAGTGTCTCGACACGCCTGCGCTCGCGCTCGAAGGCTCTGAGCGACAGGAAGTTCGACAGCTCAGTGACATCGACCGTCACGCCGGGCGATGCAAGCAGCCCGGCATAGGAGAACCGGACGCGAGGCTCGGCTCCCGCAAGCGCCTCCTCGCCGGGACGGAAGGTCAGATCGATCGCCCCGCTCATTCGCCCTGCAGGCAAGTCGAAAGCGGCCTCCCCGCTGAAAGCGGCGTTGCCATCACCGGCGGTGACGTTCTGCGCCCTGACGGTTCCGCCTGCAATGCCGAAGGGCACCTTCACAGCGCCGACGACCGATTGGCCGGTGAAGAGCAGGTTCTCCGCAGCCTTGCGGATCGCATCGGGCGAGATATCGGTCTTCATTGCGTCCGCCGCCGCCATCAGTTGCGGCAGCGCCGCCGTATTGATGCCGTTGAGCGTAAGCCCGTTGAAGGTCGCCGTTCCAGATCCGCTGAGCGATTGCACCATTGCCTGCGGCGTTGCGCCGGCAGCCTCCATCGCCACGGCAAGATCGAAGCGGCCGGTCGCCACCGGGCCCGTCGGCCGTACCCAACCCGTTTCGGCAATGTCGGCACCTGTGAGATCGAACTTCGAGCGCAGGTAGCCGGAGCCGTTGGCATTGCCGATTTGCAGCCGCCCCGCGAGCTTGCCCCCCAGCCAGTCTCCCGTCGCATCGCTGAGTGCGAGTTCATCGCCCTTCCATTGCAGCTTCCCGGCAAAGCCGGTCACCGGACCGTAGACGCCTGGCCAGAAGCGCTTCGCACTTACGTTGAGCGCCACATCGAGCCCGGTCCATGCCGGTTTTACGACCGGTGCCAGCGCCAGTCCCCCGGTGCTTGCGTCGTGAACCTGCCCCAGAATTCCTTCGCCGAGCCAGGCGAGATCGAGGGCATCGACCGAAAGCTCCCCTTGCGCCTTGCCGAGGACCTTGCGGTCGATCGAAAGCGCGCCGGCAAAGCCGTTCTGGTCGGCTTTGCCCTCGATTGCGGTGACTGCGATTTTTTCGGCATCGGTCGCAAACTCGGCCGAGACCGTTACCGGCAAACCGCTGCCCATCTGCGGCAGCCCGATGCCCTGCAACAGCAGATAGGGCTCCAGGTCCTCGGATTTCAGGGTGAGCTTCCCCTGCCCTTCGAGGTAGTGCGCGCGCGCAAGATCGAAGACACCGTTCGCCGCAAGCGACGTCCGCTCCGTGGTGAAGGTCAGCGAACCATTTGCCTTCGAGCCCTCCGTGCTCTGCAGCTTTATAGCAAGAATGCCGTTTGCGTCCGCTTCGAAGGGCAGCGGGTCCAATCCGGCCTGCCCCAGGAGAACGGATGTCTGCGGATTCTCGAGCGTCGCCTCCAGCAGCATGCCCTGGCCGGCGAGCGCCTGGGCGACATCGGGCGCCTGATAGCTGGCGGCTATCTTGCCTCCGTTGGCGGTCCCGATCACGCCGAAGGTGAAGGGTGCGTTCCCCTCCTTGTTGCCGGCCGTCAGCGTTACGTCGAAAGCAGCGTCCGAGTAATAGGGTCCGGCCTTGATCAGCCGTGCCAGCGCCGGATGGGCCGCGCTATGCCGTCCGATCATTTCGAGGAAGGGCGTAAGCTCCTCCGCGGCGAGTTTCATCTTCGCCGACACGACCGGTTTTTCGAGCCCGCCGCTGATGCGGCCGGAAAACGCAAGCTGTGCGCCGGAAAGAGCGCCGATCGCCACGCGCTCCGCCTGCAGCTGGCCGTTCTTGAAGGTGAGTACCGCCTGAACGTCCTGCGCTTCCTCACCGAAGGCGGAGAATGTCTCGGCGGAAAGATCGGCGGCGATGGCATGCTGCAGCAACGTCCCGGTGGAGGCGTCGCCCGCGACAAGCCCGGCGAGGGCCTGAAGCGCCTCCATATCTATGCGGTTGCCTTTCAACTGCAGCGACAGCGCGGGCGGCTGCTCGGCGAAGGACTGGCGCTCGATCCTGCCGCGCAACGTGGCCGGACCTGCCGCCACTTCAAGGTTTTCGAACTGCTGCAGAGTGTCCGTCAGATTGACCGTCGCCGAAAACCCGGCCGTTTTCAGCGTGCGTATCGCCGGATCGACCGATCCCGCCAGCCAGTTCGCGAATCCCGACGGCTGGTTCGAAGCGATGACGAGGTCCCCGCGAAAGGAGCGCTGTTCCTTGAGGCTCAGCCGGCCCTTGGCTTCCAGTTGCGTGCGGCCGGGCAGGAGTGCGACCGCATTGTCGACGATCCAGCCGGCGCCGTCGGGCCGGACGTCAAGGCGAACGTCGCGCACCGTCGTGTCGCCGATCACGATCGCCGGAAGTTTCAGACTGGCGCGTCCCGGCACCTGCGGGATCGGGATATCGGCGGCGATCGCCAGCATTGCGTCGATCCGCTGGCGTAGCGAGACGGCCGGATCGCGCCCCGTCTTGCCGCTGCTGCCGGAATTGCCGATGCGGCTGACATCGATCTGCTGGCCGTCGGCGATCAGCAGGAACCGCTGGTCCTTGCCGGTGTCGAGCGTCGCCTCGCCGGTGACGATATAGGGATCGTCGGGCGGCCCTATTTCGAAATGGTATTCCGGTACGCGGATGCTTTCATTGGTAAGCTGGAACTCGCCGTTGATACGAAGGGCGCCGTCCGCCTTGACCTCGCTGGCGGGCCGGTTCTCCGTGAGCGTGAAGCGCCCGGCATAAACCGGTCTGAAATCGACGATCTTCAGATCGCCGTCGAGCTCCACGCCGAAGGGCCGTTCGTCCGGCACCAGCCGCGCCCGCAGGCTCAAGGCGCCCGTCTCGTCGACGGTGTTGCTCGTCAATGAGAAGCTTCCCGCCTCACCGTCGAGCGTCGCACGGCCCTCGACCCTCCAGGGCCCGGCGAGCGTGCGGGCCGAGAGGTCGGCGGAAAGCTCACTGACCCGGCGCGTGCGCCCCGTCTGTTCATCCACGAACTCGATCTCGCCGTCGGCGATCTCCACCCTCTCCAGGATGACCGTGTTGGCGGGAATCGCGGCGCGCGACCCGCGTGCCCAATCCAGCGTGCCATCGGGCTGGAGCCGGAGCCGCGCCTTCGGCCGGTCGAGGCGCATGTCGAAGATCAGTGCCTCGCCGCTCAGGAAGGGCGCAAGCTCGGCGCTCATCGAAAACTGCGCGACCTGAATCAGCGGTGCGCCGCCGTCGCTCGCTCCGACGCGCACGTCGTTGAGCGTGACCGTAGGAAAGGGAATGAGACGCGCATCGACGCTGCCATGGACCACCACGGGCTTGCCCATGATGCGGCTTGCCTCCCGCTCGAAATCGGCCCGGAAGCTGGTCCAGTCGATAAACAGGGGTGCGATCAGCGCGGCAAAGAGCGCGACGACCAACAGTCCTCCGAGGGTAACCAGAATTCGCGCCAGCACCGTGTCACATTCCCGTCAGTTCGTCCGTCCCTTGCATTGCGGCTTTGAGCCGGTTTTGCAAGTCTCAGGCAAAGATCTTGCCCGGATTGAAGATGTTGTCGGGATCGAGAGAGCGTTTGATCTGCCGCATCAGATCCAGCGCATCGCCGAGTTCGGCCGCAAGAAACGGCATCTTGCCCTGCCCGATCCCATGTTCGCCCGTACAGGTGCCGTCCATGGAGAGCGCCCGCCCATTCAGCCGCTCGACGAAAGCCTCCGCCTGCGCCACGTCAGCCGCATCCGTGTCGTCGAAGAGCAGCCCCACATGAAAATTTCCATCGCCGGCGTGCCCGACGATCGGCGCGACCAAACCATGCGCAGCAATGTCTTCATGCGTCGCCGCGACGCAGTCGGCAAGACGCGAGATCGGCACGCAGACGTCGGTGGAGAGAATGGCGCGCCCGGGCATGAGGCTCTTCTGCGCCCAGTATGCGTTGTGCC
Organism: Sinorhizobium sp. GQ132; assembly: GCF_059758575.1. NCBI lineage: Bacteria > Pseudomonadati > Pseudomonadota > Alphaproteobacteria > Hyphomicrobiales > Rhizobiaceae > Sinorhizobium > Sinorhizobium sp. GQ132. Next base: position 450,397 of record NZ_JCAXDX010000002.1, on the reverse strand, counting down.
GTGCCTTCCAGAGCCGTGCCCGCTCTTCCGGATTGGTCGTCCAGATGAAACCCGTAGAACCGAATTCCGACGCTATTTCGGCGAATTGACGGGACTGCAGCTCGACGCTCTCCCCGTTGCCGTGGAATTCGACGAAAAGGGTGGGCGTTTCCTGGTAGGTCAGGCCCGAATAGGCATTGCACGCCCTCATCAGCAACGCGTCCAGGAGTTCTATGCGCGCCACCGGGATGCCGGACTGGATCGTCAGGATCACGGCGTTGCAGGCGTCGGCAATCGTCGGAAAAGGGCAGACGCCGCCGGAAATCACCTCCGGTATGCCCTGCAGGCGCAGCGTGATCGAAGTGAGGATGCCGAGGGTGCCTTCCGCGCCGACGAAGAGGCGCGTGAGGTCATAGCCGGCCGACGACTTGCGCGCCCGATGGGCCGTCCTGATTTCGCGCCCGCCGGCGACGACGGCCGTGACGGCGAGCACGTTTTCCTTCATGGTACCGTAGCGCACCGCATTGGTGCCCGATGCACGCGTCGACGCCATGCCGCCGATCGAGGCGTTTGCGCCCGGATCGATCGGGAAGAAGAGACCGGTGTCGCGCAGGTAGCTGTTGAGTTCCTCCCGCGTCACGCCCGGCTCCACCGTGCAGTCCAGGTCGTCGGCATTGACCGCAAGCACCCGGTTCATCCGCATCATGTCGACCGAGATGCCGCCATGGGGCGCGTTGACGTGACCTTCGAGCGAGGAGCCCGTTCCGAAGGGAATGAGCGGCACGCGGTATTCACACGCGATCTCCACGACCTCGCGCACCTCGGCTGCACTTTCGGGGAAAACCACGGCATCGGGCATCTGCGCGGGAATGTAGGTCGTCGTGTGGGCGTGCTGGGCCCGGATCGCTTCACCGGTCTGGAATCGATCTCCGAAGCGTGTGGCGAGGTGTGTTTTGGCCGCAGCGATACCGTTCTCGTTTCTCGCCCCTGCCCGGATTGCGTTCACCGCCACGAAAATTCTCCTTCTCATCTCCCGATGCGCCTTCGCGGCCCCGGAAGAGCGCTCTTTCGTCTTGAGCGCCCGCACAATCTATCCCCAATTCGCACTCGAATTAAGGGCACCCGGTCCGGCGCGACAAGGAAAATACGCGAGGGCTCACTCTCCCGCCTCCACTCTCGCAAATCCGTCGCGGGCGCTTTGGACGGCTTCGAAGATCGACACCGTCCTTGTCCGCACGCGCCCCAGCCACCCGGCCGACCGGAAGCGCTTACATTTCAATGGGCTACTGTGCAAATCGGAATCACTTTGTCCAGAAGTTCACCCGTTTGGAGCGGCATCGCGTCAAAAAATTACCGCCGGTGATACCGGCTTGTCACAAGTCCGGCCGACTGCAGGGCACCGCAGCGAATGCGTCTTTTGTTTGCAGGCCTATAGGATATCAGGCCTATAGGATATTATGTCCGGAAAGGGAGAACGTTCGCATGTTCGGGCTGCTTGCTTTGATCACCGCGTCGATTTTCTTCGGCGCCGCCATTTACATCAATGTGGCTGAACAGCCTGCCAGACTGGCGCTGGACGGAAGTGCAGCGTTGCGGGAATGGGTACCCGCCTATCGGCGCGGCTTCGAGATGCAGGCTCCTCTCGCGATCGTTTCCTGCCTCCTCGGCGCTGTGGCATGGTGGCAGTCAGGCGATGCGCTCTGGGGCTTGGGAGCGGCCGTCATCATACTCAACTGGCCCTATACGCTTTTCGTCATCATGCCCGTCAACCAGCGCCTGGAGACGACCCGTCCGGATCAGGCGAATGCGGAAACCCGTGAACTGATCGAGCGCTGGGGCAGGCTCCATGCCGGCCGCAGCGCCCTCGGTGCGCTCGCTACCCTCATCTATCTCGCTGCCGCAGCAGGCGGCTTCTGACGATCCGCGGCAATTGCGCCGCGCCACCTGCCGCTGCCTCAGATTTCGACCATGTCAGATCTTGAGCACCTCGGCCGCCTTCATCTCCTCCAGCAGCTTCCGCTCCTCGTCGGCATGCGGCTTGGTAAAGCGGGCAATGACCAGATAGGCGACGGGCGTCAGATAGAGCGTCACGACCACCGCCAGGCCCAACCCACCCACGAGCACCCAGCCAAGGGCGATGCGCGCTTCGGCGCCGGCACCGCTTGCCAGAACCAGCGGTACCGCGCCCACGACGGTCGCGATCATTGTCATCATCACCGGCCTAAGACGGATATTGGCGGCATTCTCGATGGCGCTGCGGACGTCCTGCCCACGGTCGCGGAGCTGGTTGGCGAACTCGACGATCAGGATGCCGTTCTTGGCCATGATGCCGACCAGCATGACGAGCCCGATCTGACTGTAGATGTTGAGCGTGTTGCCGGTCACGATCATTGCGAAGACGGCGCAGGCGAGACCGAGCGGCACGGTCGACATGATGATGAGGCCGCTCACGAAGCTTTCGAATTGCGCCGCAAGCACCAGAAAGATGATGACGAGCGCGAAGCCGAAGGTAACGAACAGGCCGTTGGCGTTCTCGTCCAGCGTCGCGGCCTCGGCAAGCGGCATGATCCGCGATCCGGGCGGCAGAAGGGGTTCGGCCATCTCCTCGACCATCGACAGCGCCTCGCCGAGTGCGAGATCGGACTTCAGGCCGGCCGACAGCGAAACGGCGCGCAATTGCGATTCGCGGGAAAGCTGCGGCGCCACTGCCTTCTCCTCGACCGTGGCGATGGACGACATCGGCACGATGCGGCCGTCGCCGGCCTTGACGAAGATGTTCTGCAGATCCGTCGGGTCGTTGAGCGGCTCGGTGGAAGAGAGCAGTTTGACCGGATAGGACTCTCCTTCCACGAAGATATCGACGACGCTGCTGCCGTCGAGCATCGCCTGCAGCGCCCAGGAGAGGCCACCTATGTCCACGCCGAGGTCGGAGGCGCGCTCCCGGTCGATCGTCACCGACAATTGCGCCTGGTTGGCCTCGTAGTTGAGCCTCACATTCTCGAAGCGGCCGGTATCCTCCATTGCCCTGACGAGCTTCGCCGCCGCGTCGCCCAGCTTCGTGTAATCGTTGCCGACAAGCGCGACCTGCAGGCCGCTGCCGGCACCGCGGATACCGAGGCTGTTCGCCTGGATGGTGAAGGCGCGAACCGACGGGATCTTCGAGGTCGCCCTGTTGATGTCGGCGACGATCTGGCCCTGCGTACGCTCGCGCGCTTCCCACGGGGCAAGCGTCAGGACCATGAAGCCGCTATTGGCCGAGCCGCCCTGACCGGAAATCGAGAACACATTGCTGATCTCGCCGGATTTGAGCAGCGGCTGCAGGCCCTCTTCGATGCGGCGTAGCTGTGCCTGCGTGTATTCCAGCGAGACGCCCTGCGGCGCGTTGATCCGCAGCATGACCTGCGAACGGTCCTCGTTCGGCGTCAGCTCCGACTTGAGCGTCAGAAAGCCCAAAGCGCCGGCGGCGGTAAAGAAGGCGGCTACCGCGAAGACGATGAGCGGCGCGTTGAGGCAGGCGCGAAGCGTCACGCGGTAGAAGGCGGAAGCGCGCCGGCCGAAGCGCTGCATCACCCCCTCATGCTCATGCGGCTCTTTCGTCAGCATGCGCGAGGCGAGCATCGGACAGAGCGTCAGCGAGACGAAGGACGACAGAAGGATCGCAAAGGCGAGCACGAAGCCGAATTCACGGAAGAGCCCGCCCGTCTGCCCCGGCAGGAAGGAGAGCGGAACGAACACGGCCGCCAGCGTGGCCGTGGTTGCGAGCACGGCGAAGAAGACCTCGAGCGTACCGTGGACGGCGGCGGCGCGCGGACCGAGGCCTTCGGCCCGGCGCCGCACGATATTTTCGAGCACCACGATCGCATCATCGACGACGAGCCCGGTCGCAAGCACGATCGCCAGAAGCGTCAGGATGTTGATCGAAAAGCCCGCAAGATAGATCGCGGCCACCGTTCCGATCAGCGCGATCGGCATGGTTATGGTCGGGATGAGCGTCGCGCGCCAGTCGAGCAGGAACAGGTAGATGACGAGGGTGACGATGAAAACGGCGACGAAGAGTGCGATCTCCACCTCATGGATGGCGCCGTTGATGAACACCGCGTCGTCGCTGGTGATCTTGAGCTCGGTTCCGGGCGGCAGGATATCCGAGGAGATTGCGTCCACGACGCTGCGCACGCCCTCGGAAATATCGACCGTGTTCGACTGGGCCTGGCGGATGATGCCGAGGCCAATACCCTCGCGGCCGTTGGAGCGTAGTGCCGAAGTGCCCGTATCCGGGCCGAGGGTCACGGTCGCGACGTCGCGAAGCCGGACATTGTTGCCGAGCATCAGGTTTTCGAACTGCTCGGGCGTCTGGAGGTCGGCCGTCGCCCGAACGGAAATGTCCTGACTTGCGCTCGTCAGCGAGCCCGCCGGCACATCGTAGGAGGCGTCGGAAAGCGCCTCGCGAAGATTGGCCACGGTGACTCCGCGTCCGGCGAGCTTCGCCTGATTCAGGTCGATACGGAAAATCTTCTCCTGGTCGCCGTAGACGGTGACGTCGGCAACGCCTTCGACCGCCGCCAGCCGGTCGCTGATCTCGTTCTCGACGAGCAGCGTCATGTCGTCCATGCTCATCGTGTCGGAGGTCAATGCAAGGCGCATGATCGGCTGGCTGTCGGAATCCGCCTTCACGATGCGCGGCTCGTCGGCATCATCAGGCAATTGGCCGGTGATCCGGCCGAGCGCATCGCGAACGTCGTTGGCCGCCTGGCCGATATCGGTCGTGTCGGAGAATTCGAGCGTCACCCGGCTGCGCCCGAATGACGAGGAAGACGAAATGCCCTTGATGCCCTGCACGCGCGAGACGGCGCCTTCGATGGCCGAGGTCACTTCACGGTCGATCGTTTCCGGCGAGGCGCCGTCGAACTCGGTCGTGACAGAGACCACCGGCTGGTCGACCTGCGGCAGTTCGCGGATTTCGACGCCGTTCCAGGCGGCAAGACCGGCCACGACGATCAGCGTGTTGACGACCAGGGCGAAGATCGGCCGGCGGATGAAAAGCGCGGTGAAACCCGTCCTTCCGCCCTGCCCTCCGCCTGGTTGATGGCCTCCCATGCCGATATTCATTTCGCGTCTCCCGCGACCTTCTGCTCGGCCTCGGCCGCAGGCTCGCCGGCGATCCGCACCACGCCGCCGTCGCGAAGCCGCTGCACGCCCTCGGTCACGACGCGGTCGCCCTCGGCGAGGTCCGCATCGACAAGCACCCTGTCGGGATTGCGCTGGATGATCTTGATCGGCACGCGCTCGCTTTTGTCGCCTTTGACCCGCCAGATAAAGGAGCCTTCGGAACTCCACTGGATCGCCAGCGGGTCGACGGTGGGATATCGGTCGCCGTCGAATGCCACGGTGACCGAAAAGGACATGCCGGCGCGCAGCATGTCATCCGGATTCTCGAGTCGCGCCCGGACCCGGAGCGTCCGGCTCTCCGGGTCGAGGCGGTTGTCTATCGCGTGAACGACGCCCTGGAGTGCACGCCCTGGCTGCGCGATCGCGCTCGCGGTCACCGGCTGATCGACGGAGATCTTGCCTGCGAAGCGCTCGGGCACCCAGAAGTCGACGAGGATCTGCGACCGGTCGTCCACGACGGCGATCGGCGTCGAGGTCGTGACGTAATCTCCTATATTGACGGTGATGATCCCGACCACCCCCTTGGAGGGCGCCACGATGTCGCGACGCTTCAGGTCGAGCTCGGCGGTTTTCAGTGCCAGTTCGGCTGCCTGCAGCGCGATCTCGGAATCACGCACCTCGACGGCCGTCACTGCGCGCGCGGTGCTGAGATTGCGGTAGCGCTCGACCTTCTCCCGGGCACTGTCGCGGGTCAGCCGCGCCTGCTCGGCAGCGATCATCTGGTCGTCGCTGTCGAGGCGCGCGATAACCTGGCCTTCCGTGATCCTGTCGCCCGACTTTACCAGTATTTCCGTGAGATTTCCCGTTGCGGTCGGCGTCACGGTAACCGAGCGGATCGCTTCGCCGTTGCCGATCGCGTTCAGCCTGTCGTTGACGACGGCGCGCTCGGCAGGCTTAACGACGACCAGGGGGGCTTCCGCGAAGCCGCTGCGTCGACCCTGCCCGCGCTCGCCATTGCCCGAACCGCCCCTTGCCCCTTCGCCGTCCTTTGGCCCCGACAACGCATCGATCAACGGTTGCGAAACCCCGATCGCCGCCAAGGTCTCACCCGCGCCGGGCGCAAAGCGCACCCACGCGGCGCCCCCGACGGCGAGGACGACGGCGCTGATCGCGAGCTGATTCCAAAAGCGCATTCATGTCTCCAAAAGAAAAGCTCTCCAAAAGAAAAAGCCCTCCAAAAGAAAAGGGCGCTCCAACGAGGCGCGCACCCGACGGAACGTTCCGATTTGCGCTGATTATCGTTGTTTGCAGACGTCCGGGCAATCTCGGAATGGCATCATTACGCAATTGTAACAAAAGCGATTTTGGTGGCGGCATGATGGCCCCTGCGCCCGTCCTGAACCGCACACGCTGGCGGCGGGTCGGCGGCATGTTTACAGCTTGCGTGGCTCGGCTATTCTGTTCGTCGCCGGCGGCTGTTTCGGGCCGGCTCTCGACACGAAGGGAGACGGCAATGTGCGATGCATGCGTCATCGAATCGGTCAAGCAGCGGATGATGTCGCGGCGGAGTTTGCTCCGTGCGGCCGCGGTCGGTACGGCAGGCATTGCCGCCGCCGGCATGGGGATCGCACCTCCGGCGCTTGCCGCCGGCCACGGCAGCGTCACCGATCTCACCCATGAACTTCATGAGGAGTTTCCGACTTTCTTCGGTCAGCAGCAATTCTTCCGGGAGCAGAAGTTCAAATATGCCGAACACAAGTTCAACCTGTTCGAACTTCGGGTGAACGAGCACACCGGCACTCATGTCGACGCGCCGCTGCACTTCTCCGCCGACGGCCTTTCAGTCGCCGAGTTGCCCCTCGACAAGCTGCTCGTGCCGCTCTGCGTCGTCGACATCCGCGAGAAGGCGGCCGCCGATCCGGATGCGCAGCTGACGCCGGACGACATCAAGGCGTGGATTGCGGCCAATGGAGACATTCCCGAAAACGCCTGCGTCGCCATGCTGTCGGGCTGGTCGGATCATCTCGGTACCGACAAGTTCCGCAATGCAGACACGGCCGGTAAGATGCATTTCCCCGGCTTTCACGTGGAAGCAGCCAAGTTCCTGATCGAGGACACGAAGGCAGCCGGCATCGCCGTCGATACCCTCTCGCTCGATCACGGCATTTCGCCCGATTTCGCCACCCATTACGCCTGGCTGCCGGAAGGCCGCTGGGGCCTCGAGGCGGCCGCCAATCTCGACAAGGTGCCGGCCAAGGGCGCGACGCTGGTCCTCGGCGCACCAAAGCACCGTGGCGGCACCGGCGGCCCGGCCCGCGTCTTCGCCCTCGTTTGAAACGCATGGAGTAAGCATGAGCACTGTGGCGCCGCCATCCGGTCCCGAATCCGACCCACGCGTCAAGGCCGTCTTCGACGACATCCGGGCGACTCGGAAATCGGACTTCATCAACAATATGTGGCTCTGGCTCGCCTTCGACCCCGAACTGCTGGAGCGGACCTGGGCGGAGGTCAAGGCGGTAATGGCGACGCCTTCGGCGCTCGACCCGCTGGTGAAGGAAATGCTGTATATCGCGGTTTCCGTGAGCAATGGCTGCGGCTACTGCATTCATTCCCACACCGCCGCCGCAAGGACCAAGGGAATGACGGACGCCGAGCACGCGGATCTCCTGCGCGTCATTTCGCTCGCCGCCAAGACCAACCAGCTGGCGACGGCCCTGCAGGTCCCGGTCGATCCGGTGTTCGACGCGTCCGGCAAAACATAAACGGCGGCATGCCGACCTGAAAACATCAGTCTTTCCACAGGCATGCGCGAGCGGGCGAAGGTTCCGGAATAAAAGAAGAACATCCTTTCTGGCCTTTCGGTCCCGAATCACTACATTGGGCCGCATGACCAAAGGTTTTGACGATATTCCCTTTTTCGACGAGGAACCCGCGCCGCGGAAACCCGCGGCCGCCGGCGGCGGCATCGCGGCGCGCGCCATGGCCGCCCGCGACAAGACCCAGCGACCGGACTATGTCTCCGGGCTCAACCCGGAGCAACGGGAGGCAGTCGAGGCGCTGGAAGGTCCGGTGCTCGTGCTCGCCGGAGCCGGCACCGGCAAGACGCGCGTTCTGACGACGCGGATCGCCCATATCCTATCGACCGGCCGCGCCTATCCCTCGCAGATCCTCGCCGTCACCTTCACCAACAAGGCGGCGCGGGAAATGAAGGAGCGCATCGGCGTGCTCGTCGGCCACGCCGTCGAGGGCATGCCCTGGCTCGGTACCTTCCACTCGATCGGGGTCAAGCTCCTCCGCCGCCATGCCGAGCTGGTGGGTTTGCGGTCCGACTTCACCATCCTCGACACCGACGATGTCGTTCGACTTATCAAGCAGCTCATCCAGGCGGAGGGTCTCGACGACAAGCGCTGGCCGGCCAAGCAGTTCGCCGGCATGATCGACACCTGGAAGAACAAGGGCCTGGACCCGTCGCAAATCCCGGAAGGCGATGCCCGCGCCTTTGCCAACGGCAAGGGCCGCGAACTCTATGCCGCCTACCAGAACCGGCTGCTGACCCTGAATGCCTGCGATTTCGGCGATCTGCTGCTGCATCCGATCCGCATGTTCCGCGCCAATCCGGACGTGCTGAAGGAGTATCACGCCAAGTTCCGCTACATCCTCGTCGACGAGTACCAGGATACCAACACGGCGCAATATATGTGGCTGAGGCTGCTGGCCCAGCGGACGCAGGGTTCCGGGAAGAACAACCCCTCCCCAAGCCCTGCGGCGCCGCAGTCTAGCCCCTCCCCCTCGTGGGGAGCGGTTGGGGAGGGGCATTCCCCTGGCGCCGAAGAGAGAAAGCCCACCGTCAACATTTGCTGCGTCGGCGACGACGACCAGTCGATCTATGGCTGGCGCGGCGCCGAGGTGGACAACATTCTCCGCTTCGAGAAGGATTTCCCCGGCGCCAAGGTCATCAAGCTGGAGCGCAACTACCGCTCGACCGAGCATATCCTCGGCGCGGCGGCGCATCTGATTGCCCATAACGAGGGCCGGCTCGGCAAGACGCTCTTTACCGAACGCACCAATCCCGACGACGAGAAAGTGCATGTTCATGCCGCCTGGGATTCCGAGGAGGAGGCTCGCGCGATCGGCGAAGAGATCGAGCAGCTCCAGCGCAAGAAGCACAACCTTAACGACATATCGATCCTCGTGCGCGCCTCTTTCCAGATGCGCGAGTTCGAAGACCGCTTCGTCACGCTCGGCCTCAACTATCGCGTCATCGGCGGCCCTCGCTTCTATGAGCGGCTCGAAATACGCGATGCCATGGCCTATTTCCGCCTCGTCTGTCAGCCCGCCGACGATCTCGCCTTCGAGCGGATCGTCAACACGCCGAAGCGTGGCCTCGGCGAGACGACCGTCCGCACCCTGCACGACTACGCCCGGGCCCGCGACATCCCGATGCTGGCCGCGGCGAGCGAGATCGTCGAGACGGACGAATTGAAGCCGAAGGCGCGCAAGGGCCTCTTCGACGTCGTCGCCGATTTCCGCCGCTGGCAGGCTTTGCTCGAATCGACGCCGCACACCGAACTTGCAGAGCAGATCCTCGACGAGAGCGGCTATACCGCCATGTGGCAGGCCGACAAATCGGCCGAAGCGCCCGGGCGCCTGGAAAACCTGAAGGAACTCATCCGTTCGATGGAAGCCTTCGAGTCCATGCGCGGCTTTCTCGAGCACGTCGCCCTCGTGATGGACGCCGAGCAGAACGAGAATATGGACGCCGTCTCCATCATGACGCTGCATTCGGCCAAAGGGCTGGAATTCGACACCGTCTTCCTGCCGGGATGGGAGGAAGGGCTGTTCCCGCATCAGCGCGCCCTGGACGAGGGCGGCCGCGCAGGTCTGGAGGAGGAACGCCGCCTCGCCTATGTCGGAATCACCCGCGCCAAGCGCCGCTGTCATATCTGGTTCGTTTCGAACCGCCGCATCCACGGCCTCTGGCAATCGACGCTTCCCTCACGCTTCCTCGACGAGTTGCCGCTCGCCCATGTGGAAGTCGCCGAACAGGAGGTCTCTTATGGCGGTTACGGTCGCGGCGGTTACGGCCAGTCGCGCTTCGACAAGGCCGATCCCTTCGAGAACAATTATCAGACGCCCGGCTGGAAGCGCGCCCAGCAGCACCGGTCGGACGCCACCCGCGACAACTGGGGCACCCGCTCCGGCCACGCCATCGAACGAATCGGTTACGGCGAATCGGGGCCCCGCACGCGCACCATCGAAGGCGAGCTCGTCGCCAAGTCGACGAGCGCCGAGCCCTCCCGTTTCAATGTCGGCGACCGGGTCTTCCACATCAAGTTCGGCAACGGCAACATCGCGGCGATCGAGGGCAACAAGCTGACGATCGATTTCGACCGCGCCGGGCAGAAGCGTGTGCTGGATGGGTTCGTAGAGCCGGTGTAAGCACTTCAGGGAAAAGGTGTGCAGCGCTTTTCCGTTCTACCCGACCGCAGGCCTCAAAACATCTTTCGATACATGACGAAGCCCGACTTCTCGGCCACCTTGTCGTAGAGCTGCATCGCCATGTGGTTGGTCTCGTGGGTCAGCCAATAGACGCGCGGCGACCCCGCGCGTTTCGCCGCTTCGTAGACGCCGTTGATAAGCGCCCGGCCGACTCCCTTGCCGCGGCCGGCCTCATCGGTGAAAAGGTCCTGCAGATAGCAATTCGGCTGGATCGACGTCGTGCTGCGGTGGAAAATATAGTGCGTCAATCCGATGAGCCGTCCTTCGCTTTCGGCGACCATCGCATGCATCGGCTCATAGGCATCGAAGAAGCGCGACCAGGTCATCTGGGTGATGTCGGGAGGGAGCGCCGTTTCACCGGCTCGGCCGTAAAAGGCGTTGTAGCCGTTCCAAAGCGGCAACCACTGCTCATAGTCGAGGCGCGTTACCGGGCGTATGGCAAGATAGTCGGACATTCTCAATCCCCGTTCGCAAATTCAGGCGCACTACAACTATCTTTGCCGGAAGACTGTGTCACGCCCCAGCGCAAGACCCCGTTTATCCGCCCCTCGCCTGTCCCAGCAGCGCGATCACCTCGGCATCCGTGGTCTGCTCGAAATCGTCGTAATAGACGCTGACCGCATGGAAAGGGGTGGGGGTGGCGAGACAGACGAGCCGGTCCACCTCGTCCCGCAGGGCGACGATCGCGCTCTTCGGCGAGACCGGAACGGCGAGCATCAGCGCCGCGGCGCCTGCCTGCCGCAGGGCTTTCGCCGCAGCTTTGGCCGTTCCCCCCGTGGCAATGCCGTCATCGACAATGATGACATTGCGCCCGCTTGGAGAAATTCGCGTCTGATCGCCCAGATAGAGGACACGGCGGCGCGCGAGTTCGAGCCTTTGCCGCTCGGTCTCCGCCTGGACGTACTTCTCGGAAGGACTGACGATACGCATTGCCTCGGCATTGAGGACGACCTGCGGCTCGTCGCTGTCGACCAGCGCTCCGAGACCGAATTCGGGATGACCGGGTGCGCCGATCTTGCGAACGATGAGGAGTTCGAGGGAGGCGGCGAGGGTTCTTGCCACCTCGAAGGCCACCGGTACGCCGCCGCGCGGCAACGCCATCACCAGCGGGTCGGCGAAGTCCGCTTTCTCGGTGAGATGCGCTTCGATGGCGCGAGCAAGCCTTCGACCCGCATCGGCCCTGTCTGCAAAGGGTATGTCTGCAAAGGATATGCCTTCCTGGGCCATGACATCGCTCCCTGAAAAGCGCCGCGACCGATTGCCACAACTATGGAGAGAGTGATCGCTCAAATTGCAGCGAATTTCGCCAGCTTTCGTTAATGCGCCATCGTTACCAATGGCCTTGCATAATGGCTGAAACGCAAGCCGCACTTTATTTTAGCACGACAGGCCGTTTCGAAATGAGCTTTCTCTCCGCCATACCGGTCATCGCCCTTCTTGCCATGCTACCCGTTCTCCTTTCTCTGCGGCCGGTCGCCGCTGTTCGGGAGTTCTCCGCCGGTTGCGCGCTCTCGGCAGCTTCGGCAGGCGCTTTGACGGTCGCGGCGGCGTTGCAGGCGCCGATCGCTGCAATGTTCGGCTATGCGGGTCTTGCCGTTTCCCTCTTCTTCGTCCTACAGGGCCTCCGCTGGTTCCTCGCATCGTCGATGCCGGCATCGCTTTGTCTGGTGCTCGCATTCACGAGCGGCGTGCTCGGCTTCATCATCGCGCTCGGCGGCCATGACAGTCCCGCCGCGGCCCTGATTGTCGTTGCGGGCGTTGTCGCGGCTCCACTTTTCGTCCTTGGTCTGGCCGCAGCCGACCGCTGGCCGAGCGAAAAGCCGGCGATCGGGATCGTAGTCGTCGGCTCCGCCGCCGTGGTTTTCACCGCCCTTGCTCATGTTCTCGGCCCATCGTCGCACGTCGTGCCGGGGCCCCCGGGCCCGCCCGCTTCGATGCTGTTTGATTTCCTGCTCGTCACCATGCGGGTGCTGTGCCTTCCCCTCGTCTTCCTGGCCGTGATCCTTACGATGCAGGCCCGCATCATCGCCGGGTTGAGGGCTATGATCGCACGCGACGGCTTGACCGGTGCGCTGTCGCGCGGGACGCTCATGGAAGAGGGCGAGCGGATCTTCGCCGAGTGCCTGGCACGCCAGGAGCCGGCTGCCTTCCTGCTGCTCGACCTCGATTTCTTCAAACAGATCAACGATCAGTACGGGCATGCCTGCGGCGACATGGCGCTCGCGCATTTTGCCGAAACCGTCTCGGCTTTCCTCGCCGGACGGGGCGTCCTCGGACGGATCGGTGGCGAGGAATTCGGTATCGTCCTGCCGGACCACACGGAAGAGCAGGCAAAGGCGCTGGCGGAGGACATCTGCCGCGTGGTGCGCGAGACGCCTGCCGGCCGCTCGCATCAGCGCATCCGTTTGACCGTGAGCATCGGGATCGCCGCCGCCATTGCGGGCGAAACGATTGCCGACGTGATGATACGCGCCGATCTTGCTCTCTACGACTCAAAGGCCGATGGACGCGACCGTTGCTCGGTGGCAAGGGATCGCCGCATCGACGCCAGCGCCCGCGCCCTCGCGGCAGCCGCCGCGCAATTGCGCGAAGCGCGTGCCGCCCGGTCGGAACTGCGCCACTCCGCGTGACTTCTCGCACGATGGATCCTGCATATCGACGGGCGTGGCGGCCGGTGCTTGCATTGCAGCATCCACTGCCTATCTGAACGGTGCAGTTCATTGGAGGATACTCATGTTGCGCCGCATCCGTGCCTTGCTTGTCGCCGGCCTCACCGTCTCGGCCGCGGCGGTTGCGCCCGTCCACGCCGAAACCGTCGGCCAGGTCGGGGTCGACTGGCTCGGCAACGATATCAAGATCGATGCCGTGAGCGACCCGAAGGTGACCGGGGTTACCTGCCACGTCACCTATTTCGATCGCAGCGTCATCGACCGCCTGAAGAACGGCAACTGGTTCGAGGATCCGTCGAACAACTCCATCGCCTGCCGCCAGACCGGCCCCATCGCCATCGGCGATATCGACCTGTCGAAGGAGGGGGAGGAAGTCTTCCGTTCCGGACTGTCCCTCATATGGAAGAACCTGCTGGTGACCCGTATCTACGACAAGGCCAACGACACGCTGATCTATCTGGCGCATTCGAGGCAGTTGACCGACGGTTCGGCCAAGATGTCGATCACCACGGTCCCGCTCTATGGCCAGCCGGTCACCTGGGAGAATGGGCGGCCGGAATAAGCGATCCGGCAGACGCAGCAGATCAAACGGCCGGAAGGGGAGTACGGGTTTCCGCACTCCCCTTCCGAGCTACAGCGCGCGCTTCTGCGAGACTAAGGTCTGCCGCATTTTACGCCGCATACATAATTTCTTGAGCTGGTGCGCCTCGATGAAACATGCAGTAGCTGATTTCGCGCCTTACGGTTTAGGCGGCACAATACCCCGATAGTAGTCGCCCTCACCCGGGTCGTATCTCTCCTGGTAGGTACCGTTCGGAGACATCATACGACCTCCGTCGATACTCCCTGTCGCAGTCGGGTCGACCGAAGACGGAGGCAGGTTACGCGACGTCGGCATGCGCACCTGATTCTGCGTCCCCGGAGGGTGGTTCGGGTCGAGGCCCTGATAGTAGTTATCCGCAAAGGCTGGCGCCGCGGCGCCCACCAAGGCGGATGACAGGACAAATGCAGCAAATGATTTTTTCAGAGAAAGTCTCATGACATTAACTCCTATGTCCGTTAGGCATCCCACCTCCCAATGGATGCTACTGTTCAGCATACGAGCCTCCTACGGATGCTGCGGTTACAAAGATAACACCGGGCACCGGTCGAAAGCGTTTGACGATTTGTCACTTTTGCTCATCCAAGAGTGATGCTCATTACGTAACTGTAACTTGACCGCCCCCTCCACCGCGAGGGTGGCATTTCGGGCGCGTCCTCAGACTGAAAGAGCATGCAGCGGCGGACCATCGCCTCTAGAGGCGGTGGTCCGCGAAAGCGCAATGCGCTCAAAGGCATCAGGAATGTTTAGGGACGGGGAGCCGGAGGCGAGATGCCTTGATAATAGTCGCCGTCACCGGGGCCCTGGTACTCGTTCGTATAGTGCTCACGTACGCGGCCGGGAGCGTTGCTCGCCCGGCTGCCCGGCGCCGGTTCCATGTAGATGCTGCCGGTCGGCGCCGGATCGACATAGACGCTGCCCGTCGGTGCGGGATCGACATAGACGCTGCCGGTCGGGGCAGGATCGACGTAATACGGACGGGCCGGCACCATTACCGCGCCTCTGTTCTGAGTGCCCGGAGGATTATGCGGGTCGATGCCCTGATAGTAACTGTCTGCAAAGGCCGGCACGGCGACGCCGGCAAGCGCCGATGAGAGGGCAAATGCAGCGAGCGATGTTCTGAAAGAAACTTTCATGGCGTTGCTCCTGTCTGTTTCCACATCAGCTTCCAAACGCGGAGGCTGTAATCACCAGCAGACGGCTTCTCGCCAAATGCTGCCTGTGCATAACTCGTTTGGCGTGCAGGGGTTCCTTGCGTGCGACCGCCACGTTTTCACATTTGCTCGCTCCGCCGTGATGCCGATCGCCGTGCAACAGCCGCCGGGCGTCCGCCGGCTCCTGCGAAAAGGCCCGCTTTCGCGGGCCTTGCCGGAAACCGTCCCTGGCGGTCCGGCAGTCATGCTTTCAGGGCCGAGCCGACCTGAAAAATCGTGACTAGGCTGCCTGTGCCAGTTCCTCGGCGATGACGGTGTCGAGATTGAGGAAGCAGACCATGGATTTTTCAAGCGCGACGATGCCGCGGCAGAAGGCGCGCTGGGCTTCCGGGATGATCTCCGGCGCGGGCTGCAGGTCTTCGCTGCGGATCGTCATCATATCGGAGACCTGCTCGACCAGCAGTCCGACGAGCTTGCCATTGATGTCGGTGACGATGATGGCGGAGCGCTCCGACGGCTCGGTCATCTTCATGCCGAGGCGGCAGGCCATGTCGATGACCGGGATCACCGCACCGCGCAGGTTGATGAGGCCGAGAACGTACGGCGGCGTGTGCGGCATCGGCGTCACCGGTGCCCAACCGCGGATTTCCCGGATTGCCATGATGTCGATGCAGAATTCCTGTTCACCCAGGTGAAAGGAGACGATTTCGAGATAGGCGCCTGACTGCTTGATTGCGTTGCTCATGATCAAAACTCTTCCCAATTTTCACCGGACGCCGTTGTCGACGGCGTTGATCCCGGCATGTTGCCGAATGCGCCAGCCAGTTTTCCCATCAGCGCCTTTGCCGGAGATGGAGCTGGACGCGTGGATGATTGCGCGGCCGCGGGCTTGCGAAGTGACACGGGCGCGACAGCAGTCGCTGTTGCCGCCCCCCCCGGAGCGCCTGCCCTCGCCGGGCCTGCCCTGCCCGGCGGCCGGATCGCCGCCGTGCGGATCGCCGTCTCGCGCGCCTGCCCGTGGCGGAATTGCCCGACGATCTCGCTGAGCTTCTCGGCATCCTGCGCAAGCGTATGGCTCGCCGCATTGGTCTGCTCGACCATGGCGGCATTCTGCTGCGTCATCTGATCGAGTTGAGCGACGGCGGTATTGATTTCGCGGAGGCCCGTCGATTGCTCGCGCGCCGCCATGACGATCGAGCTCATATGTTCGTTGATGCAGGCCACCTTGGCACCGATGCGGCCGAGCGCGTCGCCGGTCTCCTGAACCAGCCTGACGCCGGTCTTGACCTCGTTGCCCGAGCGGCTCACCAGAGCCTTGATATCCTTCGCGGCACCGGCAGCGCGCTGGGCGAGCTCCCTCACCTCCTGGGCAACGACGGCAAAGCCTTTGCCGGCCTCCCCAGCCCGCGCGGCCTCGACCCCGGCATTGAGCGCCAGCAGATTGGTCTGGAACGCGATCTCGTCGATCACGTCGATGATCTTGCCTATCTCGCTGGAAGCGCCCTCGATGCGGGCCATGGCGGCGATCGCCTCGCCGACGATGCGCCCGGACTCCTCGGCATTGATGCGCGCCTCGTCGACCATATGGCTTGCCTCTTCGGCGCGCTCGGTCGCTGTCTTCACGGTGACGGTGATTTCCTCGAGCGCGGCCGAGGTCTGCTCCAGCGATGCGGCCTGTTTTTCCGTTCGCCGAGCCAGATCGTCGGCCGCGCTGCGCATCTGCCGCCCGTTCGATTCGATCGAGGCGGTATTCTCCGTGACACTCGAAAGGACATGGCTCAGCCGTTCCACCGTGTCGTTGAAGTCGCGGCGCAACGCATCGAGTCCGCTATCGAAAGGCTCGCGGATCGCAACCGCCAGATTGCCGTCTGCAAGCTGATTGAGCGCTCCGCCGAGGGCTTCGACTGCGGTCTTGATCCGTCCGATAGCCTGCTCGCGCTCCGTCTCGTGCCGCTCGCGTTCCGCCTCGATTTCCTGCCGACTCGCCCTCGCCCCTTCCTCGAGCGCGCGTTTCTCGATTGCCGAGACCCGGAAAAGCTCCACCGAACGTGCCATCTCGCCGATTTCGTCGCCGCGGTCGAGCCCCGCCACTTCAGTCGTGAGCTCGCCCGAATGTATCCGCCGCATGCCGTCGCGCAGACCGAGGACGCCTCGGCGCAAGACGTTCCCATGGAACCAGATAAGGCCGATCAGGGTCGCCATTGCCAGCAAACAGGCGGCTGCCTGGAGCATGAGCGCATGCTCACCACTGGTGCGGACATCTGCGATGCGCGCCGCGGCCAGGCCGGCTGCGGCATCGGCCAGTTGCGCAAGCGATGCGCCCACGCGCTCGCCTGCGGCGTCGATGACATCGTCGATGCGGGCGAATTCATCGCCTGGCGCTCCGGCCTCCACGAGCGCTTTCAGGTCCTGCTCGACGGCCTTGCGCAGTTGGGCGATATCCGCTTCGAAACCGGCAAGAACTTCCGGCTTGCCGACAAGACGCGCGAGCGCCTCGAGATCGGCTTGCCTGCCCTCGATGACCTCTAGCGAGGATTTGATCTGGGCCGCACGCTCCGGCTGTATCCGGCGTTCGCCGCGGTCGACGATGGTGTCCATTGCCGCAAGCACGAGCTTCAGGCGGGCAAGGCGCATTTCCTCTATCGTTCCCATGTCGCGCTGAGCGATAACCGCCTTGTCGAGCGCCTCTTGCGAGCTGCCTTGCTCATAGAGGCCGACGGCGAGAACGGAACCGAAACCGAGAAAAGCTGCCCCCGCAAGCGTCGCAAGGCGTTGGCTGACGGAGAGCGTTCTCCTGGCGGATGCAAGGGTGTTCATCGATATGGCAGTCCATAGCTGGACCCGCCGCGGCAGGCGGGGTCCTCCGTTGCGATCGATGCGGAAAACCGGGCTCGATCAAACCGGATGACCTCATGTCATATCGAAGTGGTTCACTTCTCCGCGTCTGTGGACAGTGGCAAACAGACCTTAAACAATCGCTAAAACACGGGCCGCGACTTTGCGGAAGTTCGCGCGTTTCGACCGCTGCCGCCCTTTTCCTTCCGTCTCATGGTGTTATGATCGCCTCATGCGCACGGACACCAAAAAGTCGCTCTCTCCCCTGATCTTCGCCCTCGCCACCGGCGTGCTCGCGCTCGTCTTCCTGCTCGCCTTCAGAGGCTGGATCGCGAATGGCGCCGACATTTTCCTGTCGCTGGCGCAAGCCGGCCTCGCCTGGTGCATTTGAGACGCATCGCCTCGAGCACACCTGCGGCAATTGTCCCCTTTGCACCCGTGTGTCCGAAGCGGTATCAACGCTACATTCCTGACGGCCCGACGGCGCCGTGCGTCCGTTTCAGATGCGTCGGGGCAGCAACAGACTGGTGGCAATAATGAAATCCATACGCATCGTTCTCTGGGTAGCCATTCTCGTCATGGTGGCCGTCCTCGGCTGGCTGACCTTCGACATGACGCAGTCGAAGCAGCAGGCCGCATCCAGCCCCTTCGGCGTACCCTTTACCCTCGTCGCCCAGAATGGCGAGCCCATCACCGAGAAAGCGTTCACCGGCAAGCCGACGGCGCTCTTCTTCGGCTTCACCCATTGCCCGGAAGTTTGCCCCACCACGCTGTTCGAACTGAACGGCTGGCTCGATAAGGTCGACCCCGAGGGCAACAAGCTGCAGGCCTACTTCATCACCGTCGATCCGGAGCGCGATACCCCCGAGGTGCTCGGCCAGTATGTTTCAAACGTGTCCAAGCGCATCACCGGTATCTCCGGTCCGCCCGAAAAGGTGCTGGATATGGTCAAGGGTTACCGCGTCTATTACAAGAAAGTCCCCACCGACGAGGCAAAGCCGGACGGCGACTACACAATGGATCATACAGCCTCGGTCTTCCTGCTCGACGCCAACGGCCAGTTCAGCGGAACGATCGCCTATGGCGAAAATCCCGAAACGGCCGTCAAGAAGCTGGAAAACCTCACGCGCGGCTAACAAGGCTTGCCCGTCTATCCTGCGGGCGCCGGCAATCCCGGCGCTTTGCCTTTGTACCTCATTCATGATAGCGGCGAACCGCCCACAGCGCGCGCATCCGTTCGGACGCGCCGAAGCCACTGTGGCCCTTTTGAATGGCTGCATGCCGAAGGAAAGCACCGTGAGCGAGATACGCCTTTTCGTTACCACTACCGAGAAGCAGGCGGCCGCCGTCCTCGACGTCATGAGCGCAATCTTCGAAGAAGACGATTACGCGATCGCGACTATGGAGATCGACGAGAAGCGGGATGTCTGGGAGGCCTCCGTCTACATGATGACGGATGAAGAAGAGAGCGTGAGATCACGCCTCGCTCAGGCACTCGAAGCCGAATTTTCGCATCTTCCGATCGAGCGCGAAGTGCTGCCGGATGTCGACTGGATCGCCAAGTCGCTGGAGGGCCTCGCCCCCGTGCGCGCGGGCCGCTTCGTCATCCACGGCTCGCATGATCGCGACAAGGTGAAGCCGGGCGAGATTGCCATCGAGATCGATGCCGGTCAGGCCTTCGGTACCGGCCATCACGGCACGACCGCCGGCTGCCTCGAAATGCTTGCCTCCGTCGCCCGTTCCCGGCCTCTCCGCAACGCGCTCGACCTCGGAACGGGAAGCGGCGTGCTGGCGATCGCCGCCTGGAAGCTCCTGCATGTTCCGGTGCTCGCAACCGATATCGATCCGATCGCAACCCGCGTCGCCGCCGACAACGCCCGTCGCAACGGCGTCGTCAACGGCTTGACATTCGCCACGGCGCCCGGCTTTCACTCGACCACCTTCAGCGCCAACGGCCCCTTCGATCTCATCATCGCCAACATTCTGGCGCGCCCGCTGATGAAGATGGCGCCGCAACTTGTGGCCAACCTCGCTCCGGGCGGTTCGGTCATCCTCTCCGGCATTCTCGCCGAACAGCGCTGGAAGGTGCTCGCAGCCTATAACGGCCAGAACCTCAGACATGCGTGCACCATCTGGCGCAATGGCTGGGTAACCATTCATCTGACCAGGTAAGCCACGCTTGTCGCAGACGCGTCCGGTCGCGGCGTCCCCTTCAGTGTTTCTATGAAACGTTGGAATGCCCTAAAGCGCATCCCTGATCGGGAACATGTCTTCGCCGTAATGATGAAGCCTCGTGTGATGTCGGCGGCATAACCACCGCACCTTCAAAGGCTCGTCGTATTGATCGTGATGGGCATCGACCGCTTCGATCCCGCAAACCTCGCACGTCTGCTTTTCCAGCTCGCCTGCCTTCACGGCTCGCTGCACAGCGAGGTGAGCATCATATTTTCCCGGATTGGCACGGCGCCAATTGGCTTGACGGGTATCGGTTTTCAGCATCGCTGCTCTACCTCTGCATGCTCCGTTTGAGAGATATCCTCGCAAGTCGACCGTAAGCGGGCATATCACGAAGCAAACCGTTCTTCATTTGTTTTCCCGTGGACACCGCCTCTTTCCACAGGAACCTCCGTACCGACCGAAACGGGAGCCGAGAAAACGAAAAGGCCGCCCAGTCCATCATGACGGGCGGCCTTCTCGAAACAAAGGCGATGCCGAAGCATCGCCTGCTGACCGGCTTTTGGCCGACCATACCCGCGAGCTTGAGGAGGAGGAGCGCTCAAGCGGGCTCTACCGTTCCGAAGCTGGCCACCCTGAGGGAGGAGGAGAACAGATGACCAACTATTCTCGGAACTGCAGTCTTTTGAACCGGCGGACGTTCGTCCGTGTTCGTTGAGGCGGCTTATAACCTATAATTCCGATAGAGAAAGCCACATTCGGGCATGGGTGCCATGCGCCGCGTGCATATGTATTACAAATGAGCAATGCCGCCCGCGCTGCCCGAGGTGCGGGGACGTTCACGTGAATTTCGCCTCCCCGTGCGGGAGCGGATCTTAAGTTGTTATTTTATGGGGGTCGTTACCCCAAAACCGCTGCACACTTTTGGAAGAGATGCATTAACATGCTCGTCTCACCTGCGGTTCTCCGCCAAGCTTACCGGGAAAGTCCATGTTCCAATCCTTCGAAGTCACCTCCACGCCCCAGTTCGGCAAGGAGAGAACCACCGCCCTGCGTGCCGCCCTCGCAACCCTGGGCGTCGATGGCTTCCTCGTGCCGCGTGCCGACGAATTTCAAGGGGAGTATGTGCCCCGCAGTTCCGAGCGGCTGTCGTGGCTGACGGGCTTTACCGGTTCGGCCGGTGTAGCGCTCGTGACGCAGCGCGAGGCGATCGTCTTCGTCGACGGCCGTTATGTAACCCAGCTCAAGGAGCAGGTGGACGGCAGCGTCTTCACCGGCGGCGATCTCATCGGCGAACCGCCGCATGTCTGGCTGGAGCGCCATGGACCCAAGGACTTCCGCCTCGGCATCGATCCTTGGCTGCACACCGCGGCGGAAGTTCGCCGGCTCGAAAAGGCGCTGACGGCGGTCGGCGGCAGTGTCGTCCTCCTCGACCACAATCCGCTCGACCGGCTCTGGACCGACCGTCCCGCAGCGCCGCTCGGCCCTGTGACGATCCAGCCGCTCGAGCATGCGGGACAATTGGCAAGAGACAAGATAGCGGAGATCGCGGCGGGCGTGTCAAAGGCGAAGGCCGCGGCCGTCATACTTACCGATCCCTCCTCCGTCGCCTGGACCTTCAACATCCGTGGCAGCGACGTGCCGCACACGCCGCACCCGCTGGCACGCGCCATCGTCCATGCGGACGGCAGCGCCGAGCTTTTCCTCGACAAACGCAAGACCGGCATCGAGCAGGAGGCCTACCTGACGCAGCTCGCCGATATAATGGCGCCTGCTACCTTCGACGATCGGCTCGCCGCCCTCGCCTCGACCGGCGCAGCCATCATGATCGATCCGGATCTCGCCCCCTTTGCGATCGGCGAGCTGATTCGCAGGAAGGAAGGTTCGGTGGTCGAGGCGGTCGATCCCGCCCGCCTGCCACGCGCCTGCAAGAATGCAGCCGAGATCGCCGGATCGACCCGGGCGCACCTGCAGGATGGTGCGGCGATGGTCGAGTTCCTCGCCTGGCTGGACGCGAGGGAGCCCGGCAGCGTCACCGAAATCGGCGCAACCAGGCAATTGGAGGCAATGCGCGCGGCCGTCGGCGAGCGCATGCAGAACCCGCTGAAGGACGTTTCTTTCGACACGATCGCCGGCGCCGGTTCGCATGCCGCAATCATGCATTACCGGGTCACGAACGAAACCGACCGGCGGATCGAGGCGGGTACCATGTTCCTGATCGACTCCGGCGCGCAATACATCAACGGCACGACCGACATCACCCGCACGGTCGCGATCGGCGCGGTGCCGGAAGAACAGAAGCGATTCTTCACGCTCGTGCTCAAGGGCATGATCGCAATCAGCACGGCGCGCTTCCCGAAGGGGTCACGCGGCGTCGATCTCGATCCGCTCGCCCGGATCGCACTGTGGAAGGCGGGCGCCGATTATGCGCATGGGACCGGCCACGGTGTCGGCTCCTATCTCTCGGTCCACGAAGGACCGCAGCGCATTGCCCGGCTTGCCACGCAGGAATTGCTGCCGGGCATGATCCTGTCCAACGAACCCGGTTACTATCGCCCCGGTGCCTTCGGCATCCGCATCGAGAATCTCGTCGTCGTCCGCCAGCCGGAGGAGATCGATGGCGGCGACCAGCCGATGCTCGGCTTCGACACGCTGACCTTCTGCCCGATCGATCGCCGGCTCGTCCTTCCCGCCCTGCTGACCGACGACGAGCTCGACTGGCTGAATGCCTACCACGCGGAAACGCGGGAAAAGCTGATGCCGCTGCTGTCGGACGCGGAGACGAGAGACTGGCTGGCCAGTGCTACGGAAGCAATCGCGCGGTAGGCCGGAACCGGGCGGCCCGGCGGTGTGGGCTGGGGCTGGGGTACCGCCGGGCCTCCGTTGGGAGGGTCGATTTCTCAACCAACAGCATGGTTATATTTGCGGCGACGCTTTCGCGTAACCCGCGAATTTTACTGGATCGCAGCCTTGGAGCGTCTCATAAGACGCGCAAAGGTCGCTGCAGGAAACTGTTCGGAGGACTGCAATCTCTCCTCCTCCCTCACATGTGCTTGTCACAGAAATGAAGGCCGCGCCGCGCCTGCGGCGCGACGAGCACAGGGATGACGAGATCAAAAAAGCCGCGGCAGGTAGCCCGAATCTCAACAGGCGTTCATCCCACAATCGTCTGAATGCCAAATCACGGCGCGTTCCCAGTCAGATGCCGAGCATAGTCTTGGCTTGGCCGAGCGCTGCTTCCGAACCCGCATGGTCGCCGGCCTTGTGCAAGTCTTCGCCCTGCTGGCGCAACTGTTTCACCTTGGCCATGTCGGCCTCGGACAACGATGCGTTGGGCATGGCCGCATCGATGGCCTGCATCATGGCGGGGCACTGATTCGCAAAAGCGGGGACAGGCGCAAGCGCGAGAAACAGCGCAACGGAAATTCTGGTAATCATGGTCGCTCCTCCGTGGGCCGGGGGGCGGCTGCCTCCCCGGCAACGAGAGGATGATAGTCCAGAACCGGTCTGGCGCCAATCCGAGCGGCCGGACCCGTGCTCAGGCGGGCGGGAACCTACATGATCAGGTGCCGGATCGCCATGACCGCGATCCAACCGACGAGCAGCATCCGAAGCGTCGATAAGCGCAGCCCGATGACGAAGGCGACGAGCATCGCTGCGGCGACGTCGATGCCACCATAGACGAAGGCGGGCGCCACCAGCGTCGTCAGTACAGCCGCGGGGACTGCGTTCAGCGCAGATTCGATCCGCGGGGGAATGTACTTCAGCTGAGTGATGAGCACGTAGCCACCGAAGCGCGTGACATAAGTGGCGACTGCGGCCGCAACGATGAGATAGAGCAGATCGAGGTGTTGCGCGTCCAAGGATCAGGCCTCCTTTTCCACGGCGTGGGCTTCGATCGCCGGTCGCTTCGGCGGCATGCAGGCCGCGAGCACGATGCCGGCAAGCGCGCCGATGCTGACATGCCAGGGGGAGCCGACGAAATGCATCGCCGCCACCGAGGCGACGGCGCTCACGGCCACGATCGGCAGAAAACGGTCGCGTGTGCGGAAGCTCATCACCAGCCCCAGAAAGTAGATCGGGAGGAGCACGTCGAGACCGATCGCTTTGGGATCGCCGATCAACTGCCCGAAAATCGCACCGATCAGCGTATTGATGATCCACGGAACATAGATCACGACGCCGAAGCCCGCATACCAGGCGAAGGTGACCGGCAATCCGCGCTCGCCGCGCTGCTCGGTCTCTGCATATTGCGGATCCACGAGCAGAAAGAAGGCGATCAGCTTTTGAGCGAAGCTGAAATGGCGGATGTGCTTGGCGAGAGAAGCGGAATAGAGCACGTGGCGGAAGTTGACCGCAAAAACCGAGAGCACCACGAGCCAGGGCTGCACGTTGCTTCCGAAGAGTTCGATGCCGACCATCTGGCTTGCACCCGCATAGACGGTGGCGCTCATGAATACCGCATCGGCAATCGAAAAACCGTTATCCACCGCAAGCGCGCCGAAAAGCGCGCCGAAGGGCGATGCCGCCAGCATGATCGGAAAGCCGCCGCGAAGCCCTTCCCGGAAATCGCCTCTGCTCATGAAATTCTCCCGCGGGGGCCGCTCGTAACGAGCATGCCGGCAGATTGCCTGCCGGACAGATAGGCGCTGCCGCACATCGCGACAATTCAATTACTCTGATGCGGCGATTGAATTTTCTGATGGTTGGACGCGCGTCATTCCAAGCGCACGCAAGACCAGGTGCTCGGCCGGCCAAACCATAAGAAGGCGGACGCAAGGAACGCGCCCGCCCCGACACGTCAGCGCTTTACCTGAAACGTGTGCTCTATGCCTGGAAAAGTGCGCGCCTTCACCTCGTTGGCATAGGCCTCCGCCGCCTTTGAGATCGTCGGTGCCAGTTCGGCGAAGTGCTTGACGAAGCGCGGCTTGAAATCGTTGAAAAGACCCAGCATGTCATCCGATACCAGGATCTGGCCGTCGCAGGCCGGCGAAGCGCCGATGCCGATGGTCGGCGCGCGCAGCGTGGCGGTGATCTCGCGGGCGACCGGCTCCACCGTTCCCTCGACCACGATGGCGAAAGCGCCGGCATCGTCGATCGCCTTGGCGTCGCGGCGGATCTTGGCCACTTCCTTCTCGTTGCGCCCGACCGAGCGGTAGCCGCCCGTCGTGTTGACGAGCTGCGGCATCAAGCCCACATGGCCGAGCACCGGAATGCCACGGCTGACAAGAAATTCGACCGTCTCGGCCATCTCGGCCCCGCCCTCGAGCTTCACTGCGCTGCAGCCCGTTTCCTTCAGGATGCGCGCGGCGCTGCGGAAGGCCTGTTCCTTGGATTCCTGATAGGCGCCGAAAGGCAGGTCGACGACGACACAACAGCGCTCCGAACCGCGCATGACCGCCTGGCCATGCGCAATCATCATGTCGAGCGTGACGCCGACGGTCGTATCGAGGCCGTAGAGAACCATGCCGAGCGAATCGCCGACGAGGAGGAAATCCACATGAGGATCGAGAAGACGTGCGATCGGCGTCGTATAGGCCGTCAGGCTGACGATCGGGCGCTCACCCTTCAGGGCTTCGATGCTGGCGGGGCTGAGCCGCCGTTTCGTGGTCTGGACGCTCATTCTCAGGCTACCTTTGCAAAACGGGCGGATTTCGGGGCTATGACGCGGTTGTCGAGCAGCTTCGTGGTGCCGAAGCGGACGAAGAGCAGGAGCAGGACCGGCTTTTCTCCGATCTCGCCGATAGGCTCAAGCGTTTCCGGGTCGCGCAGCGCCACCACTTCGGGCCGCGCCAGGGGTTCGCCGGCGAGAAACTCCAAGACACCCTTCTCGATTTCGGCCGGTTCGGTGACGCCGCTTGCGATCAGCCGCTCGGCCTCGTCCAGCGCCTTCGGCACGATCGCGGCTGCACGCCGCTCTTGTGCCGTCAGATAGACGTTGCGCGACGAACAGGCGAGCCCGTCCTCCTCGCGCACCGTCGGTACGCCGATGACCGTAACTGGCTGCGCCAGATCCTCGACCATGCGCCGGATGATCTGGAGCTGCTGGAAATCCTTCTCGCCGAAATAGGCGCGGTCCGGCTGGACGATATTGAAGAGCTTGGTGACGACGGTCGCAACGCCTGCGAAATGGCCGGGCCTCACCGCGCCTTCGAGCTCGGAGCCGAGCTTCGGCACGTCGACCACCGTTTCCATCGGCCGCGGATACATGTCGGAAACGCCGGGTGCAAAAAGGAAATCGACGCCGCCATCGGTCAGCAGCGCCTGATCACGGGCGAGGTCGCGCGGGTATTTGCCAAGATCCTCGTTCGCGCCGAACTGCAGCGGATTGACGAATATGCTGGCAACGACCACGTCGTTCTCGACGCGGGCGCGGCGCACGAGTTCCATATGGCCGACATGGAGATAGCCCATGGTGGGGACCAGTCCGATGGACCTGCCCGCGCGCCGATGCTCGGCAAGGGCCTCTCGCAGTTCGGCGATGGTGCTGATGGTTCTCATTTCGGACCCTCCAATCCGCCGGGACGTTAGATACGCCCCGCTTCGCCGATATGGCTCCTGCATCGTCAAGATGCTACAGCGACAGTTGCGCGTCCGATAAGACGCGCGGCTGCGGGCGCCAGCCCCGCGAAAAGGCAATTGCACAAATTTTGGCTGCAAGATCTATCTTGTGCAGCGCAAAAACACAAACGGAAATGGGCTCAAACTCGAAGCGCCGCACCTGATCGGCGTCTCAGACCGTGGTCGACTACGAGGGGGTCGAAAAATTCAACGAGACCTGTCGGCGTGCGGCACATGTCTTCGTCCTTGGCTCATCGAAGCGAAACCAATTTAACGAGGAGCACCCCATGCGCATGATTTTCGTCAACCTGCCGGTCAAGGATCTGAAAGCCTCGCGGTCCTTCTTCTCCGCTTTGGGCTTTACATTCAACGAGCAGTTTTCCGACGAGACCGCCGCCTGCATGGTCATCGACGACAATATCTTCGCCATGCTTCTGACCGAGCCGAAGTTCCGTAGCTTCATCGTCGGCGAGATCAGCGACACGGCGAAGGGCACCGAGGTCATCACCGCGCTCTCCGCCGGAAGCCGTGCCGAATGCGACGACATGTTCGACAAGGCTATTGCCGCGGGCGGCAAGCCATGGAAGCCGGCGATCGACTACGGCTTCATGTACGGCATCAGCTTCCAGGACCTGGACGGCCACGTCTGGGAGTTCATGTGGATGGACATGTCGGCTGAGCAGCAGGCGTGACGATCTAAACCAACGGGTCGCGCGGCATCGCTCTCATCCGCCTGCCGGCACCTTCTCCCCCCGTCCATGGGGAGAAGGGACTGGGAGGGGCGCCGCGAATCCCCTTCGCCCCGCTTGCGGGAGAAACAAAACACGCTACCCGCCGATCAACGCCAGCCACTCGTCCTCGTCCATCGTCTGGACGCCGAGTTCGCGGGCCTTGTCGAGCTTCGAGCCTGCGCCCGGGCCGGCAACGACGATGTCGGTCTTCTTCGATACCGATCCCGCCACCTTGGCGCCGAGACTCTCCGCCTTCGCCTTCGCCTCCTCGCGCGTCATCTTCTCCAGCGATCCCGTGAAGACGACCGTCTTGCCGGCGACGGGGCTGTCGGTCGCCACGGGCGATGCCGCGTTTTCGGGAGTAACTTCGCGCAGCAGCTCGGAAACGACCTTCAGGTTGCGCGGCTCCTTGTAGAACTCGACAATGGCGCGAGCGACCACCTCGCCAATGCCGTCGATGCTGTTCAGCTCGTTCCAGGCATCTCCCGAAAAGCCTGCCGCCTCGGTCATGGCCGCCCCGAAATGCTCGTAGCTGCCATAGGAGCGCGCAAGCAGCTTGGCGGTGGTCTCGCCCACATGGCGGATGCCAAGCGCATAGATCAGGCGATGAAGCGCTATCGAGCGGCGGGCATTGATCGCCTCGTACAGCTTGCGGACGCTTACCTTGCCGAATCCATCGATGTTCTCGAGCTTGTTGAGCGATTGCTCCTGGCGGCGCTCGAGCGTGAAGATCTCGGGGGCGGTGCGGATCCTCAGATTCTCGTCCTCGCTTTCGAAGAAGAACTCGATCTGCTTGGAGCCGAGGCCTTCGATGTCGAAGGCATTGCGCGAGACGAAATGCTTCAGATGCTCGACCGCCTGCGCACGGCAGACGAAACCGCCCGTGCAGCGGCGCACGGCATCCATCTTGCCGGTCTTTTCGTTGATGTCGCGCACCGCATGGCTGCCGCAGATGGGGCACGTCGTCGGAAACCTGTAGGGCTCGGCGCCTTCCGGCCGCTCGTCCATCACCACGTCGACGATCTGAGGGATCACGTCCCCTGCCCGCTGGACGATCACCATGTCGCCGATACGAACGTCGCGCCCATCGCGGATCGGCTCGCCGGTGTTGCCGACGCCCCGGATATAATCCTCGTTGTGCAGCGTCGCGTTAGTGACGACGACGCCCCCGACCGTGATCGGCTCCAGCCGCGCGACGGGCGTCAGGGCGCCGGTACGGCCGACCTGAATGTCGATGCCCTTCAGACGCGTGAACGCCTGTTCGGCCGGAAACTTGTGCGCCGTTGCCCAGCGCGGACTGCGCGAGCGGAAGCCGAGCCTGGCCTGCAGAGCGAGCCGGTCGACCTTGTAGACGACGCCGTCGATGTCGTAGTCGAGGTCCGGACGCTCCCGCTCGATATGGTGATAGTGCTCCAGGAGCGCGTCGGCGGAGAAGAAGCGCTGCATCAGCGGATTGACCGGGAATCCCCAGGCCTTGAAGGTCTCCACCATGCCGAGCTGCGTATCCGCAGGCATCGCCGACATCTCGCCCCAGGCATAAGCGAAAAAGCGCAGCTTGCGGTTCGCCGTCACCTTCGCGTCCAGCTGACGGAGCGAACCCGACGCCGTATTGCGCGGGTTGACGTAGAGCGGCCTGCCCTGCGCCGCCATTTCGGCATTGAGCGCGGCGAAGTCCGATTTCGCCATGTAGATCTCGCCGCGGATCTCGACGACGTCAGGCGCGTCGGCGGGAAGCGTCTGCGGGATCATGCCGATGGTACGAACGTTGGCCGTGACGTTTTCTCCGGTCGTGCCGTCGCCGCGGGTCGCAGCCGTGACGAGCCGCCGGTTTTCGTAGCGCAGCGACATGGATAGCCCGTCGATCTTCGGCTCGGCCGTGAAGGCGATCGAGCCGTCCGGGAGCTGGCCGAGGAAGCGGTAGACGCCGGCGACGAATGCGCGGGCGTCCTCGTCCGAGAAGGTATTGTCGAGCGACAGCATCGGCCGCGCATGGGCGACGGGCGCGAAGGTGAGCGAGGGCGCGGCACCGACCTTCCGCGAGGGGCTGTCCTCGCGGACAAGTGCCGGAAAGCGCTCTTCGATGAGATCGTTCCGCCGCTTCAGCCCGTCGTAGTCCGCATCCGAAATCTCCGGAGCATCCTTGCCGTGATAGAGTACGTCGTGGCGGGCAAGCTCCGCCGCCAGGAAGGCGAGTTCCTCGACAGCTTCCGCTTCGTTCAATTGTTCGACGGGTTTTCTTTGATTCAGCATGGATGCGGCTCCAGAACTTTGGAGTCGCTTTTACTGCATGATTCTTAAAATCGGAATCGATTTGAGGGTAACCGACGCGAAGATAAGTGGGGGGCTATTCAACCGTTGCCGGCGAGCAATCGCGCAGCCGCAGCCCTCGCCTCCTCGGTAATCGAGGCGCCGGCGAGCATGCGGGCGATCTCTTCCGTGCGTGCCGCTTCGTCCATGCGGGCGACGCGGGTGGCGATCATCTCGGTCTTTTCCGCGGAGGGCCCCTTCGAAATCAGGAGATGCGTCGCCGCACGCGCGGCAACCTGCGGCGCATGGGTGACGGAAAGCACCTGCACGGTTTTCGAAAGTCGCTTCAAGCGCTGGCCGATCGCATCCGCCACGGCGCCGCCGACGCCGGTATCGATCTCGTCGAAGACGAGCGTCGGCGCCGAACCGCGGTCGGCGAGCGCCACTTTCAGCGCGAGCAGGAAGCGCGAGAGCTCGCCACCCGAAGCGACCTTCATGATCGGCCCCGGCCTGGTGCCGGGATTGGTCTGAACGTGGAATTCGACCGCATCGATCCCGTCGGCCGTCGGCGATCCCGGGTCGCTCGTCACCTCCACCATGAAGCGGGCGCGTTCGAGCTTCAGCGCAGGCAATTCTTCCATGACGGCGGCCGAAAGCGCAGCAGCCGTATTGTGGCGCTTCTCGGAAAGCGAGCGGGCCGCAACGTCGAAGGCCGCCCTGGCCTCGGCGACCTGTATTTCCAGATGCTTCAGCTTCTCCTCGCCGGCGTCGAGATCGGCAAGATCTGCGATCATCCGCGCGGCAAGTGCCGGCAGTTCGGTGACCGGAACCGAATATTTGCGGCTCGCGGCCCGCAGAGCAAAAAGCCGCTCCTCGACGCGCTCGAGTTCCTTCGGATCGAATTCCGTGTTGCGGAGCGCGCGCTCGACCGCCATCTGGGCATCCGCAAGCTGGTTCAGCGCCCCGTCCAGAAGCTCGACCGTCTCTTCGAGCAGGCCGGGTGCCTCATGGCTCTTGCGTTCGAGCCGCCGGACGAGCGACGCGATGAGCGGTACCGGCGAGGCGTTGCCGTTCAGAAACTCGGATGCCTCGCTGATGTCCCCGGCAATGCGCTCGACCTTCATCATGCGGGCTCGGCTCTCGGCGAGTTCCTCCTCTTCGCCGTCGCGTGGCGAAAGCGTCTCGAGTTCCTCGACGGAGGAACGCAGATAGTCCGCCTCGCGGGCTGCTGCCTCCACCTTCTCGCGGTGTTTCTTCAGACAGCGCTCGGCATCCTTCCAGCCGCGATAGAAGGTCGCGACGTCTTCCGCAGCTTCGGTCGTGCCGCCGAAAGCGTCGAGCAGCGTGCGGTGCGCGTCGGTGTCGACAAGCGCCCGATCGTCGTGCTGGCCGTGAATTTCAACGAGCGTCTGGCCGACCTGCCGCATCAGCTGGACGCTCACCGGCTGGTCGTTGATGAACGCCTTGGTGCGGCCGTCGGCCGATTGCACACGGCGGAAGATCAGATCGCCGTCGTCGTCGATGCCGTTCTCGCGCAGGAAGAGCCGCGCCGCATGGCCGGCGGGAACGTCGAAGACAGCGGTAACCTGCCCCCTGTCCTCGCCGTGACGCACGAGCGAACCGTCGCCGCGGCCGCCCAGCGCGAGCGACAGACTGTCGAGAAGGATGGATTTGCCCGCCCCGGTTTCGCCGGTCAGCACCGAAAGCCCGGCATCGAAGCTGAGGTCAAGCCGTTCGATCAGGACGATATCGCGGATCGCGAGCTGGGCGAGCATCCGGTTTCATATCTTCGTTGTCGGGCGCCGGGAAAATCACGCGCCGATGAGGTTCTTTCCCGCGCGCGCGATCCAGGACGTGCCGGTTTCGCGCGGCTCAAGCCCGCCGGATTGCAGCAGCTTGTAGGAGTCGGCATACCATTGGCTGTCGGGGTAGTTATGCCCGAGAACCGCTGCCGCCGTCTGGGCTTCCCCAGTCACGCCCATCGCATAATAGGCTTCGACGAGACGGGCTAGCGCTTCCTCGACCTGATTGGTGGTCGGATATCGCTCGACGACGGTGCGGAAGCGTGAAATCGCCGCAAGGTATTCCTTGCGCTCGAGATAATAGCGGCCGACCTGCATCTCCTTGCCGGCGAGCTGGTCGCGTGCAAAGCGGATCTTTGCCTGCGCATCGTCGACATATTCGGAGTCCGGATACTTGTCGACGACGACCTGCATCGCCTCGATCGCCTTCGCCGCAGGTCTTTGATCCTGCGTCACCGACGGAATCTGCTTCGTATAGGCAAGGCCCTGTATATATTGCGCGTAGGCCGCGTCTTCCGACTGCGGATAAAGGTTCAGATAACGGTTGGTCGAGTTGATCGCGTCCTGATACTGGCCGTTGCGATAGGAAACGAATGCATTCATGACCAGCGCTTTGCGGGCATATTCGGAGAACGGATGCTGCTTGTCGATCGCCTCGAACTTCCGCGCCGCTTCCGTCGTCTTGCCGGCGTTCAGGTTTGCGAGGCCCTGGTTGTAGAGCACGTCCGGCGGATCGGTCTCGGCCGTGAGTTTGGTGATGTCGATGTCCGGATCGTTCTGGCAGGCCGTGATCAGACTGGAGCCGGCGATAGCCGCAAGAACGACCGCGGCGACGCGCGCTGATCTTCTTATGTCGACAGAAACTGCAAGAACCATCGGATATTCCCGTTTCACTCAGCGCCTAGCATCGCGCCAGACTTGCGCGTTTTAGAGCAAGTTACCTCAAGACCGCAACGTCATGATCGGCAATTCATGCAAATTTGTGGCGCCCTGCAACGCTGCACCCCTTTTCAGATGTGTAAAGCGCCTCTGGCACCGTGAAAATCGGTGCCGAAGAACACGCGTTACTCGGGGAAAACTATCGAATCATCATAAAAATGCCGGCCTTTCGGCCGGCGACTGGAGAAGAATGTCCTGTGCCCTCAGGCGGACCAGGGCGCGAAGCCCGGTGCGGCAACCGCCACCATGTCCCGCGAACGGGTGCGCTGGCGCGGCGTTGCCGTTTCCACCACCTCATAGGCGGTCGGATCGCTGAGCAATGCCTTGAGGGCATTGGCATTCATCCGGTGCCCCCCGCGATAGGAGCGGTAGCGGCCGAGGAAGGGAGCGCCCGCCAGCGAAAGATCGCCTACGGCGTCGAGGGTCTTGTGGCGGACGAACTCGTCCGTATACCGCAGTCCCTCCACATTGATGACCGCGTTGTCGTCCGAGATTACCACGGAGTTTTCGAGTGACGAGCCGAGCGCGAAACCGCCTGCCCAAAGGCGCTCCACATCGCGCATGAAGCCGAAAGTACGCGCCCGCGACAGCTCCCGCTTGAAAACGGAAGGCGTCATGTCGCCCTTCCATGCCTGACGGCCGATCAGCGGGCAATCGAAATCGATCTCGACTTCGAAGCGCATGCCGTCATAGGGCGTGAATTCCGACCAGGAAGCGCCCGATTCGATGCGCACCGGCTTTAGGATGCGGATATAGCGGCGCTTCTCGGCAAGCGATTGAATACCTGCCTGCTCGATCGCCTCGATAAAGGGAGCGGAGCTGCCATCCATGATCGGCATTTCGGCGCCATGCACCTCGATCGACAGGTTGTCGAGGCCGAGCGCGTAGACCGCCGCCATGACATGCTCGATCGTGGCGATCGAGGTCGCCGGCGAGAGGCCAAGGACGGTGCAGAGATCGGTGTTGCCGACCTGCGACGAGACGGCCCGGAATTCGCTCACCCGGCCGCCGGCAAGCACACGCTGGAACACGATCCCGGCGTCGGCATCGGCCGGCTGGAAGGTGATCTCGACTTCCGCACCGGAGTGAACGCCAATTCCCTTGAGGGTTATCGGGTTTGCAATCGTCGTCTGAAACCCGAGCAGTTCGATTCCCATTCTCGTCACTTTCAATCAAGGCGGCCTTCGGCCAAAATCCTAGAGGGTGCCACGTTGCTCAAGACACAAGACGAAGTACCGGGATCCCGCGCCAGTCGGCGGAAATCTCGTCTTCGAACTAACAGCGCCCGATCGAATCGTATGCGTCCCCAATTCCGATGATGAAAATAAGAGTTTGGAGACACCATTCCAAATCACTGTTCGTTTCGGTTTGTTACGCAATTCATATGCGCGCAATGCAAATGACAAGTGTCTGATTTCGCGAGGGAAATCGAAAAATGCCCGGGCTGGCGCCCGGGCATCGGCAAGGTGAAGGAACAGTCTCCGCATGTTTCCCTGAACCGGAGTCGGCTCAGGAAAAACTGCGGCGACTGAAAGTACCACGGCGACGTTGCGCGTCCGATCGGACGCACGGCGCCGTAGGTATCAGCTCGACTGGCGGCGCAGGAACGCCGGAATTTCGAGCTGATCGTCTTCATGCGACCGCATCTGAGGCGCAGCGCGACCGTGTTCGTCGAGCTGGCCGCGACGCGGCGCATAGAGGCTGGCTTCCGGCGAAAGCGGCCGGCGCTGTTGCGAGGCGGCGCTTGGTGCGGCGGCGGTCATGTCGGATGAGACATTCGTCGCTTCCCGTTCACGCAGCCCGAGCGAGCTCGTGATCCGGTTCAGGAGTCCCATCGGTCCGCGTTCCTCCTGATGCACAGGCGCCGGCTGCGTCCGGTGATCCATTTCCGCCTTCACGACCGGCGGAAAGTCCTCGACCTTCGGCATGCGTACCGGCTCGGCCTGCTGCCGCACGACCGGGGTGGGCTCCTGCCGGACCGGCTGTGCCTGCATCTGCGGCTGAACGGGCGCCTGCATCTCGACCGGGCGCGGTGCCGGCTGCGCCGGCCGCATGACCGGTGCGGCCTCCGCCGGAGCGACGCCTGCGAAAAGCTTGCTCTGCGGACGGAAGGTCTCTTCCTGCAGTTGCGGCTGCGGCTGCGGCTGCGTCTGCGGTGCGGCGACCTGGGTGCGCGCAGCGATGTCGAGTTCGCGCTCCATTTCGGCTTCGCGAATGGCGAGCGCGATGTGGTCGACATTCTGCTGCTGCTGGAGCGGCTGCTGCACCGGCTGCGGCTGCGGCGCGGGCTGCAGCGAAACAGTCGGCTGCGGCTGGGCCGGAACGGCGGCGGACGGGCGGACGATCGGCTTCGGCGCTACCGGA
Source organism: Sinorhizobium sp. GQ132 (assembly GCF_059758575.1). Classification (NCBI taxonomy): domain Bacteria; kingdom Pseudomonadati; phylum Pseudomonadota; class Alphaproteobacteria; order Hyphomicrobiales; family Rhizobiaceae; genus Sinorhizobium; species Sinorhizobium sp. GQ132. Next base: position 415,735 of record NZ_JCAXDX010000002.1, on the reverse strand, counting down.
CGAAAGTCGGCGGAGCGGCCGGCCACCTCCGCGGCCGTGCGGTCGATGCCGGTCGCGACGACCGAAACCCGAATGAGGCCTTCGAGCTCCTCGTCGAAGGTCGCACCGAGAATGATGTTGGCGTCCGGATCGACCTCCTCGCGGATACGCGTCGCAGCCTCATCCACCTCGAAGAGCGTGAGGTCGCGGCCACCGGTGATGGAGATGAGCAGGCCTTGAGCGCCCTTCATCGAGGTTTCGTCGAGCAGCGGGTTGGCGATCGCAGCTTCCGCAGCGGCCATTGCGCGGCCTTCGCCGGAGGCTTCGCCCGTGCCCATCATGGCGCGGCCCATTTCGCGCATCACCGAACGGACGTCGGCGAAGTCGAGGTTGATGAGGCCTTCCTTGACCATGAGGTCGGTGATGCAGGCGACGCCGGAATAAAGAACCTGATCGGCCATGGCGAAGGCGTCCGCGAAGGTCGTCTTGTCATTGGCGATGCGGAAGAGGTTCTGGTTCGGGATGACGATCAGGGTGTCGACCGACTTCTGAAGGTCGGAAATACCCTGGTCGGCGATCCGCATGCGGCGTCCGCCTTCGAAATGGAACGGCTTGGTGACGACGCCGACGGTGAGGATACCCTTGTTGCGGGCAGCCTGGGCGACGATCGGAGCAGCGCCCGTGCCGGTGCCGCCGCCCATGCCGGCGGTGACGAAGCACATATGCGTGCCCTGCAGGTGATCGATGATCTCGTCGATGCATTCTTCAGCGGCCGCACGGCCGACTTCCGGCTGCGAGCCGGCACCAAGACCTTCGGTGACGGCGACACCCATCTGGATGATCCGCTCGGCCTTGGTCATGGTGAGTGCCTGGGCATCCGTGTTGGCGACGACGAAATCGACGCCCTGGAGCCCGGCGGTGATCATGTTGTTGACGGCGTTGCCGCCGCCGCCGCCGACGCCGAAGACCGTGATACGCGGCTTCAGCTCGGTAATGTCCGGCTTCTGCAAGTTGATGGCCATAGTCCTGTTCCTTCTCTTTCCCTGGCCGCCTTGCCGAGCCGGCCAATTCCTTCAAACTCGAACACCTGTCCCGTTCGGCGATATGCCGAGCGGTCTAGAAACTTTCTTTCAGCCATTGCCCCATCCGGGCGAAACGGCTGTTGCCACCGAGGGTGGAGAACATGCCGCTGCCGGCGGCATGCGTCTCGAGGTCGGCGACCTGCGGGTAGATCATCAGCCCGACGGCCGTGGAGAAGGCCGGGCCCTTGGCAGCGGCCGGCAGTCCGGATACGCCGAGCGGGCGGCCGATGCGGACATTGCGTGCGAGAATGCGCCGCGCCGCTTCCGGCAGGCCGGTCAACTGGCTGGCTCCCCCCGTCAATACGATCCGCTTGCCGACGATCGGGCTGAAACCGGACCGCTGGATGCGGTCGCGTATGAGTTCCAGCGTCTCTTCGATGCGAGCGCGAACGATGCGCGAAACCAGAGCGCGCGGCACGTGCGTCGGCTGATCGCGGTCGTCTTCGCCGATCGGCGGAACCGAAATGATATCGCGCTCGTCCACGCTGTTCGGAAGCGCCGAACCGTGCACGACCTTCAGGCGCTCGGCATCCTCGATGCGGGTGGACAGGCCGCGCGCAAGATCGGTCGTGACGTGGTGGCCGCCAAGCCCGACGGCGTCCGCATGGACGAGCTTGCCTTCGGCGAAAACCGAGATCGTCGTCGTACCGCCGCCCATGTCGATGGCCGCACATCCGAGCTCGACCTCGTCATCCACGAGTGCCGCAAGGCCGCTGGCATAGGGCGTCGCGACCATGCCCTCGACCGAGAGGTGAGCGCGATTGACGCAGAGTTCGAGGTTCTTCAGTGCGGGCCGCTCCGCCGTCAGCACATGCATGTCGACGCCGAGAACGTCACCGAACATCGCCAGCGGGTCGCGGATGCCGCGCTCGCCGTCGAGCGAGAAGCCGGTCGGCAGAGAGTGCAGGATGGCACGATCGGTGCGCAGCGACTGGTGACCCGCGGCAGCGAGTACCTTCTTCAGATCGTTCGCCTCGACCTCCTGCCCGCCGAGATCGATCGTCGCGGTATAGACGTCGCTCTGCAGGCGGCCGGCGGAAACATTCACGATGAGGCTGTCGATGGTTAGTCCCGCCATGCGCTCGGCTGCATCGACCGCAAGCCGGACGACACTTTCGACCGCGTCGAGATCGGCGATGACGCCATTCTTGACGCCCCGCGACTTCTGGTGCCCGATGCCGATGACCTCGATGCTGTGCGTGCGCCCGGGCAGGATCTGGCTCTCGGCACGCGGCGTCAGGCGGCCGATCATGCATACCACCTTGGTCGAGCCGATATCGAGCACCGACACGACATGCGACCGCTTCGAGGGCAAAGGTTTCAGACGCGGAAGGCCGAAATTGGCGGATCCGAACAAACTCATATCCGCTTCTCCTGGGCTTTCAGCATTTTCTCCCTCGCCTTGAGTGCGACTTCCCGGCGCTTCACGGCTTCCGGCGTCAGCTGTACGGTCGTGCGGTCTTCGAGCCTGAGGTCGACGGCGGCGATGTCGCGCTCCAGCAGCTGATGCGTGTCTTGCATACCGGCGAGCACGCTCATCGCGCGGGCAACATCCTTTTCCGGAAGCTTCACGACGACGCCGTTGTTGAGCCGCAGATCCCAGCGTCGCCCGGCCACGCGCACGAAGGCCTTGACGCGGGAGCGGAACTCCGGCCAGCGGGAAAATTCATCGTAGAACGCGGCCGCCGCCGTCTCCGCGTCGCGGCCCACGAAAAGCGGCAGGCTGGCGAACTTGTTGTCCCTGAGCGGCGCGATGACGCTGCCGCTGCGCTCTATCAGGGAGAGATCCGATCCGTGCTGCCAGATACCGAAGGCTTCGCGCTCCTTGAGAACGACCTCGATCGTACCCGGATAGATCTTGCGCACCGTGACGGTCTCCACCCAGGGCAGTTCGCCGATCAGCCGACGCGCCTCCTCGATATCGAGCGCCACCAGTGAGGTCGTGCCGTCCAGGCCGAGCTGCTGGAGAATGTCGATCTCGGAGGTCTGCGCATTGCCGGAGACGCGGACGTCCTCGATCGCGAAGCCGGCGGCAGTCGTCGAGACCTGCGCGAAGCTCTGCGTGTGGCCGCCGAGCGACATGCCGTAAAGGCCCGTGGCCACCATGAAAGCTGCGGCGGAAACTGTTCCGGTATGATTCGGGAAGCGGATTCGACCGGCGCCAAGGCTGATCAGAAAGCGCACGCCCTTGCGCAGCGGCCGCGGCAGGACGAACGCTTCATCCGCCTCGGCGACAGCGCCGGCCGGGTAACGAACCCTCTTGCCCCTTCTGCCCCTCAGCGCAAGCACGACGCGTCCTCCACCATCCACCTGAGAAATTCACCGAACTGAAGGCCCGCATGCTGCGCCATCTCGGGCACCAGGGACGTTGGGGTCATGCCGGGTTGGGTATTGATCTCGAGCCAGATCAACTCGCCCTCACCATCCCCACGATCGTCGAAACGAAAGTCGGACCGGCTGACGCCGCGGCAACCGATCGCCTCATGCGCCTTCAACGCCAGTGTTTGTATTTTTTGGTAAATATTTGGTGAAATCTGTGCAGGTATGACGTGCTTCGAACCACCTTTTACGTATTTCGAGTCGTAATCGTAGAAGGCGTGCCCCTGCGGGATGATTTCAGTGACGCCGAGGGCGACATCGCCCATGACACCGCAGGTGAATTCGCGTCCGGCAATATAGCGCTCGACCATGACGCGGTCGCCGTACCGCCACTCGCTTGAGGTGATCAACTGAGGCGGATGCGACTGATCCTCCTTGACGATCACCACCCCGAAGCTCGACCCCTCGCGGACCGGCTTCACCACATAGGGCGGCTTCATCGGATGCTGATTGCCGAAGCTACGCCGGTCCATGACCAGCGCCTCGGCAACCGGGATGCCGGCAGCCTTGGCGACATGCTTTGCCTGGTCTTTATCCATGGCCAGCGCCGAGGCCAGGACGCCCGAATGGGTATAGGGGATCTCGAGATATTCGAGAATGCCCTGGATCGTCCCGTCCTCGCCGAACGGTCCATGAAGCGCATTGAAGACGACATCCGGGCGCAATTCCTGAAGAACCGCTGCGACGTCGCGACCGACATCGACCCGCGTGACGCGATAGCCTTCCGCCTCCAGCGCATCCGCGCAAGCCGTCCCCGAAGACAGGCTCACCGGCCTCTCCGAGGAAAATCCGCCCAACAGGACAGCAACATGCTTGCTGCTCATTCAAACCCCCAAACAATACGCCACTATCGCGAAGCTTGCTTGCACCTGGCTGATTTCGAAGCCTCGATTCGCGTGACCGTCGCGTGGAACCACTACAACGACATTATGGTTAATGAAGTGTTTACTTTGGTTAACTCTCGCCGCGAAACGCGCTCCGGCGAAACCCCCCAAGAATCAATCAGAGACAAGATTTCCTAGCTGAATCAGAGCTTTCTGTGGCTTGCAAGGGAAATAATCTTAGGAAAGGCAGAGCCCGCCTGCGTGTGCAGGCGGGCTCTACATGGTCTTACGTGGCGCTATCTTTCCCGATCTAGCTATCGTCGCCGACGATTTTCCATACGATCCCGGCAACGCCTGCACCGATCAGCGGTGCGACCCAGAAGAGCCAGAGCTGGGAAATGGCCCAGTCGCCGACGAACAGCGCCTGTCCGGTCGATCGGGCCGGATTTACGGAGGTGTTGGTGACCGGGATCGAGACGAGGTGAATCAAGGTCAGCCCAAGGCCGATGGCGATGGGCGCGAAGCCCACAGGCACGCGGCCATGCGTCGAGCCAAGAATGATGAGCAGGAAAAAGGCGGTCATGACGACCTCGGTGACGAGAGCCGCCGTCAACGAGTAGCCCCCCGGAGAATGTTCGCCGTAACCATTGGCGGCAAAACCGCCAAGCTGAAAATCGGCCTTGCCGCTGGCGATCACGTAGAGCACGGCAGCCGCGGCGATCGCGCCGGCGACCTGCGCGATGATGTAACCGACGAGGCTCGCCGGCGGCATTCTGCCGGCAACGGCAAGTCCGACCGATACCGCCGGATTGAAATGGCCGCCGGAAATTCCGCCGACCGCATAGGCCATGGTCAGCACCGTAAGGCCGAAGGCAAAGGAGACCCCGAGCAGGCCGATGCCGACCTCCGGGAAGGCAGCGGCAAGTACGGCGCTGCCGCACCCGCCGAGAACGAGCCAGAAAGTACCGAGAAATTCCGCAGAGAGCTTTCTGAACATGAATATTCCCCCAAATCGAAGCAAAACGCTTCGCCGACGAGAGTTCTCCAGTATTCGATTCTCGTCAAGCGGAAGATGTATTTTCTGTCAATGCCCGCATTACGGGAAGCCCATGAATTCATGTAGGTGGGCATGTCGACTGCTCGGGCAAGGCGGGGCGATGCGCCGGTGGAATATTGCTGCGCCGGCAAGCGCATTTAGTTCGTATTTCTTACGAAATCGGACTTTCTCGATGTGAAAACTTGCGCTAAGAACCGGCCGCCCGCCTCCCAAGACGGCATAACCGCCAGATCATTTTTTTGCGTCCATGGGACAGCGAACTGATCTAACCCTCTGAAACCACGCAATTCCGGCGGGAGAGAGTTACTCGCTTTCCCGCGAATTGCCACAGGAACGAACCAATGACAGACGCGACAACCTCGCTGTCGCCGCAGGATGGTGCGTTCCATCGGCAGGCCGTGAACTCCCCTGCCCGGGTGCTGTTCGCCAGCCTGGTCGGCACCACGATCGAATTCTTCGACTTCTATGTCTATGCGACCGCAGCGGTAATCATCTTCCCGCACCTTTTCTTCCCTGCAGCCGATCCGACCTCGGCAATGCTGCAGTCCCTCGCCACCTTTTCGATCGCCTTCTTCGCCCGCCCGCTCGGCGCCGTGATCTTCGGTCACTTCGGCGACAGGATCGGCCGGAAGGCGACGCTCGTCGCCGCGCTGATGACCATGGGCATTTCCACGGTCATCATCGGCCTGTTGCCCACCTATGCGACGATCGGCGTCGTGGCACCGCTGCTGCTTGCCCTTTGCCGTTTCGGTCAGGGCCTCGGCCTCGGCGGCGAATGGGGCGGCGCGGTGTTGCTCGCCACCGAGAATGCGCCCGAAGGCAAGCGGAGCTGGTACGCCATGTTCCCGCAGCTGGGCGCGCCGATCGGCTTCATCCTGTCGGCAGGAACCTTCCTCATCCTCGGCGAAGTCATGAGCGAAGAGGCCTTTTTCGCCTGGGGCTGGCGCGTTCCCTTCATCGCCAGCGTGCTGCTCGTGATCGTCGGCCTCTATGTCCGCCTGAAGATCACCGAAACGCCGGAATTCCAGAAGGCGATCGACAAGCACGAGCGTGTCGAGGTGCCGGTCGCGGCGATCTTCCGCTCGCACAAGCGAAGCCTCGTACTCGGCACTTTCGTGGCGCTCGCGACCTTCGTCCTGTTCTATCTGATGACCGTCTTCTCGCTCTCCTGGGGCACGACCAAGCTCGGCTATTCGCGCGAACAGTTCCTGCTCGTACAGATGACGGGCGTCGTCTTCTTCGGCCTGATGATCCCGGTCTCCGGCATACTTTCGGACCGCTTCGGCCGGCGCCTCGTGCTGGTGCTGACGACGATCGGCATCGGCGTTTTCGGCCTCTTCATGGCGCCGCTTCTGTCATCCGGTCTCGGCGGGGCCTTCGTATTCTCGATCGTCGGCCTCGGCCTGATGGGCCTCACCTACGGGCCGATCGGCGCGGCGCTGGCGGCTCCCTTCCCGACGGCGGTGCGCTATACCGGCGCCTCGATGACCTTCAACCTCGCCGGCATCTTCGGCGCGTCGCTGGCGCCCTATATCGCCACCTGGCTCGCGACCAATTACAGCCTCGGCCATGTCGGCTACTATCTGCTGGCGGCGGCATCGATCACGCTCGTCTGCCTGCTTCTTTCGAACGAGGAAGAGGTCTCGGGCTGAGAGATGGAATAATCCTGAAAAAGGGCCGCGTCGGATATCCGCCGCGGCCTTTTTCTTGGTCCCGATTTCGGATCAGGCCGTGGCGCGGCCGAGGAATTCCCTGATTTCATAGCCCGGCATGAAATTGCCGACCCGCTTGATTTCCCATTCCAGCTTGACGCCGGAATGCTCCATCACCCGCTGGCGCACGGTCTCGCCGAGATATTCGAGCTCGTAGCCGGTCGCCTGTCCGGTATTGATCATGAAATTGCAGTGAAGCGGCGACATCTGGGCATTGCCGATCATCATCCCGCGGCAGCCGGCCTCGTCGATCAGCTTCCAGGCCGAATGGCCGTCCGGGTTCTTGAACGTGGATCCGCCGGTCTTCTCGCGGATCGGCTGCACCGTTTCGCGATGCTGGCGCACGGCGTCCATGTCGGTGCGGATCTTGGTCTTGTCTTCCGCATAGCCCTCGAAGATCGCATGCGTGAAGATCAGCTCCTTGGCCGCGCCGGAATGGCGGTAGCCGTAGCCCATCTCGGCTTTGCTCAGGACATGCCTGTTGCCCTTGCGGTCGACGGCATGGACCTCGACGACGCGTTCGCTGGTTTCGCCGCTATTGGCGCCGGCGTTCATGCGGAGTGCCCCGCCGATCGAACCGGGAATGCCGTAATAGAAGTAGAAGCCGCCGATACCATGGTCGAGTGCCATGGCGGCGATGTTCTTGTCCGGGCAGATCGCGCCCGCCTTGATGCGGTTTTCACCGGCGAGTTCGAGATCGCCGAAGCCCTTCGCCGAAAGCCGGATGACGACACCCGGAATACCGCCGTCGCGCACGAGCAGGTTGGAGCCCACGCCGACGACCATCACCGGCACCTCTTCGGGCACCAGCTTCAGGAAGGCGACGAGGTCGTCGGTGTCGTGCGGCTGGAACATGAGCTCGGCGAGACCGCCCGCACGAAACCAGGTAACGCGGTCCATCGGGGCATCGGGCGTGAGACGTCCGCGGATTGCAGCGACGCCGTTTCCGAGCGAATCGAGAAGTTTCTGACCGTTGACCTGTTTCATGCTCGATTTCCTGAAATTTCCGCGAGCTGCTTGGGCAAGGCCGCGGCCCAATAGGTAATGCTGCCAGCTCCCAAGAGAACCACAAAATCGCCCGGCTGTGCAATCTTCGCGATAACGGGCGCCAATGCCTCCTGTCCGGGGATGTGGCGGGCATCGCGATGGCCGGCAGCCTTGATGCGGTCGACGAGCGCTTCCGAGCTGACGCCCTCTATGGCTTCCTCGCCGGCCGCATAGACCGGAGCGAGCAGGATCGTATCGGCGTCGTTGAAGCAGGATGTGAAGTCTTCGAAGAGGCTCGACAGGCGCGAGTAGCGATGCGGCTGGTGGACCGCGACGATGCGCCCCTGGCACGCCTCGCGCGCCGCCCTCAGGACCGCCCTGATCTCGACCGGATGGTGGCCGTAATCGTCGAAGATGCGCGCGCCGTTCCACTCTCCCGTCAGAGTAAAGCGGCGTTTCACGCCGCCGAAGGTGGCAAGACCTCTCGCAATGTCCTCGGGCTTGATGCCGAGCCGCTGTGCGACCGCCACGGCAGCCGTGGCGTTGGAGACATTATGGCGTCCGGGCATCGGCAGCCTGAGGTCCTTGATCGCGATCACCTGGCCCGTGCGGCGGCGGCGGATCTCGATATCGAAGATGGAGGTCGCACCGTCCATGCGGATATTGTGGAAGCGCACGTCGGCCTGGGGGTTCTCGCCGTAGGTGACGACCTTCCGGTCCTCGATCTTGCCGACCATGGACTGGACCTCCGGGTGGTCGAGACACAGCACGCCAAAACCGTAAAAGGGCACGTTCTCGACGAACTGCCGGAAGGCCGCACGGACGGCGTCGAAATTGCCGTAGTGGTCGAGATGTTCGGGATCGATATTGGTGACGACCGCGATGTCGGCCGGCAGCTTCAGGAACGTGCCGTCGGATTCGTCTGCTTCGACCACCATCCATTCGCCGGCGCCCATGCGCGCATTGGTGCCGTAGGCGTTGATGATGCCGCCGTTGATCACGGTCGGATCGAGGCCGCCCGCATCGAGCAGGGCGGCGACCATCGAGGTCGTCGTCGTCTTTCCATGGGTCCCGCCGATCGCAATTGCATTGCGGAAGCGCATCAGCTCGGCAAGCATCTCGGCACGCCGCACGACCGGCAGGAATTTCTCGCGCGCAGCGATGAGCTCGGGGTTGTCCTTCTTGATCGCCGTCGAGACGACGACCACCTCGGCATCGCCGAGATTTTCCGCTTTGTGCCCGATGGAGACGCTGATGCCCTTTTCCCGCAGACGCTGCACATTGGCGCTGTCGGCTTGGTCGGAACCCTGGACGCGATGGCCGAGATTGTGCAGGACCTCGGCAATACCGCTCATGCCGATGCCGCCGATACCAATGAAATGTACGAGCCCGATCGTCTTCGGCATCTTCATGAGCGTGTTTCCTTGAACTTCGCGACTGTCGAGCCGCTGGCAATAGCCTCTACCAGCAAGGCAAGCAAGCGCGCGGCATCCGGCTTGCCGGTCTGGCGGGCGCCGGCCGCCATCTGCGCCAGCGCATCCGGGTTGCTCATCGCATCCGTAAGGATGCCGGCGAGCCGCTCGGCGCTGAGCTCCACCTGCGCGATCACGCGCGCCCCCCCTTTCGCGGCGAGTGCCGCGGCATTGGCTGCCTGGTCGTGGTCGAGAGCGTAGGGATACGGCACCAGAATCGCCGGGCGTCCGATGACCGAGATTTCCGAAACGGTGGACGCGCCCGAGCGGCAGATAACGAGCTGCGCCGAAGCGATCCGACCGGCCATGTCGGTGAAGAAGGGAGATACCTCAGCGGGAACGCCGAGCTTCTCGTAGACCGCGATGACGCCTTCGCGGTCCTCGGGCCGGGCCTGCTGCGTCACCTTCAGCCGTTGGCGCAGCGCGTCGTCGAGCCGGCAGACCGCCTGCGGCACCGTTTTCGAGAAGAATTGCGCGCCCTGGCTGCCGCCGAAGACCACGAGATGAAAGGGCGCATCGCCGGCAGCCGGCGCATAAGGAAGCCCGGCAGCCTTCAGCACCGCCGGACGCACAGGGTTTCCGGTCGCCACGGTCTTCGCCGCGAAGGCTCCGGCGCCTTCCGGGAGAAAGCCGCCGGCGACGGCCTTGACCCGTGATGCGAGCATTTTGTTGGCGCGGCCCATCACCGCGTTCTGTTCGTGGATGATCGACGGAATGCCCATGCCCGTGGCCGCAAGCAGCGGCGGCACCGTCGGGTAGCCGCCGAAGCCGACGACGGCCCTGGGCCTAAGCCTGGCAATCAGTCGCCGTGCCGCCCTCAGGCCCGTCCAGAGCTTCCACACCGACCGGGCGAGTTTCATCGGGTTCTTCGAACCGATCGTCGCCGACGGCACGACATGAATCTCGTCGGCCGGGAACTTCCCCGTGAAGCGTTCGGCACGGCTGTCCGTCACCAGATGCACGGAATAGCCTGTCGCTTTCAGCTCATGCGCCAGCGCCTCGGCTGGAAAGAGGTGCCCGCCGGTCCCGCCGGCGGCAAGAAGAATGATGCCTTTATCCATGTCTCACTCCGCCGGCACTCCGACGCCCGATCGAAAGAGGCTGCGCTCGACGGCGCGTTTCTCCGGCCGATGACGCGTCAGTGCCAGAATGAACCCCGCCGTCACGCAGATCGCCACCATCGACGACCCGCCATAGGAAATCAGCGGGAGCGTCATGCCCTTGGCCGGAAGCAGCTCGAGATTCACGCCGATATTGATCATCGACTGGATGCCGATTTGCAGAACCAGCCCAGCAACCGCGAACCGATTGAAGTCGTTGCGCTCGCGGAAGGCATGATTGAGACCGCGCATGACCACGAAGGCGAAGATCATGACGATGACCATGCAGAAGACGATGCCGAACTCCTCCGCAGCGACGGAAAAGATGAAGTCCGTATGGCTGTCCGGAATGATGCGCTTCACCACGCCCTCACCGGGGCCGCGGCCGAACCAGTCGCCGCGAATGATCGCCTCGCGGGCCGTATCCACCTGGAACGTATCGCCTTCGCCGGTCAGGAACCGGTCGATGCGGCCGGCGACGTGGGGCAGGATGGAATAGGCGGCGAAAAATCCGCCTATCGCCACCGACGCGAGCACGATGATCCAGAGCCATGGCATGCCGGCCATGAAGAACATGCCGCCCCAGACCGCCGCAGTGAGGATGGTCTGGCCGAGGTCGGGCTGGGCAACGAGGAGCGCCCCGACGATACCGAAGAGGAGGATCGAAAGCAGATTGCCGGGAATTTCCGGCTGCCGTGCATGTTCGGCGAAAAGCCAGGCGCAGACCACGACAAAGGCGGGCTTCATGAATTCCGAGGGCTGTATCGAAATGCCGGCGAGCGACAGCCACCGCCGGGAGCCCTTGACCTCCTGGCCGAAGAACAGAGCCAGCACCATCATCGCCGTGGAAATCACGAGCAGGATGATCGCCGTGCGCCGAACCTGTCGGGGCGAGAGAAAGGAGATGCCGACCATCACCACCAGCGACGGCAGGAGGAAGAGCGCATGGCGCTTGACGAAGTGGAAGCTGTCGAGGCCGAGCCGTTCGGCGACCGGGGGGCTTGCGGCGAAGGAGAGCATGAAGCCCACGCCCATCAGCAGGATGAAGGCGGCGAGAAAAAATCTGTCGATCGTCCAGAACCAGTCGGCCACGGGGCCACGTTCGGCTCGGCTTACCATCAGTCTGTCCCCTTTCCGGGCGCGTACCGCGCCAACATCCACTACCGGCCGAAGCCGTCAAATCAGCATGCTCACGCCCTCGAGCGCCGCCACATGGCCGACGAAGGCATCTCCGCGCACCTCGAAATTCTTGTACTGGTCGAAGCTTGCGCAAGCCGGGGAAAGCATCACGGCCGCAGGGCCTTGCGTGTCCCGCGCCGCATCCGCTGCCGCGTGCGCAACCGCCTTTTCCAACGTCCCAGAGATTTCGTAGGGCACTGCTTCGCCGAGTGTCGCCGCGAAGGAGGGTGCCGCTTCTCCGATCAGATAGGCTTTTACGATCTTCGGGAAGAATGGCGCCAGTGACGTGATGCCGCCCTCCTTCGGCAGACCGCCGGCGATCCAGTAGATTCGGTCGTAACTTGAAAGCGCCGGGGCTGCAGCCTCTGCATTGGTCGCCTTGCTGTCGTTGACGAAGACGATCTCGCCCTTTTTCGCAACCGGCTGCATCCGGTGCTTGAGGCCCGGAAAGCTCCTGAGGCCGTTCACGATTTCCTTCCCGGAGATGCCGACCGCCAGGCAGGCGGCGATCGCAGCCGCGGCATTCTGGGCATTGTGCCCTCCGCGTAGCGTCTGGATGCCGGCAAGATCGGTAAAGAGCGACGATGCCCCGTCCTGCGCCCGCATCAGCGCCGAGCCTTCGGCATAAACGCCCTCGGCAAGCGGATGGCGGCGCGAGATACGCACCACCTTTGTTCCTGCCCGCTCCACCCGATCCGCGATCAGGCTCGAGAGGCTGTCGTCGACGCCGACGACCGCCGTTCCGCTCCCCGCCACCAGACGCTCCTTGATCTCCGCATAGTGCTGCATCGTGCCGTGGCGATCCAGATGATCCGGCGTCAGGTTGAGCAGTATCCCGGCGGTCGGGTCGAGCGTGGGCGCAAGGTCGATCTGGTAGGATGAGCATTCGACGACATAGAAGCGCCCTGCTTTCGGCGGATCCAGCGTGAGCACTGCGGTGCCGATATTGCCGCCGAGCTGCGTGTCCCGCCCGCTCGTCCTGAGGATATGGGCGATCAGCGCCGTCGTCGTGGATTTGCCGTTGGTGCCGGTGATGGCGATGAAGGGGCAATCGGGCGCGTGTTTGCGTCGCTCACGCACGAAGAGCTCCACGTCGCCGATGATCTCGACGCCGGCCTGATGCGCGAGATCGACGCTCCAGTGCGGCTTCGGATGCGTCAGCGGCACGCCGGGCGAAAGCACCAGGGCGGCAAAGTCATGCCAGTCGACGCCGCGCAAGTCAGCCGTGGTTATCCCGGCCGCCGCAGCCTTGGCGACGCTGTCAGGATTGTCGTCCCACGCCACGACATCGGCACCGCCCGAAACGAGTGCCTGAGCCGTCGCGAGCCCCGAGCCGCCAAGCCCGAAGAGTGCGATCTTCCTGCCCTTGAATGTGGTGACCGGGATCATCGCGGCTCACCGCAGCTTCAGCGTCGAGAGGCCGACCATTGCGAGGATTACTGCGATGATCCAGAAACGGATCACCACCTGGCTTTCCGTCCAGCCTTTCTTCTCGAAGTGATGGTGGATCGGCGCCATCAGGAAGACGCGATGCCCGGTGCGCTTGAACCAGAAGACCTGAATGATGACCGACAGCGTCTCGATGACGAAGAGCCCGCCGATGATGACCATGACGATCTCGTGCTTGGTCGCGACGGCCACGGTGCCGATCAGGCCGCCGAGCGCAAGCGAACCCGTATCGCCCATGAAAATCGCAGCAGGCGGTGCGTTGAACCACAGGAAGCCGAGGCCCGCGCCGATCACGGCACCGAGGATCACCGCGAGTTCGCCGGTGCCGGGCACGAAATGGATCTGCAGGTAATTGGCGAAGACGGCGTTACCGGCAAGATAGGCGATCAGCCCAAATGCGGCCGACGCGATCATGACGGGAACGATCGCGAGCCCGTCGAGACCGTCGGTCAGGTTTACGGAATTTCCCGCGCCGACGATGACGAACCCGCCGAACAGCACGAAGAAATATCCGAGATTGAGCATCAGGTCCTTGAAGAAGGGAAAGGTCACCGACGAGCCGAAGGTGGAACCCGCCGCCCCCGCGGAAAGCGCCGCCTGCATCATGAAGAAGACGGCAACGGCGGCGATCACGAACTCGATGCCGAGCCGTGCCTTGCCGGAGAAGCCCTTTTCCGACTGCTTCGTCACCTTCAGATAGTCGTCGTAGAAGCCTATAGCGCCGAACCCGAGCGTCACCAGAAGCGTCGATACGACATAGATGCTGGATAGATCGGCCCAGAGCAGCGACGACACCACGATGCCGGTCAGGATCATCAACCCGCCCATGGTCGGGGTCCCTGCCTTCTTGAAGTGCGTCTGGGGGCCGTCCGCACGGATCGGCTGGCCCTTGCCCTGGCGGATGCGCAACGATGCGATCATGGCGGGGCCGAACAGGAACACGATCAAGGCAGAGGTGAAGAGAGCCGCCCCCGTACGGAAGGTGATGTAGCGAAAGAGATTGAAGAATTGAAAGTGGTCCGCCAGTTCCACAAGCCAGATCAGCATAAGGGACCTTTCCCCCGGAAGTTTATAATCGGACATCGTCCAACAGAATCATCTGCCAGAAGATACCCGCTTGCGTTCGACTATGTTAGGCCATTTCCCCTGGCCGAAGGCCGTATCCACCAGCACTGCGGCGCCGCGCACCCTTTCGGGTGCACAAGAGCCGCCGCAGCGCTTTCAGTAGCCGCATGTTCTTCCGCAGACCGGTTCCGGTTCGAGGAAACATGCAGCGATGGCAACGTCCCTATACTTCCCCTGCTCCGGCCGTCTCCTGCGGATAGGCATCGAGAAGCGCCTGGACGATCTTTGCGCAACCGGTGCCCTTCGAAGACTTGACCATCACGACGTCGCCGGCCGCGACAGCTCCGAGCGCGTAGCCCGTGAGATCATCCACCCGGTCCCGATGGACGACGGATACCTCCGGCGGCAGGGCGTCGCGCAGATGGGCCATCTCGGGCCCGGCCAGCCAGACATCGGCAATACCCGCCTCGATAATGGGTCTCGCAAGCGCCGCATGAACCACCGCCGAATGCTCGCCCATTTCCAGCATGTCGCCGAGAACGGCAATGCGTCGCCCGCCGGCTGACGGCTCTGCATCGCGCAGAAGCGAGATCGCCGCCCGCATCGAGGCGGGATTGGCGTTGTAGCTTTCGTCGATCACGGTGAGGTGCCCGGCGCCGATCCTCAGGTGATGCCGCAGCCCCCGGCCCTTTTCCGGCTGCATCGTCGCAAACGACGCGACGACGCGATCGGTATCCGCGCCTGCCAGCGTCGCCGCGGCGATCGCCGCCAAGGCGTTCTCGGCAATATGGCGCCCGGGTGCCCCGATCGCTATCTCAAGCGTTCTGCCTCCCACGGCGGCCCAGAGCACCGAGCTTTCCGCTCCTCCGGCAAACTCGGCCAGACGGAACTCCGATCTCGGATTTGCGCCGAAGGAATGGACATGGCTGACCCCCGCCGCCGCAGCCGCCCTTTCGAGGAACTCGTATTGCGCGCTGTCCCGATTGATGACCGCATGGCCGCCGTTGACCACGCCTTCGAAGATCTCGGCCTTGGCGGCCGCAATCTCGTCCAGGCTCGTGAAATTGCCCAGATGGGCGGCGGCAATGCTGGTCACCACCGCGACATGCGGGCGGACCATCCGTGTCAGCGGCAGAATTTCGCCCGCATGGTTCATTCCGATCTCGAAGACCCCGAAATCGGTCGTCTCCGGCATGCGCGCAAGCGTCAGCGGCACGCCCCAGTGATTGTTGAAGGACGCCACGGAGGCGTGCACCCGGCCGAGGGGCGACAGCACGTGCCTCAGCATCTCCTTCGTGGTGGTCTTGCCCACCGATCCCGTGACGGCGATGATTTTCGCCGCGCTGCGGTCGCGGGCGGCGCAACCGAGCCGGATCATCGCCTCCAGCACGTCGTCGGCGACGATCATCGGGGCGGTCAGGCGCCCCAGCGCCGGGAGTTTCGCTTCGCTGACGACCAGGAGCGCGGCTCCGTTTGCAAGCGCGATCCCGGCATAGTCGTGGCCGTCGACGCGATCGCCTCTGATCGCGAAAAAGGCCTCGCCATCGCCGATCGTGCGGCTGTCGATCGAAATGCCGGTGATCCCTTCGGGCAGGTTCCCGACCGGGCGGCCGTTCATGGCGGCCAGAAGATCGCTGCTTGTCCAGAGCCAGTTCAAATCAAAGACCTCCCAGTGCCTTGCGGACCTCCGCGTGGTCGGAAAAAGGCAGCGTCACCGAACCGATCGTCTGCCCCTCTTCATGCCCCTTTCCGGCAACGATCAGCGTATCGCCGGTCTTCAGCATGCCGACGGCCGCACGGATCGCCTCGGCGCGATCGCCGATTTCCGTAGCCCCCTTGGCCGCAGCCATGATCTCGGCACGGATCACTTCCGGTACTTCCGAGCGCGGATTGTCGTCGGTGACGATCACGACATCGGCGAGGCGGCTGGCAATCTCTCCCATGATCGGGCGCTTGCCCTTGTCCCGGTCGCCGCCGCATCCGAAAACCACCACGACCCGGCCGGTGGTAAAGGGACGCACGGACTCCAGCACGTTTGCGAGTGCGTCCGGCTTGTGGGCGTAGTCCACATAGGCGAGTGCGCCGTCCTTCGTCTGTCCGACGAGCTCCAGCCGCCCCGAAGCGCCCTGCAGCCTCTCCAGCGCCGAGAATGCCGCCTTTGCGGTGATCCCGGTGGACATTGCGAGCCCCGCGGCAACGAGCGCGTTGGCGATCTGGAAATCACCGGCGAGCGGCACGTGAATTTCGTAGATGTCGTCACCGACATGCACCTCCGCCGACTGCTTGTGGCGGAAATGCTCGACGCGCTTCAGCGCAATGAAATCGCCGTTGCGCCCGACGGTGCGCACATCGTGGCCGGCCTTGCGAGCGGCAGCGATCGCCTCGGCGGACCATTGGTCGTCCGCGAAGATCACCGCCGGCGAACCTTTCGGCAGGAGCGCCCCGAAGAGGCGCATCTTGGAGGCCATGTAGTGTTCGACCGTCGGATGGTAATCCATGTGATCGCGGCCGAGATTGGTAAAGGCGGCGGCCGCGAGGTTGACCCCGTCCAGCCGGCACTGGTCCAGACCGTGGCTCGAAGCCTCCATTGCCGCATGGGTCACGCCCTCATCGGCAAGTTCGGCAAGCAGCTTATGCAGGGATACCGGGTCGGGGGTCGTCAGCGAGCCGTATTCGGTGCGGCCGGGCGCCACCACTCCCGTGGTGCCGATCATCGCCGCCGAGAAGCCGCTATGCGCCCAGATCTGCCGGGTGAAGGAGGCAACGGACGTCTTTCCCGCCGTGCCCGTGACCGCCACCATCGTCTCCGGCTGGCGCTCGTAGAAGCTGGATGCCGCCTTTGCCAGGAACCTGCGCGGTTCGGAGATCGCAAAGACGGGCGCACCCGCTTCCGCCTGGGCGCCTTTTCCGGCAACGACCGCCGAGGCTCCGCGAGACAGCGCATCCGCTATGTAAGCAGCCCCGTCCGCCTTCGATCCGGCAACGGCGACGAAGAGATCGCCGGGCTTGACCTGCCGGCTATCGGCCGTGATGCCGCCGATCTCGATGGTTGCGGCGTCGCCCTTCAGCTGCGCCGAAAGTTCCGGGAAATTCGATCCCGCCAGGTCCGTGATCTTCATGAACTGCACGTCTCACATCGATATGATCCAACAGCGCCGTGCGTCTTCTCAGACGCGCAAAGGTCGCCGTAACACTTTGAATGCAGCATGGTATGGTCCTTGAATCGACTCCGGTTCACGGAGCCATGCAGCGGAATCGCGAATCCTCCGCCTTTCATTTCACGGTCAATAAGACACAAGCAAGGCAGAACCGTCTTGTCCGAATTTCGGCTCCACGCCGAGCAGCGGAGCGGAGCGGCTGATGATGTCGCGCACCATCGGGGCGGCATTCGAACCGGCCGTGCGTCCCCCGCCTTCGCCGGTCTTGGGCGCGTCGATGAAGGTCAGCACCATGTATTTGGGATCGTCGATCGGAAACGCCGCAAGGAAGGCATTGAAGTTCAGGTCGCTGGCATAGCGGCCGTTGACGACCTTGTCGGCCGTGCCGGTCTTGCCGCCGACATTGAAACCCGGAACAAGCGCCCGCTTGCCCGAACCCGCGATGCCGTTCCAGCGAAGCAGATAGCGCATGTCTTCACTGGTGCTCTTCTTGACCACTGCGCTCGCGAGTTCGCTCGCCTTTTCCTCGCTGCGCGGCAGGAAGGTCGGCGGGATGAGTTTGCCGCCATTGACCAGCGCAGCACCTGCGACCGCAGTCTGCAGCGGCGTCGTCGAAACGCCGTGGCCGAAGGAGATCGTGATCGAGTTGATCTTCTTCCACTCGCGCGGCTGGCTTGGCGCCTTCACTTCCGGCAGTTCGGTCGGAAGCCTCGTCAGCAGGCCTATCCGCGTGAGGAACTCCTTGTGGCCCGGAATGCCGATCAGGTCGGCGATCTTGGCGGTACCGATATTCGAGGAATACTGGAAGATTTCCGGCACCGTCAGTACGCGGCGCTTGCCGTGGAAGTCCTTGATCGTGAATCCGCCGATGCGGATCGGTGCGGTCGCATCGAAACTGTCGTTGAGCGTCACCTTGCCGGAATCGAGACCCATGGCGATGGTGAAGGTCTTGAAGGTGGAGCCCATCTCGAACGTGCCGTTCGACATGCGGTTCATCCAGCCCTCTTCGGCGCCTTCCGCGGGCCTGTTCGGGTCGTAATCCGGCACCGAGGCCATGGCCAGCACTTCGCCGGTATGGACGTCGAGGACGACGGCACCGGCGGCAATCGCCTGGTAGTTCTTCATGCCTGCGTCGATGACGTCGCGCACGATATTCTGCACGCGCACGTCGATCGAAAGCCTGACCGGTTCGAGCTTGGCATCGCTGGTCATTCCGATCGCCGCAAGATCGGCGAGACCCTGCTCGTCTATGTAACGCTCCATACCGGCGACGCCGCGGTTGTCGATGTTGACGTGACCGAGGATGTGGGCGGCAGTCGGCCCTCCCGGATAGAAGCGCCGTTTCTCCGGGCGGAAGCCGATGCCGGGAATGCCGAGCGCGAGGATTTCGCTCTGCTGCTTCGGCGTCAGTTGCCGGCGCAGCCATTGAAAGCGCGAATTCGACTTGAGCTTGTTGTAGATTTCGCGCGCGTTGAGATCAGGAAGCACCGTCGCCAATCGCTCCACCGCCTCGTCGGCATCGACGATCTTGTGCGGCTCCGCATAGAGCGAGACGGTACGGATATCGGTTGCGAGAACCTCGCCGTTGCGGTCGAGAATATCCGGCCGCGAGGCCATGAGACTATCGGCGCGGCCGATCGAGGAGACCGTTTCCGGCTGCGCGAGACCATATTGGACGAGGCGTCCTCCGATCGCCGCGTAGACGAGGCCGAAACTGGCGATGATGATCGCGACCCGGCTTTTCGCCCGGCTTGCGCTCTTCTTGCGCGTTCCTTCGAAAGTGACGTTGAGCCCGCTGTCGGCGGGGCGGTTATTGCCGCCCGCCGAAAAATGCGCCTTGCTCTTCAGCACCATGATACGAGAGAGAAACGACATCAGCGCGCCACCGAACCTGTTGCGATATTGTCGGCCTCGATGACGGCGGCGATATTGTCGGCCGCCTGCTCCCTGGCCTTCTTATCCTCTTCGGATGGAGGCAGATCAGCCCTCAGCATCGGCAGCTCCTCCGGCCGCGCCAGCTGCGTCGAGGGGGTCGGCGCGAGTTGCAGATCGGCTGCAAAGACGGTCACCAGTCTCTCCAGCCGGTTCGGCTGGGTCAGAAGCGCCCAGTCGGCCTTGAGCAGATCGATCGTGTCCTCTTCGAGCTTTATCGCTGCGTCGAGCCTGCGCACCTCTTCGAGCTTGTTCTCGGCCTTATGCTTGATCGTGTAGGTGACCGTCGCGGCCGCCGTCATGATGACGATCAGGACAATATCGAGCGTTCTGAGCATCGTCTTCTAGCCCCCCAGCCTTGCAAGGCTCGCCAGTTCCGGCAGATTGAAAATCGAAAGATCGGCGCCCGGCGACGGAGCCTCGGTGCGGACACCCGCTCTCAGCTTCGCGGACCGGGCACGAGGATTGCGGGACGCCTCCTCCTCGCTTGCCGCGACCATAGGCTTGCCGACTGGCGTGAAGGTTGCGGCGCGCGCCGTCACCAGCGGCAGATGGCGGGAGCCGCCCGCCTTGCCGGACCGATCCTGGAAGAACGTCTTTACGATTCGATCCTCGAGCGAATGAAAGGTAACGACGACGAGCCGGCCGCCAGGTTTCAGAGCCCGTTCGGCCGCAAACAGGGCATGGGCGAGCTCGCCCAGCTCGTCATTGACGAAGATGCGCAGCGCCTGGAAAACGCGCGTTGCGGGGTGAATTTTGTCCTTGGCCTTGCGCGGCGTAACCGTCTCGATGAGATTTGCGAGATCGCGGGTGGTCTCGAACGGCGTCTCGGCGCGGCGCTTTTCGATGGCACGCGCAATCCGCCCCGCCTGCTTTTCCTCTCCGAGGAAGCCGAAGATGCGGATGAGGTCCGACACCTTCGCGCGATTGACGACATCGGCGGCGGAGACGCCGGCGGCCGACATGCGCATGTCGAGCGGCCCCTTCTTCTGAAAGGAGAAGCCACGCTCCGCCTCGTCGATCTGCATGGAAGAGACGCCGATATCGAGCACGACGCCGTCGAGCCCTTGTTCCGGCGCATGCTCGGCCAGATCGGAAAAACGGGAATGAACGAGCTTCAGCCGCCCGCCGCTCGCGTGCATCATGGCCTGCCCCGCGGCGATCGCCGTCGGATCGCGGTCGAGCGCGATCACGTCGGCACCGGCATCGAGAATGGCGGATGCGTAGCCCCCGGCGCCGAAAGTGCCGTCGAGAACGATCTTGCCGGGAGCGGGATCCAGAGTCGCGAGAACTTCCTTCAGGAGGACGGGAATGTGACGAACCGGTCCGCCGTCGGCATCAGAAGTTCCGCCGCCTTGATCCGTCACCATCCCGCCTCTCCATTCTATTGTGAACGCAGCCCCCGTTGCTTGCGCCCTTCTCTGGCCTCCGCCTGCGCCCTCGCAAACGCCTGCGGATCCCAGAGCTGAAAATGATCGCCCCGCCCGACGAAGGTCACGTCGTTCGAGATGCCGGTGAAGTCGCGGATGAAATCCGTCACCATCAGCCGGCCCTCCGGGTCGAGCTTCACATAGACCCCGCCCCCATGAACAAGGAGCGACATCTCGTTGGCCGCATCCGAAAACGGATCCTCGGCGGCCATCTGCTTCTCGAACCGGTCCAGAAGCTCCGGCCCGCCGACGCTGATCGCCGGAAAGACGAAGTCCTGAAAACAGTATAACTCCCGCACGCCTGCCTCCAAAAGCACGGCGCGAAAGGCCGACGGGACGGAGACCCGCCCCTTGGCATCGATCCGGTTCGTAACATGTGACAAGAAGCGGTTCATGACGCGAAACGGCCGCCTCCGATTGACGGGCCACGATCATCGGCCCGCACATACACTCGCACCACCGCGCATGGATCCCCCGCCGGGCACGTGCGTGCCCGCCTGATCTTCCCATCGACGGAAGCCTCGAATTTCGCGATGGAGGGCCATTGCATGGCCCTTGCGCAGTACCGTTATGGGATAACATGGGACCATATGGGCGTCAATGGGAGAAGCTCGTAACCAGCCTTGCGGATGATCAAATATTGATAGGTTGTTAAGTTTAACAAAGGGTTACGATCCAAACCCTAATGCCTTGGAATCGCGCGCAAAAGCGAGCCGCGCCGGTGAGGTGCGGCGAGCCTCGCAGGCGTGATTCGCCTGAGTCAGGGAATTGAGGAGACGTGCTTTGCCGCAGTGGCGAAAGCTTCAAAGAAAAAAGCCAGTTGGCCTGTAAGCCGGGTTCTGTATGGCTCCGCCTCCGGAGAGACGAAACGTGGCAGCCATTCATCTGGGGCTGCGCTTGCGCGCAGCCTCGTGCAACCCACCCGGACGACGCGCCTGGAAACCGGCTGGGCGCTTGCGCGCCCGTGTCGTCCCTATTCGGTCTTGCTCCCGGTGGGGTTTGCCGTGCCGTCCATGTCGCCATGTCCGCGGTGGGCTCTTACCCCACCCTTTCACCCTTACTCCGCAAGCGGAGCGGTCTGCTTTCTGTGGCACTTTCCCTGGGGTCGCCCCCGCCGGACGTTATCCGGCACCGTGTTTCCGTGGAGCCCGGACTTTCCTCGCCCCGCGGCCTTTCGGCACTTGCGAGGCGCGGCTGCCCGGCCAACTGGCAGAGGCTCATTAAACGACCGGGACGGCAAGCGCCAGAGAAATCGGCACGGCCGCGCGGTCCGGCGGTTACTTAGCGATACGCGACCGCGAAGTCCGTTTCGTACCCGTCCGCCTCGAGCCGGCCGTCCGCCACCAGCACCGCGCCAAGCCTGCCGATCTCGTCGGAGCTCTTGGCAGCCTGGCCGTTGCCGCCTGTGAGCACGGCAATGCGGTCGCTCACGAAACCGATATAAGGATAGCCGTGTCGCGTGAACGCCGTGACGCAGGGCGAATAATGCGTCGAAGCGGGTCTCAAGCCGGGGATCGTCTCGGCGAGCAGTCCGCGCATGTGTTCGGCCGCATCCGCGTTTGCACCGCTTCGGAACCAGTCCCTGATCGCCGGCTCGCTCGCAAGGATCCGATCGGTCGGATCGCCGCCGATCTTTACGTAGTGTTTGCCATCGGCATAGGCAACCGGCGACAACAGGTAATAGCTTCTCTCCTGCTCCGGCGCGACTCCGATCAGCGACGGCATGCCTTCATAGAAGGAAAGATCATCCGCGCCCACCTCCGCAAAAAGCACGGTGCGCGCCTTTACCGCAAGGTCGAGCGGCCGCGGAAGAAGCGCCTGCGAAAGCGAGAAGCCGCCCGCGGCGACCAGGACGCGGCCGGCCCGTACCAGGTGGCCGTCGATCGTGCCGACCACCACGTGATCCGGACCGTCTTCGACCGAGATCACCTCCGAGCGGATCACCCGTGCACCCGATTTTTCGGCCGCGATCGTTTGCGCACGGACGAGCGAACGAGGATTTATGTAGCCTGCACCGTTTGCCTCATGAACGCCGGCATAGCCTTGCGGGAAGCGGAACCAGGGAAACCGCCCGGCAAGGTCGTCGCCAAGGATCAGCGGTGCCTCGACGCCCAGCCTGTCGCGGGCACGCTCGACATTCTCGAGATAGTCGAACGCGCCGCCGGGAGCTGGAGCCGCGATCAGACAGCCGACGGGAAAATAGAAGTCGACGCCGCTTTCCTGTGCGATTTCCGGATACCGATCGATCGAGCGCCGGGCCAGACGCGCCCAGACCGGGTCGTCGTCGATCGTACGGGTGATGCGGGCATTGTCGTAGTGACTGGCGAAAACGCCGCCGTGGCTCGCCCAGTCCTCCGGCTCATCGGGGCCGATAAGCGCGACACCGGCGCCCGCCCTCGCAAGGTGACGCGCCGCTGCGGCGCCCATCATCCCCTTGCCAATGATAACGAAATCAACGCTCTCCGACATGCCCTTCCCCGATGTTCGCTTCGCGACCGAGATAGCACGCCGTTCAGTCTTCCGCACCGAATTCCTTCGGACAATCAACAATATGCCGGAACGCAATACCCATCCGGCGTATGTCTTACAGCGTCACATGCGGTAGATCACAACCAATCCAGGATGTTCTTGACTTTACCGCAGTAGCGCTTCGAAACGGGGTTCATTCGCTTCGCGCCATGGCCGGCATTGTATTTGAGGATGGTGCCGCAGGTCGTCCCGTCGGAAAGCTCCTGCGCCTTCGCCAGGTACTTCATCCCGAATTTGATATTGGTCTCAGGCTCGTAGAGGTCTTTGATCGAACCGGTATAGCCCATCATCCGGGCCGTGGCCGGCTTGATTTGCATCAGGCCGACTTCGCCGGCGCTTCCGCGAGCCTTGGCATTGAAGTTGCTCTCGACCTCGACGATCGCGTGAGCCAGGTCGGCGGGAATGCCGTATTGCTTGGCATAGGACTGGATGAGGATCGTATATTGGGATCCGCGCGGCAAAGTCAGGTCGGGTTTCGGATAACCCGTCGTTCTGCTTACCGACGGAATTGCAGAAGTCTTGACGGTCTTGTCGATGCCCCCTGCATACGACGTACCAATCCCGGCGAAGAACATGCCAAGGCATGCCGCCACCGCAGCAACAGACGCTATTCTCATTTAGTTTGAAGTCTCCGGTCTGGGGAACCGATCGCGCGGCGCACCCCACCGCGACGATCGAATTTCCCGATCGTTTTCATTGACAAGAGTGCCGCGCCCGGCGCCACATCCCCTGCAGTTGATGCAACGGAAATGACCGGCGCATCATGGTAAACATGTGGCAGCACGAGAAAATCGTGCGCAAAAATCAATCAGACGCTAATTTAGGGCGGACAAAAATCGCTTTTCAGGCGGCCGGAATCGGCAATGTCGAAAGCAGACGATGCAGCGTATCGATGGTGGAAACGTCGGCGATGCCGTCCACTCGAGATTGTCGGAAATGGCGCTGGAACGCAGCGACCACCCCTTCGGTCTTCGCGCAGAAATCCCCTGTGATTTCAATGCCGTAACCATAAAGCCAAAGCATGGACTGGAGTGCTTCCACGGGCTGGCCCCGGTCGCCGCGCTGGAAGAAGCGACCGCCCCTCACGGAGGCCGGTTCAACCCAGTGTCCGACCCCGCGACGAAACAGCACATCCCAAGGAAAATTTTCTCCAGGATCTACCTTGCGAATCGGCGCGATATCGCTATGCGCGAGCACCCTCTCCGGGGCGATTTGCCAGCGTTCGCCACAGTCCAGACACAATTCGGCGACCGCCTCGATCTGCGCTTCGGGGAAATCAGGGAGGCCGCCCGGGTGACCGGCATTGGCAATCTCGATCCCGATGGAGCACGAATTGATATCCGTTTCGCCCTTCCAGACGCCCTTGCCCGCGTGCCAGGCCCTGCGTTCTTCCGGCACCAGCTGGGCGATTTGCCCCTCCTCGTCTACGAAATAGTGACAGGAAACCTGGCTTTCCTCGCGACAGAGCCAGTCGAGCGCGGACGCCGCCGTCTCCATGCCGGTGTAGTGAAGGATGATCATATCCGGCCTGCGCCCGCCGGCGCGCTCGCCATGGTTGGGCGAGGGCACGAGGTGAGCGCCGGGGAAGTCGCAGGTCTCGGATGTCATGCGGCGCGGCGCTCTCGTTCGATCGCCTCGTAGGCCGCGTTGAGCACGGCCATGCGATCGTTGGCGATCGCGTGGAACTCTTCCGGCACGCCGCGCGCCACGAGCATGTCCGGGTGGTTCTCGGAAACGAGAACGCGATAGCGCTTGCGAATCGCGGAAAAGTCATCCTTCGGCGAAACGCCGAGAACCTGATAGGGATCGCGGTCGTCGCCATGAACGTGGCGCGCCATGATGCGCCCGAAATGCTCGTCGTCCATCCTGAATATCTCAGCCACACGCCTCAGGAACGTAAGCTCCTTCTCGTGCACCGCCCCGTCGGATTTGGCGATATGGAACAGGCCGTCGACGATGTCTTCGAGAATCGGGCAATTTCTCTCGCAAGAGGAGCAGAGCGAAGCCATTTTCTCCGCATAGGCCTCGTAGCCGGCAACGTCCTGGCGGGCGAGATTGTAAAGCCTGGCGACGTTCCTCGCCTGGTCCGCGGGAAACTTGAAGATGTCGCGAAAGGCGCTCACCTCGGCCTCGTTCACGATGCCGTCGGCCTTCGCCATTTTCGCCGAAAGGGCGATCATGGCGACCGAAAAGGCGACCTTTCGCCGGGTTTCCGGATCTCCTTCGAAGAGCGTCCGGACCGCCTCGACCACTCCCGTAAGGGCGTTACCAGTGGTCGTGACGATTTTGAGGAGGCTGTCCCAAAATGACATGAGTGCGATTGTTCCCTGTCCACCGCGCGAGCATGATCTGATGCGGTGGCGATTTGCAAGCGGCAGAGCCGCGTCAACCATCATGGATGACGAATTTGTGATGGCCCCTCAATAATTCATATCGTCACAAATCTCAATCCAATTCCTGGACGGTGCCGTGCGACCTTCAGGCGCAACGCTGCAACCGCGCGGCCGGTTCCCGGTTCTCGTGATCCACAACCCTGTCATTTAATTTCCATCGGATTTGGGTTAGACCACCGCTATCTTTGATCTAAGGCAAGGATTTAGAATGCGGTTGATCTCACGAGCGATCGCTTGATGCCGAAATCCCCAGGAGGACCCCATGGCCAAGAAGAAAGTCGCAATGTTGACGGCAGGCGGGCTCGCGCCCTGCCTCTCATCCGCTGTCGGCGGCCTGATCGAACGCTACACGGACATCGCGCCGGACTATGAGCTCGTGGCCTACCGTTCCGGCTATCAGGGCCTGCTTCTCGCCGACCGGATCGAAATCACCCCGGCCATGCGCGAGAAGGCGCATGTGCTCCACCGCCACGGCGGATCGCCGATCGGCAACAGCCGCGTAAAGCTCACCAACACCGCCGACTGCGTGAAGCGCGGTCTCGTCAAGGAAGGGGAGAATCCGCTGCGCGTCGCGGCCGAGAGGCTCGCCTCCGACGGCATCAGCATCCTGCACACGATCGGCGGCGACGATACCAACACCACCGCGGCCGATCTCGCAGCCTATCTGGGAGCCAACGGCTACGATCTGACGGTCGTGGGGTTGCCGAAGACGGTCGACAACGACGTGGTGCCCATCCGCCAGACACTCGGCGCCTGGACGGCGGCCGAATACGGCGCACGCTTCTTCGACCATGTCAGCAACGAACAGAGCGCTGCGCCGCGCACCCTCGTCGTCCATGAAGTCATGGGCCGCCACTGCGGCTGGCTGACCGCGGCAACCGCGCGCGCCTATATCCAGCTGGCCGGCAACAAGGAATATGTCGACGGCTTCATGATGAACGCACAGCTGAAGAACATCGACGGCCTCTACCTTCCCGAGATGGCGTTCGATCTGGAAGCGGAAGCCGAGCGCCTGCGCGAAGTCATGGATCGCGCCGGGTTCGTCACACTGTTCGTGAGCGAAGGCGCCTGCCTCGACGCCATCGTCGCCGAGCGGGAGGCCGCCGGCGAGACGGTCAAGCGCGACGCGTTCGGCCACGTGAAGATCGATACGATCAACGTCGGCAACTGGTTCTCCAAGCAGTTTGCGGCGCTCCTCGGCGCCGAGCGGTCCATGGTGCAGAAGTCCGGCTACTATGCCCGCTCCGCCCCCGCCAATGTCGACGATCTGCGCCTCATCCAGAGCATGGTCGATCTGGCGGTCGAGAGCGCGCTCAACAAGGTCTCCGGCGTGACGGGTCACGACGAGGACCAGGGCGGGCGGCTGCGCACGATCGAGTTCCCGCGCATCAAGGGCGGAAAGCATTTCGACACGTCCGCGAAATGGTTCGGCGAGGTCATGGATGTCGTCGGTCAGAAATGGCAGGTGGCCGACTGATAAAGGACGAGGAACGGTTCGCTGTTTTCTGAAACGGCGAACCGCTTCTCACCGGAGGCTTTCGGCTCGAGAGGAGTTGACGGCTGCGCGCCGGCATGGCTCCCTCCTCTTCAGCAGCCATTCAACCGCGGAGCCCCCTCATGTCCTTCGAACACTGGTTCGCCTTCGCCGCCGCATCTGCGGTGCTGCTTGCGATTCCCGGCCCCACGATCCTTCTCGTCATATCCTATGCGCTCGGCCACGGCCGCAAGATCGCGGGGGCGACCGTGGCTGGTGTGGCTCTTGGCGATTTCACCGCAATGACGGCGTCGATGCTCGGCCTCGGCGCTCTGCTTGCAACCTCGGCGGCGATTTTCACCGTGCTGAAGTGGGTCGGCGCCGCCTATCTCGTCTGGCTCGGCATCAAGCTCTGGAAGGCGCCGGTCGGCAACGACAGCGGGAGCACCCTTGAAACGAGTCCTGCAGAAAGGCCGCTGCGGATCTTCGTTCACACCTATGCGGTGACCGCACTCAACCCGAAGAGCATTCTCTTCTTCGTCGCCTTCCTGCCCCAGTTCCTCGATCTGTCGCGGCCGCTTTTCGCGCAGATGGCGATCTTCGAGACGACATTCCTGATACTCGCCACGATCAACGCGGCGCTTTATGCCTGGCTTGCTGCCGCGGCCGGAAGCACCATCCGCAAGCCGAATGTCCGGCGCATCGTCAATCGCCTCGGTGGTTCGCTGCTCATCGGCGCCGGCCTGCTGACGGCGGGTCTGAAGCGCGCCACGACGTGACATGAGCAGTCTCTGAAATGCTCTCACGCGCTTGCCGCAACCGGCGGCATAGGTTAATGGAGATTCAAGCGCGGCGGGGTGGCAACCGCTGATTTGCAGGGGCTACGGGGCCCAGAAGCACGAAAGTGACAGCATGGCGAAATTCCGTATTCCCCTTTCGAAGCGGGCACTTGCCGCCGTGTCCCTTGTTTCCGTCGCTGTTGCTTCCGGGTGTTCCACGGTCGAGCATACGTCGCTTGCGGAGTTAACGGCCGTGCAGACCGTTACGCCCCTGCCTAAGCCGGGAACAGAGTCGACGGCTTACGCACTGCCCGCGCCGGTCGGCGCAACGGCGAGCACCTCGGCCGCATTGACCGCACAAACCTCGTCGGCGGTGCCGGCAAGCGCCGCAGGAACTGATTTCGCTGGCGAAACGAAGACGGGGGCCGCGACAGACACGACCCTCGCTTTCGCGGCTCCCCAGTCGGTTGCCGTGCCGGCGGCCAAACCCGCGCAGCCCTTTGAAGTAGCGATGGCGACACCCGCCTCGGCCGGCACCTCCCCGGCAGCCGCGCCGCCGGTCCCCGAGAAAGGCGCCGGACATCAGTCCGCCCCGCTTATCGGGGTTGCCGCCTCGTGGGAATCGGATTTCGACACCGGCGAGCCGGTCGGTCTGGAAACGCTTGTCGCCAAGCGCATGATCGTTCCGACGGAGCGCCCGAAGACGGGCGTGTTCGACACCGCAATCGGCGCGGTCGCAAGCGTCATCCCCGATTCGCTGAAGTCCGGAAAAGCACCGACCAGCTCGCGGCCGGAGCTTGACAGGCTGATCAAATATTATGCCGAACTGAACGGTCTGCCGCTCGAGCTGGTGCACCGGGTGGTCAGGCGCGAGAGCAACTACAACCCCCGCGCCTACAGCAAAGGCAATTTCGGGTTGATGCAGATCCGCTATAACACGGCCAAGGGTCTCGGCTATGAGGGTCCGGCCGAAGGGCTCTTCGACGCGGAAACCAACCTCAAATACGCGACCAAGTATCTGCGCGGAGCGTGGATGGTTGCCGACAACCAGCACGACGGCGCGGTAAGGCTC
Source organism: Sinorhizobium sp. GQ132 (assembly GCF_059758575.1). Classification (NCBI taxonomy): domain Bacteria; kingdom Pseudomonadati; phylum Pseudomonadota; class Alphaproteobacteria; order Hyphomicrobiales; family Rhizobiaceae; genus Sinorhizobium; species Sinorhizobium sp. GQ132. Next base: position 386,683 of record NZ_JCAXDX010000002.1, on the reverse strand, counting down.
TATGCCAGCGGCTATTATTACCATGCCAAGCGCAAGGGCATGCTCGACGAGCTGAATATGAGGTAAGCCGCGACGAGCGGCTGGCCTGTCTGCCGGACATCGCTCAATCGAGCGCGTCGATTATCCTCGCATTCAGCTTCTGCACGTCGTAGCCGAGGCGCGACGGTGTCAGCCCCAGGCGGATGACCGCGAGGCGAAGCGAGGGGACGATCATGATCGCCTGTCCGTCATGTCCAAGCATCCAGAACGTATCGGGCGGGAAATTCGCCGTTCCGGCGCGGATACCGTTTTCCTGGAGCCAGACCTGGCCGGCCCCGTAATCGCCGCCGGAAGCCGCAGTCGGCGTGCGCATGAAGGATACGTAACCTTCCGGCAGGAGCCGCCTCCCCTTCCAGCTTCCGTCCTGAAGCAGAAACTCGGCGAAGCGCGCCCAGTCCGGCGCCGACGCATACATGTAGGAAGAGCCGACGAAGGTTCCGCTTGCATCCGTCTCCATCACGGCGCTCGTCATCCCGAGCGGAGCGAAGAGCGCCTCGCGCGGATAGGAAAGCGCTTCGGCCGGATCGTCGAATGTCTCCATCCAGAGCCGGGACAGAAGATTGCTCGTGCCGCTCGAATAGGCGAATTTCGTGCCCGGAGCGGCCTCCAGAGGCTTCGAGGCGACGAAGGCGGCCATGTCGCTTTCCAGATAGAGCATGCGCGTCACGTCCGTGACGTCGCCGTAATCCTCGTTGAAATCGAGCCCGCTCTGCATCGCGAGAAGATCGGTCAGCTTAATGCGAGCCCGCTCGTCGCCGTTCCATTCGGTCACCAGATTGGTCCGGGCCAGATCCATCCGCCCTTCGGCAATGCGCCGGCCGATGATCGCCGCGGTCACGGACTTCGTCATAGACCAGCCGAGCAGGGGCGTGTTCCGGTCGAAGCCTGCCGCATAGGTTTCCGCGACCAGCCTGCCATCCCTGACGACCACGATTGCGCGCATGCCCGGGCCTGCCAGTGCCGGATCTTCGACGAGCATTTGAATGGCCGCGTCGATGTCCGGCTTGTCCCCGTCCGGCCAGTCGACGCCGGGATCGTGGGCGAGAGGCGCCGTTGCCGACTCGGTCCCGCGCATCCCTGCGATGGCCTCGGCGCTGCCTCCGCTCACATTGGCGCAACCGCGGCCCGGACGGTAGACGGCGCGGCCTGGTGCGGCAAAGCCCAGGATACGCGCCGTCACGCTCTGCTCTTCCTGATCGACCGAAACGCGCACGAGCTTCAGCAGCGGGTGGCCAGGCGCCTGCACGTCCTGCGCCAGCACTTCCTGCGGATCGCGCCCCGCGAGGAACACGTTGGAGCAGACGATCTTGGCGGCATAGCCATCCCCCACCTTGAGGAGTTCAGGCGGAAACAGCGCCAGCCAACCGACGAGGCCCGCGAGCGCGGCCGCCACCAGTCCGCCAAGCGTCTTCAAAAGACCCTTCATTCTCGCCCTCCCGCTCTTCGCATAAGTGCTACTGCGCTTTCGCCCGCCTGACCAGTGTACATGACCATTGCGTCTTGTATCCGACAGCAGAGGCGCAGCGAGCCTCCTTCGCCCCGCTTGCGGGGAAAAGCTGTCGGCACGCGGATGAGGGGCAATACCCGAATCCCTGCGAGCCCCTGTGCGAAACCTCGTCATCAAAGTGTAGCCGAGTCACCTTAGAAGCGGCTCAGTTTCAACTGGACGATAGGCAAGATGACCGACTTCGCCCCGGATGCCGGCTTCGGCAAGAAGAATCCGAAACTGAAAAGCGCACTCCTGCAGCATAAAGCTCTCTCCCCCGCCGGTCTCTCCGAACGCCTGTTCGGTCTGCTCTTTTCCGGACTCGTCTACCCGCAGATCTGGGAGGACCCGATTGTCGACATGGAAGCGATGCAGATCCGCCCCGGACATCGGATCGTGACGATCGGTTCCGGCGGCTGCAACATGCTGACCTACCTCTCGGCCGCGCCTGCCCGAATAGACGTGGTCGATCTCAATCCCCATCACATCGCGCTCAACCGGCTGAAGCTTTCGGCCTTTCGCCACCTGCCGAGCCACAAGGACGTGGTGCGGTTCCTCGCCGTCGAGGGTACGCGCACGAATGGCCAGGCTTACGACGTGTTCCTCGCTCCCAAGCTCGATCCGGCAACCCGCGCCTATTGGAGCGGCCGGGATTTCACCGGCCGCCGGCGCATCGGCGTCTTCCGGCGCAACATTTACCGTACCGGCCTGCTCGGCCGCTTCATTGCCGCGAGCCATGTTCTCGCACGGCTGCATGGCGTCAATCCTGAAGATTTCGCGAAGGCGCGCTCCATGCGCGAGCAGCGGCAGTTCTTCGAAGACAAGCTCGCTCCGCTCTTCGAGCGTCCGGTCATCCGGTGGATCACCAGCCGCAAGAGCTCCCTTTTCGGCCTCGGCATCCCGCCGCAGCAGTTCGACGAACTCGCGAGCCTGAGCAGGGAGAAATCCGTCGCCGCGGTGCTGCGCAATCGCCTGGAAAAGCTGACCTGTCATTTCCCCTTGCGCGATAACTACTTCGCCTGGCAGGCCTTTGCGCGGCGCTACCCGCGGCCGGACGAGGGCGAGTTGCCGCCTTATCTTCAGGCATCGCGATACGAAGCGATTCGCAACAATGCGGAGCGCGTCGAGATCCACCATGCGAGCTTCACCGAGCTTCTCGCCGGCAAGCCCGCCGCCTCCGTCGACCGCTACGTGCTCCTCGACGCACAGGACTGGATGACCGACCAGCAGCTGAACGACCTCTGGATGGAGATCACCCGCACCGCCGACGCCGGCGCGGCGGTGATCTTCCGCACGGCGGCGGAAGCGAGCATCCTGCCGGGGCGCCTCTCCACCACGCTCCTCGATCAGTGGCACTACGATGCCGAGACCTCGATGAGGCTCGGCGCCGAGGATCGGTCGGCGATCTATGGCGGCTTCCACATCTATCGGAAGAAAGCATGAGCGCCGTGCAGACTGCGAATGAAGGCCAGGCTCACCTCATGGACCGCATGTATCGCTATCAGCGGTACATCTATGATTTCACTCGCAAATACTATCTCTTCGGCCGGGACACGCTGATCCGTGAATTGAACCCGCCGCCGGGTGCATCCGTGCTGGAAGTCGGTTGCGGCACGGGCCGCAATCTCGCCGTGCTCGGGGAACTCTACCCCGATGCGCGCCTCTTCGGCCTCGATATCTCGGCCGAGATGCTGGCGACCGCCAAAGCCAAGCTCCGGCGCCGCAATCGGCCCGACGCAGTGTTGCGGGTCGCCGACGCGACGAACTTCACTGCCGCCTCCTTCGATCAGGAAGGCTTCGACCGGATCGTCATCTCCTACGCGCTTTCCATGGTTCCCGAATGGGAAAAGGCGGTCGATGCCGCGATTGCCGCGCTCAAGCCGGGCGGCTCGCTGCATATCGTCGATTTCGGCCAGCAGGAAGGTTGGCCGGCCGGCTTCCGCCGCCTCCTCCAGGCCTGGCTCGGACGTTTCCACGTCACGCCGCGCGAATCGCTTTTTGACGCGATGCGCAAAAGGGCCGAGAGAAACGGAGCGGCGCTCGAGATCAGATCGCTCGGACGAGGCTATGCCTGGCTCGCCGTCTATCGTCGCGCGGCACCGTAGCGGACGATGGCGGAAGCATTCGGCTGCAATTCACACTTGAGCTAACGCAATTTTTACGATGATATGGTGAAAAGGAGGTCACGCCTCCCTGGGGGACATCACCAATCATGGAAACCATCGCGTGAGGCAGGATCGTCGTTCGTCTCGAAACGGAACCCCCATGCGCCGGCTTCTCCTGGCATTGCTGCCCATCGCCTCCATTCTCTCTTCCTGTACGTCCACCGATTACGACCTCGTCAAGACGGCCTCCATTCAGCCGCGCTTCCACGATACGGATCCGCAGGATTTCGGCGGCAGCACGCCGCACCATCACAGCGTTCACGGAATCGACGTCTCCAAGTGGAACGGCGACATCGATTGGCGAAAGGTCAAGAATTCCGGCGTGTCCTTCGCGTTCATCAAGGCAACCGAAGGCAAGGACCGGCTGGACTCGCGCTTCCACGAATATTGGCAGCAGGCGCGCGCCGTCGGCCTCGCCTACGCGCCCTATCATTTCTATTATTTCTGCTCCACCGCCGACGCCCAGGCCGACTGGTTCATTGCCAACGTGCCGAAGAGCGCCGTCCACCTGCCGCCCGTCCTGGATGTCGAATGGAACGGCGAATCGAAGACCTGCCGCTACCGGCCGGCGCCGGACACCGTGCGGTCCGAAATGAAGCGGTTCATGGACCGGCTCGAGGCCCATTACGGCAAACGGCCGATCATCTACACGTCCGTCGATTTTCACCGCGACAATCTGGTCGGCGCCTTCAACGACTATCATTTCTGGGTGCGCTCGGTAGCCAAGCACCCAAAGGACATCTACGTCGAACGCCGCTGGGCCTTTTGGCAATATACCAGCACCGGGGTGATCCCCGGCATTCAGGGCAGCACGGACATCAACGCCTTCGCCGGTTCCGCCAGGAACTGGCAGAAGTGGGTCGCGACCGTCTCGCAGGCAAGATAGACCAGAGGACGGGGCGGCATGGTCCGCATTTTTCTTCATTCGGTCATAATGCTCTGAGAGAGCATCGATAGATTTCATTCTCGACAGACTTCGGGCCCGGCGGCATTCCGTGCGGCCGGCCACGGAAAGGAATTGTAATGACAGGCACAGCGCGCAAAGCCCTTCTCTCCCTCGGATTTCTTGCCATCGCCGGCACGCCGGCCCTGGCGCAAGCTCCGGCTCAGTCGGGAAACCCAGCCGCCGCGTGCGGCGGCGACCTCAGCTCCTTTCTGGAGGGCGTCAAGGCAGAAGCGGTCGCCAAGGGCATTCCCGCAGACGTCGCCGATCGGGCGCTCGCAGGCGCCGCGATCGACCAGAAGGTGCTCAGCCGCGACCGCACCCAGGGCGTGTTCAAGCAGACCTTCACCGAATTTTCGAAGCGAACCGTCAGCAAGTCGCGCCTCGACATCGGTGCGCAGAAAATGCGGGAATATGCCGACGTCTTTGACCGGGCCGAGCAGGAATTCGGCATACCGGCGCCCGTGATCACCGCGTTCTGGGCGATGGAAACCGACTTCGGCGCCGTGCAGGGCGATTTCAATACGCGCAACGCGCTGGTGACGCTGGCGCATGACTGCCGCCGCCCGGAAATGTTCCGGCCGCAGCTTCTCGCCGCAATCGAGATGGTGCAGCACGGCGATCTCGATCCCGCGACGACAACCGGCGCATGGGCGGGCGAGATCGGCCAGGTACAGATGCTGCCTGAGGACATCATCGCCTATGGCGTCGACGGCGACGGCGACGGCCATGTCGATCTCAAGAAGAGTTCTCCGGATGCCATTCTGACGGCGGCGAAATTCATCCAGAGCCTGGGCTTCAAGCCCGGGGAGCCGTGGATTCAGGAGGTCCGTGTCCCGGAGCAACTGCCTTGGGAGAAGACGGGCCTGCAGTCCGGCATGACCGCCGGCGACTGGTTCGCACTCGGTGTCGAGCCGCGTGACGGCAACACCTCCAACAGTGGGCTCGAAGCCTCGCTGGTTCTCCCTCAGGGCCGCAAAGGCGCCGCTTTCCTGACCTACCCGAACTTCAAGATCTATCTCGAGTGGAATCAGTCCTTCATCTACACGACCTCCGCCGCCTATTTCGCGACCCGGCTTGCCGGTGCGCCTCCCTATCAGCAGGGCAATCCGGAACCGGGGCTCGGCGACGCCGAGATGAAAGCCCTGCAGACCAGATTGCAGGCGCTTGGTCACGACGTCGGCAAGATCGACGGCATTCTCGGCTCGGGCACGCGGGCCGCACTGCAGAAGGAGCAGTTGAAGCTCGGCCTTCCCGCCGACGGCTGGGCAACACCGGGCCTGCTGGAGGCGCTTTAACCTTTGGCAGGACGCAAGAAGCGGGTGGCGACACCCGCTTCGCCGCAATACTGCTTGCACAATTCTGAATTGTCGGGCTCCTATTCCGGCTTAGAGCGCGGTCGTTCCGGATGGGCGCACGAAGTGCGCTCCAACTTATTCGGTCGACGCATCGTGCTTTCCGAAATCGTCCGATTTCGGGCCGATGCGGCAGCTGCTGCGCAGGCAAGATATGGCTTCACCCGCAAATTCCATCAGCACCCACATGACCATGCGCCTCTGGGCACTGCTCGGGCTGCTCGGTCTCATCTGGGGCGGTTCCTTCTTCTTCGCCCGGGTGGCCGTTGCCCATGTGCCGCCTTTCACGCTCGTGCTTTTGCGTCTCGGCCTCGCTGCCCTCGCCCTGCATCTCTATCTTCGCGGCCGACACGGCATATATCCGGCGCTCGCCGGGCGCTGGCGCGAGTTCCTGCTCATGGGGCTCATCAACAACGCCATTCCGCATGCGTTCATCTTTCTCGGCCAGACGCATATCGGCGCCGGTCTCGCTGCAATCCTCAACGCCACGACGCCGGTCTGGACGGTGCTCATCGCGAATGTCGCGACCGAGGATGAAAAGCTGAGCACCGCGAAGTTCAGCGGTTGCCTGCTTGGGCTTGCCGGTACCGTCGTGCTCATAGGGCCGAGTGCGCTTGCCGGCCTCTTCGGCGCTGCCGGCGACGTGCCGCTCTGGGCGCTGGTCCTGCCGGTCCTGGCGGCAGTCAGCTACGGCTTTTCCGCTTCTTACGGCAAACGCTTCCGCAATCTGGCCGCGCCGGTGACGGCCGCCGGGCAATTGACGGCATCGACGCTCATCATGCTGCCGGTCGCGGTCCTCGTCGACATGCCATGGACCCTGCCCATGCCGCCGCTCACGACCGTGCTCGCGATCCTCGGACTGGCGCTCGTCTCGACCGCCTATGCCTATATCCTGTTCTTCCGCATCATGGCCGAAGCGGGCGCCACCAACACCTCGCTGGTAACGCTGCTCGTCCCGCCAAGCGCCATCCTGCTTGGCTATCTCTTCCTGGGAGAAATACTGCAGGCGACGGATATCGGGGGCATGCTGCTCATCGCCGTCGGCCTGGCGATCCTGGATGGGCGCGTCCTGAAGCTCGGATATTCCGCCGGACGGTGACCGTTCCGCGCGCCACGATCCGCCCGGCGGGCGCCGGTAGACTGATTCACCGTCTTTTTCACACACTCACGCAGCGTTACAGATGTTTACATTAACCTCCTGGCAGGAATTGTGAATAAAATGTGGCATTCAGAATAGTTGATTATTTTCAACATATTACATGTATTCATGAAAAAATCGGAGATAGGGAATTTCGCAGTGCAGCACAAGTTTCGCTTTCACATGCCGTTTTTTCGCCCTATGTTTTACCCGTCAACGCAGGGAGGATCAGCTTATGGGACTTACACACTCGTTGAACGTCCTTATGATCAGTGCAGCGTTCGCATTCGTGGCCGTAATGCTTTTCGTGTGATTCAGGGCCACTGACAGTCCAGCCGAAACGGGGACTTTAATTTCCGGAAAATCCATTTTGCAGCAAGGTCTCACCGCCGCTCAGGCGCAATAGTTCGACAGGCTGCAACAATCAGAAAGCCCATGAATGCTGCGGCATTCATGGGCTTTCGCTATGGTGCTGTTTATCCGAGGTCGGCCGTCATGCCCTCGCGACGGCCCGGACCGGGCGTTCCGTGTCTGCCGGCTGAGCCGGCGCGAGTTCCGGATCATAGCCCATCAGTTCGCAAACGGCAGTTATGAGCTGCGGGCGGTTCATCGTGTAGAGGTGGAAATCGCTGACGCCGCGCCGGACGAGATCGGTGATCTGTTCGGCCGCGATATGGGCCGCCTCCCGGAAACGCCCTTCCGGCTGATCGTCAAGAGGGCCCAGCCGCGAGACGATCGACTCCGGAACTCTGGCGCCGCAAAGACCGGCAAATTTCTGCACCTGGGTGAGATTATTGATCGGCAGTATCCCGGGTACGATCGGGATCGCGATGCCCGCGCTCCTTACGCGTTCCAGATAGCGCTCGAAGTCGTCATTGTCGAAGAAGAACTGCGTAAGCGCGCGCGTTGCGCCATTGTCGACCTTGCGCTTCAGCATGTCTATGTCGGCAGCGACGTCGGGGCTCTCCGGATGCTTTTCCGGATAGGCGGAGACGGAGATCTCGAAATCGCCGCGCGCCCGCAGGGCCTCGACGAGGGCGGCGGCATTTTCGTAGCCGCCCGGAAAGGGCTCGTAGACGCTGCCGATACCGCCTTGCGGATCACCCCTCAACGCCACGAAATGGCGCACGCCGCAGGCGACGAACTCGTCGATGACCGCATCCACCTCCGCCTTCGGCGCGCCGACGCAAGTGAGATGCGCGGCCGTATTCCCGATCTCCATCTCCCCGATCATCCGCTTGACCGTCGTCAGGGAGCGCGCCTTGGTCGACCCGCCGGCACCGTAGGTCACGGTGACGAAGGCGGGCGCGAAGACGGAGAGAGCCGTGACGGTCTGAAAGAGTTGCGCCTCCATCTCGTCGTTCTTCGGAGGGAAGTACTCGAAGGAAAATCTAAGACCGTCGCAGTCCACGGGATAAGGCGTCCGTCCGTTCATTCTCAAACTCCCCCTGCATGAAGACGCTGGCGCGGCAAGTCGGCAACGGTTTCGACCGCGCGCTGATCGCGCGCCAGCCAGATGGTGACAGTCAGCTTCCCCTCCTGCCCGCCTTCCGGCGCAAGATCGGTCGTCTTCTCGAGCGAAAGATCCGCCTTCTGCAGCCATTCGCTCATTGTCTGGTGCGAGAAGCCCAGGCGCGCATGGGCATGGTCGTCACGCAGGTGTTCAAGCCCGTGCGGCGCGAAATCGATGATCACGAGCCGGCCGCCCGGGACGAGCATGCGCGCGGCCTCGGCAATCGCCGCCTCGGGTTCCTCGAGATAATGCAGCACCTGATGGATCGTGACGAGATCGAAGGATTGACCATCAAGCGGCAGGTTGAAGATGTCGCCGTGGCGGATCGACGCCTTGGTGATGCCGGCCCTGTCCAGGTTGGACCGCGCCACCGCCAGCATGTCGCGGCTGGCGTCGACGCCGATGCCGCGACGGTAAATGCCCTCGAAGAGCTGCAGGATACGTCCGGTTCCTGTGCCGAGGTCGAGCAGGCTGTCGACCGGCTCGTCGCCGACCATCGCCTTGAGCGCCGCCTCGACGTCGCCTTCGGCGATGTGCAGACGTCTGAGCTTGTCCCATTCGGCGGCGTTGCGGCTGAAATAGGCCTGCGCCTTCTCCGCGCGGGTTCTCTTCAACGTGGCAAGGCGGATTGCATCCCTGGCCAGAATTGCATCGTCGGCTGCAGCCGATGCGAGAAGCTCGCGGATCAGCGCGACGCGACGGCCCTCCTGCCGCAGGCGGAAATAGGCCCAGGCGCCTTCCTGATAGCGATCGATGAGCGCGACCTCGGCCAGCAATTTCAGATGACGGGAAATGCGCGGCTGCGACTGCCCGAGAATTTCGGTAAGATCGGTGACCGTCAGGTCGCCGGCCGAGAGAAGGGCCAGCAGGCGCAGGCGCGTCGGCTCGCCCGCCGCCTTCAGCACGTCGACCAGCGCATCCAAACCAAGCGTTTCCCGATCAGCCATAGCCTTCCCCATCAACACATAAAGATATGTTTATGTGATTTGTGGCGGCCGCGCAAGAGATTTGCGCATAGAGGCAATGGAATGGCGCCTGGAGGATAGAACGGCTGGACCTTGCGGTCGCCCGGCCGACAAATGGCGCGCTACGATCTGTGGAGATTTCAGAACGCTTCGGGAGCAGGCTCTGCCCGTCGACCTCTGGACCGGAGGACCCACACGCCGGGCATAGCAGCCGAACTCCGTGGATGACGCGGTGCATGCAACGGACTGCGCGTAACGCCGCCTGTTTGAGTATCGGTCGCTTGTGAACGGATCCTCGGGTCAAGCCCCGAGGATGCGCGGCGAAGCCCGGCGATGGCGACCCGGAGAAGCCGCCTTCGCTGGATGTGCAGGCTCAAAGAACGCGGTCAGCGATGCGCCGCCGCAAACCTATGACGGTCAACGCGTCAGGCGCTTGTAGGTTACGCGCTTCGGATTGACCGAGTCCGGGCCGAGGCGGCGGATCTTGTCCTTTTCATAATCCTCGAAATTGCCTTCGAACCACTCGACGTGGCTGTCGCCCTCGAAGGCGAGGATATGGGTGGCAAGGCGGTCGAGGAACATGCGGTCGTGGCTGATGATAACGGCGCAACCCGCGAAGTTTTCCAGCGCATCTTCCAGTGCGGCCAGGGTCTCGGTGTCGAGGTCGTTGGTCGGTTCGTCGAGCAGGACGACGTTGCCGCCGGACTTCAGCATCTTGGCAAGGTGAACGCGGTTGCGCTGGCCGCCCGAAAGCGTGCCGACCTTCTGTTGCTGATCGCCGCCCTTGAAGTTGAAGGTCGAGCAATAGGCCCGCGAATTGACCTCGTGATTGCCGAGCTTGATGATGTCGTTGCCGCCCGAGATTTCTTCCCAGACCGTCTTGTTGGCGTCGAGCGCATCGCGGCTCTGGTCGACATAGGCGAGCTGCACGCTGTCCCCGATCCGGATGGAACCGTCGTCGGGCTGCTCCTGGCCGGTGATCATGCGGAAGAGCGTCGTCTTGCCGGCGCCGTTCGGGCCGATGACGCCGACGATGCCGCCCGGCGGCAGCTTGAAGCTCAGGCCTTCGATCAGCAGCTGGTCGCCATAACCCTTGGAAATATTCTCCGCCTCGATGACCACCTGTCCCAGCCGTTCGCCCACGGGAATGACGATCTGCGCATCGCCCGGACGCCGGTCCGCAGCCGCCTCGACCAGCTCGTCATAGGCGCGAATACGAGCCTTGGACTTCGCCTGGCGGGCCTTGGGGCTTGAAGAGATCCACTCCTGCTCGCGGCTGATGGCCTTCTGGCGGGCAGCCTCTTCGCGTCCTTCCTGCGCCATGCGCTTGGCCTTCGCCTGCAGATAGGCGGAGTAGTTGCCCTCATAGGGAATGCCCCGTCCGCGGTCGAGTTCGAGAATCCAGCCTGTGACGTTGTCGAGGAAGTAGCGATCGTGCGTGACCATCAGCACGGCGCCCGGATATTCGCGCAGGTGTTTTTCGAGCCAGGCGATCGTTTCCGCGTCGAGGTGGTTGGTCGGTTCGTCGAGCAGAAGCAGTTCGGGCTGCGACAGCAGAAGCTTGCAAAGCGCCACGCGGCGCTTCTCACCGCCGGAGAGATTGGTGACCTCCGCATCGCCCGGAGGGCAACGCAACGCTTCCATCGCCATTTCCACCTGACTGTCGAGGTCCCAGAGGTTCTGGCTGTCGATGACGTCCTGGAGCTTGGCGCCCTCTTCCGCGGTTTCGTCGGAATAGTTCATCATCAGCTCGTTGTAGCGGTCGAGGATCGCCTTCTTGGCAGCCACCCCTTCCATCACGTTCTCGAGCACGTTCTTCTGAGGATCGAGTTGCGGCTCCTGTGCGAGATAGCCGACCCTCGCACCTTCGGCGACCCAGGCCTCACCGGTGTATTCGGTATCAAGGCCGGCCATGATCCGGAGCACGGTCGACTTACCGGCCCCGTTCGGGCCGAGAATGCCGATCTTCGCCTCCGGATAGAAGGAGAGATGGATGTTCTCGAGGACCTTCTTGTTGCCGTAGGCCTTGTTCAGCCCGGCCATGTGATAGATGAATTGACGTGCCATAGAGGAAATGCTCCGCATCGGAAGGGAATTTTGCCCGCTATGTAGGCGAATTATGGTGGCGGGGCAACGCCAAAGGCCCCTGCCCCCGCGCTCCCCCCGCCGCCTCCTCAATGCGAATTGCGGTCCGGATCAGCCCCGCCCGGCAGCGTCTGCGACCCCCTTCGCGCATTTGAATTCCGTCGGCCCCGCCGCCTGGATCAAATCCGCCAGCTCGGCTTTGCCCGAGAGGTCGCCCGAGAGCCCGATCGTCAGCCCGGTAATCACGTCGCGGCCGTTCACCGACTGGCAACGCATGCGCACCCGGTCTCCGGCCCCCGCCCCGAAAGTCTGGTCGAAGGCCTGCTTGATCTGTTTTTCGTCGAGTTCCTTGCCGATCCCGCCGGCGAAGAGCGCACGCACCGCCGACCGGTTGAGCTCGTCCAGAAGCCGGAGCTGCAGCGCGAAGTAGTCCTCGGCATTTGCCGTCTGGCAGGTACCGTTGCGCAGCCATTGGTGCCGGTCCAGACCGGACTTGACGCCTGGCATGGCCACGAGCAGGCGCTTGGCCGTCTCATCCCCCATGGCGACTTCCGGCAGTTCCAGCCAATCGCCCTTGCGGTCGCGCGCTTTCAGATCCGCCTCCACGCCGCAATAGCTCTTCTTGAGCGGCCATAGTCCATGAAGCGAGAAATTCGTGGCGTCGAAGCGCTCCGCGGTCTGATCGACGCATTCCTTGCGATCGGGCCGGGTCTCGCAGAATCCCGGCTGCCAACTCACGGCGAGGACATATTCCGTCCTTCCCGCGCCGGTTTCGCCCTCGCTCGCCTCACTCTCCTGAGCCGCAGCGAGGGGCGCATTCGCCAAACCCAGCGCCAGCGCCGCCAACCTGATCAGATGCATCATCGCCCTTGTCTTCATTGCCCCCAAAGGAAACAAAACAGGAACAAATAACCCCATATACGGGAAAATTGCAACCCTGAATCGCATCTGCGGATTCGTTGTGATCTCATGCGCAACGAGCAACAAGCTGCGGTTGCCTTTCCCACCCAAATCGATTTGATATCCGCACGGCATCCGCAAGTGGGGAGAGCGCATGGCATGTTCGGGCAGGTGAGGACACATCGAAGCCCGACCGGCGCGACGCTCGGCTGGCGCCATCTCGGCGCCGCGGGCGAACCGCAAGGCATTCTCGTCATCAGCCACGGCCTTGCCGAGCATTCCGGCCGCTATGCCCGCTTTGCCGAAGCCATGGCCGGCCAAGGTTTCCACGTCTACGCCCATGACCACCGCGGCCACGGCACGAGCTGTGCCCCCGATGCATGTCCCGCCATGTTCGCGCAGCGGGACGGCGCGGCCAAGGTCGTCGCGGATCTCCGCGCGCTCCGCGATATGGCGGTGGCCAGCCAACCCGGCCTGCCGGTCGTGCTGTTCGGCCATTCGATGGGCGGCCTGATCGCGCTGAACGCCGCCGAAACCGATCCGGAACTCTACGACGCGCTTGCTGTGTGGAACTCCAATTTCCGGCCCGGCCTTGCCGGGCGCGGCGGCCAGTTGCTGCTGGCGATCGAGAAGATGCTGAAGGGTTCGGACGTGCCAAGTCCGCTCGTGACGAAACTCACCTTCGGTGCCTGGAGCACCAGCATCGCCGACCGGCAGACCGATTTCGATTGGCTCTCGCGCGATAAGAGCGAGGTTGCCAAATATCTCGAAGATCCGCTCTGTGGTTTCGACCCGACCGTATCGCTGTGGCTCGACGTATTCGCCTTCGCCTTTGCCGGCGCCCGCTCCGACCGGCTGTCGCGGCTCCCGTCAAGCCTGCCGGTTTACCTCGTCGGCGGCAGCGCCGATCCTTCCACCCTCAACGGAGAGGCCGTTCGCTGGCTGGGCAACCGCATGAAAGCGCGGGGCATGACGGATGTCACGATCGTAATTCACGAGGGCATGCGCCACGAAACCCTCAACGAGATCGGCCGGGAAAAAGCGATGACGGAGTTCGCCGCCTGGTGCCTGAAGGCAGTCGGGGGAAAGCGGCACCGTCCATGAGCGAGCTCTCCCTTTCCAAGGCGGCAATCGACCACAACCGGATCTCCTACGGCCTGACGCTGATGGTCCTTTCGGTGTTGCTGTCGCCGCTGATCGACGTCTTCTCGAAGCTCGCCATAGCGACGGTTCCCTCGGCCGAGATCACGGCGGCACGCTTCCTGCTGCAGATCGTCTTCATCCTGCCGATCGTCCTTCTGCGCGGCACGCTGTTCGATCTCACCTGGCGCAAGAGTGCGCTGCATGCGCTGCGTGGCGGCCTTTTGGTGGTGACCATGCTTTCCTTCATCACCACGCTGAAGGTCATGGAGGTGGCCGATGCCATCGCTATCTTCTTCGTGGAACCGATCATCCTCACCATTCTCGGCAGCATTTTCCTCAAGGAGACGATCGGCTGGCGCCGTTACACCGCCTGCGCTGTCGGCTTCCTCGGTTCGCTGCTCGTCATCCAGCCGATCATGCAGGAAGTTGGTTGGGTCGCGCTTCTGCCGATCGTCGCCGCCTTCGGTCTCGCCGTTTTCCTGCTCGTGACGCGCATGGTCGCGCAGAACGAGGACCCCTGGTCGATGCAGTTCCATGCCGGCATCTGGGGAGGCCTCTTCTGTCTCGCGCTGCTCTGGTTCGGCGAGGGCAGCGGATCGAGCGTCTTCGATCCGGTCTGGCCGGACGGGCGCGCCTGGTACTATCTGTTGGGAGTCGGCGTCACCGCGACGATCTCCGGCGTGCTCGGCGTCTATGCCTATCGGGCGGCGCCGGCCTCGGTGCTCGCGCCGCTGCAATATCTCGAGATCGTCTCGGCGACGATTTTCGGCTGGCTCGTCTTCGGCGATCTGCCGGACGCGCTGAAATGGCTGGGTATCGCGATCATCATCGGCTCAGGACTTTATATCATCTGGCGCGAGCGACAGGTGCAGAAGACGGCGGGTATCGCGCCGGTGTCGCCGGCGATCTGACAGCGGCGAAACAGGACAGCATTTGGGAGGTGCACATGAAAACGGGCGGACAACTGGTGGTGGAGGCGCTTGCCGCAAACGGGGTGAAGCGCATCTCTTGCGTACCGGGAGAAAGCTATCTGGCGGTGCTCGATGCGCTTTACGACGCCGACATCGAGGTCGTCGTCTGCCGGCAGGAGGGCGGGGCCGCAATGATGGCGGATGCCTGGGGGCGGCTGACGGGCGAGCCCGGCATCTGCATGGTCACCCGCGGCCCCGGCGCGACCAATGCCTCGGCCGGACTCCACGTGGCCCGGCAGGATTCGGTTCCGATGATCCTCTTCATCGGCCAGGTACAGCGCGACGCCCGCGAGCGGGAGGCTTTTCAGGAAATCGAGTATCGCCGGGCCTTTACCGAAGTCGCAAAATGGGTCGGCGAAATCGACGATCCGGCGCGCATCCCGGAATTCGTGACGCGTGCCTTCGCCGTCGCGACGTCCGGCCGTCCCGGCCCCGTGGTCCTGACCTTGCCGGAAGACATGCTGACACAGAGCGCCGAAGCACCGGCCGCACGCGCTTACCGGCCGGTGGAAAGCCACCCCGGCCCAGGCCAGATCTCTCAGCTTGCAGAGCTTCTCTCCACCGCGAAAAGGCCGATCGCCATTCTCGGCGGTACTCGCTGGTCCGCCGAGGCCGTAGCCGGATTCCAGAGCTTCGCCGAGCGTTGGCAGCTGCCTGTCGGCTGCTCCTTCCGCCGCCAGATGCTTTTCGACCACCTGCATCCGAACTATGCGGGCGATGTCGGCATCGGCATCAACCCGTCGCTGGCAGGCGAAATCCGGGATGCCGACCTCGTCCTCCTCGTCGGCGGGCGGTTCTCGGAGATGCCTTCCTCCGGCTACACGCTGATCGACGTCCCCTACCCCAGGCAGACCCTGGTGCATGTCCATCCGGATCCGGGCGAACTCGGCCGGGTCTACCGTCCGGACCTCGCAATTGCCGCGAGCCCGCGCGACTTCGTCGCGGCGCTCTCTAGCCTGACGCCTGCGGCCGAGCCCCATTGGTCCGCCCGCACCGGGGAAATGCATGCGGCCTACCTCAAATGGTCGACGCCGCCGGAGAAGGGACCGGGCGACGTGCAGATGGGCCCGATCGTGAACTGGCTGGAGGCGAATA
The DNA here is from genome assembly GCF_059758575.1 of Sinorhizobium sp. GQ132. Classification (NCBI taxonomy): domain Bacteria; kingdom Pseudomonadati; phylum Pseudomonadota; class Alphaproteobacteria; order Hyphomicrobiales; family Rhizobiaceae; genus Sinorhizobium; species Sinorhizobium sp. GQ132. Next base: position 370,885 of record NZ_JCAXDX010000002.1, on the reverse strand, counting down.
CGGGGCCGGAGACGATCTTCACCAACGGTGCAGGCAACTACGCCACCTGGCTCCATCGCTTCCACCGTTTCAGGCGTTACGGGACGCAGGCTGCTCCCGCTTCCGGTTCGATGGGTTACGGCCTGCCGGCCGCAGTCGCGGCCAAGCAGCTGCATCGCGACCGCGAGGTGGTCTGCTTTGCCGGGGACGGCTGTTTCCTCATGCACGGCCAGGAGTTCGCGACCGCCGTCCGCTACGAACTCCCCATCATCGTGCTCGTCGTCAACAACGGTATCTACGGTACCATCCGCATGCATCAGGAGCGCGATTATCCCGGCCGCGTCAGCGCTACGGATCTGACGAACCCGGATTTCGCAGCGCTCGCCCGCGCCTATGGCGGCCACGGCGAAACGGTGGCGAGGACGGAAGAATTTGCAGGCGCCTTCCTGCGGGCGCGTGAGAGCGGCAAGCCGGCCATCATCGAGATCAAGCTCGACCCGGAAGCGATCACGCCGACGCGGACGCTGAGCGAAATCCGCAACGGGTGAGTGCTTTTGGTGGCCCGGCTGCGCCGGGCCCGCCTCAGCCCCGAATATGCAGCGTCTGCTGATAGACTGCGGTGGAGCGGGCGCCGGAGCGGCAATAGCCGAGCATCGGTCGCTGGAATTCGTCCAATGCGTCGACCATGCTCTTGACCCCGTCCGCGGTCACGCCCATCGGGCCGACCGGAATATGGGTGATCTCCAGCCCGAGTTCCTGGGCACGCGCCGCGATGGCGTCGAAGGTCGGCTGATCGGGGGCCTCGAAATCCGGGCGATGACAGACGATGGACTTGAAGCCGAGCGCCTTGATCTCGTCGAGGTCGTCGACGGTGATCTGGCCCGAAACCGAGTACTCATCGTTGATCTGGCGAATGTCCATGTGGCGTCCCTCAAGAAAAGCGTTGCCCTGATTTAGGCCCGGCGCCGGGCGGCGTCAATCGAGAAGGCGTCATCGGGAGACGGCGAAAGCCAGGCGATATTCACGCGATTGACCGGGCTGAAGAAGGCCAAGCTCCCCGTTTGCGGCAAGTTCGGGCCGCTTCGCCAGGCGATGCGAGGCCGGTTCGATGCTGACGACGTTGGCGCCGCCGCGCTGACAGCGCCACATCTGCAGGAACGGCAGCGTCTCGGTCCGGAACCGCACACGGAGTGTACGCCCCTGAAGACCCGGCATTGCGCTCAGCGCCACCTCCGACCATCCGTCACAGGCAACGGCCGGCCGGCAGAAGTGCGCGCTGTCCCCCTCGCCGAAGCGCCAGGGAAGCGACCCGCCCTCGACCGACGGGCTTTCGATCCGCGTTTTCTCGCCGAGCAGCCGCCCCGCGATGTTCATGTGATACATCATCATCGGCGCAAAGGCCGACGAACCGATGTTGACGACGCGGTCGGCAAGCGTCACGGCGTGCGCGGCCGCATCGACTTGCCAGAGCCGCTCTATGGCCGCTCGGCCGCCGCAGGCGAGATCGACTTCGGTCACCGCAGTACGGCGATCGCCTGCCCCGCACATATCGGTCCGGCTGACAGGCGTTCCGGCGAGCGAACCGTGCAGGGGATAATAGGCGCCGGCGCCGCCTTCCAGAGCCTCGGGATGACGAATGTGGTCGGGACCGCAGGTGAACAGGAAACCCGCAAGCGCGCGGTCGATCCGCGGATCGCCGTCCGAGGGGATCGCCGCGCCGGGCGACAGGTCGACGCCGGCCACGACGAAGGCCGCGACATCGAGTGCCGAGGACGGGTCGAACAGGAGGTGGATCGCGGCGCCATCGGCCGCGTTCAAGGTCGTCCGCATTTCACCTCCTCGCAAGGAGCCCGGAATCAGGCAGAGAATCCATGATAGTCGAAGCCTCGGAACCGGGCCATTTCGGCGAGCGTTGCAATGGGCAGGATGTTGGCCTAACTAATTTAACCGGTTGTTCATGATGAATTCACTTTTTTCACATTAACGTCCAAATCGGTATGTACCGCCGCAAAGCAACCGCCATGAAGACAGGTTCCCTAGTGACGCCCGCGACCCGCACCGGCCTTTCGCTCTTCGCAGCACTCGCCCTCATCGCCGTGGAGCTTGCGCCCGCCAACGCACAGGATGCCTATGGTGGCTATTGGGGCGGCGGCGAGGTGATGCTCGTCACCCCCGAAGGCGACATTCTCGACTATATCCCCGGAGAGGCCGAGGTTCACGCCATGCGCGACCGGCGCGGACGCACGGTGCTCGTGGATCCGTGGGGCAATATCGTCGCCACCGTCGTGCCGAATGACGGCTATGGTCGCGGACAGCGGCGCCGCCAATACGGGCGCGATGGCTATCCCGATCCCCGCGATCGCGGTTACGGCTATTCCGAGCCCGGCGAGTTTACCGGCGCCATTCCCGAATATCGCGATATTGCGCCCGCTCCGGTCGAGCGCGAGGATCTGCCCAACAGCCTTCCCTCGCTCTCCGATCGTGAAGAGGCCGCCTACGATCCGCAATACAATGACCCGCTGGCACAGCCGATGCCGCCGGCCATGACGGTGAGAGGAAAGTCGCGCGCCGAGATCGCTGCCCTGCAGGTCTTCCTCGACCGCGAAGGCTTTTCTCCCGGCGTGATCGACGGCAAGATGGGCTCGAACGTCACCAAGGCCATTGAAGCCTGGCAGCAGGCAACGGGTGAAACGCTCGATCCGAACAATACCGAAGACATTCTCGAGCGGCTGCGCTTCAACGGCGGCTTGCCGATTACGACCTACACGATCACCGCGGCGGATGCGGCCGGCCCCTTTGTCGCCTCCATTCCGGAAGACTACGCCCACAAGGCGCAGTTGCCGCATCTGTCGTTCACGTCCGTGACGGAGATGCTCGGCGAAAAGTTCCACATGGACGAGGCCTATCTGCGCGAGCTCAATCCCGGTGCCGATTTTTCGATCCCCGGCACGACGATCAAGGTCGTCAATCCCGGCCCGAACAAGAAGGGCAAGGTGGCGCGCATCGTCGCGGACAAGGCCCGCAAGCAGGTGCTCGCCTACGACGAGGCGGGGAAACTGATCGCCGCCTATCCGGCCACCATCGGCTCCTCCGACACGCCGTCACCTTCCGGGACGGTGCATGTCGAGCGTATCGCCTTCGATCCAGGTTATACCTATAACCCGAAGATCAACTTCCAGCAGGGCGCGAACGACAGGATCCTGCAATTGCAGCCGGGTCCGAACGGCCCGGTGGGCACCGTCTGGATCGCACTGTCGAAGCCGACCTACGGCATTCACGGGACACCGGAGCCGTCGAAGATCGGCAAGACCCAGAGCCATGGCTGCGTCCGCCTTACCAACTGGGATGCGACCGAACTCGGCAAGATGGTGAGCACTGGCGTCACGGTCGAATTCGTCGACTGACGCACGACAATCAGCCAAGCGTGCCGCGTGAATGCGCATGATCGCGACACGCTTGAGCTGCCTCGAATGCCATACAGCCCTGCCGGCCGCAGCAGCCTCATGACATCATGAAACATTGTCATGAAAAACTCCGCCGCATTGCCTTTATCACAGGCGAAACACCCCTGACTCTAAGGAACTGTCCGCGATGGCAACGGAGCGTGCTCTCCCCAATCTCTGGCATGCGACGGCACCGGCCGCTCCGCGCACCGCTCCGCTGGCAGGCGACCTGGCGGTCGAGGTGGCGATCGTCGGAGGTGGTTTCACTGGCCTTTCGGCCGCGCTTCATCTGGCCGAGACAGGCGTCAGGACGGCGGTGATCGAATCGCGGATGATCGGCTTCGGGGGTTCGGGCCGCAATGTCGGCCTGGTCAATGCCGGCATGTGGGTGCAGCCGGACGACCTGATTGCAACGCTCGGAGCAGCCGCGGGCAACCGCCTTCTCGACGAACTCGGCGACGGCCCGTCATTTGTCTATGATCTCGTTGCGAAACATGGAATCGAATGCGAAGCCGTTCGCAACGGCACGCTGCATATGTCGGTCGGTGCGGAAGGGCTCAAGGAAATCCGGGAGCGCGAGGCGCAATGGAAAAAACGCGGTGCTCCGGTTGAGGTGCTTTCGGCAGAAAAGGCGCACGCGCTTTCAGGGGCCGAGTGCTTCACAGGCGCACTGCTCGACCGTCGAGCCGGAACGATACAGCCGCTCGCCTATGCGCGGGGCTTGGCGCGTGCGGCGCTTGCCGCCGGCGCCGAAATCTTCACCGATACCCCCCTCCTTGCAGCCAGCCGGCAAGGCGATCTCTGGAAATTGAAGACCGGGCGTGGGACGGTCACGGCCCGTCACGTCATTCTCGCGACCAACGCCTATGGAAGCCTTGTCACCGATACCCCATGGAAGGAGTTCCGGCAGGAACTGACGATCCTTCCCTATTTCCAGTTCGCGACCAATCCGCTGCCCGACCACGTGGCCGAGCGCATATTGCCCGAACGCCAGGGGGCCTGGGACACGGGGCTGGTGATGACCTCCTTCCGCATGGACAAGCAGAACCGGCTGATTTTCGGATCGATCGGCAGGCTCGATGCGATCGCCGCGGGCACACACCGGGCCTTCGCCGCCCGGTCCGTGCGCAAGCTCTTCCCCTTTATCGGGGATTTCCGCTTCGAATATTGGTGGGACGGCCGCATCGGCATGACCACGAACAATCTGCCGGCCATGCATGTGCTCGCCCCGAATGTCGTATCGATCAGCGGATATAACGGCCGCGGCATAGCCCCAGGTACCGTCTTCGGCCGCGCGCTTGCCCGTCACGTGACCGGCGATACGTCCGCGATCCCGCTTGCCGAGACGCCGGTCACGCCGGATCCGTGGCGGACTCTGAAATCCGTCTTCTACCACGCCGGCGCCCAGGCCAAGCATTTCATCGATAAAAGGTTCTGAACGGCAACGCCCTTCGGGATCGATCGCTACGCCGCCCGCGGCAAAGCCGAGCGCAGGCGGGACATCAGGGCGCGGCGTGCGGTCACGGGGAGCAGGTTCTGCACCTCGGCGGCAAGCGCGTATGCGTTTTCGCGCGCCTTGTCGAGATTGCTGACCCTGTTCGGGTCCATCATCTGCAGGGTGCCGCCGCACTCGAAGATTTCGCGATAGGCAACACGCTCGACGATCGGCGTATCGAGGACCGAAACGCCGCGGGAGGCGAGCAGCGCCTTGATCGTCTGCAGCGCTCGCGTCGTCACCAGCGAATTGACGCGCGTCAACACGACCGAGTGGTTGATGCGTACCCTCGCCTTCTCTCCGATATGGCGGATAAGTTCAAGAATCTGTACGGCCCCCCGCGCATCCATGGCACAGCCCTGAACCGGTATCAGCACGTGATCGGACAGACCCAGCGCCAACGCGACGATCGCGTCCTTGGCTCCGGCGAGGTCGATGACGATGAAATCGGCCTCACCCTTGAGTTCGCGGATATGACAGGGAAGCGAAGCCGGAGTGACGTGCGAAATCACCTCGAGATTGGCGACACGGCCGGACACTTCGGACCAGCTCGTGATCCAGCGCTGCGGATCGGCGTCCAGTACCACGACGCGGTTTCCCTGCCTCGCCAGTTCCGTCGACAGGATCAGCGCCGCGGTCGTCTTTCCCGCACCGCCCTTTGCATTGGCGAATGTGATGACCGCCATTTCTCTCACCTCGTCCTTGCTCGTTTCCGGTCCGCCGAGCGATGCACGGCGCGCGGTTTCCTTAATAGAACCTTGCAGAACATGGTTAACGAAATGGAAACTTTTGGCCCCCAAAAGTTAACCGTGGGGCGCATTTCCCGTTGAAGAGCAACGAAAAAGCCCGGAAAACATGGGTTTTCCGGGCTTGAAAAAATTAACGACGGCTCCCGTCAAATGCATTCGGCGAACAGCTTTTTGGCGGCATCGAGCGTCAGTTCGACGGGATTGCCGCCGGCCGTCGGATCGACGATCGCCATCTCGGCCATCTCGTCGATACGGTCCGTGCCGACACCAAGCGCCGACAGCTTGTCGGGAACGCCGAGTTCCTCCCGGAGCTGCAGCACATAGTCATAGAAACCGTCGAAACCGCCCGCAATGCCGAGATAGGCGGCGGCGCGACCGATCTTCTCCTCGATCGCGGAGCGGTTGAACCGCAGGACCGGGGGCATCACCACGGCGTTGGTCATGCCGTGATGGGTGTTGTAGATCGCGCCGACGGGATGCGACAGCGAGTGGATCGCGCCGAGCCCCTTCTGGAATGCGACCGCCCCCATGGCCGCCGCGCTCATCATGTTGGCACGGGCTTCGAGATCCGTGCCGTCCTTGTAGGCGCGCGGCAGATATTCCTTGACGAGCCGCATGCCCTCGAGGGCGATACCTGCCGACATGGGGTGATAGAAGGGAGACGAATAGGCTTCGAGGCAATGGGCAAAGGCGTCCATGCCCGTGCCGGCGGTGATCACCTTGGGCATGCCGACCGTCAGTTCCGGATCGCAGATCGTGACGCCAGGAAGGAACTTCGGATGGAAGATCACCTTCTTCACATGACTTGCCGAATTGGTGATGACGCTGGCGCGCCCGACTTCTGACCCGGTACCGGCGGTCGTCGGAACGGCGACGATCGGCGCGATACCTTCGACGCTCGCGCGGGTCCACCAGTCGCCGATATCCTCGAAGTCCCAGACCGGCCGCGTCTGGCCGGCCATGAATGCGACGCACTTGCCGAGGTCCAGGCCCGAGCCGCCGCCGAAGGCGACGACGCCGTCATGGCCGCCGTCACGGAACGCTTTCACGCCGGCTTCGAGGTTCCTGTCGTTGGGGTTCGGATCGACGTCCGCGAAGATCGCGCGTCCGAGGCCACCCGCTTCCAGAATATCGAGCGCCTGCTGCGTGATCGCCATCGGGGCAAGTCCGCGATCCGTTATGAGCAGCGGCTTCTTGATGCCGAGCGCCTCGCAGTGGTCGGCAAGCTCCTTGATCCGGCCGGCGCCAAATTTGACGGCGGTCGGATAGCTCCAGTTGGCGGTGATGGTCATGCGGTCACTTTCTTGAGGTGATAGGATTTCGGGCGGGTGAGGTTGTGGAAGCCGAGCACCGAGAGCGAGCCGCCCCGGCCGGTCTCCTTGACGCCGGTCCAGCACAGCGCCGGATCGAGATAGTCGGCGCGATTCATGAAAACGGTGCCGGTTTCGAGCTCACTGCCGATCCGCGCCGCGCGCTCCGCATCCTTCGTCCAGAGCGACGCGGTGAGACCGTACCGGCTGTCGTTCATCAATTCGATCGCCTCGGCGTCGCTCTTCACCTTCATGATGCCCACGGCCGGCCCGAAGGTTTCCTCGCGCATGAACTCCATGGAGTGATCGACGTCGACAAGGACTTGCGGCGCCAGATAGGCACCGCCATCGTCCTGCGGGAAGAGCTTCGGGTCGATCAGCGCCTTGGCACCCCTGGAGATCGCATCGGCGATCTGATTGCGCACGGTTGCCGCAAAGCGCTTGTTTGCCATCGGACCGAGCGTCGTCTCCGGATCGAGCGGATTGCCGAGCTTGTAATTGGACGCCCAGGCGACCGATTTCTCGACAAAGGCGTCATAGAGCGACTCATGCACATAGATGCGCTCGATGCCGCAGCAGCACTGGCCGGAATTGTAGGTCGCGCCGTCCATCAGCGTGTCGACGGCCGCGTCGAGGTCGGCATCCTCCATCACATAGCCAGGATCCTTGCCGCCGAGCTCGAGGCCGAGGCCGGTAAAGGTGCCGGCCGCCGCCCGCTCGATCGACCGGCCGCCTTCGACCGATCCGGTGAAGTTGATGAAGTCGAAGCTCTTGGCGGCAATCAGCGCCGCCGTCGTGTCGTGATCCAGGAACAGGTTCTGGAAAACGTCCGCCGGAACGCCCGCCTCGATGAAGGCGCGCACCATGCGCTCGCCGACGAGGATCGTTTGGCTGGCGTGCTTGAGGATCACGGTATTGCCGGCCATCAGCGCCGGCGCGACCGTGTTGATCGCGGTCATATAGGGATAGTTCCACGGAGCGATGACGAAGACGACGCCATGCGGCTCGCGCGCGATGCGCCGCTCGAAGCGGTCGCTCTCCTCCACGACGAGCGGCTTCAGCGCATCGGCCGCGATCGAGGCGACGTAATTGGAGCGCTCGTTGAATCCCTTGAACTCGCCGCCATAGCGCACCGGCCGGCCCATCTGCCAGGCGAGTTCCGGCACCACCTCGTCGACCATCTCGTTGAGGCGTGCCACGCCGGCAAGCACCAGCTTCACACGTTCATCGAGCGGGCGCCTGGCCCAGGCCTTCTGCGCGAGGCGCGCATGTGCCACGGCCTGCCTCGCCATCTCCAGCGGCATTGCCGGGCGCTCGGCATAAACCTCGCCGTCGACCGGCGAAACACATCGGATCATCGTCATGATCGTCTTCCTGTTCTCATTTCACATGAATTCCCCTCCCCAACCCTCCGCACGAGAGGGAGGGGCTTAGCTTGCGGCACCGCTCCGCGCGGTAATTCGGCCATGCTCCTTGTGGAGGCATCGGCTTTCGATAGGAGGGTGCCGCAACGTAGCCCCTCCCCCTCGTGGGGAGAGATTGGGGAGGGCGTTGTTACGCCCTTTCGAACCCGCGCGCGACCTCCCAGTCGGTCACCCGCCGGTCATATTCCTGCTGCTCCCATTCTGCGGCGTGCACATAATGATCGACAACCTCTTCGCCGAAAGCGGCACGCAGCATCTTCGAACCGGAAAGCGCCTCGCTCGCCTCTCTCAGCGTATGCGGGATCTCGCGCACCTCCTTGCCCTGATAGGCGTCGCCCACGAAGGGCGCCTCCAGTTCCATCTTGTTCTCGATGCCGGAAATGCCGGCCGCGATCAGGGCGGCAAAGGCAAGGTACGGATTGAGATCGGAGCCGCCGACGCGGCACTCGATACGGATTGCCTTGCTGCCCTCACCGCAGAGGCGATAGCCGGCCGTGCGGTTGTCCTTGCTCCAGATCGCCTTAGTCGGAGCGAAGGTGCCGGCCATGAAGCGCTTGTAGGAGTTGATATAGGGCGCCAGGAAATAGGTTACCTCGCTCGCATGGGCGAGCTGACCGGCCACATAATGGCGCATGAGCTCAGACATGCCATACTGCCCGTTCTTGTCGAAGAACAGCGGCGTTTCTCCGTCCTTGCTCCAGAGCGACTGGTGAATGTGCGACGAGGAGCCGGCGGCCGAGTAGTTCCACTTGGCAAGGAAGGTGATCGCCTTGCCGCGCTGCCAGGCGATTTCCTTGCAGCCGTTCTTGATGATCGCATGCCGGTCGGCCATCGTCACGGCCTCCGCGTAACGGACGTTGATCTCCTCCTGGCCGGCGGACGCCTCGCCCTTGGAGTTCTCGACCGGGATCCCGGCACCCTGAAGACCGTTGCGGATCGCCCGCATCACATCCTCTTCCTTGGTCGTCTGGAAGATGTGGTAATCCTCGTTGTAGCCGCTGGCGAGCTGCAGGTCGCGATATCCCGAGAGCCTCGCATCGTCATAGGACTGATCGAAGAGGAAGAATTCGAGTTCGCTCGCCATATAGGCCTTGAAGCCCATGGCTTCGAGGCGCGCCACCTGCTTCTTCAAAATGGCGCGCGGCGAGTGCGGCACTTCCGCATGCGTGTCATGGTCCAGCATGTCGCAGAGGACCAGCGCGGTGCCTTCGAGCCACGGAATGCGCCGGAGGGTCGAGAGGTCCGGCTTCATCGTGTAGTCGCCGTACCCTTTCTCCCAGCTCGTCGCCTTGTAGCCGGGAACGGTCTCCATCTCCATATCCGTCGCAAGCAGGTAGTTGCAGCTATGCGTCTCCTTCCATGCGCTTTCCACGAAATATTCCGCATGAAACCGCTTGCCCATCAGCCGGCCCTGCATGTCGACCTGGCAAGCCAGCACCGTGTCGATGCGGCCCTCGGCCACGTCTCTCTTCAAATCATCGAATGTATAGTTCGCGCTCATGGGAAGGTCCTGGTTCCGGTCTGCTACCGGTAGAATTGTTCCGTCCATCTCCGGGGCCGCATCGCAGCCCCGGGTGTCAGTTGCTGGGCCCCGATCAGGTATAGCGATAGGGCGGCCCGGCCTTTTCCATTGTCTCGCGGTACTTCTTCAATATCTCTACGACCTTGGCCGCGCGCGGGCTGGTGGCAGCAATCTCGTCCCAGAATTTCAGGGCCTCCGCTTCAACCGTTTTCCATTCCTCGTCCGGAATGGTCGTCAGTTCCAGCTTGGTGCCTTCGGCGCGCAACTTCGCCTCGCCGCCCCAGTACCAGTGCTGGCGATAGTAATGCGAGGAGTCGATGCAGAGGCGGAACAGCGTCTGCAGATGCTCCGGCACCTCCTTCCACCGTGCGGAGTTCGCAAAAAACGATCCGCACCAGGCGCCGGAGATATTGTTCGTCAGGAAGTACTTGGTGACGTCCGCCCAGCCCACCGTGTAGTCCTCGGTAATCCCCGACCAGGCGAGCCCGTCGAGTTCGCCCGTCTGCATGGCGACCTGCACGTCCTCCCAGGGCAGAGTGACGGGAACGACGCCGAAACGCGTCAGAAACTTGCCGGCGGTCGGGAAGGTAAAGATGCGCAGGCCCTTGAGGTCCGCAAGCGTCTTGATCGGCTTCACCGTTGCAAAGTTGCAGGGATCCCAGGATCCGGCCGAAAGCCAGGTGACCCCTTCGACTTCTCCGTAGGCTTCGGCCCAGATCTCGTTGAGGCCGTACTGATGAAAGAGCGTCGGCACGTCCAGGCTGTAGCGCGAAGCGAATGGGAAGTAGCCGCCGAATACCTTGATGTCGACCGGTGAAGCCATCGAGTCGTCGTCGCTCTGAACCGCATCGATCGTACCGGCCTGCATGGCGCGGAACAATTCGCCGGTCGGCACGAGCTGATCGGCGGTGTAAAGGTCGATCTGCATCTCGCCATTGGCGGCCTTGTTGAAGGCATCGATCGCCGGCTTGATGACATGTTCGGCGAGCGCCGGGCCGGCATAGGTCTGCAGGCGCCAGGTGATCTTTCCGGATTGCGCACGCACTGCCGGGGCAGCAAGCGCCGTCGTTCCGGCCGCGGCTGCAAGCCCGGCCTTCTTCAGAAAATCGCGTCTGTTGGTCATGTCCGTTTCCCTCTGTTTTCGTTCAACGTTCACTTCTTTTTCGGAGCCCCCCATCGGAAGGTCTCACCTCTTGCGGCGCAAGGCGCCGGCTCCCCGTCAGCCCTTCACATAGACATGGTGCGGCAGCCACAGTGCGATCTCCGGAAACGCGGTCACGATTGCCAGTCCCACGAGCATCACCAGGACGAAGGGGAGCACCGATCTGTAGATGTCCATCAGCGATATCTCGGGAGGAGCCATCGCACGCATCAGGAACAGGTTGTAGCCGAAGGGCGGAGTCATGTAGGCGATCTGGCAGGTGATCGTGTAGAGCACGCCGTACCAGATCAGATCGAAGCCGAGGCTGCCGACGAGAGGTATGTAGAGCGGGGCGACGATCACCAGCATGGCTGTGTCGTCGAGGAACGTGCCCATGACCAGATAGGAAAGCTGCATCAGGATCAGCACTTCCCAGGGACCCAGACCCCATTTCTCCAGGAACAGGAACTCGATCGCCTTGACCGCTCCCAGGCCGTCGAAGACCGCACCGAAGCAGAGCGCTGCCAGGATGATCCACATGAACATGCAGGAGATGCCGAGTGTCTGCTCGATCGTCTTGTCGAAAACGGTCCATGTCAGACGCCCCTTCCACCAGGCCGCTACGAGGGCAGAAAGCGCCCCCACGGCGGAGCTCTCGACAAGGCTTGTGACGCCCATCACGAAGAGGCCCATCATCAGAAAGAAGATCATGAAGGGGAGGATGCCGGCGCGTAACAGCTTGAGCTTTTCGGCAAGCGGGACGTTCCGCTCCTCCTTGGGAAGCGCGGGCCCAAGATGCGGCTGTATCTTGCAGCGAAAGACCACATAGATCGAAAACAGCAGTGCCAGAAGCAACCCCGGAAACACGCCTGCAAGCCAGAGCTGCCCCACCGGCTGACGCGCGATCATGCCGTAGAGCACCAGCACGACGCTCGGCGGAACCAGAATGCCGAGTGAACTGCCCGCCTGAATGACTCCGGTCACCATCGTCTTGTCGTAGCCGCGGCGCAGGAGCTCGGGCAGCGCGATGGTCGCGCCGATCGCCATTCCCGCAACGCTGAGTCCGTTCATCGCGGAAATGATGACCATCAGCCCGATGGTGCCGAGCGCAAGCCCGCCGCGCAGGCCGCCCATCCACACGTGGAACATCTTGTAGAGATCCTCGGCGATCCCGGATTCCGACAGCATGTAGCCCATGAAGATGAAGAGCGGCAAAGTGAGCAGCGGATACCATTTCATCAGCTTCATCGAAGCGGCGAAGGCCATCTCGAAGCCGCCATTGCCCCAGAGGAAGGCAGCCGAAACCGCGCCGACGACACCGATGGCCGCGAAGACCCTTTGCCCGGTCAGCATCGTCATCATCATGGACGAGAACATCATGAAGGCGATCATTTCGTAGCTCATGCGATCGGCCTCCCCATCGCCCGGGCAAGGTCCTTGATGAAGATGGACGTTGCCTGCAGGAGAGTGAGTGCGATGCCTATCGTCATGACGATCTTGATCGGCGCCATGTAGGGTGCCCAGCTCGAATAGCTGGTCTCACCGTATTTCAACGCATAAGCAGTGCTGGAAACGCCCCCATAAAGTAGGAAGCCCAGATAGACGAAGAGCATGAGGATGGTGATCGCATCGACCGCAGCGCGCGTGCGCGCAGTCCAGCGGCCATAGACCAGGTCCATACGCACGTGGCTGTCGAGCTGGAGCGAATAGGCCCCACCCAGCAGGTAGTATGCCGCCATGACGAATTGTGCCATTTCGAGCGTCCAGAGCGACGGCAGCAGCCAGGCCTTCGATACGGACGAATAGAGCAGAATGCCCATCATCGCGAAGATCAGATACATGGTCGTCCGGCCCACGCGGCGATTGAATCCGTCGACCGTCCGCACATAGGTTTTCAAATATTCAGGCATCGCGGCGCCCTGCCCCGCGCGCGCCGTCAGGACGAGGAAGCTCCCCTCCCATAGCTGCCGATCCGATCATGGGCTGCATCTCTCCTGTTCACCGTCATCACCGCGGCTTCGCCGCTCCCCGGGTCTATTATTGTGCCGGAAGGGCAACCGCGCTCGTCGCGAGCAGCCCCGCCAGATAATCGGCCATGACCCTTTGGCCGACTTTATCGCGGATAAGATCGTTGCGGATCTCGATCATGACGTTCGGCACGCCAAGGCGGATACCGTATTCGATCAGACTGTGCGTCACGCCGTCGGCCGGTCCGTAAGGTTCGTTGCGGCGGACGTCGTATCCCGCCTCCGCGGTCGCCGCGGCGGCAAGCATGCGCTCCGCGAGCCGGCTGTCCGCATCGTGCAGAATGCCGAGCTCGACGGTCCGCGGCTTGCCGAAATAGATCGGCGTGAAACTGTGTATGGTCACGAGAACCGGCCCTCTGCGCGCGGCCTTGCGGTCTGCCACCGCGCGCGTGACCGCCGCGTGAAACGGCAGGTAAATCTCCTGGATCCGCGCCTGCCGCTCCGCGGCCGACAGGGCGACGTTGCCGGGCACCTCATAGGTCTCGCTGACGGAAGGCATCGCCGCAGCCGCTTCCGGCGGTCTGTTGCAGTCATAGGCAAGCCGCGAAAAACGCTGATGAATCAAGGTGCCATCCAGCTCTTTGGAGAGCAGCCGGGAGACAGCCAACGCGCCAGGATCCCAGGCGATATGGCTTTCGAGCGCTTCTCCGGAGAGACCGAGCGTTCCCAGGCGTTCGGGCATACGGTTCGAGGCATGCTCGCAGACGAAGAGAAAATCTCCCGCTGCTTCAGCGTTCTCGATCGCGACCGGGTCGCCCTCTGCCTCAGTCAAAAGTCTCGTCAAAACCGGCTCCCCAATGCCTTGGCAGACGATGATTATGAAGAGAATTCTTCACGAATGGGCTGCTGTCAATGGAAAACTGAAACGATCTTTTCAAAATTGCGATTGACTCCGATTGTGACAGCGATGTTTAATTTCCGGCAAGCTGGCAAAGACCGGCCAAGGGGACGACATTGAACGGCAACACGGCTTCCATGACGGTGTCGGATGTGATCAGCGCACATTTCGCCGCGCTGACGCGCGCCGAAAGGCAGTTGGCGGAGACACTTCTCGACAACTACCCGGTCTCCGGTCTCGGCTCGATCACCACCGTTGCAGAGAACGCCGGCGTTTCGACGCCGACGGTCGCCCGCATGGTTCAGAAGCTCGGTTTTCGCGGCTTCCCGGACTTCCAGGCACGGCTTCATCAGGAGCTCGAGGCGACGATTTCCAATCCGATCGCGAAGCACGACCGCTGGGCGGCCAGCGCGCCGGGAACCCATACGCTCAACCGCTTCGCCGACGCGGTCATGGGAAACATGCGCCAGACGCTGTCGCAGATCGAGCCCGCGGAGTTCGACACGGCCGCCGCACTCGTTGCCGATTTGAAGCGCAGGGTCTATCTCGTCGGCGGGCGCATCACCCGCTCTCTCGCGGATTACCTCTTCACTCATCTTCAGGTCATCCGAACCGGCGTCACGCAGATCGCCGCGAACCCGAGTTCGTGGCCGCATTACGTGCTGGACATGCGCTCGGGAGACGTCCTCATCCTGTTCGACATCCGCCGTTACGAGCAGGAGATGGAAACGCTCGCCCGCTCCGCCCGAGAGCGCGGCGTCGAGATCATCCTCTTCACGGACCAGTGGGGCTCTCCGGTCGCCAAGTCTTCATCGAAGGTTTTCCGCGCCCGGATCGAGGTTCCCTCCGCATGGGACAGTTCCGTCATGCTGCTCTTCCTCGTGGAGGCGCTGATCGAGGCGGTACAGAGCTCGAACTGGGACCAAACCCGGGACCGGATGAAGACGCTGGAGGGCCTGTTCGATTCCACCCGCATTTTCCGCAAGCCGGTCTAGGAGGGCTCCGGCGGCTTGAATTCCCTGATGGAAGAGCATTCAGGCGACATTCGAATGCAACCGGGGCGGATTGCTCCGAAGCCGACATATCTGCCGCAGGCGGGACAAAGCCTGTCACATAAGCTTCATCGCATATCTTTAACTGCATCGGCGAAATTGACTGAAAACCCAATAAGGAGAACGCCAGTGATTTCAAGGACTCAACGCCTGCTCTCGCTTTCGACCGCCATGCTGCTCGCAACGACGGCAGTAGCCGTTGCCGAGCCGAGCGAAGAGCTCATCGCAGCCGCCAAGAAGGAAGGCACGCTGACGACAATCGCGCTCCCGCACAATTGGTGCGGGTACGGCGACGTAATCGCCGGCTTCAAGGCCAAATACGGCATCGAAGTCAACGAACTGAACCCGGATGCGGGCTCCGGAGACGAGATCGAGGCGATCAAGGCCAACAAGGGCAACACCGGCCCGCAGGCCCCCGACGTCATCGACGTCGGCCTCTCGTTCGGTCCCTCGGCCAAGGCCGAAGGCCTGATTCAGCCCTACAAGGTCTCTACCTGGGACACGATTCCGGACACGGCCAAGGATCCGGAAGGCTATTGGTACGGCGACTATTACGGCGTTCTCTCCTTCGTGGTGAACACCGATATCGTCAAGGACGTGCCGAAGGACTGGGCGGACCTCAAGAAGTCCGACTATGCGAACTCGGTCGCCCTCGCCGGCGATCCGCGCGCATCCAACCAGGCGGTGCAGGCGGTCTACGCCGCAGGCCTCGCGGCCGGCGAAACGGATGCGGCAAAGGCCGGGGAAGCGGGCCTGGCCTTCTTCGCCGAGGTCAACAAGGCCGGCAACTTCGTCCCGGTCATCGGCAAGTCCGCCTCGCTTGCGCAAGGCTCGACGCCGATTATCATCGCCTGGGACTATAACGGCCTCTCCTGGCGCGACAGCCTGAACGGCAACCCGCCGGTCGAAGTCGTCGTCCCGGCCTCCGGCGTCGTCGCCGGCGTCTACGTGCAGGCGATCTCTGCCTTCGCTCCGCATCCGAACGCTGCCAAGCTCTGGATGGAATATCTCTATTCGGACGAAGGTCAGCTCGGCTGGCTGAAGGGCTACTGCCACCCGATCCGCTTCAACGACCTCGTCAAGAACGGCAAGGTTCCGCAGGAAATGCTCGACAAGCTGCCGCCGGCCGCATCCTACGAAAAGGCCGTGTTCCCGACACTCGACGAGCAGGCCAAGGGCAAGGAAGCGATCACCACCAAATGGGATAGCGTCGTCGGCGCGAGCGTGCAGTAACTGCCATTGCGTACCTCCCCGCCTCGTACGTGGCGGGGAGGTCATTTTCCTCCGACGCCGGGACAGCCGAAAGCTTTATGACCACGACAACAGCAGCAGCACCCCTGATCAGCAAACGAGCGATCATCGACTGGCTGGGCATCGCGCCCTTCATGATTTTCGCGCTGATGTTCCTGGTCGTTCCGACGCTCTATCTCGTCACCGGCGCCTTCCTCACGCCTGCAGGCGAGTTCACCTTCAAGAATATCGGCGATCTCTTCACGCCCTCGATCCTCTCCGCCTACTGGATTTCAATCCGCGTATCGGTCGCCTCCTCGCTCGGCGGCGCGCTCATCGGCTTTTTCCTTGCGTGGGCGATCGTGCTTGGCGGGCTGCCGGGCTGGATTCGCTCCGGGCTCCTCACCTTTTCCGGCGTCGCCTCCAACTTCGCGGGCGTTCCGCTCGCCTTCGCCTTTCTCGCCACCCTCGGCCGCACCGGTCTTGTCACCGTGTTTCTGCGCGACTGGTTCGGCTTCAATCTCTATTCGACGGGGTTCAATCTCCTGAGCTTCCTCGGCCTCACCATCACCTACATGTATTTCCAGATCCCGCTGATGGTGCTGATCCTTACGCCGGCGCTCGACGGCATGAAGAAGGAATGGCGCGAAGCTTCCGAAATTCTCGGCGCCTCCACCTGGCAATACTGGCGCATGGTGGCGCTGCCGATCCTCTGGCCGAGCCTGCTCGGCACGACGCTCCTGCTCTTCGCCAACGCCTTCGGCGCGATCGCCACCGCCTACGCGCTGACCGGCAGTTCGCTCAATATCGTGCCGATCCTGCTCTATGCGCAGATCCGCGGCGACGTGCTCCATAATCCGAACCTCGGCTATGCGCTGGCGCTCGGCATGATCGTCATCACCGGCATCTCCAATATTCTCTACATCTGGCTGCGGATGCGCGCCGAACGGTGGCAGAAATGAAAGCAAGACGTCTCGGTGCCTGGATCGCCATCGCCATCGGAGCGAGCTATTTCATCGTCCCCCTGCTCGGCACGCTGGAATTCTCGCTGCGCATGCGCCGCGATGCCTATTCCTTCGACGCTTACCGGTCGGTCTTCTCCGACTTCCAGTTTCGCGAGACCTTCGGCTATTCGATGCTGATGGCGTTTTTCACGATCATCTTCGGCATGCTGCTGGTGGTGCCGACCGCCTACTGGGTGCGGCTGCGCCTGCCCCAGGTCCGCCCCGTCATCGAGTTCATCACGCTGCTGCCGCTCGTCATTCCGGCGATCGTCATCGTCTTCGGTTATCTCAGACTCTATAATTCCTCATCGTTCCTGCCGCTGACCGGCTCCACTTCCGGCACCAATGCGCTCCTGATGTTCTCCTACATGACGCTGTCGCTTCCCTACATGTACCGCGCCGTCGACACGGCTATGCGGGCCATCGATGTCAGAACGCTGACCGAGGCCGCGGAAAGCCTCGGCGCCAAATGGCCGACCATCCTCTTCCGCTGCATTTTCCCGAATGTGATGAGCGGCGTGCTTTCCGGTGCCTTCATCACCTTCGCGATCGTCATGGGCGAATTCACAATGGCGGCGCTGCTCAACCGCCCGGCCTTCGGCCCCTATCTGCAGCTTGTCGGCGCCAACAAGGCCTACGAGCCTTCGGCGCTCGCCGTCATCGCATTCGCGATCACCTGGCTCAGCATGGGATTGATCCAGCTCGTGTCGCGCTTCCAGAAATCCGCTCCGGCCAAGGCTTGATCACATGGCATTCCTGCAACTGACCAACATCCAGAAATCCTTCGGCCCGGTCCAGGTCGTGCATAATTTCGACATGGGGATCGACAAGGGCGAGTTCGTCTCCTTCCTCGGCCCCTCCGGCTGCGGCAAGACGACCATACTGCGCATGATTGCCGGCTTCGAAACGCCGTCCGGCGGCTCGATCTTCATCGACGGCAAGGACCAGGGCACGCTGAAGCCCAACCAGCGCAATATCGGCATGGTGTTCCAGGCCTACGCGCTCTTTCCCAACATGAATGTTCACGACAATGTCGCCTTCGGCCTCAAGGTCGCCGGCGCTTCCAAAACGGAGATCGAGGCACGGGTGAAGCAGATGCTCGGACTGATCAAGCTCGAGCATCTGGCGGACCGCTTCCCCTATCAATTGTCCGGCGGACAGCAGCAGCGCGTGGCGCTTGCCCGCGCCCTCGCCGTCAAGCCGCAGGTGCTGCTCCTCGACGAGCCGCTCTCCGCGCTCGATGCAAAAATCCGCATCTCGCTGCGGGAGGAGATCCGGCAGATCCAGCAGCAGCTCGGCATCACCACGGTATTCGTGACGCACGACCAGGAGGAGGCACTGTCGATCTCCGACCGGATCGTCGTCATGAATGCCGGCCGCGCCGATCAGATCGGCACCCCTTTCGAGATCTACAACACCCCGGCCACACGATTCGTCGCCTCCTTCGTCGGCACACTCAACATCATCGAGGGGAAGGTGGCCGATCCCGCAAGCGGCGCGGTCACCATCGGCGGGCAGCGGATTTCGCTGAAAGAGCCGATAGCCGGGGCAAAGGGCGGCGACAGCATTTCGCTGGCGCTCAGGCCGGAAGCAGGCTCAATCGCCGAGGGCGCCAGGGGCGATACCGCACTTCCGGGCCAAGTCGTATCGAGGAGCTTTCTCGGCTCCGTCATCCGCACCAAGCTGCGGGTCGGCGAAGACATCATCTCCTTCGATATGTTCAACGATCCGGGCATGACCCCACCGGTCGCCGGCGAGAGCGTCACGCTGCGCTTCGCGGCAAAGGACCTGCTCGTCATCCGCGAATAGACCGGCGGGAATGAATTGTTCAGGGGCGCGAAATCCTTGGAAAATTCTGTCGTGATTTTTCGCTTTCACGTCGCAGCACAGATTTGACGGCGGCGAAACAGCCGCTATAGTCGCAAGCGTTCTCAGGGCGGGGTGAAATTCCCCACCGGCGGTAGCGAACACAGGATCGGGAATGGTCGGTGGTCGAAGCCCGCGAGCGCTTCGCATTTTCGTGCGAAGGTCAGCAGATCCGGTCGAATTCCGGAGCCGACGGTTATAGTCCGGATGGAAGAGAGCAAGCAGAGGCGTCGCCCCTCCCCGGGGTCTTCGCGCATGCATGTTCGCCCGACGGGATCATTGGAAAATGCCAACCCTGAAAGGCTTGAGACCATGACCATACTTTCCCATCCCTCCGCCAAGATCGCCATCGTCCGCGCCCGCTGGCACGCCGATATCGTCGATCGTTGCGTCGACGCCTTTATTGCGCAATGGACGAAACTCGGCGGCAGCGCCGCCGATGTCGAGATCTTCGACGTGCCGGGAGCGCTCGAAATCCCGCTGCATGCGCAGGCGCTCGCCAGGACCGGCCGCTACGCGTCGATCCTCGGCACCGCCTTCGTCGTCAATGGCGGCATCTATCGCCACGACTTCGTCGCCGGGACGGTGCTCGACGGCATGATGCGCGTCCAGCTCGATACCGACGTGCCGGTGCTCTCCGCGGTCCTGACACCCCACAACTTCCAGGAAAGCGAGCCTCTGATCGCCTTCTTCCGCGACCATTTCGTCGTCAAGGGCGAGGAAGCCGCGAATGCCTGCGCGCAGATTCTCGATGCGCGTGCGAAGCTCGCGCTGGTCGACGCCTGAAAAGGTGCTGCCCCTCTCCTCGGGTTAAACCCGGGAGGGGCAGATGTACCAATTCCATTCAGAAAAGGGGCGCGGTCGGCATCGGCCGCGCCTTCACATTGAAGCGATTGAAACCCCACGCGATCCGCGATAACAAACTTGAATAACACCTGAAGGATTACTGCGGTCGGGCTTGGTACGCCGGCAGGACCGGAGAAAGCGACGATGACATTTCAGCCGCGCATGCAGAACAGGATCAGCGGGTTTTCGATCATCGGCGGCCTCAACCGCAGAGAGTGGAATGGTGTGGTCGCGGATGTCTGGGATGTGGAATGCGTTCCGCATGCGGGCGGCTATTATATCGCCGAGGACCCCCGCATGTTCATCGTGCTCGACGCCAAGGGCGGCGGCAATTGCAGGGTGAAGCTCGCCGCAAACGGCGAGGGTGCCGTCCAGAACTACCATCGGCAGGCCCTCTCCTATATCCCGGCCGGAATGGAGCTCTGGACCGATGTCGTCGACATCCATTACATCCGGCATCTCGATCTTCACTTCGACATCGATGCGCTCGGCAGACGCCTGAAGGAAGACCTGGACGCCGCGGCAATCGAGACGCCCCGGCTGATGTTCCAGGACCAACGCTTCCTCACGATCGCCGGCCTGATCGCAGCCGAGTGCCTCAATCCCCAGCCCCTCCACGATCTTTACGGCGACGGCCTCACGGTGGCGCTTTTCATCGATCTCATGAAGATCGGCAAGCGAAGCGGCCGCAAGCGCAGCCAGCTTGCGGCGTGGCAATTGCGGCGGGCCGTCGATTTCATCGAGGAGAATTTCGCCCGTAATGTCCGGCTCGAGGAACTCGCCGACCTCACGGGCCTTTCCCAATCGCATTTCAGCCACGCCTTCAAGGCTTCGACGGGTGTCGCGCCTCACCAGTGGCACATCAATGCGCGGGTCGAACGGGCAAAGCAGATGCTGCTCAGGAGCGACGCCCCGCTGACCTCGATTGCCGCCGAGACGGGTTTTGCCGATCAGGCGCACTTCACCCGTGTGTTTCGCAAGGCAGTCGGCACGACTCCGGCCTTCTGGAAGAAAAGTCACATCGCCTGACCAGTCCGCCGGCAGCGCGCAGTTTTGCCCAAAATCGTTCAATTTCCCGATATCGGGACAAGCGCCGCCAAAATAGTTGATCTAGACACTCATCTTATCGTCGACAGTGCCGGTCACGCGGGGCAACGCGGGGCCGGCCGATTTTTCGGGGCATGAATGAGATGAAGTGCAGGATTCGCGGGGCGCATCTGAAGACTCTTCTGGCGAGCGGAGCGGCGCTCGCGCCGCTGATGATGAGCGGAATGGCGCTGGCGCAGGAGGGAAACGCCACGCAGCTCGAGCGAATCGTCGTCGAGGGCGGCAATGCGACGGGCGCCAGCGCGAGCGGACCGGTGGACGGCTACGTCGCAAAGGCGACCGCAACCGGGTCGAAGACCGCCACGCCGCTCAGCGAAATCCCCCAGTCGGTCTCCGTCGTCGGCCGCGAGGAACTGGACGATCGCGCCGTGGTCAACAAGGTCGACGAGGCCTTGCGCTATACACCCGGCGTCCTGTCGGCACCTTTCGGCACCGATCCCGACACGGACTGGTTCTACATCCGCGGCTTCGATGCGGCCCAGACCGGCCTCTTCCTCGACGGCCTGCCGCTCTTCAGCTTCGGTTTCGGCAATTTCCAGATCGACCCTTTTATGCTGGAGCGGATCGAGGTGCTGAAGGGCCCGGCCTCCGTGCTCTATGGCGGGTCCAATCCGGGCGGCATCATCAATCTGATCAGCAAGCGTCCGCTCGATGAGCCGCTCTATTACACCGAAGTCGGCATCAACAGCGACGGCAACGCCTTCACCGGCGTCGACATCAGCGACAAGCTGAACGATGACGGAACGGTTCGCTACCGCCTGACCGGAAAAGTCGCCGGCGGCGACAACTATTCGGACTATTCGGAGGACCTGCGCGGTTTCATCCTTCCTCAGGTAACCTATGCACCCGACGACGCGACCAGCCTGACCGTCTTCGGCCTGCTCCAGGGTCTGGACCAGGTTCATGTCGGCAACGGCTTCCTGCCCTATGTCGGAACCGTGGTCGATGCTCCCTACGGCAAGATCGACCGCGACGCCTATTTCGGCGAGCCGGACGTGGACGAAGGAACCTACGCCCAGCAGATGGTCGGCTATGAGTTCACGCATGACTTCGACAACGGCTGGAAATTTACGCAGAACGCCCGCTATGCCCATCTCCACAAACACGAGAACTATCCGTATCCCTACGGCTATGTCGGCCCGGGCTTCGGCAATGTCGATCCGATCGCTCCGGACTACCTTCTGAACCGCATCGGTTTCGAGGCCACCTCGAAAGTCGACAGCTTTGCGATCGACAACCGCGCCGAGACGGAATTCGATCTCGGCGCCACGAGCCACACCTTCCTCGCCGGCCTGGATTACAAATATTACCGACTGGACCACATCGGCGCCTCGGGAGGCGCAACACCGATCAGCCCGACCGATCCGGTTTACGGTGTGCCGCAGGGCCCGAAATCCGTCTACATCAACCAGATTTTCACGCAGCAGCAGATCGGCATCTATGCTCAGGATCAAGTGCGCTTCGGCGACGGTTGGCTGGCCACGCTCAATGGGCGATACGACTATGTGGACACCGACCTCAGGAACGGCGCCACGGCCTGGGCCGCACCTTCGAACTTCGGATATGACGACGGAGCGCTCAGCGGCCGGGCCGGCCTTGCCTACGAGTTCGAAAGCGGCGTTACGCCCTATTTGAGCGTAGCGACGTTCTTCAATCCGCTCGTGGGCTCGCGCGACTCGAACCCGGATCCCGCGGTCACGACGCTGGTGCCCCTGAAGCCCGAAGAAGGCTACCAATACGAAGCGGGGATCAAATACGAGCCGTCGTTTATCGATGGTTTGTTCACCGCCTCGGTCTTCCAGATAACCAAGCAGAACGTCCAGGTGACCGACACACTCGGTGTTTCGACACAGCTCGGCGAGGTGCGCTCCCGCGGTTTCGAGCTCGAAGGCAAGGTGAATATCGACGAAAACTGGAAGGTCGTCTCGGCGTTCAGCTATACCGATCTGGAGATCACGGAAGACACCAACCCGTCGCTGCTCGGCAAGTCGCCCTATCTCATACCCGAGACTCAGGCCGCTCTGTGGCTCGACTACACCGTGACCGGCGGCGCGTTCGAAGGCATGAGCCTCGGTGCGGGCGTGCGCCGCCAGGGCGAGTCCTGGGCCGACGCCGCGAATACGAAGAAGGTCCCGGCGGCGACGCTCGTAGATGCCGCCATCCGCTATGAGAAGAACGACTGGACGGCGTCGCTCAACGTCGCCAACCTGTTCGACAAGGACTATGTCGCGGGCTGCCAGGGTCTCCTGACCTGCGGCTACGGCGAAAGCCGGACTTTCACGCTGAAGCTTAGCAAGAAGTGGTGACGGGTGGTACTTCCCCTCATAGGCAGAGCCGGATGTGGGGGAACTCATCCACCGCCCCTTCAACGAAAACACCCGGCATTGCTGCCGGGCGTCTCGCTGCGTGCGCATGAGGGAGGATCAGCACGCGCCGCAGAATTCGCGACCGTTACTTCGCCTGATCCAGGCGGTCGATCGCTTCGACATTTGCCGCCGACGGACCGTTGGGGTCGAACTCGGAGGCCAGCCACGTATCGACGATCGATTTCGCCAGTTCCGGGCCGATGACGCGCGCGCCCATGGTGATGATCTGGGCGTTGTTGGATTTGGCCGCCCGCTCGGCGGAATAGGTATCGTGGGTCAGCGCGGCGCGGATGCCCGGCACCTTGTTGGCCGAGATGCACACGCCGATCCCGGTGCCGCAGATCAGAATGCCGCGCTCGTTTTCGCCGGCCGTGATCGTCTGCGCCAGATCGCGGGAGAGATCGGCATAGTAGCCGGTCTGACTCAGGTCCTTGACTTCGAGATCGCTTCTCTTGGCGAGATGCGCGGCGATGACGTCGAGCAGGGGCTTGCCGGCACTGTCGGCTCCAATCGCGATTTTCATGTCGTTTCCTTTCCGTAAGGTGTTGTTGCCTGACCCGGCGATGCTCAGATCGCCCGGGCTACGCGTTGCAGAATGTCGAGATAGCCGCCCACATCCCAGGCGGAGCGGCCGATGAAGAGCCCGTCGATATGGCGCTGGAGGATCAATTCCTCGCAGTTCTGCGAATTGACGCTGCCGCCATAGAGTACCGGAACCTTCACGCCGAGTGCACGCTCGGCGACTTCGCCAATGCGGCGGTGGCGGGAATCCGCATAGTCGGCGGTGGCCGGTATGCCGTTGACGCCGATCGCCCAGACCGGCTCATAGGCCAGGAGAACGGGCGCCGTCCGCGCCGCGCCTTCGAGAAAGGCAAAGGCGCCTTCCACCTGGCGCTTCAGGACCGTATCCGCCTCGCCCGCCTCGCGTTCGGCGAGAGTCTCGCCGATGCAGATCAACGGCACGAGCCCATGCTTGACGGCGGCTGCCGTCTTCAAGCCCACGGTGCGGTCGGTCTCGCCGAAATGCTCCCGCCGCTCGCTGTGACCGAGCTCGACGATGTCGAGATCGCAATCCCTGAGCATGACCGGAGAAATTTCACCGGTCCAGGCGCCCGCATCGTCCCAGTGCATGTTCTGCGCGCCGACCTTGACGCTCGTCGCGTTAAGCCTTTCCTTCACCTGCCGCACGGCGGTGAACGGAGGAATGACGAAGCGCTGTATCCGCTGATCGCGCCCGTCCTCGGCGGCCGCAAGACCGTCGGCGAAGACCATTGCCTCGGCCAGCGTCTTGTTCATCTTCCAACTCGTGCCGACCCAGAGACCAGACTTGCTCATGCGTTCTCCAATATTTTCCGATTGTCGATCCTGACGAGCTTGACGCCGGCGTCGCCGAGCGCCGCCGTATTCCCCTCGGACACTTCGCTTCCGGTCAGCACCGCATCGAAGGCCTCCAGCCCCGTCAGGAAATGCAGGGCCGACCGGCCGAACTTGCCGTGGTCCACCAGAAGATATTTGCGGCTGGCGGATTTCACCATCTGGCGCTTGATCTGCACGACCTCCTGATCCTGGTGGAACGCTGACGCGCCCTCGACGGCCGAACTCGACAGGAAGGCCACGTCGGCGCGCAGCGAACGCAGCGCCTCCTCGGTGACGACACCGAAAAAGCCGTTGAATTTCTTGCTGTAATGCCCGCCGAGCGCGATCAGGTTGATGCCCGGGGCTCCCGAAAGATCGGCGATGACGCCGAGATTGTTGGTGATGACGGTGAGCGGGCGAATATCCCTTAGAAACCCGGCGATCGCTCCGGCCGTCGAGCTGTCGTCGATGATGATGCTCTGGCCGGGCTCGATCAGCGTCGCGGCATGTTCCGCAAGGCGGCGCTTCTCGCCCGTCGCGATCTTTTCACGGTAGCGGAAATCGCTTTCGAATTGCGGGCTCGACTGGATGGAAGCGCCGCCATGGACCTTTCGCAGGAGCCCCGCCTGTTCGAGATCGTCAAGGTCGCGATGAACCGTCATCTTGCTGACCCCGAAGCGAAGGGCGAGTTCCTCGACGGAGGCTGTTCCCGCCTCAATCAGGACATCCATGATCGCCTGGCGTCTGTCTTCCGGTTTCATCGCATCGTCCCGTCAGGTGCAGCTAACCGCCGCGCCAAGGGAAGGTAACACTCTTATGTGATTTTTCAACTCAGATATGGGATTTTGTTACATTTCATTGTGATAATTTCGAAGCATTGAATCCCGTTTCGATAAAGGGCTCCCAGAATTCAACCGACTCCCGGATCATTTCCACCACGTTGCGGTCGGTCGGTTCGCGCTCCCGGAAGGAAAGCTCCAGGCAGATTTCGTTGTCCGTCCCGCCTCCCCTCCTGACGGCCTCGAGCAGTCGTTCGGGCGTGATCCTGCCGTCCTTGTTGTGGGCGGCCGTGAAGGGCCAATGTCCGCCCTTGTTCATCGAGGACTGCTTGACGTGAATGATCGGCGACTGCCGCGGAAAGGCCTCCGCCCAGGCATAGGGATCGACGTCGGCGGCGTTCGGCGATGTGACGTCGCCATGATCGATGTCGACCATCATCCTCATCGGGATCGGCAGGTCGGCTGCCGCCAGACGCCGGTCGAGCGCCCTGCACGCCTCGATCGTGTGGCCGAACTCCCGGCCGACCGACATCGGCTCCCAGAAGACATAGGAAAGGCCCGCGGCCTTGGCGTGCTCTGCCACCTCGCGCCAGCATTCGATGGCGATTGCCATCAGCTCCTCGCGACGCGCCGGGTCGTGATAATCCCTGAGCGTGAAGATCGCGAACTGCGTGCCCATGCCGGAGGCGCCGAGCTCGGCGGAGATATCGGCAAAAGTCTTGAACCAGTCGACATAATAGCGCCGGACGTCCGGGTCGGGATGTCCGAAATGATTGAGACGGCCATAGGGGCCCGTCATGCCGGAGGTGACTTTCACGCCGGTTCGGCCGAGCGCCGTTCGAAACTGCCGCAGCGTCTTGTTGATCGTCGCCGCCGGCCAGCCTGGATTGACGAATTCATGGGTGAGCTGGACGTAACCGATGCGGATCTTCTCGGCGATGGTGTCGATCAGGTCGTCCGCCTCGGCAAAGCGGTTGACCAGAGGATTGGTGTTGAGCGACAGCGTGAAGGCCATTGCCGGCTCCTTGCTACCAGAGGAATTTCGGGAGGATGAAATCGGGGCTCGCACCGTGCTTCCGGAAGAGTTGCCGGCGCTCCGCGTCCGACCGCTGCTCGAGAATTCCGGTGGCGACGAGCACCGAGCCGAGCCCGGCCGCCGCAGCCCCGGCAATGTCATGCTCGACGCTGTCGCCTATGGCACAGACGCGCCGCGGCTCCGGCCGCCCGAGAAAATCGAGCGCGAAGTCGTAGATGTCGGCAAACGGCTTGCCGATCCAGCGCACAGGACCGCCCAGCTCTTCGTAAAGCTCGGCGATGCGACCGGCGCCGAAGGCCGGGCCGCTCCCCGTCAGCATAACCTTGTCCGGGTTGGTACAGAGGCACGGGATGCCCCGCCGGGCAGCCGGTCCCAGCAGATCTTCGTAATAGGCAAGCGGATGGATATCGCCCTCGCTCCCCGCCAGCAGAACGATGTCGGCGTCTTCACCGCTCTCGGTGCGCACGAGATTCAGCCCCTTGAGCGGCGACTGATCGCCGTCGCGGCTGATCAGCAGGCACTTGCGCGCTGCGCCGCCCTCGCCTTCGGCCTCCCGTTTCAAGAGCTGCCAGGCAACCTCTCCCGAGGTCAGGAACCAGTCCCAGCTTCCGCCCTGGAAACCGAGTGCCTCCAGCCGCCGATCGTTCTCGGCCGAGCGCTTGCCGGAATTGGAGAGGATGATGACCCGCTTTCCTGCCTGTTTGAGTCGGACAAGCGTTTCCGCCGCACCCGGATAGGGCCCGCGCCCGTCTCTCAGCACTCCGTATTGATCCACGAGAAAGGCATCATATGCGTCCGATATCGCAGAGAGGGCTGGAATTTCCCGGACGACGCTCATAGCACGCCCGCCTCTTTCGCTCCCGACAGCGCCAGGCGAGCGGCGCCGGCAGCCGCCTCTTCCGATAGCACCGGCAGGAAGGGAACGGCGAGCCTCCGTTTTCGGATTTCGGTCCACACCCCGTTCTTCGCGCCGCCGCCGACGGTGCGGATCGAGCCCAGGGCCGGGCTGCCGAGGGATACGAGCCGCTCATAAGCAAGACGCTCGACCCCCGCGATGCCTTCGAAGATCGCCTTCAGGAATTCGGCGTCCTCCGTCGGGCGCGGTTCCATGCGCGGCATGAAGGCGGGATCGGCCACCGGGAACCGCTCTCCGGGTTTCAGCAGCGGATAGAAGTCGAGGCCCGTGTCGCTCGCCGGGTCGATTTGCTCCGAAAGCTCGGCGATCCGATCGTTGCTGAAATGCGCGGCGAGAACCGCACCACCTGTATTGGAGGCGCCGCCGGCAAGCCACATATCGCCGATCCGATGGCTGTAGAGCCCGAATTCCGGGGCAAAGAGCGGCTTGTCGGAGAGCATCTTCACCGTCAGCGTCGTGCCCAGCGCGCTGACGGCGTCACCCGGCCGGTCAGCGCCGGTCGCAAGGAAGGAGGCGCAGCCATCCGTCGTACCCGCAACGATAACGGCTTCGATCGGCAGTCCGAAGGCTTTCGCCGCGGCCGGCGAGATCGTCGCGACCGGCGCCCCCGCCGGCAGAACGTCGGGCAGAAGATCGATACGCGCGCCGGTCCGCGCAAGCCATTCCGGCCAGTTGCGGGCAACGGGATCGTAGCCGGTCTTCAGCGCGTTGTTTTCGTCGCTGACGTCATAAAGCCCGGTGAAATGGCCGGCAATCCAGTCGGCCTGGTGAATGACACGGAAGACCTCCGGCAGCGACTGGAAGGTCAGCAGCTTGGCCAGGCCCGATGTCGCGCCATGTGCCGCACTCTCCTTGGGTGCATGGACGGCGATGCGCTCCAGAATGGCGGGATCACCGACCGGGTCGTTATACATGAGCGGCGTCGCAAGCGGCGCTCCGTCGACAGCGACCGGGAGCATGGTGCCCGACGTGCCGTCGATGCCGAGCGCACATATATGCGAGCCGTCGACGGCTTCGAGTGCCTGCGCAAGCGCGGCCTGGACAGCCTTCCACCAGCCAAGCGGATCGCGATGGTCGTCGGAAAAGGCGGCAAGCCTGGCTGCGCCCGACGCGACGATCTCGCCCGCAGCGGTCATCGCCACGGCA
This sequence comes from Sinorhizobium sp. GQ132, assembly GCF_059758575.1. NCBI lineage: Bacteria > Pseudomonadati > Pseudomonadota > Alphaproteobacteria > Hyphomicrobiales > Rhizobiaceae > Sinorhizobium > Sinorhizobium sp. GQ132. Next base: position 342,253 of record NZ_JCAXDX010000002.1, on the reverse strand, counting down.
CGTGCACCGGACGTGCCGAGGTCGATGCCGAGAACGAGCTTGCCCTGGCCGCTCATTGCAGCACCTGCCCTGCACGGTTCAGTTGCTGGCGGTATTTTTCCGCGTCCCAGCCGAGAAGTTCCGCGTTTTCCGCATCGGTGAGATAGCGCAGCCTTGCACCCTCCGGGATTCGCGCCGTCACGTCCGAAAGGCAGCGCGCCATGGCGAGCGCGCCGGCAGAGATATCCTTGAGCACCAAGGCGCCCTTGCCGGGAAAGAGAAGGACCGGCGGCAGGCTCTCTCCCGCGCGACGGAATCCCTCTTCGAGAGAGAGCGCGTTCTCTCCCGGAGCGGCGACAACCGATCCCTTGCCGAGAAAGATCACGTGGTCCGGATAGAGGCTGCCTCCCGCAGCAATTCTGCAGCTTTCGAGATCGGTCGCGGCATCGTGGATCCGCCCGTCGTCGGGCAGCCGATAGGCGCTGTTGACCGCAAGGCGCGACAGCGCCTCCAGGTCGGCGGAAGGCGCCCGCCGCACGGGCACGGCGAAGCGCTGGGATACCTCTGCGAGAAGACGCGCCGCGTCCGCGACCGTCTCGGCGGCGACGGCGAGCCCGTGGTTTCCGAGTACCAGGACCGAGGTGTCATCCCGAATCCGCTCGGCAATTGCCTTGGCGAGCGGCAGCCCCGGCCTGGCATAGGGAACGAAGGCGTAGGGAATGCCCTGAAGCTTCTCTTCGGCAATCGCCGCCGCGTCGGCGTGAACGGCGGTCGCGATCGTCTCGACGCAATGGACATGAACCACCACCTTCTGCGGCATCAGCGCGTGGACCGTGGTTTCGATCGACGGCCTGAGGCCCGAGGGGTTCAGATCCTCGACGACGAAATCCTGCGCCTTCTCCGTCGCCGGGTCGTCCCGCTCCAATGCGTCGAGCAACGGGTCCAGCGCGACCGCGACCATCACGTCGCGCCGACGTGCATGGGCAAGCCACAGGCCGGAAGCCTTGATCCAGAGGGTTCCGCCTTCCTTGATCGAGGTATTGCCGCCCGCGCCCTGAACGAGATCCGGATCGGCGCCGACACGCGCCGACAGATCGAGAAGCGCTTCGAATTCGGAGCTTCGCAACATCAATTCTTCCTTCTCACGCCGCAGCCTGCTGGCCCTCGAACCAGCCGCTGAAGGCCCGCTTCTCGGCGTCGCTCATATGCAGGCCGTGTTTCGTGCGCCGTTCCATCAGGTCTTCCGCCGTTCGCGCCCATTCATTCTCTATGAGGAAGCGGGCTTCCCGCTCCCGGAAGAGCGGCGTGAACGCCGCCCCGAGCTCGTCGAGACAGGTGGCGCTGCCGATCAGATCATGCGCCCGCGTGCCGTAAAGCCGGGCGTAGTGCTTGGCGAGGTCCGACGGCAGCCATCGGTAGCGCGCGCGCAGGTCGCCGAGGAACTGGTCGAAATCCGCATCCGCCATGTCGCCGCCCGGCAGATGCGCACGCGCCGTCCAGGCCGGGCCCATCTTCGGAAAGAAAGGCTTCAACCGTTCGAGCGCGTGCTCGGAGAGCTTGCGGAAGGTCGTGATCTTGCCGCCGAACACCGAGAGCAGCGGCGCGTCCTTGCCGGCGGCGTCGAGCTCGAAAATATAGTCGCGCGTCACCGCCGACGGATTTTCGGCATTGTCGTCGTAAAGCGGACGCACACCCGAGAAGCTGTGAAGGATGTCGCCCGGCGCCAGTTGCTGCTTGAAATAGCGGTTGACGGATTTCAGGAGATAGGCGACCTCGTTTTCGTCCGCCGTAACGTCCTCCGGCCGCCCGTCATAGGGAATATCCGTGGTGCCGATCAGCGCCAGATCGTTCTGATAGGGATTGATGAAGATCACGCGCTTGTCGGGGTTCTGGACGAGATAGGCCTGCCGCCCCTCCCAGAACTTCGGCACGACGATGTGGCTGCCCTTGACGAGGCGAACGCTGCGGCTCGAATTCAGCCCCGCAACGCGGCCGATCACGTCGTTGACCCAGGGCCCGGCGGTGTTGACCACGCAGCGCGCCTTGGCCTCCGTCTTCGCTCCGGTCGCGGCATCGGTCATCTCGACATGCCAGAGGTCGCCTCGCCGGCGAATACCGGTGCAGGCGGTGCGGGTCAGTATCCGGGCGCCTTTCGTTTTCGCGTCGAGCGCGTTGAGCACGACGAGGCGGGCGTCGTCCACCCAACAGTCGGAATATTCGAAGGCCTTGCGATAGGCCGGCTTGATCGCAGCGCCTTCCGGGGCCGTGCGCAGGTTGAGCACCCGCGTGCCGGGGAGGCGCTTGCGGCCGCCCAGGTGATCGTAGAGGAAGAGGCCGAGCCGTACGAGCCAGGCCGGCCTGTCGGCCGGATTGTGCGGCAGCACGAAACGCATCGGCCAGATGATGTGAGGTGCGGATTCCAGCAGAACCTCGCGCTCTATCAGGGCTTCGCGCACCAGGCGGAACTCGTAATATTCGAGGTAGCGTAAGCCGCCATGAACGAGCTTGCCGGAGCGGGAACTCGTGCCCTGCGCCAGATCGTCCTTCTCGCAGAGCAGGACGGAGAGCCCCCGCCCTGCCGCGTCGCGGGCAATGCCCGCACCGTTTATGCCGCCGCCGATGACGAAAAGGTCGTATGTGCCGGGTTCGGAACTCACGTGCTTGTCTCCTGTCGTCGTCATGCGGTCAGGCGGCCTCGCCGTTGGGTTTGTCCTGATGGCCGTAAGTGGCAAATCCCTCGATGACGCCGGCGATTTCCTCCTGCGGCAGGACCACCGGGCCGCCGATCAGGAGCGCGTGGTAATATTGCTTGGCGATCGTCTCGAGCTCGACCGCCGCCCACATCGCCTTTTCCAGGCTCGAACCGGTCGCGATCATGCCGTGATTGGCCATGAGGCAGGCGGAACGCCCCTCCATCGCCTTCAGCACGTTCTCCGACAGCGCCTTCGTGCCGTAGCGGGCGTAATCGGCGACGCGCACGTCGGTACCGCCGAAGGCGGCGATCATGTAGTGGCAGGCGGGAATCGGCTTGCGCGCGATCGCGAGGATTGTCGAGAAGGTCGCGTGGGTGTGAACGACGGCGCCGACATCCGGCCGCGCCCGCAGAATGTCGAGGTGGAAGGGCCATTCGACCGACGGCCTCTTGGGGCCTGCCCAGGCGCCATACTCGCCGTCGATCGGCATGGCGACGATCATCTCAGGCGTCATCTCGGCATAGGGGATCGCAGACGGGGTGATCAGCATCGTGCCGCCATGGCGCAGGCTGATATTGCCCGAAGTGCCCTGGTTGAGGCCGATCGCATTCATGTGGCGGCAATGGTCGATGATCGACTGGCGCAGTTGAAGTTCGTTCATCGTCCCACCTCAGCACGGATTGACCGGCGGCAGGCCGGCGATGTAGCGGCGCACTTCCTCTGCGGCCATTTCGGCCGCATAGGTCACGGTGCGTACCGACGCGCCCGCGATATGCGGCGTCAGCGTCACATTGGGAAGTTTCAACAGCGGCCAGCCTTCCGGCACGGGCTCGACGGCAAATGTCTCCAGCATCGCGCTTGCGAGATGGCCGCTGACGAGATTCTCGTAAAGCGCGTCATAGTCGCAGAGCGGTCCGCGGGCCGTGTTCACGAAGATCGCCCCCGGTTTCATCTTCGCGAAGGTTTCCGCATTCATCATGTTTTTCGTCTCTTCGCTGACGCGCGGATGCAGCGTCACCAGGTCGGCGCGGGCAAGCAGTTCGTCGAGCGAGACGTGCTCGACGCCGGCATTCCTGTCTTCGGCGCTGAGCTGAACATAGGGATCGTGGACGAGCACCTTGGTGCCGAAAGCACGAAGCAAGCGGACCACCTTGGTGCCGATATTGCCGTAGCCGATGACGCCGACCGTCATTTCGGAAAGCTCGCGACCGGTGCGGTCGGCACGGTAGAGATCGCCCCGCCATTCGCTCCGCCTCAGCGCTTCGTGCCCCACGCGGATAAGGCGCGTCTCCGCGAGGATGGCGCCGATCGTGAATTCGGCGACGGCACTCGCATTGCGGCCGGGCGTGTTGACGACGAGGACGCCCGCTTCGCGAGCGGCTTTCATGTCGATATTGACCGGACCGCCGCGCGACACGGCGACGAGCTTCAATCCCGGCAGGTCGGCCAGCATCGTTCGCGACAGCGGCGCAAGCTGCGTCACGAGGATCTCGGCATCGCCGACGAAGTCGACGATTTCGCCGGGCTTGCCGAGATATTCCTTGAGGCCGTCCATACCCTCCACGGCATAGCCGTGCTCCATCGGCACGTCCGGCCAGGGCAGTTCGAGCATGCTGATCTCATGCCCGTCGCCGCATGCCTCGACGATCTTGTCGCGAAAAACATCCGGCAGCATGAACCGGTCGCCGATAATGGCTATCTTCTTCATTGCGGTCTTTCCTGTTGGTTTCCCGTTCCGGCTGCGTGGGAGAGCGCATGCCAGACGGGTTGAAGCGCTAGGCGCGACTGCTTGTAGGCGGGGAAAAGCGCGTCATAGCGGCGCGCAAGCTCTTCATCCGCGGGTTCTGCCGGCCGATGGTGGGGCCGCACCCATTCGCGGACGCAGTCGGCCATCGAGGGATAAATGCCGAGAGAGACGGCGGCGATCATCGCCGCACCGGCGGCACCCGCCTCCTCGCGTTCGCTCGTCTGGATGCTGGCGCCGAGAGCCCCGCCGAGAATGCGGCGCAGCGAGGCGCTGCGCGCAGCGCCGCCCGACAGCCGAACGCAGGCCGGCAGCGGCCCCATCGCGGCGTAACAATCCCGCGAGGCAAAGGCGAGACCGTCGAAGACCGCGCGTACCATGTCGCCGAAGCCGTGATTGATCGAAAGCCCGACGAAGGAGGCGCGGGCCGAAGCATCGACAAAGGGGCCGCGCTCACCGGCCTCCGAAATGTAGGGCTGGAAGAGAAGCGGAGTCTCGTTCGCCTCGGAAAGCCAGCCATCCACATGGGCGAGCAGATCGTTCTTCGATTTCTCGATCCCCATGCCCTTGAGGAGACCTCCCGCAAACTGCAGGATCCAGTCGATATTGAGCGTCGCAGCCATATTCGACTGCATCTGCGCATAGGTGCCCGGAATCGGCATGCACATGGTGTAGCCGGTGTGATCCTGGTTGAGCCGAACATCGTCGGCGCCGGCGGCCAGACGCATGTGCATGCCTGTCGAGCCTATGATCGAGCAGCCCGTGTCGGTTCCGGGATCGTAGAGGCCAGCGCCGAGCGCGGTGCAGACGACGTCGACATAGCCGAGCACCACCGGCGTCCCCGCCGGCAGGCCCGTGGCGGCTGCGGCGGCAGCCGAGAGAGGGTGATGCGTGCTCGCCCCGTCGACGATTTCCGGCAGCAGGTGTTTGAGTTCGTTGAGACCGAGAAAGTCGATCACGTCGTCGGAATACTGGCGCTTGCGGAAATCGCCGAAGGTGAAATTCGCTTCCGAGGGATCGGTCGCGCGCCTGTCCGTGAGATTGAAATAGAGCCAGTCCTTGCAATGGAAAGCGGTCGCAGCACCTTGCAGCATTTCCGGTGCATGATCCTTCATCCAGCGCAACTGCGGGCCCTGCTGGCAGGCGGCAAGACCGGAGCCGGTGCGCGAGAAACGCTCCGCATCGCCGCTTTCGGCCCGCAGGCGTTCGACGATTGCGCTGGCGCGCGCATCGAGCCAGAGCCAGCCCTTGCCCACCGGCTCGCCCTCTCTGTCGATCATCCAGGTGCCGTCCCCCTGACCGGTCACCGCGATGGCGGCAACACGGCCAGGGAGGTTCTCGATCCTGGCCGAGAGCTCGACCAGGGTTTTGACCGTGTCCGTCCAGGTGCGCCGCAACTCCTGAACGCTGCCGGTGCGGCCCACCGCCTCATAGCTGTTCGGAACCGCCGTCATCGCCAGCTGCCGGCCGCCGAGATCGAAGGCGACCGACTTGATGACCGACGTCCCGGCATCGATGCCGATGAGGATGTCGCGCATCAGGCGAGCTCCTCGCCGTGCGAAATCGCCATACCGCTCTCGCTGTCGAAGACGTGCAGGCTTGCAGGGTCGAGCCGGATGCCGATCGGCTGACCGATCTCCAGGCTGGTACGGTCGTGTTCGACGAGCACCATGGTGCCGCCGGCGAAATCGGCCGCGATATGGGTCTGGTCGCCGAGCCATTGATTGACGGCAACGCGCCCCGTCACCCCGTCTGCACTGCGCCGGACGGAATAGGGTCGGATGCCGAGAACCACATTCTGGCGCTTCATCAGCGCATTGCGGACGGCATGGGAGAAATCGGCGGCCTGGTATTCGAGCCGGACCCCGTCCTTGAGGCCGAAGGTCACGCGGGCGTCCGTGCCGCTGACGCTTGCCTCGAAGACGTTCATCGGCGGCTCGCCGACGAAGGTTCCGGTGAAGAGATTCGCCGGCCGTTCCTTGATCTTCTGCGGCGTATCGAACTGCTGCAGCACGCCGCCTTCCATGACGGCGATCCGGTCGGCGAGCGCGTTCGCTTCGGTCTGATCGTGGGTGACGAGAATGGCGGTGAGCCCGCGTTCCTTGATGTAGTGCTTGATACGGCCGCGCAGCACGGCGCGCAATTGCGGCTCGAGCTGGCCCATCGGTTCGTCGAGGAGATGCAGGTCGGCGTCGCGGATAAGCGCGCGTCCGAGGGACGCCCTCTGCTGCTGACCGCCGGAAATCGAACTCGGATAACGTCCGAGAATATCCTCGATCTCGAGCAGCTTGGCGATGCTCGCTACCTTCTCTTCGACGACGCTCTGCGAGAGCTTCGACGCCTTGAGCGCAAAAGCTATGTTTTCGCGCACCGTGAGCGGCGGATAGAGCGAATAGCCTTCGAAAGCCATGGCGACGTTGCGGCGGACCGGCGCAAGCATATGCACCTGCCGGCCGGCGACCGAAATCGTGCCGCGCGATACCGGTTCGAAGCCGGCGATCATGCGAAGGGTAGAGGTCTTGCCGCAGCCGGAGGAGCCCAGAAGCGCGATGATCTCACCCTTCTTCACCTCCATGTTCAGCTGCTTCACGGCGTGAACGCCGTAGTCGACCGGGCCATAGAACTTGTCGACGTTGTCGATCAAAAGAGCGGTAGCGTTCATGCCGCTTCTCCATCGCGCTTGGATGCCAGTTCGGAAGGAAGGATGCGCTGGCCCGTCGCCTTGTCGAACAGAAAGGCCGCCCGACCGTCGACTGCGATATGCGCCGGTCCGGCGACCGGGCCGGGGGTACCGGCAGGACGGGACACCAAGATCTCGCGGCCGCGCGCGGTCAGCGCCAGCGTCACGGTCTTCTCGTTGAGCGGCGTTTCCGCCTCGACCGTCACGGGGATCGCGCCCTGCGCGGTGGCTTCGGCAAAACCGATCGTCTCCGGGCGCAGGCCGAGAACGCATTGTTTTCCGACAATTTGGGCGCCGAAACCCGGCAGGCGCAGCCGCATGTCGGAGAGTTCTACGAACGCGCCGTCCGATCCGCGCTGCGGCACGACATCGAGCAGGTTGATGGTCGGATCGCCGAAGAGCCGGGCGATCTCTATATCGGCGGGCGCGTTGTAGATTTCCGCCGGCGTCCCGATCTGGCGGATACGCCCATGCGCCATGACCGCGATGCGGTCGCCGAGCGCCATTGCCTCCTTATAGTCCTGCGTGACGTAGATGACGGTTGCCCCTTGAGCGGCGAGCAGGCGCGGCAGTTCCAGCCTCATCTCGAAGCGCAGCTTCGCGTCGACGTTGCGAAGCGGATCGTCGAGAAGCAGCAGCGGCGGCGAGCCCACGAGGGCGCGGGCAAGTGCCGTGCGCTGCTTCTGGCCGTTGGAAAGCGCCTTCGGATGATGGCTCAGCACATGATCGATCTTCAGGAGCTTTGCGACCTTGTGCACGCCGGCGGCGATCGTGTCCCGGGACGATTTCCGCGAGGTCAGCGCGCTGGCGATGTTGTCGAAGGCGCTCATATGCGGGAACAGTGCAAAGTTCTGGAACGCCATGCCGAGCCCGCGATGCTCCGCGTCCACGTCGGTCATGTCTTCGCCGCCGATCAGGACCCGGCCACCATCCGGTTCGATGACGCCGGCGATCAGCCGGAGCAGAACGGTCTTGCCGGAACCGGACGGGCCGAAGAGCACCAGTCGCTCGCCATTGGCCACGTCGAGCGAGAGATCGTCCAGAACCGCCTGGCTCTTGTAGCGCTTGACGATGTTTTTCAGTTGCAGTGTTGTCATTCGATTATCCCTTCACCGCACCGAGCGACAGGCCTTCGACGAGGTAGCGCTGGGCGTAGAGTGCGAGTGCGAGCGTCGGCGTGATCGAGAGCACGATCGCGGCGGCGATCTGGCCGTACTGGATGCCCGAGGCCGTGACGAAAGCCAGCGCGCCGACTGTCACCGGCTGCTTGTCCGCGGACGCCAGCACCAGGGCGAACACGAAATTGTTCCACGCGAAGATGAAGGCGAGCAGACCGGCCGCTGCGATCCCGGGACCTGCCAGCGGCAGGGCGATCTTGCGGAACGTCGAAAACCAGGAGTGGCCGGCGATGCGGTAGGCATATTCGACATCGGCCGAGATGTCCTCGAAGTAGCCGCGCACGATCCAGAGGATGAGCGGCAGGCAGATCAGCTGGTAGATCCAGATGAGACCGAAATAGGTGTTCGAGAGGCCGAGCCACTGAAAATACTGCGTCAGGGGCAGCAGCACGAGCAACGGCGGCGCAAAGCGGAAGGAGAGCAGCGTGAAGGCGATGTCCTCCGACCCCCTGAACTTGTGCCGCGCGAAGGCATAGGCCGCCGGCACGCCGAGGACCAGCGCCAGAGCTACGGAAGCGACCGACAGCAGAACCGAATTGCCGAGATTGCGCATGAAGGCGATATCGAGCGTGCCGGAAGCGGTCTGGAGTTTGCCGGTGATCAGCGCCGCATAATTCTCGAGCGTCGGCGTGAAGACCACCGATGGGGGTATTCTGAGGATCGTCTCGTTCGTCTGGAACGACATGAGGAAGATCCAGATGATCGGAAACATGAAGAAGACGACGACCAGGGTGAGCGCGACGCCGCGCAGGAGCCTTTCGACCGGAGAGGTGGTTTCCATTTTCGGCCTCCTTACGCTTCGCCGCGGGCGCGTTCGCGCAGCCGGAGCCAGTTTTTGATGAAGATGTTCGACAGGGCGTAGGTGATCGCCCACAGGATGATCAGCAGCGCCGCGGAACGCCCCACATTGGTCGACTGGAAGAAGTTGAGGTAAGCCTCGACCTGGAAGACCGTCAGCGTGTCCCCGGGTCCGCCCTGCGTCATCGCGTAGATGATGTCGAACTGCTGGATCGAATCGAGCAGCCGGAAGAGCGTCGCCGTCAGAATATAGGGTGTCAGCATCGGCAAGGTGATACGGAAGAAGACGAAACTGCGCGGCACGCCGTCGAGCGCCGCCGCTTCGAAAGGCTGCGTCGGCAGCGAGCGGAGGCCCGCGAGCAGCAGGATCATGATGAAGGGCGTATAGACCCAGATGTCGACCAGCACGACGGTCAGCAGCGCCGTGTCCGGCGACGAGGCCCAGCGGAAATTCTCAAGGCCTACGAGGCTTGCGAGATAGCTCAGGATTCCGAAGCCGGGATTGGTCATCAGCTTCCACATCAGCGCGGCGAGCGCCGGGGCCGTCATCAGCGGCAGGAGCAGCATGATCGAGATGAAGTTGTTGACCGTGGAGCGGCGCTGCAAGAGCAGCGCGATGCCGAGACCGAGCAGCAGCTCCAGGGTCACGGTGACGCCGGCATAGAGCAGCGAGATCTTCAGCGTGTTCCAGAAACCCGGATCGGTGAAGAAGTTCAGATAGTTCTCACCCCAGTTGAACTGGCGTGCCCAGGGCTGGCTAAGCCGGTAGCGCTGGAAGGAATAGATCACCGCCGTGAAGAACGGGATCAGGATACCGATGCACACGAGAAGCGCCGGCAGGGAGAGCACATAGGGCAAGGCCCTCTTGCTGATCCCGAACCTGCTGCCCCTTGGGCTGGAGTGCGTTACTGAAGCCATGGCCAGCTCCGTCTAAATGCCTGTGTCTATGACATAAGGGGTCGGCCGCGGCCGGCGCAGCCAGACCCCCTCTTCCGTTTGCTTTTCGTGCCGAAACGGCGGCCCGCCGGCGGCGGGCTGGCCTGGAGCGGGATGGATGCGAACCTTCGATGATGTCGGCCCGCCTCCGCTCCAAGCCGGAGGTGCGATCAGCCGAGCCCGGCTTCCGCGAGCTGCCGGTTGATGCTCTCGACAAGCCTGTCGAGACCCTCGTCGACCGGCACTTCCTTCGCCACCATCTTCTGCAGCGTCGCCGCCCATTCGGTGGTGAGGTCGAAGAAAAGCGGCTGGGGGGTGAAGTGGATCTTCGCGCCCGGCGCCGAAACGTCGTGCATCTCCACATATCCGGGATAGCTCTTGTTCAACCGCTCGCGGAAGATCTCGTCCTTCCAGACCGATGCCCGGACCGGGTTGACGAAGTCCATCTTGGTCGCGCCGAAGATCGCGTGCTCGAGACCCGATGCCCATTGCAGGAAGTACCAGGTCGCATCCTTGTCCTTCGCGAAGTTGGACATGGCCAGCGACCAGATCCAGATGTTCGGCGTCGGAGCCTTTGCTTCCGGGTTGGCGGCAAACGGCGCGTAGGCGAGCTTGCCGGCCATCTTGTTATCGCCGCCATTCATGAAGTAGCCGAGAATGTCGGCGTCGTAGATCATGGCGGAGGCGCCGGCGCCGAGGTCCGTGCCGACCTGGTACCAGGTATAGGTCGACCAGTCCTTCGGGCCGCTCTCCTGGATCATCTGCACCCATTTTGCGTGGAAGGCCTTGGATTCAGGCGTATTCATCGCGGCCGAAAGCTTGCCGTCCTCCGAAACGTTCAGATCCTTCTGGCCGAAATTGGCGTAGCCGGAAAGGAAGCCCGGATGGATGGTCGCCCAGGAACGGGACCCGCGCACGCCGATGCCGTAGACGCCGCCGCCCACGTCCTTGTTGAGCTTTGCCGCGGTAGCGACGAGTTCATCGAGGTTCTTCGGAACGCTTGCGCCGACCTTTTCGAACATCTCCTGATTATAGGAGAGGTTGTTCTGCTCGTAGCCCCACGGAATGCACCATTGCTTGGCATCTTCCGAACCGAGCGCACCGCCCGGCTGGCCGTTCCATGCGCAGGAAGCCTTGACGCCCGGCAGGAAGTCGTCCCAGCCATATTGCGGATTTGTCTTCGCCGGATCCTTGATCCACTCGTTGAGGTCCGTGATCCAACCGGCCGGACCGTAGGTCCAGGTCATGTAGGCGCCGGTCATGAAGGCGTCGTATTCCGACGAGCCGGAAGAGAGCGCCGCCGTCACCTTGTCGAAATAGACGTCCTCCGGGAAAACGTCATAGGTGACTTCGATGCCGGTCAGGTCCTTGAACGCCTGAAGATTGGCGATCATCGCATCCGCATAAGGGTGCTTGTTCAGGAGCAGCTTCAGCGACTTGCCGGAATGTGCCTTCCAGTCGAAGTCGGCGGCAAGCGCCTGGGTCGACATCATGTTGAACAGGGTGCCGGCGGTGCCCGCCGTCAGGCCTGCCGCGCCAAGGCCCTTCAACAGGCCGCGACGGTCCACCTCTCCGCGCAGGAATGCGCCAATGAGGTCTTTCTCCTTGTCGTACATCTGTTTTCTCCTCCACTACGGGTAAAACTGCTCGACTGAGCTGCCGGCTACCCAACCGGTATTGCCTCCCTGGACCGCAGCGCCGATTTTCGTCGCTCCTCGGTCCCGTGTTTTCTCAAGCGGCGAGCGTCTGCGCAGTGCGCTCGTCGGTGATGAGTCCGCTCAGGAACCCGCTCTCCAGGACCGCGCGAATCGGGCGCGCCTTGACCCTGCCCCCGGCAATCGCCACGGTGCGGCGGTTCTGCAGGTCCTGCCGGCCAAGCGTGAAGGTGCGGTTCGAAAGCGCGGTCTCTATCGGCCTGCCCTTCTCGTCGAAGAAGTGGCCGAGCAGTTCGCCCACGCCGCCCGCTTTCTGGATCTCCGCTATTTCGCGCATCTCGATCATCCCGGTCGCCACAAGCGATGCCTCGCGCTCGGCCGTACCGATTCCGACCATCAGAAGGTCGGCCGACTTCGCGAGATCGAAGACCTCCCGCACGCCGCGCTGGCTGAAAAGGACATCGCGGTCCTCGACCGTATTCGCGAAGAACGGCACCGGCATCACATAGGCTTCCGCGCCCGTGCGCTCTGCCAGGCGGTGGATAACGTCATGCGGATTGGCGGAGAATTTTCGCGTGAGCCCGCCGAGCAGAGAAACGAAGCGCGTGTTGTTGCTCGCCGTGCGCGGCATGTACTCGATGCTGGCTGCGAGCGTGCGTCCGTGGCCGACGCCGATCAACGCCGTCTCTCCGCGCTCTATCTCGCGTCTGAGAAACTGCGCCCCGGAGATGCCGAGCGCCTTCAACGGCAGGTCGTCGCTGTCGAAGTCCGGGACCACCTCGCAATAGTCCAGGCCGTAACGGCTGGAAAGCTTCTGCTCCAGCTCGACGCATTCGGAGACGTCCCCGTCGATATAGACTTTCACCAACCCTTCCTGGTTGGCTTTCATGATCAGCCGGTGTGCTTTGAGCGACGTGAGCCCCAGGCGCTTGGCGACCTCGGCCTGGGTCAGCCCGCCGGCGTAATGCAGCCAGGCGGCGCGGGTTGCCATGCTCGCCTCGTCCTCGCGGACAGCCATTCCACCGATGCTCGCCATATCCTCCCACCCGATGCTGCGCTGCATGATAAATTTTGCAGCGCATGATATTTTTATCTCGATATGAAATAATTTTCACGGGTTGAAAAAATTGTCAAGTCTCAGTTGGTCGCATGCCGAAAAAACGCGGGCACATCGGCGATGCGTCCCGCGGAGTTTTCGAAAAGCCAATGGCGTCAGGTGATCGGCAGACGCGGAAGCCCGCCTTCTAATGGCCGAGATTCTTGATGTAGAGAGACAGGAGCTGGGTTTGCGAGGAAATGCCGAGCTTCCGATAGACGTTGCGGCGGTGGACTTTGACCGTGCCCGTCGAAATGCCGAGCTTCAATCCGATCGATTCGGAAGAATGGCCCTGGAGCACGAGTTCGATGATCGCCGCTTCCCGCTCGGTAAGATTGAGGTGCCGCCAGACCCCGTCTGCCGGAGGATGTGCCGCCTTCCGGCGGCCCCGGCCCTTTTTCGCGAGCGCCATATCGAAGCGACGGTCGAGTTCCGCCCAATGATGGCGCACGAGGGCCGCCACCAGCAGCTCCGCCTTCTTCAGCAAAGCGAATTCCGTCGCGCTGAAGACCCCCGTCGCCTCCCGCCGCATCAAGGAGAGGACGACGGTGACCTGTTCGCTGACCGGCACGAAGAAGCCGACCTCCTCGGCAAGCCCCGTCTGGACGTAGTAGGTCCGGTAGTACTCGCTCGAGAAAAAGCGGTCGGGCGCCAGTTCGCGCATGCGCCACACGCCGGGCTTGGGGGCACGAGCGGCGTGATAGAACGGATCGAGCAGATAAGGTCCGGCCTGATAGAGGCTCACGAAGAGCACGTGATCCTCGGCGTCGAACGTACTGTAAAGGTCGAGCGGCCGTTCTTTTCCGCGATAGGCGAAGACGACGACGTAATCGAACGTCATCAGGGTGGACATCAGTCCCCGGAATGTGCAGCCGACAGCCTCGTCATCCATCGGGGCGCCGTTCACCAGCGGCGCCATCGCCTGAAAAAGTCTGTCGAGGTCGATGCCCAAACGGTTCTCCCGGGTCGCTCCGCCGCTCTGGGGTATACTCCTCCCACAGGGCGTTTTGGGTTGAAATACCTCTCTTGGGGTATATACCGGCCCGGGCGCTTTTGACTAGGCTATCCGATAATGACGGTGGAAGCGGCGGTGCATGAACCGCGAGCAATTCCAAGAACGACCGCAGGGAACAGACGTGACATCCGCTTCGACGAACGACATCGAATTCCGTTCGGTCGCCAAACGCTATGGCAGCGTAACGGCCGTATCGGACATCAACCTGGCGGTGCCGAAGGGCGCCTTCGTTGCACTGCTCGGCCCATCCGGCTGCGGCAAGACCACATGCCTGCGCATGATCGGCGGCTTCGAGCAGCCGAGCGAAGGCATGGTCTATATCGGCGGCCAGCCGATGAACGGCGTGCCTGCCTATCGCCGGCCGGTCAACATGGTGTTCCAGCAATATGCGCTTTTCCCGCATCTCGATGTCGAGCAGAACGTCGCCTATGGCTTGAGGCAAATGCGTCCCCGTATCCCGGCCGCCGAGATCACCCGGCGTGCTCAGGAGGCGCTGGAGATGGTCCGCCTCGGCGGCTTCGGCAAGCGCCGGATCCACGAAATGTCCGGCGGACAGCAGCAGCGCGTGGCGCTCGCCCGCGCCATCGTCAACAAGCCGAAGGTGCTGCTCCTCGACGAGCCGCTCGCAGCGCTCGATAAGAAGCTGCGCACCGCCATGCAGATCGAGCTGCAGAGCCTGCAGCGCGAGCTCGGCATCACCTTCGTGCTCGTCACGCACGATCAGGAAGAGGCGCTCTCGATGAGCGACTTCGTCTGCGTCATGAGCACCGGCCGCATCGTGCAGATCGGACCCCCGCAGGAGATCTACGACCGCCCGGCAAGTCTCTTCGTCGCCGACTTCGTCGGCAAGGCCAACCGCATCGCCGGTTCCATCGAACCCGGCGCCGGCGCGGTCCTCCTCGCCAATGGCGTCGGACTTGCCAAGCCCGCCCGCGCCAACGGCACGGCAGGCCCGGTCATGGTTGCGCTGCGCCCGGAGGCGATAAGCCTGGTGCGTGACGGCAGCGCTGCGCTGCGCGGCACGGTGACCCACCGTATCTTCCTGGGCTCGTCCGTCGAATATTCGGTCGAGGTCGAGGGCCTCGGAGATTTTCTCGTTACCGCAGACCGCCGCAGCCTGAACGACAGCCATCTCGCCGAGCCGGGCGAAAGGATCGGGCTAAGCTTCGACCCGAATGCAATGCATGTCTTTCCGGCCTGAAGGGCCCGATCTGTCGCAAACAATTGACGTCAACGATAAGGGAACAGCATCATGACCAAGTGGTACAGAGAGAATGCCCCGATCACCGCGGACAAGCTTGCCGACGAACTGATGCGCCTGAAGCGCGGCTCCGTTTCGCGTCGTCACTTCCTCGGCGTCACCGGCCTCGGCCTCGCGACGGCCGTATTGGCGCGCCAGCCCGGCCTCTTCAACTCCGCCGCTTACGCCGCCGGCGACCTCGGCACACAGATGTCGATCGCCACCTGGCCGAACTATCACGATCCCGCCACCTTCGAAGCCTTTACCGCGGCGACCGGCGTTGCGGTCGAAGTCAACGTCTTCGGTTCCAACGAGGAAATGCTGGCGAAGCTGCAGGCGGGCGGCACCGGCTGGGACCTCTTCGTGCCCACGAACTACACGATCTCGACCTATGTGAAGCTCGGCCTGATCGACGAGCTCGATCTCTCCAAGCTGCCCAACTACGACGCCTCGACGGAAAACGGGCGCTTCACCAATGAAGGCATCGTCGACGGAAAGACCTATGCCGTGCCGAAGAACTGGGGAACCACCGGGATCGCGGTGAATTCCGACAAGATCAAGGCGCCGGTTGCGAGCTGGAAGGACTTCTTCGAGGTCGCGATGACGGAAGCCGACGGCCGCGCCATGGTGCACGACTATCAGCTCACCACCATCGGCAACGCGCTGGTCTCGCTCGGCTTTTCCTTCAATTCGGTCAAGCCCGAGGAGCTCGCCAAGGCCGAAGAGTTGCTGATCAAGGTCAAGCCGCATCTCTATGCCATCAACAGCGACTATCAGCCGTCGATGCGTGCGACCGATGCGTGGATGACCATGTGCTGGACCAATGACGGGGCCCAACTCAATCGCGACATGCCGGAGATCAAGTTCGTGCTCGGCAAGGACGGCGGCGAGATCTGGTCGGACTTCTATGCGATCCCGAAGAGTGCAGCGAACAAGCCCGCGGGCTACGCGTTGCTCGATTTCCTGATGACCCCGGAAAATGCCGTTAAAGAACACATCGCCAACGGCGCGCCGACGACCGACAGCCGCGTCATGAAGCTGCTCCCGACCGATGTCACCTCGAACAAGATCGTCTATCCGGACGAAGCGGCCCTCACCCCGCTCGAATTCGGCGCTGCCGTGACGCTGACGGATCCCGGCCGCGCCGAGTTGATGGCGCGCTTCAAATCGGCTTGAACATACGGGCAAGATCGCCCCTCATCCCGCTGCCGCGACCTTCTCCCCGTTTAACGGGGAGAAGGACACAAGCCGCGACGCCCCAGTCCCCTCTCCCCGCCTGCGGGGAGAGGGTTAGGGTGAGGGGCAGTTTCATTCCAGTTCACGGACAAACCATGCAGGCAGCAACGAACACGAAGAGGAAACTGGTTACGGCGGCGCTGATTGCGCCGGCGGCCGCGTGGCTCACCGTCTTCCTGGTTCTCCCATTCATCGCCATGCTCGTCTTCGCCTTTGGCGAGCGGGCGCCTGAAGGCGGATACCAGCCGGCCTTCACCTTTGCGCAGTTCGCCAATCTGCCGACTCGCGCGGCCGCCTTCTGGAATACGCTGATGCTCGCCCCGGCCGGCGCCCTGCTCTGCCTCATCGTCGCCTATCCGGTCGCCTATTACCTCGCCGTCAAGGCAAATCCGCGCTACCGCCTCATACTCGTCTCGCTCGTCGTCGTTCCTTTCTGGACGAGCCTGCTCGTGCGTACCTATGCCTGGATGTACATCCTCGGCTCGCGCGGCATTCCCAATCTCCTGTCGATGATCGGCATCGAGGACGTCCGCATGCTGAATACGCCCGGCGCCGTGCTGCTCGGCATCGTCTACGGCTATCTGCCGCTGATGATCATGCCGATCTATGTGAGCCTGGAAAAGCTCGACCGCCGCCTGCTGGAGGCTTCCGCCGATCTCGGCGGCAAGCCCGTCTCCACCTTCCTCGGCGTCACTCTGCCGCTGTCGCTGCCGGGGGTCATGACGGGCGTCGCGCTCGTCACCATCCTGCTTCTCGGCGAGTATCTGATCCCGCAGCTGCTCGGCGGAGGCAAGGTCTTCTTCATCGGCAATGCGCTGGTCGATCTCTTCCTGCAGTCTCGGAACTGGCCCTTCGGATCGGCGATCGCCGTGACACTCGTCGCCGTCGTCGTCGTCGTGCTCATGGTGGCGATGCGAATCGCCTGGAAGGTCGCAGGAACAAGACAGGTGGATCTCGTCTGATGCGCGCCTTCATTTCCTCCGTCTATCTCTTCCTCTATGCGCCGATCGCCCTGGTCGTGCTCTTCTCGTTCAATGCCGGCCGCAATGCGAGCGAGTTCACGGGCTTTTCGCTCGCCTGGTACGGCAAGGCGCTCGGCAACACCTTTCTCGTCTCGGCGCTGCAGAACAGCCTGATCATCGCCTTCACCAGCGCCACGCTTGCCGCCGTCTTCGGCACCATGGCGGCGCTCGGCATGGAACGGCTTGGCTCCCGCATGCGCGCGCTCTTCGATGCTCTCTTCGCCGCGGCGATCGTCGTCCCGGGCGTCGTCATCGGCATCGCGACGCTGGTCGCACTCGTCGCTGTCTTCTCCTTCGTCAACCCGACGATCGCAGCCCTCTGGCCGGGCGATCAGCCGCCGCAACTGGGACTCGGTTACGGCTCCATCATCGCCGCCCACGGGCTCTTCTCGATGGCGCTCGTCACCATGATCGTCAAGGCGCGCATCGCGAGCCTCGGCCGCGACATCGTCGAGGCGTCGGGCGACCTCTATGCGACGCCGCTCACCACTTTCCGGCTGATCGTGCTGCCGCAGATCCTGCCGTCGATCCTCGCGGGCTTTCTCCTCGCCTTCACCTTCTCCTTCGACGACTTCATCATCGCCTTCTTCGTCGCCGGCTCGAAGACGACCCTGCCGATCTATGTCTTCGCCTCGATCCGCCGCGGGGTGACGCCGGAAATCAACGCGATCGCGACCCTGGTCCTGGTCGCCTCGCTGTTCCTTATCCTGACCGCCCGCGTGCTCATGCGCGAAAAGAAAAGCAAATCCGGGGAGTGAAACCATGATCCTGAATGACCGGATCGCGATCGTGACCGGAGCGGGCTCCGGAATCGGCCGGGCGGGCGCCGCCATCATGGCCCGCGAAGGCGCCCATGTGGTCGTCGTCGACCGCAGCGTGGAAGCCGCGGGCGAAACCGTGGCGGCGATCGCCACCAGGGGCGGCAGCGCTGAAGCGCTCGCGGTCGACGTCACCGACGACGAAGCGCTTGCGGACGGCATCGCCGATGTCCTCTATCGGCACGGGCGGATCGACATCCTGCACAATCACGCCGGAGCGCAGGTCGCCGGCGACCTGGAAAAGGTCGAGGTGGCGGGTTTCGACCGGTCCTGGAACCTCAACGTCCGCGCCCATTTCATGGCCGCCCGCCTCGTCATGCCCTCGATGAAGGCGGCCGGTCGCGGCGTGATCGTCAACACGTCGTCCTCATCCGGCGTCCTCTACGATCGTGAGATGATCGCCTATACGACGACGAAACACGCGGTCATCGCCATGACCCGGCAGATGGCGGGCGACTATGCGAAATACGGTGTCAGGGTGAACGCTCTCTGCCCCGGCTGGGTCGACACGCCCTTCAACGAACCCTTCATAGACCAGATGGGCGGGCGCGAGGCCATCGAAGCCTATATCCGCGAGAGGGTTCCGCTCGGCCGCTGGGCGAGCGTCGACGAGATCGCCGAGTCGATCCTCTTCCTTGTTTCCGACCGTTCCTCCTACATGACGGGACAGATCCTCGTGGTGGACGGGGGCGAGACGGTGGTCTGATCGCTGAATCATCTCTCGATGGATTGGCCGCAGACCTCTGATTCGACTCGCAAAACTCACCTTCGCTCAACTTCCGCCTGAAGCCGTTGAATCAGTTCTTCAGCTTGAGCCGCCGGCGCGTCTCGCTGGGGCTTTCGCGATAATGCGCGCGATAGCTGCGCGAAAATGAAGATGACGAGTTGAAGCCGGAAATCGCCGCAATGTCGGCGAACTCCATCCGCGTTTCGATCACCTTGCGCCGCGCTGCGTTCAGCCGCAGCGCCAGATAGTGTTCGTGCGGCGCCACGCCCATGGTCTCCTTGAAGAGATCCTGAAGGTGCCGGGCACTGACCCCCACGCGGCGCGCCAGCCGCGCGAGCGTCAGCGGAGCCTCGACCGTTTCTTCCATCAGCTTGACCGCGGCGCCGACGCGGGTCTCGAGAATGCGCATGTTGCCGATCGCGGGTACCTGCAGGAGGTCACCGCGGGTGCGTTCCTGCTCGTAGATGAAGAGGCGCGACACTTCGAGCGCCAGCGAATAGCCGTGCGCGCGGCGGATCAGTTCCAGCATCAGGTCCAGCGTCGGCAGCGAGCCGCCGGTGGTGATGCGTTTTCGGTCGATGACGAAACGCTCGCGCACCATCGTCACCTGCGGATAGGCGGCGGCGAAATCCTCGAAATCCTCCCAGTGGGTGGTGGCCGAGAAATTGTCGAGGAGGCTCGTCTCCGCCAGCAGCCAGGAGCCGGATTCGATTCCGGCCATCATCTCCCGGTGCCGCGCCGTCTGCGACAGGAGCATTTTGAGCTGCGAGGTGGCGCTGCGCTGCCAGTGGTAGCTGGAAAGCACGAAGAGCGGCGCCGTCTCGCGCTGCGGGCGGAAGGCGCCGGCCACCGGGACGGGAATGCCGCTCTTCGTCTCGATCGCTCTCCCGTCCGGACTGAACAGGCTCCAGCTGTAAAGCGTGCGCCCGGCGATACGATTGGCGGCGCGCAACGGTTCGACAACCGATGCGACAAGGATGAGATTGGTCTCCGGCAAGACCAGAAGGTCGATATGCTGCGCCTGCGCGATGCTGCTGTCCACGACAAAACTTCCTCCAGAGAATTCCGATAATGTATAGGATGGTTCTCTTAGTGCAAAGCAACGCGGCACTTTCTGGCCCGTAATACGGGCAACGAAAGGGAGGACATCAATGCCGCTCAGCATGAACCGCGAGGTGTTCATCACATGCGCCGTCACCGGCGCCGGAGACACCGTCTCGAAATCCAGCCACGTTCCGGTCACGCCGAAACAGATCGCTGAATCGGCGATCGAGGCCGCCAAGGCGGGTGCCGCGGTCGTCCACTGTCACGTCCGCGATCCCGACACCGGCGCGCCTGCGCGGCGGCTCGACCTCTACAGGGAAGTGACCGACCGCATCCGCTCCGCCGACATCGACGTGGTGCTCAATCTGACCGCCGGCATGGGCGGAGACCTCGTCTTCGGTAACGTCGAGAGCCCCTTCCCCGTCAACGAGAAGGGCACGGACATGGCCGGCGCCACCGAACGCGTCGCGCATGTCGCCGAATGCCTGCCGGAAATCTGCACGCTCGACTGCGGCACCATGAATTTCTCGCTCGGCGATTACGTCATGACCAATACGCCGTCGATGCTGCGCGAGATGGCACGGCAGATGACCGCACTCGGCGTGCGTCCGGAGATCGAGGCCTTCGATACCGGCCATTTGTGGTTCGCCAAGCAACTCGCCGAAGAAGGCCTGATCGAGGATCCGGTGCTGATCCAGCTCTGCATGGGCATTCCGTGGGGCGCGCCGGACGATCTCAACACCTTCATGGCCATGGTCAACAACGTTCCCTCGAACTGGACCTTTTCCGCCTTCTCGATCGGCCGCAACGCCATGGCCTATCCCGCTGCCGCAATCCTTGCCGGCGGCAACGTCCGCGTCGGCCTGGAAGACAATCTCTATGTCGGCAAGGGCCAGCTCGCGACCAATGCCCAGCTCGTGGAGAAAGCGGTTTCCGTCGTCGAGAGCATGGGCGCGAAGATCATCGGTCCGGAGGAGGTCCGCAGGAAGCTGAAGCTGACGAAGCGGTAACAAGACCCCTCCCAACCCTCCCCACAAGGGGAGGACTTAACCTGCCGCGGCAGGCGCCACCTGTCCCTCCCCTTTGTGGGGAGGTCGGTCCCGAAGGGATCGGGAGCGGCTCTTACGACATTTTGAATGGAGAGGGGAATGACCACAATCACCAGGGCCGCCTGTATCGGCGGCGGCGTCATCGGCGGGGCCTGGGCTGCGCGTTTTGCGCTTGCAGGAATAGACGTCAACATCTTCGACCCGCATCCGGAAGCCGAGCGCATCATCGGCGAGGTCATGGCCAACGCGGAACGCGCCTATGGCATGCTGACCATGGCGCCGCTTCCGCCGCGCGGCAAATTCACCTTCTGCAAGAGCGTTCAGGAAGCAGTCGAGGACGTTGACTGGATTCAGGAAAGCGTGCCCGAACGGTTGCCGTTGAAGCGCGGCGTCATCAACGAGATCGATGCGGCCGCCCGGCCCGACGCCCTCATCGGCTCCTCCACTTCGGGCCTGCTCCCGTCCGACCTGCAGGCCGAGATGAAACACCCCGAACGCATGTTCGTGGCCCATCCCTACAACCCGGTCTATCTGCTGCCGCTGGTGGAGCTCGTCGGCGGCAAGAAGACGTCGCCGGAAACGATCGGGCGCGCCGAGGAAGCGGTCGCCGAGATCGGCATGAAGGGCGTCGTCATCGCCAAGGAGATAGAGGCCTTCGTCGGCGACCGCCTGCTCGAGGCGCTCTGGCGCGAAGCACTCTGGCTGATCCAGGACGACATCTGCGATACCGAGACGCTCGACGACGTCATGCGCTATTCCTTCGGCATGCGCTGGGCACAGATGGGTCTCTTCGAGACTTACCGCATCGCCGGCGGCGAAGCGGGCATGCGCCATTTCCTCGCCCAGTTCGGCCCCTGCCTCAAATGGCCCTGGACGAAATTCACCGACGTGGTCGATCTCGACGACGCGCTCGTCGAGAAGATCGGGGCACAATCGGACGCGCAGGCCGCCGGTCGCTCCATCCGCGAACTCGAACGCATCCGGGACGAAAACCTCGTCGGCATCATGCATGCCTTGAAGGCCGGCGACGGCGGCAAAGGCTGGGGTGCCGGCAAGCTGCTCGCCGATTTCGAGAAGCGGCTTTGGGAAAAGGGCGGCAGTCCGTCGAAGAGCCTGGACGCGTCCGGGCCGCTGCGTCTGGTCGATACCAGGGTCAACGCCGCCTGGGTCGACTACAACGGCCACATGACAGAGCATCGATACTTACAGCTCTTCGGCGACACCTCGGACGCACTGCTCAAGTTGATCGGCGTCGACTTCGCCTATGTCGAGGCCGGCCACAGCTATTACACGGTCGAGACCCACATCCGCCATCTCGGCGAAGCCAAGCTCGGACAGGCGCTCTATACGACCCTGCAGCTTCTTTCGTCGGACGAGAAGCGCATTCACTTCTTCACGCGCATTCACGATGCGGCGTCGGGCGACGTCATCGCCACCGCCGAACAGATGATGCTGCATGTCGACGCCAAGGCCGGCAAGTCCGTGCCGGCACCGGCGGAGGTGATGGCCAAGCTGAAGCCGATCACGGAAGGTCATGCGAAGCTGGACGCGCCCGAGGGCGCGGGACGGCATGTGGGGCAGAGACGGTGATGGCGATGCTGGCGGGATGAGAGCCCCTCATCCGCCTGCCGGCACCTCTCCCCGTCCCAAGGACGTCCCGACGGGGAGAGGGATAGTCCTCGGATTAGCCCGAGGAGAGGGGCACCGCCCGAGAGCCCGCAGCAGATCGTTGAGGAGCCATCTGCCGCGCGGACCAGAATTGACGAGGGAGAACAATGAATTTCGCACTGACCGAAGAACAGCAGATGATCGTCGACACGGTCCGCACCTTCGTCGAGACCGAGATCTATCCGCATGAGAACGAGGTCGAGCGGACCGGAGTGGTGCCGCGCGAACTCGGGCTGGAAATCGCCCGCAAATGCAAGGAACTCGGCTTCTTCGCCTGCAATTTCCCGGAAGAGGTCGGCGGCGCCGGCCTCGACCATCTGACCTTCACTCTGGTCGAGCGCGAGCTCGGCCGCGGGTCCATGGGCCTCACCGTCTTTTTCGGGCGGCCGTCCGGCATCCTGATGGCCTGCAACGAGGATCAGCGAGAGCGATACCTGCTCCCAGCCGTCCGCGGCGACAAGTTCGACGCGCTCGCCATGACCGAACCGGATGCCGGCTCGGACGTGCGCGGCATGAAATGCTTCGCACGGCAGGACGGCGACGACTGGATCGTCAACGGGACGAAGCACTTCATCAGCCATGCCGACATTGCCGATTTCGTCATCGTCTTCGTCGCCACCGGCGAGGAGCAGACGCCGCGCGGACCGAAGAAGAAGATCACCTGTTTCCTGGTCGACCGCGGCACCCCCGGCTTCGAAATCCGCGAAGGCTACAATTCCGTCTCGCATCGCGGCTACAAGAACTGCATCCTCACTTTCGACGACTGCCGGCTGCCTTCGGCCCAGATCCTCGGCGAGGCCCATAAAGGCTTCGATATTGCCAACGACTGGCTCTACGCCACGCGCCTGACCGTGGCGGCCACCTCCGTCGGCCGCGCCCGTCGCGCCTTCGATTACGCACTCTCCTACGCGGCCGAGCGCAAGCAGTTCGGCAAGCCGATCGGCGCCAACCAGGGAGTCTCCTTCAAGCTTGCCGACATGATCACCGAGATCGACGCGGCCGACCTTCTGACACTCTCGGCCGCCTGGCGGCTCGACCAGGGCCTGCCGTCCAACCGCGAGATCGCTTCGGCCAAGGTCTATGCCACCGAAATGCTCGCCCGCGTCACAGACGAGGCGATCCAGATCTATGGCGGCATGGGACTCATGGACGACCTGCCGCTCGCCCGCTTCTGGCGCGACGCCCGCGTCGAGCGCATCTGGGATGGGACGTCCGAGATCCAGCGACACATCATCAGCCGCGATCTGCTCCGGCCGCTGGGGGCCTGAACGATGGGCGAGCTTCCGCAAATTACCCCCCTCTGCCCTGCCGGGCATCTCCCCGGCGCACTCCACGGGGGCGCGGCATGACCTCCACTCCCCGCTCCCTCGACCGTCTCATCCGCCCACGCTCCATCGCCGTCTTCGGCGGCAAGGAGGCGCGCCGCGTCATCGAGCAATGCGACAAGATGGGCTTTGCCGGCGACATCTGGCCGGTCCACCCGCGCGAAGAAGAAATCCTCGGCCGCCGCTGCTATCGCTCGGTGTCCGACCTGCCGGGGGCGCCGGATGCCTCCTTCGTCGGGGTCAACCGCGCGCTCACGATCGAGATCATCCGCGATCTCGCCGCGCGCGGCGCCGGGGGTGCCGTCTGCTACGCCTCCGGTTTCCGCGAGGCGGCAAACGAGCTTGCCGACGGCAACGACCTGCAGGAGGCGCTCGTCGCGGCGGCCGGCGACATGCCGATCGTCGGGCCCAACTGCTACGGTTTCATCAACATGCTGGACGGCGCGCTGCTCTGGCCCGACCAGCACGGCATGCTTCGGGTCGAACGCGGCGTCGCGATCCTCACGCAATCTTCCAACATCGCCTGCAACATCTCCATGCAGAAGCGCGGGCTGCCGCTGGCCTATGTCATGACGGCCGGCAACCAGGCGCAGACGGGCCTTTCCGACATCGCCTGCGCCGTGCTCGAGGATCCGCGCGTCACCGCCGTCGGTCTCCATATCGAAGGCTTCGACAGTATCGAGGCGTTGGAAAGGCTTGCCGCCCGCGCACGCGAGCTGGGCAAACCCGTGGTCACGCTGAAGGTCGGGAAATCGGAAGCAGCCCAGCTTGCAACCGTCTCCCATACCGCCTCGCTAGCCGGCAACGACCGGGTCTCCTCGGCCCTGCTCGCCCGCCTCGGCATCGGCCGCGTCGATACGCTGCCCGAGTTGCTCGAAACGCTGAAGCTGCTGCATCTTCATGGGCCGCTGCCCAGCGCCGATATCTCCTCGATGAGCTGTTCGGGCGGCGAGGCATCGCTGATGGCGGATGCCGGCGTCCGGCGCAAAGTCAATTTCCGGGCACTCAGGGAGGAACAGCGCCAGCCGCTGCGCGAAAGCCTCGGCGAAATGGTAACGATCGCCAATCCGCTCGACTACCACACCTTCGTCTGGGGAAATCGCGAGAAGCAGACGGCCGCCTTCACGGCCATGATGCGCGGCGGCTATGCCCTCAACCTGATCGTGCTCGATTTCCCGCGGCTCGACCGATGCGACGCGGCCGACTGGGTCACGACCTGTGAGGCGATCATCGATGCGACGAAGGCTACCGGCGCGGTCGCCGGTATCGTTGCGAGCCTCGGCGAGAACATGCCCGAGGAAACCGCGCTCTCGCTGGTGTCGGCGGGCGTCGTGCCCTTCTTCGGCATCGACGAGGCGCTCGCCGCCATCGAGACCGCCGCTGCGATCGGAGCGATCTGGGCGAAGCCCGCAGCACCTCCCCTCCTCCGCTCGCGCCCTGAGGGAGGCGAGATCGTCACCCTGAGCGAAGCCGAAGCGAAGGCTGAGCTCGCGGCAGCGGGCGTCATCGTTCCCGGTGGCAGGAGCGCCGCGACAGTCGAGGAAGCCGCAGCGGCGGCCGAGGCCCTCGGCTTCCCCGTGGTCCTCAAGGGCCTCGGCGTGGCGCACAAGACCGAAGCCGGTGCGGTCAAGGTCAATCTGACAAGCCGTCAGGAGGTCATCACAGCGGCGCGAGGCATGGCTGCGGTCGCCTCCGGTTACCTCGTCGAGAAGATGATCGCCAGGCCTGTGGCGGAGTTGATCGTCGGGGCGATGCGCGACGCGGTCGCAGGTCCGGTGCTGACGATCGGCGCGGGCGGAATTCTCGTCGAATTGCTGGAGGATTCCGCGATCCTCACGCTGCCGGTCACCGAAGAGATGATCCGCGATGCGATTGCGGGCCTGAAGATCGCCAAGCTGCTCGACGGCTATCGCGGCAATCCCAAGGGCGATATCGCCGCCTTGACAGGAACTGTCGCTGCCGCGGCATCCTATGTCGTTGCAAACGCTTCCAAACTCGAAGAACTCGATATCAATCCTATAATGGTGCTGCCGGACGGCCACGGAGCCGTTGCCGCCGACGCCCTGATCCGCCGGAGGAAATGACGCCCATGACCGGACCGATCCTTACGCGCCGCGAAGGCGGCATTCTCGAAGTCACGATCGACCGGCCGAAGGCCAACGCCATCGACCTGAAGACCAGCCGCGTCATGGGCGAAATCTTCCGCGATTTCCGGGACGACCCGGCGCTCAGGGTCGCGATCATCACCGGCGCCGGCGAGAAATTCTTCTGCCCCGGCTGGGACCTGAAGGCGGCCGCGGAAGGCGATCCAGTCGATGGAGACTACGGCGTCGGCGGTTTCGGCGGGATGCAGGAGCTGCGCGACCTCAACAAGCCCATCATCGCGGCCGTCAACGGCATTTGTTGCGGTGGCGGCCTGGAGATCGCGCTTTCGACCGACATCATCCTCGCAGCCGAACATGCGAGTTTCGCACTCCCGGAAATCCGCTCGGGCACGCTCGCCGATGCCGCTTCGATCAAGCTGCCGAAGCGAATCCCCTACCATATCGCCATGGACATGCTGCTCACCGGCCGCTGGCTCGACGTGGTCGAAGCGAACCGCTGGGGCTTCGTCAACGAGATCCTGCCGGCCGGACGGCTGATGGACCGGGCCTGGGAACTGGCGCGCCTGCTCGAAAGCGGCCCGCCGCTCGTCTATGCCGCAATCAAGGAAGTGGTCCGCGATGCCGAGGGCCGGGACTTCCAGACGACCATGAACAAGGTCACCCGTCGCCAGTTCAGGACAGTCGATGTCCTCTATTCGAGCGAGGACCAGCTCGAGGGCGCCCGCGCCTTTGCGGAGAAGCGCGACCCGGTCTGGAAGGGACGCTGAGATACGCGGCCTCTTCGGCCGCGGACAGAGTGGAAGCCGGAGGATGCCGGCCTTCAGCGTGACGCGTCGCGAGCACCGGCGCGTGCGGCTGAGCAGTCTTTCCATAAGACATGCTTATGGAAAAGATTTATAATTTAGGACGTTACAAGCCACGTCCAAGCGTTTAGCCTTATGGGTGAACAACGCGGATAACGCGCAAAGAGACGACAAGGAGGTCAGGATAGAGACGATCCCGGTGGACTGCAAACCACCTCCGGCCATCTCGACCGATGGCAAATACGCGAACACTCTACCAATCACAACGAACGGCGAATGCCGGCTGAAGAAGGGAACAGGGGAATGAGCGATTACAAAGACTATTTGGCACGTCAGGTCATGCTCGGCAAAATGAACCGGCGTGAATTTCTCGGACGCGCCGCCGCCCTCGGCATTGCCGTGTCTACGGCGAATACGCTCTTCGCGTCCAGCGCCGCGGCGCAGGAGCCGAAGCGCGGCGGTCACCTGAAGCTCGGCCTCGAAGGGGCAGCCGCCACCGATTCGCGGGATCCCGCAAAGGCGCTGTCGCAATTCATGTTCGTGGTCGGCCGGAACTGGGGCGACATGCTCGTCGAGAGCCACCCGACGACCGGCGAACCGGTGCCGGCGCTTGCAGAATCCTGGGAGCCCTCCGCCGACGCCGCCACCTGGACCTTCACCATCCGCAAAGGCGTCAAATTCCACGACGGCAAGGAACTGACGATCGACGACGTCATCAAGACCCTGCAGCGACACACGGACGAAAAGTCCGAGTCCGGCGCGCTCGGCGTGATGAAATCCATCAAGGAAATCAAGGCCGACGGCGACAAGCTCGTCTTGACGCTGACGGAGGGCAATGCGGACCTGCCGCTGCTGCTGACCGATTATCACCTCATCATCCAGCCGAACGGCGGCACGGACAATCCCGACGCGATGATCGGGACCGGCCCCTATAAGGTCGCAAGCTTCGAGCCGGGCGTACGGGCCACCTTCGAAAGGAATGCCGACGACTGGCGCACCGATCGCGGCTATGTCGATTCCGTCGAACTGATCGCGATGAACGACGCGACGGCACGCATCGCGGCGCTGTCCTCCGGCCAGGTCCACTTCATCAACCGCGTCGACCCGAAGACGGTCAACCTGTTGAAGAAGGCGCCGACCGTCGAAATCCTCAACACGTCGGGCCGAGGACATTACGTCTTCATCATGCATTGCAACACGGCGCCGTTCGACAACAACGACCTGCGCATGGCGCTGAAATACGCGATGGATCGCGAGACGCTGGTACAGCGCATTCTTGGCGGCTACGGCAAGGTCGGCAACGACTTCCCGATCAACGACACCTATGCGCTCTTCCCCGAAGGCATCGAGCAACGCGCCTACGATCCGGACAAGGCGGCATTCCACTACAAGAAATCCGGTCATAGCGGTCCGGTGCTGCTGCGCACCTCGGACGTCGCTTTCCCGGGCGCGGTCGATGCCGCCGTCCTCTACCAGGCGAGCGCCAAGAAGGCGGGCATCGAGATCGAGGTCAAGCGCGAGCCGGGCGACGGCTATTGGTCCAACGTCTGGAACGTCCAACCCTTCTCGACATCCTATTGGGGCGGGCGTCCGACCCAGGATCAGATGTACTCCACCGCCTATCTCTCGACAGCCGACTGGAACGACACCCGCTTCAAGCGTCCGGACTTCGACAAGATCCTGCTCGAAGCGCGTTCCGAGCTGGACGAAGCGAAGCGCAAGGACATGTACCGCACCATGGCGATGATGGTGCGCGACGAAGGCGGCCTGATCCTGCCGATGTTCAACGACTTCGTGAACGCGGCCGGCAAAACGGTGAAGGGCTACGTCCACGACATCGGCAACGACATGTCGAACGGCTATGTCGCGACCAGGGTATGGCTGGACGCCTGATGATGGAAAGCGGACCGATCACGGGTCCGGTCGTGACGGATGCGACCGCAGGCGAGACAGCCCTGCGGTCCCCCGATCTTTCCGGTGCCCCAGCCAAACCCGACCCGGCCGCCGACGAGCTCGGCGGCACGTTCTGGCGGCGCTTCGCCTTTCGCCGTCCTCTCGCGGCGCTGATCCTTCAGCGCCTGGGACTGAGCGTCGGCCTGCTCTTCGCCGTGTCGCTGATGATCTTCGGCGGCATCGAGGCGTTGCCAGGCGATTTCGCCACCACCTATCTCGGCCAGTCGGCGACGCCGCAGGCCGTCGAGAACATCCGCAAGGATCTCGGGCTCGACCGCCCCTGGAGCGAGCGCTATCTCAGCTGGCTCGGCGGCGCCGTGCAGGGTGATTTCGGCACGTCCTGGGCGAGCAGGAATTCCGTCAGCGAGCAGATCGGCAACCGCCTCGGCAACTCGCTCTTCCTGGCTTTCTTCGCGGCGCTCGTCTCCGTACCGCTGGCCGTGGGACTCGGGATGCTCGCGGTGCAATTCCGCAACCGCCTGCCTGACAAGATCATCAACGTGATATCGCTTGCGGCGATCTCTCTGCCGGAGTTCTTCATCGGCTATCTGCTGATCATGTTCTTCGCCGTCAAATGGGGGGTCGCCACCTTCCCGGCCACCGTCTACGCCAGCATGGGCTTCATGGACCGCCTTTCGGCGATCGCCCTTCCGGTCGCGACCCTCGTGCTCGTGGTCCTCGCCCATATGATGCGCATGACGCGCGCGGCCATCCTCAACGTCATGTCGTCGGCCTACGTGGAAACCGCCGAACTCAAGGGGCTCGGCACGTTCCGCATCATCGCGCGGCACGCCGCCCCCAATGCCGTGGCCCCGGTGATCAACGTCATAGCGCTGAACCTTGCCTATCTGGTCGTCGGCGTCGTCGTGGTCGAGGTCGTCTTCGTTTATCCCGGCATGGGGCAATACATGGTGGATGCCGTGACGGTGCGCGACATGCCCGTCGTGCAGGCGTGCGGGCTGATCTTTGCGGCCTTCTACATCTTCCTCAACATGGCGGCCGACATTCTCGCCATTCTCGCCAATCCGAGACTGAGGCACCCGCGATGAACCTGAAATCCATTCCCTTCAGTGCCTGGATAGGCATCATCGGGATCGCGATCGCGCTTCTGTGCGCTCTCTTCGCGCCCGTTCTCGCGCCCTTCGGCGAGCGTGAGGTGGTCGGCGAGATCTGGCTTCCGGCCGGCGGCGATTTCCTGCTCGGCACGGACAATCTCGGCCGCGACCTGCTCTCGCGCCTGATCTACGGTGCCCGCACGACCATCTTCGTGGCGTTGGCGGCAACCGTGCTTTCCTTCGCTCTCGGCATGATCCTGAGCTTCACCGCAGCCGTCACCGGCGGCTTCGTCGATCAGTTCTTCTCCCGCTTCAACGATCTGATGATGGCGGTGCCGACGCTGATCTTCGCACTCGTCGTTCTCGCGGTGCTGCCGCAGCATCTGTGGATCCTGGTCCTCGTCATGGCCGTGCTCGACTCGACGCGCGTCTTCCGCATCGGCCGGGCCGTCGCCCTCGATGTCGCGGTGATGGAATTCGTCGAGGCTGCGCGGTTACGCGGCGAAGGCAATGTCTGGATCATCTTCCGGGAAATCCTGCCGAACACGCTGTCGCCGCTGCTCGCCGAGTTCGGTCTGCGCTTCGCCTTCTCGATCCTGTTCCTCTCCACCCTCTCCTTCCTCGGCCTTGGCATCCAGCCGCCGGCCGCCGACTGGGGCGGCATGGTCAAGGACAACAAGGATGGCATCATCTTCGGCATATCGGCCGCACTCATCCCGGGCGGAGCGATCGCCGCCCTCGCCATCTGCGTCAATCTCGTCGTCGACTGGCTGATGAAGCGCACCTCGAGCCTGAAAGGAGGCCGCGGCGATGCCTGAGCTGCTTTCCGTCAAGAACCTGAAGATCGAAGCGACGAGCTATCCGCCGGGCGAACCGCCGAAGGTGGTGACGCTGGTCGAGGGCGTTTCCTTCGATCTCGAAAAAGGCAAGGTGCTCGGTCTCATCGGCGAGTCCGGTGCCGGCAAGTCGACCATCGGCCTTTCGGCGCTCGCCTATGGCCGCGGCGGGGTGAGGATCACCGGCGGTGAGGTGCTGCTCAACGGCCGCGACATCCTGAAGCTCGGCCGCAGCGGCATCAACGCGGTTCGCGGGCGCAATGTCTGCTACGTCGCGCAGTCCGCCGCAGCCGCCTTCAACCCGGCGCACAAGCTCGGCGATCAGGTGATCGAGGCGTCGGTCCGTCACGGCGTCATGAGCCGTGAAGAGGCGACCAGGCGCGCGCTCTACCTTTTCGAGGTCCTCGGCCTTCCCAATCCGGAGACCTTCGGCGACCGCTATCCCCACCAGGTGTCGGGCGGGCAGTTGCAGCGCGCCATGACCGCCATGGCTCTCTGCCCCAATCCGGAACTGATCGTCTTCGACGAGCCGACCACCGCACTCGACGTGACGACCCAGATCGACGTGCTAGCGGCCATCAAGCACGCGATCGAAGAGACCGACACGGCGGCGCTCTACATCACCCACGATCTTGCAGTCGTCGCCCAGATCTCAGACGACATCATGGTGCTGCGTCACGGCAAGACCGTGGAATACGGTACCACGAAGCAGGTGATCGAGGCCCCGAGGGAAGAATACACCCGCGCCCTCGTCAGCGTCCGCCAGGAGAAACGCGTCGAGGCCCCGGACCAGACCGGCGCGCTTCTCAAGATCGAACATGTGCATGCCGGCTACGCCAACGGCTTCAAGGTGCTGCACGACGTCTCGATGCATCTGCCGAAGGGGCAGACGCTTGCAGTCGTCGGGGAGTCCGGATCGGGCAAGTCGACGCTCGCACGCGTCATCACCGGCCTGCTGCCGCCGAGCGAAGGGCGCATCACCTTCGAAGGAAAGGAACTGCCGAAAGCCTTGAAGGGGCGAACCAACGACGAGCTTCGGCGGATCCAAATGATCTATCAGATGGCCGATACGGCGATGAATCCGCGCCAGACTGTGCGCGATATCGTCGGCCGGCCGCTCTCCTTCTACTTCGGAATGCATGGCGCCAAGAAGACCGAGCGGGTCAAGGAATTGCTCGACCAGATCGAAATGGGCACCCGCTTCCTCGATCGTTATCCGGCCGAGCTTTCCGGCGGACAGAAGCAGCGCGTCGCGATCGCCCGGGCGCTTGCCGCCCAACCGGAACTCATCCTTTGCGACGAGCCGACCTCGGCGCTCGATCCGCTGGTGGCGGAGGGCATTCTGAACCTGCTTCTGAAGCTGCAGGAGGAAACCGCCGTTTCCTACGTCTTCATCACCCATGACATCGCGATCGTCCGGGCAATCGCCGACAGCGTCGCCGTAATGCATCGCGGCCGGCTGGTGCGCTTCGGCCCGAAGTCGAAGGTCCTTTCACCGCCCTTCGACGACTATACCGATCTGCTTTTGAAGTCGGTTCCGGAAATGGAAATCGGCTGGCTGGAAAAGGTCCTGCAGACGCGACGGATGGAGAGCGCCGGCAATTGAATGCGCGTGGCGGCCGCCACGCGCATTCGTCAGTATTCCGCGGGAATGGTCAGCACTTCGGCCTCCGGCGTCTCCAGGAAGCGCCGGACCGCAGAGGGCAGATGCCGCGACCCGAAAGGAAGCAGCCCGCACCGCGAAAGCATCTGGCGTTTGTCCGGATCCAGCCCGATATGCCGCCAGATCATCCGCGAGGCGTAGGGCAGGTTCTCCTTGCGCCACGAGACCCCCATCGTCGTGCCGCGCAGATAGACCCGCTGGTGCACCTCGAAGGGCATCAGGATCGTCTGCGCCAGCATCGACGCCTGCCCCACGGTGCGCTCGGCTATGAAGATGCGGTTTCGCCAGAAGGTGACGAGGCCGACATATTTCGAGAACTGTTCGATCTCGTTCGCCTTGTCGCGAATGCGCTCGATCGATTTCACCCGGATCGAGCCGCCTTCCTCATAGATATGCGCGCAGGAACAGACCACGAAGCCGGGCCAGGAGAGCGAAAGGTGATAGGTCTGGTAGTAGCCGAAATGGTGGCGAAGGGCTGCTGCATCGCCCGGGAACCCTTCGAGGAGCTGACCCGCTTCCAGCCGGTGCCGCTCGGGGCGGATCATACGCGCCTCGAACAGCTTGGGTGAGAGCGAAAAATCCTCCGCCGCAAGTCCGAAGAACGCGGCAATCCGTTGCACGTTGTGCGCCGAAGGCCGCGCCTCGCCGTTGATGTAGCGGTTGAACTGCTGACGGTTGATGCCGATCTCGCGGCAGATCTGGGAGATCGAGCGCCGCGTCGCACAGGCAAAACGCAGATTTGTTACGAATGTGTCGTCGGGCTGCAAGTGCTCCACCTATCGAATTGCAGCTAGCGTAAACTAGCGAAAATTCGCGTCAAGTCGCGAAATTGCCTGGGGGCCGGCAGGCGTTAGGTTTCTCTCGAACAAGACACACAAGGGGAACTGGAAATGACCGAATTCACGAAGCGTCCCGACGGCCTCATCGTACCGGCCGGCATCAACCGGCGCGGCTTCCTCGCAGGCACCGCAGCGCTCGGCCTCGCCGCCGGCATCGGGAGCTCCATCGGCTTGGGCGAGGCACGGGCGCAGGAGCCCAAACGCGGCGGCCACCTGAAGCTCGGCCTCGACGGCGGAGCGACGACCGATTCGCTCGATCCGGCAACCTATAGCGGTTCGGTATCTTTCGTGATCGGCCATCTCTGGGGCGACACGCTGGTCGAGTCCCATCCCGAGACCGGCGCTCCGCTGCCCGCGATCGCCTCCTCCTGGGAGTCGTCGGCGGATGCTTCGGTCTGGACGTTCAAGATCCGGAACGACATCGCTTTCCACGACGGCAAGAAACTCACCGTCGCAGACGTGATCGCAACGTTGAAGCGGCATTCCGACGAAGGCTCCAAGTCGGGAGCGCTCGGGCTGATGCGGTCCGTCAAGGCGATCGAGGAAAAAGCCGGAGACCTCGTCCTGACGCTGACGGAAGGCAATGCGGACCTGCCCCTCCTGCTGACCGACTATCATCTCATCATCCAGCCCGGCGGCGGCGTCGACAACCCCACCTCGCCGATCGGCACCGGCCCCTACAAGCTGGCAAGCTACGAAGCCGGCATCCGGGCAACCTTCGAGAAGAACACCGCCGACTGGCGTTCGGACCGCGGCTATGTCGACAGCGTCGAGATCATCGTCATGAACGACAACACGGCCCGCATTGCGGCGCTTTCCTCCGGGCAGGTGCATTTCATCAACGGCGTCGATCCGAAGACCGTGCCGCTGCTGAAGCGTGCGCCCCGCGTCGAGATCCTGCAGACCTCGGGCAAGGGCTTCTACAGCTTCCTCATGCATTGCGACACGGCCCCCTTCGACAACAACGACCTGAGGCTCGCGCTGAAATATGCCATAGATCGGCAGGCTATTCTCGATCGCGTGCTCGGCGGCTACGGCACGCTCGGCAACGATTATCCGGTCAACGAAAACTACGCGCTGGCACCTGAAGGCATCGAGCAGCGCGCCTATGACCCCGACAAGGCCGCCTTCCATTACAAGAAGTCCGGCCATGATCGGCCGATCCTGCTGCGCACCTCCGATGCCGCCTTCCCGGGTGCGGTCGATGCTTCCGTCCTCTTCCAGGAAAGCGCCCGCAAGGCCGGGATCGAAATCGAAGTACGCCGGGAGCCGGAAGACGGCTACTGGACCAATGTCTGGAACGTCCAGCCCTTCTGCGCTTCCTACTGGGGCGGTCGCCCGACGCAGGATTCCCGCTATTCCACGTCCTATCTGTCGAGTGCGGAATGGAACGATACGCGGTTCAAGCGGGAGGACTTCGACAAGCTGCTCCTGCAGGCGCGCTCCGAACTTGACGAAGCCAAGCGCAAGGAGCTCTACCACACCATGGCACTCATGGTGCGGGACGAAGGCGGTCTCATCCTGCCCGTCTTCAACGATTATGTGAACGCCGCCTCCACTTCGCTGAAAGGCTTCGTGCACGACATCGGCAACGACCTTTCCAACGGCTACGTCGGAAGCCGCGTCTGGTTCGACAGCTAAAGTGCAATGAGCAGGTGCAGGCGGTTTTCCGCCTGCGCCTCGCGTCTCAACAGTCACGCACCGATCGGAGGCAGCCAACATGGTCGAGCGCAATTTCACCGTCATCGAAAACGAATGGATAACCCTCGAGGACGGGACCCGGCTCGCCGCGCGCATCTGGATGCCCGAGGGCACCGAACAGAAGCCGGTGCCGGCCGTCCTGGAATACCTGCCCTACCGCAAGCGCGACGGAACCTGTGCACGCGACGAATCCACCTACCCTGCCTTCGCGGCCGCCGGGATTGCCGGCGTTCGCGTCGACATCCGCGGCTCGGGCGAGTCCGAGGGCGTGATCGACGGCGAATACACCCCGCGTGAACTCTCCGACGGCTGCAAGATCATCGAATGGATTGCGGCACAGCCCTGGTCGAACGGCAAGGTCGGGATGATGGGCATCTCCTGGGGCGGCTTCAACTGTCTGCAGGTGGCGGCACTCAAGCCGCCGGCTCTCAAGGCGGTGATCTCGATCGCCTCGACCGTCGACCGCTACAATGACGACATCCACTACAAGAACGGCTGCCATCTCTCGGCTCAACTCTCCTGGGCGGCAACCATGCTCGCCTACCAGTCTCGATCGCCCGATCCGGAACTCGTCGGCGAGCGCTGGCGGGAGATGTGGCTGGAGCGCCTCGAGAACGAGCCCTTCTTCCTGGAGGAATGGCTGGAGCACCAGCGCCGCGACGATTTCTGGCGGCATGGCTCGATCTCGGAGGATTTCGACGGCTTTCCGATCCCGGCGCTGGTGATCGCCGGATGGGCGGACGGCTACCGCAACACGCCGATCAAGGCGGTCGAGGGGCTCGGCGGCAAGGCCAAGGCGCTCATCGGCCCCTGGGTCCACAAATATCCGCATTTCGCCTGGCCGAAGCCGCGAGCAGACTTTCTCGGAGAGGCGATCCGCTGGTGGAACCGCTGGCTTCGCGACGAAAAGAACGATGCCGAGCAATTGCCGCAGATGCGCGCCTATATCCTCGACGGCCCGAGGCCTGCGGTCAGGCGCAATGAAGACCCGGGCCGCTGGATCGCCAAGGATGTCTGGAGCACGCCGGAAATGCGGACCTTCGCGGTTTCGAGCGAGGGAGGCCTGGCGGCCGGTTCCCCGTCCCAGCGCGGGATCGGCGATGTTTACCTGCGTTCGCCGCTCGATACCGGCACCGCTGCCGGTGAGTATTTCACGCTCAAGCCCGACGCCGAGATGCCCGGCGACCAGCGCATCGACGATGCGGGCTCGCTCACTTTCGACACGCGCCCGCTGCTCGAGGCGGAGGACTATCTCGGCCAGCCGGTGCTCGACCTCGAGCTTTCCTGCAGTGCCGAAACCGCCAATCTCGTCGCGCGTATCGTCGATGTCCATCCGGACGGAACGGCAACCCGCGTCGCCTTCGGCGTCCTCAACCTGGCGCACCACAACGGCAATGCGCAGCCGGTGCCAATGGAGAAGAACCGCAAGACGCGCGTCACGCTGGTGCTCGATGCCTGCGGCTATCGCTTCCGCGCCGGTCACCGCATACGCCTGTCGCTGTCGACCTCCTATTGGCCGATCATCCTGCCGTCGCCGACCGATCCGGGCGTCACGATCGATACGGCCAGCGTCTCGCTTTCCCTGCCGCTTCTCGGCGACCACCGCGAGATCGTCGTGCCGCAGCCGGCCAATCCCGACCCGTTGCCGCACTATATCGAGCATTCGCCGTCCGAAACGCGCCGCACCGTCGAACGCGACATGACCAAGGGCCTGACGCATTATCGGATCTACGAGAATACCGGCCTCGTCGAGCATCCCGGCACGGGCAATGCGACGCAGGACATCCGCGAAGAAACCTGGACGATCGCGCCGGACGATCCACACTCGATGACGGGCGCTTCGACCTGGACCTGTATTGCGCGGCGTGGGCAGCAATCGCTGAAGACCGTCTCGACCTCCCGCCTCGGCTGTACGCAAAGCGAGTGGATCACCTCCGCCAGGGTCGAGGCTTTCGAGGGAGAGACGAAGATCTTCGAGAAGAGCTTCGAAAAGCGGATCCGGCGGGATTTCATGTGAGGCTCGGCGCGACTGCCCCTCGTCCCGCTACCCGCGACCTGTCGGGGGGAGTGAGCCAGGGGCAATTTCATCGGGCGCTCGCGTTTCCGTGGCTGAGCGCCCGCAACACTTGGACGGCTCTTTCTGCATCTGCCGTGGGCACGAAAATGTGGTCGTGGTAATAGGCCGCGACGACATTGGCGCTGATGCCCGCCTGCGTCAGTGCGCCTGAAACCGCCGCCGTCAGCCCCACGGCTTCGAGTGCGGAATGGACGCCCAGCGTAATCAGCCGCAGCACCGGTCCATAGGAAAGTCCCGCCGCCTCGGCACGGGTCTGCTCGAGGATGAGCGTAATCCCCTCATTTTCGCGAAAGGTTCCGATCGGCTCAAGCGCGAACCAGGCCGCAGCACGACTTTCAACCGTGCAATAGACATATTCGCCGTCACGTAGCACCGGCTCCAATTCTGCAAGCAGCCGCTGGAGATCGGTCTCGCCGCTCATCGCCGACTCAAGCCGTGCCGGTCAATCGTGCCACAGCTTGCACGAGACGGACGAAGCCGTCCCGCGCACCGGGGCTCATGTGGCGCGCTCGAAGCCAGGAATGCACCATCTGCGGCTCTTCCTGGTAGGTGACGTCCACGCCGGCCTGGGCGAGCCGGGCTGCATAGGCGCGCGCATCATCCCGCAGTGGATCGAAATGGGCTCCAGTGATATAGGCCGGGGGAAGCCCGGACAGGTCCGCGGCCTTCAGCGGGTGCGCAAACGGCTCATCCGCCGGCGCTTTCAGCACCTCGCGGTAATAGTCGACGTCGGCGGTGGAAAGCAGCGGCGCCTCGGCCATCTCGATATAGGAGCCGCGCGTCAGATCGCCTCCGAGGCCGGGATAGATCAGAACCTGGCCGACGATGCCGGCGAGCCCCTCAGCCTTCGCTTTCAGTACGATTCCGGCTGACAGGTTGCCGCCGGCGCTGTCGCCGGCGACGACGAGCGGACGCCCATCGGCAAGAAGCGCTTCGAGCACGTCATAGCAGTCTTCGAAGGCTGCGGGCCATAGATGTTCGGGGGCAAGGCGATAGTCTACCGACACCAGCTCGACCCGTGCACCATGGGCAAGCTCGGCGCAGATCGCATCATGGCTCTCAAGCGAGCCGACGACGAACCCGCCGCCATGGATATAGAGAACGCGTGTCTCGCTCGCGACCTCCGCCGGACGGTAGTACCGCACCGGAATTCGTCCCGCCAGCCGCCCGTCCCGCCGGGTCAGCCCTTCGGGAGACGGCGCGTCGAACTCGGCGCAGAGTGCATCGTACCATTGCCGTTGCTGCTCGACGGAGGCATTGACCGCATCGGCGGGATAGAACGCCTCGCAACGTTGGTGAAAGGCGCGAATCCCCGCTTCTGTCGGCATCGGCTTTGTCGATTTCGAATCCATCCCATTCCCCCTAACCGCACCTTAGAGTCAGTTTGACGACTTTGACAACGAGGTTGTTGTAGGCGGCGGCCGGCATCCCTTCCGGCGCGATCGATGCGACAGCGCCGGGAGCCTTGAGCAGGCTGAAATCCCGGCGGCTGCTTGGCGTCGAGGCGGTGCCGATCCGTTCGTTCGGCTCGCTGTCAACCAGCGATGCCGGGATAGCGTGCCAGATGCTGAAAAAGCCGCGCCACCGCCTCAGCGCCGGGGTCGATATGTCCTTCGAGCTGTCTGGCATTGATATAGGCCGCGCGACCGGCATTCGCGCGGGTAAGCGTGGCGGTGAAGTTCGCGCCTTCGCGCGCGGCGGCGGCGGCGGCGGCAATGCCCTGGCCGAGCGCGTCCAATGCGGGCGCGAGTGCGTCGACCATCGTACGATCGCCAATCCTGGCACCGCCGATCTCCTGCATTCGGGCAAGCCCTGCCCGCAGCGCCTCGCGAATCGGCAGACCGCTCGACGCGCCATCCCCGGCAGCGGCGAAGAAGATCGCGAGCAGCACACCGGAGGAGCCGCCCATCGTCTGGCTGAGTTCCTGGCCGATGGCGCGCAGGAGCTGAGTATGGTCCGACAGCGGCAGGCGGTCGACGGCGTTGATCAGCGCGCGGGCCGCGCCTGCCAATGTCGAGCCGGTATCGCCGTCACCGGATTTTGCATCGAGCGCATTGAGATCCTTCTCGGCGGCGACCAGCACGTCGCAGCAGCCGATCAGGAAAGCGCGCGTCGCCGCATGGTTTGACGGGATCGGCATGATCGGCGTCAGGCCGTCCGGCAGGGCCGCGACGGCAACCGGCCGGACATCGCAAACGCCCGGCCAGGCGGGGATCGGCACGGGAGCCTTCAGGAGCTCCAGTTCGGCGGCATCAGCCGGGAAGACGGAGATGGAAAAACCCTGCATGTCGAGCGAGGTCATCAGCGGAGCCGGGCCGATGGCATGGGTAATCTTCGCGCCGACAACCGAGCCGAGGAGATCATGCGCCAGAACCGACATTTCGAGCACCGACGTGCCGCCGAGATTGTTGATCAGCGCGACATGCGGCCCCTCAGCCATCACCGCAGCCAGCCGCTCCACCATGGTGGCGACCGAAGCGCGCGCGCCGGCAAAATCGATCTGCTCGACGCCTGCCTCGCCATGGATGCCGAGGCCGAGTTCGGCCTTGCCTTCGGGAATACGATCCTCCTTCGGGGAGCCCGGTACGCGGCAGGTATCGAGCGACATACCGATGGAGCGCGTTCCCGCGATGACACGCCTTGCTGCGGCCGTCACGGTGTCGAGGTCCGCGCCCTGCTCGGCGAGCGCCCCCGCGATCTTGTGTACGAAGAGCGTGCCGGCGACGCCGCGGGCCTGCGGGAGATCGGGAAGCGCTATATCGTCGCCGACGATCACCATCGAGACATTGAGGCCGTAGGCGCGCGCCCGCTCGGCGGCGAGGCCGAAGTTCAACCGGTCGCCGGTATAATTCTTGACGACGAGCAGACATCCGGCCGGCCCCGTCACGGCGAGGATACCGGCAAGCACGGCGTCCACGCCGGGCGAGGCGAAGACATCGCCGCAGACAGCCGCCGTCAGCATACCCTTGCCGACGAAACTGACATGGGCTGGCTCGTGGCCCGAGCCGCCGCCCGAGACGATCGCGACCCTGGACTTGTCCCAATCGCTGCGCTTGACGACCCGGATATGCGGATAGCCGTCGAGGCGGGTAAGAGCACCGCCCGAAAGAGCCAGCACGCCATCGATCGCCTCTGTGACGACGTCTTCGCGCTTGTTGATGAATTGCGCCATAAAAATCTCCTTAAGCTAAACGCATGCCCGCCGCGTCGAAATAGAGCGGCTGCGACGGTCGGATCCGAATGGTCTCGCCGCCCTTCAGCGGCGTGTGGGCGTCGGTGACGGTGATGAGGTCATGCCGCTTGAAAGTGAGGTGCAGGCGAGTCTGGTCGCCGAGATGCTCGACCCGCTTGACCAGCGCCTCCTCCCCGTCACCTTGCACAATGTGTTCCGGGCGAAGGCCGATGCTCTTTGCGCCCGCCGGAGCGCCGGCGAAGAGATCGGCCGGCAGCACGTTGATGCGCGGCTGGCCGAGACGGGTGGCGGCATAGACGCTGACGGGCTCTTCATAGACGGCCCGCGGCGAACCGAACTGCACCAGTCGCCCCTCGTTGAGCACGCCGACATGGGTCGCCATGGTCATCGCCTCGATCTGGTCATGGGTGACGTAGATAAGTGTCGCGCCTGACTTCGCCTGGATGCGCTTCAATTCGATGCGCAGGTCCGCTCTGAGCTTCGCATCGAGCGAACTCAGCGGCTCGTCCATCAGGAAGATATCCGGATTGCGGACAAGAGCGCGGCCGATGGAGACGCGCTGCATCTCGCCGCCGGAAAGCGCGGTCGCCTTGTTCTCCAGCTTGTGGGCGATCTGCAAGACCTCGGCAACCTCCTTCACCTTCCTGTCGATCGCCGCCTGCGGCGTCTTCAGGAGCGGCGACTTCAGGGGAAACTCTAGGTTCTGGCGGACCGTGAGATGTGGATAGAGCGAATATTGCTGGAAGACCATCGCGACATTGCGCTCGGCTGGCGACAGCCCCTTCATGGCGCGGCCGCCGATGAAGACCTCGCCGCTGTCGGGGGCATCGAGACCGGAGACCATGCGCAGCGTCGTTGTCTTGCCCGCGCCGCTCGGGCCAAGCAGCACGACGAAGGAGCCGTCCGGCACCCGGAGCGAGACGTCGCCGAGCGCGAGCGTGCCGCCGAACCGCTTCGTCACATTTTCAAGGACGACCTCAGCCATGACCCAACACTCCCTCATTGGCCTCGGAGACGAGCGCATTGCCTTTATCGGCATCGAAAAGCGAAAGGGTGCGCGTATCGAAATCGAGCCCGACCATCTCCTCCTCCCGCACCTTGCAGCTTGAGGAAATGCGCGCCTTCAGATCGCCATGACCGGTCGAAACTGTCACGATCTGCGTCGTGCCGAGATATTCGACGGCGCTGACGCGCCCGCGGTAGGCGGCATCGTCGCGGAATTTCACATGCTCCGGCCTCACGCCGAGCGTGAGGCGGCCGGCGCGGCCCTCCCGCGCGGCCGGCACTTTCATCTTCACGCCGCCGAGATCGACGCTGTCGCCGCCGATGCCGATCATGCCGTCGAAATCGAGGAAATTCATGGAAGGCGAGCCGATGAACTGGGCGACGAATTTCGTCGCCGGCCAGTCGTAGATCTGCTGCGGCCGACCGAACTGCTCGATGACGCCATGGTTCATGACGACGATCTTGTCGCCCATCTGCATAGCTTCGAGCTGGTCGTGCGTGACATAGACGGTGGTGGCGCCCATGCGGTCGTGCAGCGCGCGCAGTTCCTCCGCCATGTGCTCGCGGAACTCCGCGTCGAGCGCGCCGAGCGGCTCGTCCATGAAGAAGGCCTTGGGGCGGCGCACGATGGCGCGGCCGAGCGCCACGCGCTGACGATCGCCGCCTGAGAGCCCGCCGACGGGCTTGTCGAGGATATGCTCGATCTTGAGGATGCGGGCGACCTCGGCAACGCGCGTCGCCACCTCCTCGCGCTTCATGCCCTGGCTGACCAGGGGATAGGACATGTTCTTACGTACGTTCATATGCGGGTAGAGCGCGAACATCTGGAAGACGAAGGCGATGTCGCGCTGGCTGGCCGGCTTCATGCCGACCTCCTCTCCGTCGATGAATATCTCGCCCGAGGTCGGCAATTCGAGGCCGGCCATCATGCGCAATGTCGTCGTCTTGCCGCAGCCGGAGGGGCCGAGCAGCATGAAGAACTCGCCATCCTCGATGGTGAAGGTGGAGGAACGCACGGCGGTAAAGGCGCCGAACTCCTTGCGCACATTCTGGATCCTGATTTGCGCCATCGGCCTACTCCGGGAAATGGCTGACGATGATGAACATCACCGTGCCCAGCAAGGTTATGACGAAGGACCAGGAATAGAGCGCAAGCGCGAAGGGCTGCATCAGCATGACGACACCCGCCGCGATCAGCACCGAGGCCAGCATTTCCCAGGTGCTGCGCCTGAAATGCCGGAGGCCGTTGAGAAATCGTGTCATTTGCGGACTGCTCCGAAGGTGAGGCCGCGCAGGAGATGTTTGCGCAGAAGGATGGTGAACACCATGACCGGCACGAGGAAGAGCGTGGCTCCGGCGGCGACGGCAGGCCAATCCTGGCCGCTGACGCCGATGATGGTGGGAATGAAGGGCGGCGCCGTCTGGGCGTTGCCGGATGTCAACAGCACCGCGAAGGCATATTCGTTCCAGGCGAAGATCAGGCAGAAGATCGCGGTCGAGGCGATGCCCGTCGCTGCCTGCGGCAACACGACCTTGTAGAAGGCCTGGAAGCGGGTGTAGCCATCGATCAGCGCCGCCTCCTCGTATTCGACGGGGATCTCGTCGATGAACCCCTTCAGCAGCCAGACGGA
The DNA here is from genome assembly GCF_059758575.1 of Sinorhizobium sp. GQ132. Lineage (NCBI taxonomy): Bacteria > Pseudomonadati > Pseudomonadota > Alphaproteobacteria > Hyphomicrobiales > Rhizobiaceae > Sinorhizobium > Sinorhizobium sp. GQ132. The sequence goes on along the minus strand of NZ_JCAXDX010000002.1, from coordinate 299,489 downwards.
GAGCGACAGGTTGACCGCCGTATAGAGCAGGATCATCCCGGCATGGGTATCGCTGAGGCCGAGCGAGCGGAACATCAGGAAGATCGGGATGGCGACGGCGATCGGCGGCATCATGCGCGTGGACAGGATGAAGAAGAGAAGGTCATCCTTTAGCGGCACCCTGAAGCGCGAGAAGGCATAGGCGGCGGCCGTGCCGAGCACGATGCAGAGCACCGTGGAACCGAAGCCGATGATCACCGAATTTGTGAAGCGCTCGGCAAAGCGCGAGGGGCCGGAAATGACCAGCCCATCCTCGCGTACGAGCTTGTCGTACCAGGTCGTGGGCTCGCCGAGCGCCTGAAGCTGCTCCTCGGAAAGGCGCGTACGCGTGGTGAAAACGTTGACATACCCTTCCACCGTCGGCGTGAAGAAGGTCTTCGGCGGATAGGCGATGGCGTCGGACGGGCTCTTGAAGCTCGTCGCGATGATCCAGGCGAGCGGCAGGATGGTGATCAAGGCGTAGACCACGACCAGGAAGCCCGCGAACCATTTCTGCCGGAGCGACGGCTCGGCGACGGAATAGCTACTCATCGTTGTTTCACCTTGTTCAGGGCTTTGACATAGATCGAGGCGAGACCGAAGACCGTGACGAAGAGGATGACCGCATAGGCGGAGGCATAGCCTGTGCGCCATTTCTCGAACGCTTCGCGCTTGAGGTTGATCGAGGTGAGTTCGGTGATCGAGCCCGGCCCGCCGCCGGTCAGCTGTACGACGAGGTCGAACATCTTGAAGTTTTCGATGCCGCGGAAGAGCACGGCGAGCATCAGGAAGGGCAGGACGAGCGGGATGGTGATCGTCCAGAACTGCCGCCACTTGCTGGCGCGGTCGCATTCGGCCGCCTCATAGATGCTGGGCGGAATGGAGCGCAGACCCGCAAGGCAGATCAGCATGACGAAGGGCGTCCACATCCAGGTATCCACGATGATAATGGCCCAGGGGGCGAGCGACACGTCGCCGATCATCGAGAAGCTGGAGGGGTCCGCGCTCGTCAGAAAGCCGACCGCATAGTTGAAGAGGCCGATCTGCGGCTGGTAGAGGAAGGTCCAGAAATTACCCACCACGGCCGGGCTCAGCATCATCGGCAGCACGATGATCGTGGTCCACAGATCGTTGCCGCGGAACTTCTTGTTGATGAGATAGGCAAGCGTGAAGCCGATCAGGACCTGAAGCACGATGGTCCAGATCAGAAAATGGGCCGTCGCCTGCATGGTCAGCCAGATATCCCGGTCGGACAGGATTTTCAGGTAGTTCTTGAGGCCGACGAATTCGACCTCGGCATTGGGCCGGTTGACCCGGAAATTGGTGAAGCTCAACCGGATCGTCCAGATGAGCGGAAAGATGTTGACCGCCAGAAGCAGCACGATCGACGGGGCGACGAAGAGCCAGGCGAGCGCACGGTCGGACAGACCATGCATGCGTCTGGCGATGGCGTGCGGTGTCGCCTCGGCGACCCGGTCCACGGATGATTTCAGCATTGGTATTCCCCTGTAGCACGTGGGCGGCGCGGAGCCGGGGCAGATCCTCGGCTCCGGCCGCGCCCTGGCCCGCTGGGAGGCGCGTCCGGCCGATGACGTCAGTACTTGCCTTCGTCGTCGAAGACCTGCGTCCAGTCCTTGACGAGACCGTCGAGCGCGTCCTGAGCGGAGCCCTGACCGGCGACGACATAGTCATGGAAGCGTTTCTGCGCCGCCTGCAGCAGCGAGGCGTAGCTCGGCTCCGCCCAGAAGTCCTGCACGATGGCCATGGAATCGAGGAAGGTCTGCGCATAGGGCTGGCTGGTCGCAAAACCCGGATCCTCGACGACTTTCCGGAGCGCCGAGTAGCCGCCCATCTGCCACCATTTCTGCTGGATTTCAGGCTGCGCGAACCACTTGATGTAGGCGAGCGCATCCTCCTGCTTCTGCGAGGATGAGACGACCGAAATGCCCTGCCCGCCGAGCTGCGCATAGGCAGCGCCATCCGGCCCTGCCGGGTTGGGGAAGTAACCGGACTTCTCGCCGCCGACATTGGCGTCGGCATTGATGCCCGGCCAGGTGAAGGCGAAGTTCATGTGCAGCGCGACCTGGCCGGACTTGTACGCGTCGATGTCCTCGGACATGTAGGCATCCGAGTGGCCGGGCGGCGTGCAGCAATCGTAGAGTTCCTTATAGAACTCCAGACCCTTCACGGCTTCCGCCGAATTGACGTAGCCTTCCAGATCATAGGGCTTGTCCGGGTTCTCGTATTTGAAGCCGAAGCTGTAGAGCACGTCCATGACGCCCATGGTGATGCCCTCGGAGCCGCGCTCCGTGTAGATCGCCGCGCCATAGACCGTCTTGCCGTCGATCTCGCGCTTCTGGAAGAACTGCGCGATGTCCTTCAGCTCGCCGAAGGTCTTCGGCACGGCCAGGTCGCGGCCATATTTCTCCTTGAATTCCGCCTGCAGCTCGGGGCGGGCGAACCAGTCCTTCCGGTAGCTCCAGCCGACAACGTCGCCGAAGGCGGGCAGCGCCCAGTAGTTCGGAGAATTCTTCGGCCATTCGGCGTAGCCGACCACGGTCGCCGGAATGAAGTCGCTCATCTTGATCCCTTCCTTGTCGAAGAAATCGTTGAGCTTGACGTACTGACCATTCTCCGCCGCGCCGCCGATCCACTGGCTGTCGCCGATCATCAGATCGCAGAGCTTGCCGCCGGAGTTGAGTTCGTTGAGCATGCGGTCGGCGAAGTTCGGCCACGGCACGAATTCGAACTTCATCTTGATGCCGCTCTGGGCCTCGAAATCCTTGCTGAGCTCGACGAGCGCATTGGCCGGATCCCACGCGGCCCAGCACAGCGTCAGGTCCTTGGCGCTGGCCTGACCTGGATATGCGACGCCGGCAGCCAGAAGCGTACCGAAAGCGGCCAGTGATCTCGTGTTGCGAAATGTCATGGCGGGGACCTCCTCCCTCGCCTTCCGACCCCATCGGAAGGCTGAACACGCCCTTTGCGGGCACTTGGCGCGAAAAACTTCCCGGCGGGTCTGTTCTCCTCCGCGCCGCCTCTGTGGCCTGCGGCTCCTCCAGCATGCCACGGCCAGCAGAGTCATATTGACGTGCGCACCTCAATTCAAGCTATTTTTGAGGTGCGCACGTCAATTCTTGCGTTTTTTCCGATTTTGCGAGAAACGTGATCTGTGCAGATCGCGTCAGGAGCCCTCATGCGGCCAACAGCCAAAGACCTTGCAGAAGCGGCCGGCGTCAGCCTGGCGACCGTGGATCGTGTTTTGAACGACCGTCCCCATGTGAGCAAGAAGGCGATCAGAAGCGTCAACGAAGCCATTGAACGGATTGGTTTTATTAGAAACCCCGCCGCAGTGAGCCTTGCGCGGAACAAGAGCTATCGGTTCCGGTTTGTATTTCCCAGATCCGGCGACCTCTATCTCCGTGAATTGCTTGAGCGCGTCGAGGAGTCGAAGGGTGCGCTCAAGGGCGACCTGATCGACATCGATTATGTCCAGATTCCCGTCGACGACGCCCATGGGGTCGCGAAATATCTCGCCGGCATCGACGGGCATGAGGTCGATGGGGTCGCCCTGATGGCTCCGGAATCACCGCAGGTGCGCGATGCCGTCGCACGCCTTCTCGAAAGAAATATCAAGGTCGTTCAATTTCTCTCGGGCCAGGAAAAGCTGCCCGAGGCGGATTTCGTCGGGGTGGACAATTTTGCAGCCGGAGCAACGGCAGGAAAGCTGATCGGCAGGCTCACCTGTCGCACGCCCGGCAAGGTGATGGTGGTCGCGGAGACGATGCAGTCGATGGACAGCATCCAGCGTCGGCACGGCTTCGATACCGTCATCAATGAGCAATTTCCCCATCTCACGCCTCTGCCATCGATCGAAACCCATGCCGACGAGCGGCGGGGTAAGGAAGTCATCGCCCGCGTGCTCGGCAACCAAGCCAACATCGCCGCTGTTTATGTGCTCAGTTCGGAAGCGCGCATGCCCCTGACGGCGATCGGCGCGAACATCGATCTGACCAACCTTGCCGTCGTCGTCCACGAACGGACCCCTTTCACCGAGGAGGCGCTACGCGACGACCGGGTCGATGCCGTCATTGCGCAAGATCCCGGCCACGCCGTGCGAAGCGCAATCCGCATTATGAGAGCACGCACCGACGCACGCGAGCCTCTCGCGGCACAGGAACGCATACGGATCGAGATCCTCCTGCGGGAAAATCTCTAACTCAACAGCGTCGCTCCGGCGTGCGAGACGAAATGCGTCACCCCTGCCGCAGTTCACGCCGTGCTTGCGTTCCCTGCGGCGCACGGTGTTAATTCGCACATGGCATTCACACTCCGGCAGTTGCAATATTTCGTCGCCGTCGCCGAGCAGGGCTCGGTCACCCGCGCGGCGCAGAACCTCTCCATCTCTCAATCATCGATCACCGAGGCAATCAAGGAGCTCGAAACCGATCTCGGGGTCGAGCTCTTCGACCGGCACCCCCGCGGCCTTGCGATCACCCATAACGGGCATCAGTTTCTGCGCCACGCGACCAAGATCCTCGCCGATGTCTCCGATGCGCGGCGCAGCTTCTCCGACAGCCGCGAGGAACGTGGCGGCAAGCTCAATCTCGGGGTCACGTCCCTCGTCGCCGGCTATGTGCTCTCCGACCTGCTTGCCCGCTACCGCCGCGCCTGCCCCGGCATCGAGGTGAGCGCCATCGAGGACAACGGCTCCTATCTCGAGCACCTCTTGATCGGCGGCGAGCTAGACGTCGCCGTGATGGTCATTTCGAACCTGCGCGACCGCATGGCGCTGCAGGCGGAAATCCTGGAAACCTCCCCTTACCGACTGTGGCTGCCGATCGGCCACCCGCTCGTCAGCGCCGACATCATCTCGGTCGAGGATATCGCAAGAGAGCCGCTGATCATGTTGACGGTGGACGAGATCGAGGAGAATACCGGCAAACTCCTGACGGCGCTCGGCGCGCGTCCGCATGTCGCCTTCCGCACCCGCTCCGTGGAGGCGGTCAGAAGCCTGGTCGCGACCGGTGCCGGCATCGCGCTTTTGCCTGATCTCGTCTACCGACCGTGGTCGCTCGAAGGCGACCGGATCGAAAGCCGCGACGTTTCCGGGGCGCTGCCGGTCGTGCAGGTCGGCATGGTCTGGCGCAAGGGTTCGAGCCTGCCCCAGTCCGCGCGCGATTTCGTCGGCGTGGCCGAAGCGCTGCGGAGCGCACGCCCGCGATGACCGCGATATCGGAAATCCCGATATCGGCATTCTGATTAATGAATTTGCGAATACGGAGAAACCAAGGCACGCTTCGATCCGGGAACAAAGCCGCTAACGGCATGAAACTGGGGAGACTTCCGATGAAGCAGATCCTGAAATCCTGCACGGCACTTACCCTGTCGCTGGGCCTCGCCGCCCCCGCGCTGGCGCAGGAGCCGCTGAAAGAGCTCGGTCAGGGCGAAGGTGCGCTCTCGATCGTCGCCTGGGCGGGCTATATCGAGCGCGGCGAGACCGACAAGAACTACGACTGGGTCACCGATTTCGAGAAGAAGACGGATTGCAAGGTCAGCGTCAAGACGGCGGCGACCTCCGACGAAATGGTCGCGCTGATGAACGAAGGCGGTTTCGACCTGGTGACGGCCTCCGGAGACGCATCGCTGCGCCTCGTGGCTGGAAAGCGCGTCCAGCCGATCAATACAGATCTCATCCCCAGCTGGAAAACGATCGACGAACGCATGCAGAACGCCCCGTGGCACACCGCCAACGGCGTCCATTACGGCACCCCCTATGTCTGGGGCCCGAACGTGCTGATGTACAACACCGAGGCCTTCAAGGATCAGCCGCCGAAGAGCTGGAAGGTCGTCTTCGAGGAGATGACGCTGCCCGACGGCAAATCCAACAAGGGCCGCGTCCAGGCCTATGACGGTCCGATCCATGTGGCGGATGCCGCCAACTACCTGATGGCGCACAAGCCCGATCTCGGCATCAAGGATCCTTACGAGCTCAACGAAGATCAGTACAAGGCCGCACTCGATCTGTTGCGCACCCAGCGCACCCTCGTCGGGCGCTACTGGCACGATGCGATGATCCAGATCGACGACTTCAAGAACGAGGGCGTCGTCGCCTCCGGCTCCTGGCCCTTCCAGGTCAACCTGATGCAGGCGGAGAAGCAGCCGATCGCTTCCGTCATCCCGGAAGAAGGCGTGACGGGCTGGGCCGATACGACCATGCTGCATGCCGACAGCGAGCATCCGAACTGTGCCTATATGTGGATGGAGCATTCGCTCTCGCCGAAGGTCCAGGGCGATGTATCCGCCTGGTTCGGCGCCAATCCCTCGGTCGGTGCCGCCTGCAAGGGCAACGATCTTCTGACCGACGAGGGTTGCAAGACCAACGGCTATGACGACTTCGAGAAGGTCAAATTCTGGAAGACGCCCGTGACGAAATGCGAAAGCCAGGGCGAATGCGTGCCCTATCATCGCTGGGTCTCCGACTATATCGGCGTCATCGGCGGGCGGTAAGCCGGTCTCAACCGCGTCGCAAGCATCGCCCCTCATCCTGGCCGTCTCCCGCTCGCGGGGACAGGGAACGCTTCCGCAAAGGCCTCGCCCCGGAATACAGGCGAGGCACCGACCGCGAGTCCCTTCTCCCCGCAAGCGGGGAGAAGGTGCCAGCAGGCGGATGAGCGGCAATAATTACCTGGAGTATCCCTATGACCGCCGTCCTCTTCGACAATGTTTCCCGCTATTTCGGCGCCGTCCGTGCCGTCGATCGCGTGAACCTTGCGATCGCCGAGGGCGAGTTCTTCGCGATGCTCGGTCCGTCGGGCTCGGGCAAGACCACCTGCCTGAGGCTGATGGCAGGCTTCGAGCAGCCGACCGGAGGCCATATCGAGATCTTCGGCGAGACTGCCGAAGGCGTGCCGCCGTACCGGCGCAGCGTCAATACCGTCTTCCAGGACTACGCCCTCTTCCCGCATCTCTCCATTCTCGACAACGTCGCCTATGGCCTGATGGTCAAGGGCGTCGGACGCGAGGAGCGCCGCAGGGCGGCCGAGGATGCGCTCGCCATGGTGAAGCTTCCGGGCTACGGCACGCGCCGGCCCGGACAGCTTTCCGGCGGCCAGCGCCAGCGCGTGGCGCTCGCCCGCGCGCTCGTCAACAAGCCCAAGGTTCTGCTTCTCGACGAGCCGTTGGGCGCGCTCGATCTGAAGCTTCGCGAACAGATGCAGGAGGAATTGAAGACGCTGCAGAAGTCCCTCGGCATCACCTTCGTCTTCGTCACCCATGATCAGGGCGAAGCCCTGTCGATGGCCGACCGGATCGCCGTCTTCAACGAGGGGCGTATTCAGCAGCTCGGAAGCCCGGAAGAAGTCTACAACCGCCCGCAGACCCGTTTCGTCGCCGATTTCGTCGGCTCCTCCAACGTGCTTTCGGAGGACCTCTGCCGCAGATTGGGACTGAAGGCTTCCTTCGCGAGTCTCCGCCCGGAGGCCGTCACCCTCGCGCCGCCGAGCGACGGAGCGCTGAGCCTTTCCGGCACCGTCGCTTCGCAGAGCTTCCTCGGCGCCACCAACCGCATCGTGATCGACGTCGAAGGTGCCCGCATCGCCGTGGCGAGCCCGGCGGCGCGTCGCGTTCCCGCGGTCGGCAGTCCGGTCACGATCAGCTTCGCCGCGCACGACCTCCACCCGATGGAGGACGCATGACGATCGTCGCCGAAAGCATCGTTCTTCCGCAGCGCCGCAGCCCGGCCGGCCGCCTTTCGGATTTTTTCTGGCGGCACCCGCATGTGCTGCTGGCGATCTTTCTCGCACCGCCGCTTCTCTGGCTCGGGATCGTCTATCTCGGTTCGCTCTTCGCGCTGCTGCTGCAGAGCTTCTTTTCGATCGACGACTTCTCCGGGCTCATAAATTACGAGTTCACGCTTGCGACCTATCGGCAGCTCTTGAGCGAAGCCAATCTGGACATCATCATCCGCACCGTCTCGATGGCCGCTCTGGTGACGCTCGTCTCGGCGCTCATTGCCTTTCCGATCGCCTATTACGCCGCCCGCTACGCGCGCGGGAAATGGAAGGCGCTCTTCTATCTCGCCGTCATGCTGCCGCTCTGGTCGAGCTATCTCGTCAAGATCTATGCCTGGAAGCTGATCCTCGCCAAGGAAGGCATCCTGACCTGGTTCTTCGCAAAGCTGAACCTTCTCTGGCTGATCGATGCCTGGTTATCTCTTCCGGTCGTCGGCGGCAACTCGCTGTCCGTCAGCTATACGGGCACCTTCATCGTCTTCGTCTATGTCTGGATGCCGTTCATGATCCTGCCTATCCAGGCGGCGCTCGAGCGCGTGCCGGCCAATCTGGTCGAAGCCTCCTCGGACCTCGGCGGAACGCCCGCCCAGACCTTCCGCCATGTGCTCTTTCCGCTCGCGCTGCCGGGCATCGTCGCCGGATCGATCTTCACCTTCTCGCTGACGCTCGGCGACTACATCATTCCGCAGATCGTCGGCTCGTCGCGGCTCTTCATCGGTCAGGCCGTCTACGCGCAGCAGGGCACCGCCGGAAACATTCCGCTCGCGGCCGCCTTCACGGTCGTGCCGATCGTCATCATGGGCGCCTATCTCTGGATGGCCAAACGCATGGGGGCCTTCGATGCGCTCTGAGAAGGCGAATTCCGCTCCATTGGGTCTGAAGATCGCTGCCGCCGCCGGCCTCGCCTTCCTGCATCTGCCGATCCTGCTGATTTTTCTCTATGCTTTCACCACCGAGGAAAAGAGCTACCAATTTCCGCCGCCGGGGCTCACCACGCAATGGTTCGCCGTCGCCTGGAACCGGCCGGATGTCTGGGCGGCGCTGACGCTCTCCGTCAAGGTCGCCTCGATCGCGACGGCGGTCGCCCTCGTCCTCGGCACCCTGTGCGCCGCGGCCGTCAGCCAGACCCGCTTCTTCGGCCGGGAGACGATCTCGCTCCTCGTTATCCTGCCGATCGCGCTTCCCGGCATCATCACCGGCATTGCGCTGCGTTCGGCCTTCTCCATGGCCGACATCCCCTTCTCCTTCTGGACCATCGTGCTCGGCCACGCGACCTTCTGCATCGTCGTCGTCTACAACAATGCGGTCGCCCGTTTCCGCCGGATTTCCGGCTCGCTGATCGAGGCTTCCATGGATCTCGGCGCCGACGGTTTCCAGACCTTCCGCTACGTGATCCTGCCGAACATCGGCACGGCCCTGCTCGCCGGGGGTATGCTCGCCTTCGCGCTTTCCTTCGACGAGGTGATCGTGACGACCTTCACGGCCGGGCAGCAATCGACCCTGCCGATCTGGATGCTGGAAGAGCTGATCCGCCCGCGTCAGCGCCCGGTGACCAACGTCGTCGCCATGGTCGTCGTGATGGCCACCTTCCTGCCGATCCTCGGCGCGTATTACCTGACCCGCGACGGCGACCAGATCGCCGGCGCCGGCAAATGACATTTCGCACTTGAAGGGAGAACAGACATGGACACCCAGCTCTTGATCGGATCGCGCTTCGAAGCCGGAACCGAGGCCGAGGAACACATTCTTAATCCGAGGACGGGCGCCGGGATCATCGACCTCGCAGAGGCCTCCCACGCGCAGATCGACGCCGCCGTCGACGCTGCCGAGCGCGCCTTCGTCGGCTGGTCGCAGACGACGCCGGCCGAACGCTCCAACGCCCTCTTGAAGGTCGCCGATGCCATCGAGAAAGAAGCCGACGAATTCGCCGCGCTGGAGGCGCTGAACTGCGGCAAGCCGATCAATGCGGTGAAGAACGACGAGTTGCCGGCGATCATCGACTGCTGGCGCTTCTTCGCCGGCGCGGTGCGCAATCTGCATGCGCCGACGGCGGGCGAGTATCTGCCGGGCCATACGTCGATGATCCGCCGCGACCCGATCGGGGTCGTCGGCTCGATCGCGCCGTGGAACTATCCCCTGATGATGATGGCCTGGAAGCTGGCGCCGGCAATCGGCGGCGGCAACACCGTCGTCTTCAAGCCATCCGAGCAGACGCCGCTGACGGCGCTGAAGCTCGCGCGGCTCCTCGCCGACATTCTCCCCGAAGGCGTCGTCAACGTCATCACCGGCCGCGGCGAAACCGTCGGCAACGCGCTGATCAACCATCCGAAGGTCGGCATGGTATCGATCACCGGCGACATCGCCACCGGCAAGAAGGTGCTCGCGGCCGCCGCCAAGACGGTGAAGCGCACCCATCTCGAGCTCGGCGGCAAGGCGCCGGTCATCGTCTATGACGACGCCGACCTCGAGGCGGTGGTCAACGGCATCCGCACCTTCGGTTACTACAATGCCGGTCAGGACTGCACCGCCGCCTGCCGCATCTATGCCGAAGCCGGAATCTACGAGAAACTCGTCGCCGACCTCACATCGGCCGTCTCGACCATCCGCTACAATCTCGACGACGACACGGAAAACGAGATCGGTCCGCTGATCTCCAGGCGCCAGCGCGACCGCGTGGCAAGCTTCGTCGAAAGGGCCGCCGATCAGAAGCACATCGAGATCACCACCGGCGGCGGCACGGGCAGCGAGCAAGGCTTCTTCTTCCAACCGACGGTCGTCGCGGGCGCCACTCAGGAGGACGAGATCGTCCGCCGCGAAGTCTTCGGTCCGGTCGTCTCCGTCACGCGCTTCACCGGCAAGGACGATGCCGTGGCCTGGGCGAACGACAGCGATTATGGCCTCGCCTCCTCGGTCTGGACGAAGGACATCAGCAAGGCGATGCGAGCGGCATCCCGCCTGCAATACGGCTGCACCTGGATCAACACCCATTTCATGCTGACCAACGAAATGCCGCATGGCGGCATCAAGCAGTCGGGCTATGGCAAGGACATGTCGGTCTATGCGCTGGAGGACTACACCGCCGTCCGTCACATCATGATCAATCACGGGTGAATTTGCCGCGCCCCATCCTGCCGGCAACCGTCTGCCGCAGGTCCGGCGAGGCGGCCCGCGGCAGCCTCGCCCCGGTCCCTCGCTTCCTCGAGAGAGGTGAGAGCGTTTCCAGGAAAGTGTAACGGTTCTCCGTCCGGAAGTGTTTTGGATCAATCGGTTAGAGCATTTCAAGGTTTCCATGAAACATTGAAATGCTCTGGGGGGCATGCCGCGTCGCACTCCACTTGCCCATCCAAACCCTCACGGGCCGGCCGCTCCCCTGCCCGCGCATTCGCCGATGTTGCACTTTTCACACATACTTCCGGAACATGACTGAAAAAGTCATGAAAAGAGCTTGCGCCCGCAACAATCATGAGTGAATAGCTCATCTTATAGAACATAACTTATATCTCTATAAGGTTGCGTTGCATGCCCTCGAAATCCGCCTTCCTCCTGCCCCTCATTCGCGCTGCCCTCGCCGGAACGTCCGCCCTCGCCCTTGTCGCCACGGCCCAGGCGCAGCAAGCAGAACAGGAAGCCGCTTCCGGCGGCAATTCGACCGAGCTCGAAACGCTGGTGGTCAACGGCAGTGGCGGCGTGATCACGGCCGAAGGCTATGTCGGCATCAGCAGCGCCACGGGCGCCAAAGTCGACACGCCGTTCCTCGAGACTCCGCAATCGATTTCCACGGTGACCGAACAGCAATTGAAGGACCGCAACCCGCAGACGCTGCTGGAGACGCTCGCCTATACGCCGGGCACACGCGTGGGCGCCTATGGTTTCGATCCTCGCTTCGACGCATTCTTCGTCCGCGGTTTCGACGTAACCTTTACCGGCATCTTCCGCGACAATCTCCGCCAGCCGGCGGCTGTCGACTCGGTCTTCAAGAACGAACCCTACGGGCTCGAAGGCGTTTCGATCCTGCGCGGACCCTCCTCGGCCCTCTATGGCGCAACAGGCGCCGGCGGTCTTTACAACCTCATCACCAAGCGGCCGACGGAAGACGCGCTGAGAGAGGTGCAGGTCCAATACGGCAGTCACGACCGCTATCAGGGCCAGTTCGACTTCTCGGGCCCGGTGAACGAAACCGACCCGGTCTATTATCGCCTGACCGGCCTGCTGCGCGATGCCGACACCGAGCAGGTCGGCCTTGCGGACGACCGCGCCTATATTGCGCCGGCTTTCACCTGGAAGCCGGACGAAGACACGAAGCTGACGGTTCTCGGCGAGTATTCGCGCACCAAGACCGGAGGCACCGCGACCTATTACAACGACCCGCTGACCGGCGAAGTCACCGACATATTTGCCGGCAACCCCGACTTCAACGATTCGATACAGAAGCAGGGACGCATCGGCTACGAATTCGAGCACCGGCTCAACGACACCTTCGTCTTCCGCCAGAATGCGCGTGTATCCACGCTGAACATCGACGCCGACTGGGATTTCGCCTACGCCCCGAATGCTAACGACCCGACTTTGCTCGACAGCGCCGCCGGCACCTATGACGAGCGGCTGACCGCGTTCGTCATCGACAACCAGCTCGAAGCCAAATTCGACACCGGCGCTCTGGAGCATACGCTGCTTGCGGGGATCGACTATACGAAACTGCGTTTCCGTGCGCTCGACGGACGCGGCGTGTCGCCGCCGCTCGATACCGACAATCCGACGCAGGGCCGTCCGGTCGACCCGATAGACTTCAACACCCGTACGGTCCAGGACCAGTGGCAGCTCGGCACATATCTGCAAGACCAGATCCGCTACGACGCCTGGACGTTGACGGTGGGCGGGCGCTACGACTGGGTATCGACCGATACGGACACCACCGACCTTGCCAGCGATTCGCTGACGTCGGTTTCGCAGAAGGACAAGGAGTTCTCCGGCCGCATAGGGCTCACCTACCAGACCGACTTCGGACTGGCGCCCTATATAAGCTACTCGACGGCCTTCACACCCAATGCCGGCATCAACCAGGAAACGCACCAGCCGTTCAAACCGACCGAGAGCGAACAACAGGAAGTCGGCGTCAAGTACCTCCTGCCGAACAACAATACGCTGATCACGGCCGCTCTCTTCAACATCGATCAGAAGAATGGCCTTTATTTAGAGGCCGACGGCGTCACCAACATACAGGTCCAGCGCGGCAAACTGCGTTCGCGCGGTTTCGAAATCGAAGCGAACACCAGCCTTGACAACGGCCTTTCGCTTATCGCCTCTTACGCCTATACCGATGTCAAGATCATTAAAGGCCCCGAAGGCACGATCGGCAACTATGTATCTTCCGCACCACAGCATATGGCATCGATCTGGGCCCATTATACATTGCCGGAAGATGGCCCGTTTTACGGGTTCAGCCTGGGTGGAGGCGCGCGTTTCGTGGGATCGAGTTACGGTAATGACGAAAACACCTTCAAGAATAGTTCGCGTGTTCTCTTCGATGCTTCTGTCGGCTACGACTTCGCAGCGATCGACCAGAAATATGAGGGTCTGCATCTGCAGGTGAATGCCACCAATCTCTTCGACCGCCGCGAGGCCGTGTGCACTGCCGGCTACTGCCATCGCGATCAGGGCCGCATGGTCATCGGCTCGCTGCGTTACAACTGGTAAGCTCATGACAACAGCCGGGCATGAGGGCATGGCGGTAATCGACGAGCCGAAAGGTCTGTCGGCGGCCTTTGCCGGCCCGCATGCCTGGTGCAACGAGAAGATGATGCTGTCGGCGAATCTTTCCGACGGCATTTCGCTCCCGGAATTTTTCGCCTCCGGCGCCTTCGACCGGACGCTCTCGCACTATGCCGAGGCCTCCGGCGGCACCGACCGCCGCGCCGTCGCCTCCATGTGGTCGCTTTATTATTTCTCCGCCCTGACCATCCCCTATGTCGTCGCCCGGGTGCTGGACCACCAGGCGCTGCCGGCGGATTTCGACCAAATGACGGTGGCGCTCTCGGACGACGGGCTGCCGCGCGCCTTCGGGGTCGCGACGGCAGGCCAGTGGCGCGACGATGACGGGCGTGACATCTTCGCCCTGATCGGCTCGCTCATGGACGAGCATCTTGCCAAGGTGGTCCCGCATCTCAAGGCGGCCGGCGGCATATCGCCGAGGCTCGCCTGGAACAATGCCGCCGTTTACATCGATTATGCGCTTCGAACCGCCGGAACCGACCCCATGAACGACCAGGCCGATGCCATGGTCGGCTGCCGTCTGATGCCCAACGGCGCTCCCAATCCTTTCTTCGACTGTCTGCGTCAGGAGGAAGAGGACGGGACGCGCGTCTGTCGGCGCAAGATCTGCTGTCTGAGATATCTCCTCCCCGGCATTCCGAGCTGCGGCAGCCTCTGCGCCCTTCCAAGCCAAAGGAAACAATAGCTTGTCTCGTCCGTACCCACGCCGCCGCGGCCTCTTCCTTCAGGCCATTGCCCTCCTGTCGATCCTCTTCTTCCCGTTCGCCGCGCTGGCGCAGGCACAATGGCCGATCACGGTCACGGACGCAGTCGGAAGACAGGTAACGATCCCCGCGCCCCCCAAGGCGGTGCTTCTCGGCAGCGGCTTCAATCTCGTCGCCCTCTCGCTCATCCATCCGGACCCGGTAAGTCTGCTCGCCGGCTGGTCCGGCGACATGAAAGGCGACAATCCGGAAATCTACGAGAGCTTCGTTCGCAAGTTTCCGAAACTCGCAGACGTGCCGCTGATCGACGACGGCAGCGGACCGGGCCTTTCCTTCGAAACGATCCTGACGCTGAAGGCCGATCTTGCGGTTCTCGCCAATTGGCAGGCGGATACGGAAGCGGGACAGCGTGCGATGGAATACCTCGAGAGCACCGGCGTGCCCGTCATCGTCGTGGATTTCAACAACGAAGCACTCAAAAACACGCCTGCCAACATACGTCTCCTCGGCAGGGTCTTCGAGAGAGAAGAACAGGCGGAGGAGTTCGCCCGCTTCTATGAGGAACGTCTTGCCCGCATCCGCGACCGCGTCGCCAAGAGTTCCGAGCCCGGCCCTAAAGTCCTCATGGAAGCGTTTCCCGCGCCAGACCGTTGCTGCTGGGCCTACGGCGTCGGCGGATTGGGCGAATTCATCGCCGTCACCGGCAGCCGCAACATCGCCGAGGGCGCGCTGCCGCGCCCGGGCGGCATGATGAACGCGGAAGCCGTCATGGCCGAGAACCCGGACGTCTATATCGCCACCTCGTCGCCGGGCGGGAAATATAGCGGCTTTTCGATCGGGCCCGGCGTCAAGGCCGAAGAGGCGGAGCGGACCTTGGCGCAGGCCGTGGACAAGCCGGTGATGGAGAGCATCGCGGCCGTCCGCAACGGGCGTGTGCACGGCCTCTGGAATTTCTTCAACGCCGTTCCGCTGAACATCGTCGCGGCGGAAGCCTTTGCCTCCTGGCTTCGCCCCGACCTCTTCCCCGACGTCGATCACGCGGCGACGCTCGCCGAAATCGACCGGCGCTTCGCTGCAGTTCCCTTCGAGGGCACCTATTGGATCAGTTTGAAGAAATGACCGCCGGCTGAACCTGCCCCGGATTGGCAGAAGGGTGTCGACCGGGCGTGCCCAAAGATTGCCAGCGCCGCCTCGCCCTATATAAGGTTCTCGCAGGAGGAACTTCATGGCGTGGCTGATTGCGTTACCGTTGGGCTTGGCGATCGTGTATCTCGCGGCCCGTTACGGTCGCTTCCGCAGCTGGATCGAACCGGTCCTGTCCATTGCGGTTGCGCTGGGGCTGAGCGTCGCTTTTCTCGTCTGGCTGAACGAAGCTGCTCCGGACAAAGCCCCGGAGCCGGCCCCGAGCCGGCCCGCCGCCGGGCTGACCGTCGCCGACATCACCCTGCGGGACATGGCGTTCGAACCGAACGAAACTGAGCGCACCTTTCGGGTCCGTGGCACCGCAGCCAATGCGTCGGACGTCACGCTCGAATATTTCCGCCTCACGGTGACGCTCGAGGACTGCCCGCAGGATGCCTGCACACGTATCGGCGAGGATACGGCTCTCATCCTGCTCCGGGTGCCGGGCGGCCAGAACCGCCCATTCGAGACGTTCCTGACCTTCCCCTACAGGCCGGATGAAGCGCCGACTGCACCGAAATGGACCTATAGGGTAAGCGAGGTCAGAGGTGCCGGTCGACGCTGACGGCGAATCGACACGTCAACAAAAGATGCCGAACCGCTCCCGTATCGCCCGGTCGGCCTCCGCCGAGATCAGCGACGGGGCAGCGTCTGCCAGGATGCGGTTCTTCCTCTCGATCGCGCGGGCGACGAGATCCGGCCGGCCGATCTCGACCCATTCCTTCGGGCTCGTGCGGTCGGCGACGGCCGGATAGATATATTCCGTCTGCATCAGCCCGAGTGTCTGCGGATGGCCGAGATAGTGGCCGGGGCCGTCGAGGCAGACCGAACGCATGGTCTCGAGCGAAACCGAATCCTCCGTTACGTCGATGCCGCGGATGCAGCGCTGCACCTGGCCGAGCATGTCGTCTCCGAGCACCAGCGACTCCAGGCAGAAGCCGAGGAGCGATGCATGCATGCCGACCGCCTCGTAGACCATGTTGAGCCCCGAAAGCCCCGCCATCACGTTGGAGATCGCCTGTTCCCAGCCGGCCTGCATATCGGGAAGCTTCGCATCCGCGATGCCGGCGGCGGCGCCGCCGGGCAGGCGATAGAACTGGTGCATCTGCGCGCAGCCGGCGGTCAGCAGAGCCTGTTCGCCGGAGCCGCCGGACATGGCGCCCGTCCTCAGATCGGAGACGAACGGCCAGGTGCCGAAGACCGCCGGATGGCCGGGCGAAAGCGCATTGACGTAGACGACGCCGGCAAGGCACTCGGCAACCGCCTGCACGATGGCGGTCGCAAGCGGCGCCGGGGCAGTCGCCCCCGCCTGTCCGGCGGATAGCAGCAGGACGGGCATGCCGCCGCGGATGCACTTCTCCATGGTGATGCAGCTTTCCTCGGCGAACTTCATCGGCGGCACGACGAAGCAGTTCGAGTTCGAAACGAAGGGCCGCGCCCGCCACTTGTCCTCGCCGCCTGCGATCATGTGAATGAGGTCGAAGCAGCCCTCCACATGCGACGGATCGGAGAAGCTCGTGCCGACATGCTTCGTCGTCCCTGCGCAGCAGGCGTAGAGCGTGTTGATGTCCATCAGGAAATTGTCGGAAACGTCCCGGCAGACCATGGCTCGCTGGAAGAAATGGACATTGTCCAGGTGATGGACGAGCTGCGCCGCGTTCAGGAGATCCTTGGCGGTCGATTCGCGGTATTCGCGCTTCTCGACGTCGACCACGTGAACCGCCGCGCCCGCCGTACCGTAATAGACGCGCGTACCGCTGAGTTCGAGGTCCTGTTTCGGATCACGCGCGTAAAGGGTGATGTCGCGCGCGGCGATGGCCAGCATGTCCTCGACCAGTGCACGCGGGAAGCGGAGTCGTCCATCCTCGCCGAGGATGGCCCCGGCGCCGGTCATGATCTCGACGCCGGATCGCGGCGCGTTGGCAAGGCCGATCTGTTCCAGCGCATCGAGCGCCGCCTCGTGAATCCGTCTGACGTTGGCCTCCGTCAGCGGCTTGTACTGTCCGCCGGAAAGGCCCGGACGAACGGGGCGGATGTTTTCGGCGAGCGGCGACGAACGAAGCGCAACGCGCGCCGCCCGTCCGCCGGACCGTCTCGAAGCCGCAACTGCGCATTCCTCAGCCATCATTCATCTCCCAATGGCGCTGTCGTCGTCTATTGTTTGCCCCTGTCCCTTGGTTTCGCACCCGGGGGACTGGGCTGCACGGCATCTCCCTTCTCCCCGTCAACACGGGGAGAAGTGCCGGCAGGCGCATGGGGGCAGTCTTTTCAGGCCCGCACCCGCTCCGCCTTCGGGTCGTACATCGGCTTCAGCGAAGCCTCGGCCCTGACCCGCGTTCCGGCGATTTCGATCTCGTAAGCGGAAGCCAGCACATCGGCCTCGCTTTCACCCTGGCAGGCCACATAGCCGAGCCCGATCGCACCCCCGAGATGGTGGCCATAATTGCCCGACGTGATCGTGCCGACGATCTCTCCGTCGCGCACGATCGCTTCGTTGTGGAACAGCAACGGCTCCGGATCTGAAAGCCGGAACTGCACCAGCCGGCGCGAAAGACCCTCGTCGCGCTTGGTGAGCACCGCCTCGCGGCCAATGAACTCGCCTTTTCCAGGCTTCACCGCAAAGCCGAGCCCCGCTTCGAGCACATGATCCTCGTCGGTGATATCGTGGCCGAAATGCCGGAAGGCTTTCTCGATCCGGCAGCTATCGAGCGTATGAAGGCCACAGAGCTTCAGCCCGACATCGGCACCCGCCAGTTCCAGTGTCTCGAACACATGCGCCGCCTGGTCGGTGGAGACGTAGAGCTCCCATCCGAGTTCGCCGACATAGGTGACGCGATGGGCGCGGGCGAGGCCCATCCCGATCTCTATCTCGCGGGCGGTGGCGAAGGGGTGCGCCTCGTTGGAAAAATCATTCGGGCTCACCCTCTGCATGAGCTCGCGTGCCCTTGGCCCCATGACGCAGAGCACGCTTTCGGCAGCGGTGACGTCGGTGATCACCACGAACTCGTCGCGCACATGTTTTCGCAGCCAGGCAAGATCGCGCTGCAGCGTGGCCCCGGGCACGACGAGGAAGAAGGCGGTCTGCGAAAGCCGCGTGACGGTCAGGTCGCTCTCGATGCCGCCGCGGGCGTTCAGCATCTGGGTGTAGACGACACGGCCGGGCTCGACATTCATCTCATTGGCGCAAAGCCGCTGCAGGAAGGCGAGCGCATCGCGGCCCTCAACGCGGATCTTGCCGAAGGAGGTCATGTCGAAAAGGCCGACCCCATTGCGGACGGCGAGATGCTCCTCCCGCTGGTTTTCGAACCAGTTCTGCCGTCTCCACGAATAGCGGTATTCGCGCTCCTGGCCGTCCCTTGCGAACCAGTTTGGCCGCTCCCATCCCGCCACTTCGCCGAAGACGGCACCGCGCGCCTTCAGATGTTCGTGGATGGGCGAGCGGCGAACGCCGCGGGCGGTCGCCATCTGGCGATAGGGGAAATGATCGGCGTAAAGCAGACCCAGCGTCTCGCTGACACGTTCCTTGAGGTAGGAACGGTTCTTCTGGAAGGGCTGCGCCCGGCGGATATCGACCTCCCAGAGATCGAAGGGCGGCTCGCCGTCGTTCATCCACTGCGCCAGCGCCATGCCGGCGCCTCCCGAGGAGACGATCCCGATCGAATTGTAACCGGCTGCCACCCAGTAGCCCTTGAGCTCCGGCGCCTCGCCGAGATAGTAGCGGTCGTCTGGCGTGAAGCTTTCCGGGCCGTTGAAGAAGGTGTGGATGCCGGCCGTTTCAAGCATCGGCATGCGGTTGACGGCCATTTCGAGGATCGGGGCGAAATGGTCGAAGTCCTCCGGCAGCTGGTCGAAACAGAAATCCTCGCGGATGCCTTCCATGCCCCAGGGCTTCGCCTTGAGCTCGAAGGCGCCGATCAGCATCTTGCCGGCATCTTCCTTGTAGTAGGTGCACTCGTCCGGCACGCGCAGCACCGGCAGGCGGCTGAGGTCAGGTATCGCCTCGGTGACGATATAGAAGTGCTCGCAGGCGTGCAGCGGCACGGTGACGCCGGATTGCCGGGCAAGCTCCCTGCCCCACATGCCGGCGCAGTTGACGACATTCTCCGTCTCGATCGTGAAGCTCTCGCCGTTCTGCTCGCAGGTGACGCCGGTTATTCGGCCGTCCTTCTTCAGCACCGAGGTGACTTTCACGCCCTCGACGATTGTCGCACCGTTCTGCCGCGCACCCTTGGCAAGCGCCATGGCGATGTTGGCCGGATCGCACTGGCCGTCGAGCGGCAGGTGGACCGCCGCCTTCACGTCGGCAACGTTGAGGTGCGGGTAAAGCTCTTTGACCTCGTCGGGCGTGATCTCGCGTACGTCGACGTTGAAGGCGCGCGCCAGCGAGGCCTGCCGGTAGATCTCTTCCTTGCGCTCTTCCGTCAGCGCCACGGTGATCGAGCCGTTCTGGCGCATGCCGGTAGCGATGCCGGTTTCCGCCTCGAGCTTCACGTAAAGATCGGCCGAGTATTTCGCGAGCCGTGTCATGTTCTGCGAAGCGCGCAGCTGGCCGATCAAACCGGCCGCATGCCAGGTCGTGCCGCAGGTCAGCTGCTTGCGCTCGAGCAGAACCACATCGGTCCAGCCTTGCTTCGCCAGATGATAGGCGACCGAGCAGCCGGAAACGCCGCCGCCGATGATGACCACACGCGCTTTTGCGGGAATGGGCTTCGTCATGCCTTCAGTCTTTCATTCGAGGGATCCCAGAGCGGCTGGTCCGGCTGGACGACGGCCTTGAAGCGGTCGCCGAAAATCTCTACCTCGACCTCCTGGCCGGGAACGGCCAGATCGGCGCGCAGCATGCCGAGTGCGATCGACTTGCCGGTGCGGTAGCCCCAGTTTCCGGACGTGGTCTCGCCGACCACCTCGCCGCCCGACCAGAGCGTCGACATATAGGGTGCGTCGCAATCGCCGGGCTCTACCGTCAGTGTCACGAAGCGCTTCGTGACACCCTGCTGCTTCTCACGCTCCAGCGCGGCCTTGCCCTTGAAATCCGGCTTCGACCAGTCGACGAAGCGTTCGAGCCCGCCCTGCAAAACCGTGTAATCGGTGGAAAGATCGCCCTTCCAGGCGCGGTAGCCCTTCTCGATGCGCAGACTGTCGAGCGCCTCCATGCCGAACGGCTTGAGGCCGTGCTTCTGCCCGGCTCCCCAAACGGCATCGAAGACCGCGGCGGTATCTTCCACTTTCGTGTGGATCTCCCAGCCGAGTTCGCCGGCGAAGGAGACCCGCACGAGCTGGCAATAGCGGCCGGCGATCTGCGCCGTTTGATGCGTCAGCCACCCCTTCGCAAGGTCGGCGTCCGAGACCTCGGCCAGGATCGCGCGCGATTTCGGCCCCGTCAGGATCTGGCAGGCGAATTTCACCGTCACGTCATGCAGCGTGAAGGCGGCGTCCGCCGGGCGATGCTTCTGCAGCCACTCGAAATCATGCCACTGCGCCGTCGCCGCGGTGATCAGGAAGAAGAAATCCTCCTCGATCGCCATGACGCACATTTCGGTGAGGATGCGGCCCTTGTCGTCGGCGAAATAGGCCAGCCCGATGCGGCCGGGCTTCGGTACGCGGCCGGTGATGAGGCCGGAGAGCCAGTCGCGCGCGCCCTCCCCCTTCAGCCGGAAGCGCGAAAAGCCCGGCAGGTCGAGAATGCCGGCAGCATCGCGCACGGCCAGGCACTCCTCCTCGATCCGCTTCGCCCAGGGGCCTTCCCTTCCCCAGGTCTGCGTCGCAGCCTCTGATGTGTCGTCGCCGGGTTTCGCGTACCACATGGCGCGTTCCCAGCCGTTATAGGGCTTGAACTGCGCGCCGAGCGCCGCAACGCGATCATGGATCGGCGAGAGCTTCCTGCCGCGCCCGGCCGGCCAGTAGTGCTTCGGGAAATGCATCGCATATTCGTGGCCGTAGATCTCCATCCCCTTGGCGATGCAATAGTCCTGGTCGGTATAGTCCGTGTAGCGGCGCGGGTCGCAGGACCACATGTCCCATTCGGTCCGGCCTTCGGTCACCCATTCGGCGAGCACCTTGCCGGCCCCGCCCGCCTGGCAGATGCCGAAGGTGAAGACGCAGGCCTCGAAGGCGTTCGGCACGCCGGGCATCGGCCCGATCAGCGGATTGCCGTCCGGCGCATAGGGAATCGGTCCGTTGATGACGCGCGAAAGACCTGCGGTCCCCAGGATCGGCACGCGCTCGACCGCATCGTTCAGATACCATTCCAGTCTTTCAAGGTCGTCCGGGAAGAGCTGGAAGGAAAAATCCTCCGGCATCGGGTCATCGGGCCTCACCCAGTGAGCGCGGCAGTTCTTCTCGTACGGCCCGAGATTCATGCCATATTTCTCCTGGCGGAGATAATAGGAGGAGTCGACGTCGCGAAGGAGCGGCAGCTTGTGCCCGGCTTCCTTCGACCAGGCGGCAAGTTCCGGGATCTCGTCGAAAAGGACGTACTGATGGCTCATCACCATCATCGGCACGTCGCGGCCGAACATCTTCCCGACCTCGCGGGCATAATATCCGGCGGCATTGACGACGTATTCGCAGCGGATTTCGCCCTGCGCCGTCTCGACCACCCATTCATCCCTTTCGCGCCGGGCACCGGTCACGGGACAGAAGCGGATGATCTTCGCGCCCATGTCACGCGCGCCCTTGGCGAGCGCCTGGGTCAGCTGCGCCGGATCGATGTCGCCGTCATAGGGATCGTATAGCGCACCGGTCAGATCATGCGTTTCGAGGAAGGGATAGCGGCTGCGCATTTCCTCGGGAGTCAATATATCGAGGTCCATGCCCTGGTAGCGGCCCATGCCGACGACGCGCTTGAACTCCTGCAGCCGCTCCTTCGAATGGCCAAGACGGATGGATCCCGTCACATGATAATTCATCGGGTAATCGACGAGCGCTCCCAGGTCGCGATAGAGCGAAGCCGAATAGCGCTGCATGTTCATGATCGACCAGGATGAGGAGAAGGTCGGCACGTTGCCGGCCGCATGCCAGGTGGAGCCGGCCGTGAGCTCGTTCTTTTCAACAAGCACGCAGTCGGTCCAACCGGCCTTGGCAAGATGGTAGAGCGAGGAGGCGCCGACGGCTCCCCCACCAATGATCACGACACGTGCGTGAGACGGCAAATTCGACATGCTGGCTCCCTCTGTTACGGCGATCTTTGACGGGGAAGCCTGATGCCATCAAGCGCGGCGATTCAGCTTTATTGATCGAAGAATTCGATTAGATTGGCGGGGAGGAGCAAGGAGCGACACAAATGCAGGTTGACCTGATCGAGACCTTTCTTGACCTGATGGAAACGCGCAGCTTCAACCGCACCGCCGAGCGCCTCAACATCACGCAATCCACGGTTTCTCATCGGGTGAAGGCGCTGGAGACGCAGTTCAACCGCAAGCTCTTCACCCGCAACAAGGGCGGAACCCTTCCGACGGCCGCGGGACTGCGCTTTCTCGATTATGCGAAAGCCTTGCAAAACCAGTGGCATGAGGCCACCCGTGCAGTCGCGAGTGCAGGCGCTCTGGAACGTTCGATGCGGCTCGGAATCCAGCACGACCTGGCCGAGATCATTGCCGGCCGCTGGGTCGCTGCGATCCGCCGCGACCTGCCGACCACCGAGATCTATATGGAGGCGGATTATTCGAACCAGATGAACCGCGATCTTGCCGCCGGAGAGCTGGATCTCGCGATCCTCTACACACCGCATTTCCTGCCCGACCTTCACTATGAACGGATCGGCGAACTGCATTACGTGCTGGTCAGCACCGATGCTCCCGAGATGGCCGGGGTGAAGCCTGAAACCTATATCCGTTCCAGTTACTCGCCGGCCTTCGACCGGGCGCACCGCCTGGCTCTTCCGCATCTTTCGGGAGCTTCGCTCGCGGCCGGCCAGAACATGGCCGTCACGGACCTGTTGCGCACGCTCGGCGGCGCCGCTTACGTGACGCAGGCGACTGCCGATCGGCTCGCCGACCGCGTTGCAGTCGTGGCCGACGCGCCGGTCATCCCGCAGACCGTCTACGCGGCAACGAGTCTCCGCACCCGCCATGCCCATCAGCACCGCAAGATCATCGGCGCAATGGAGGGGCTGCTGTCGGGGTTCGTGACCTAGACGTATCCGAAGCTTGTGGCGCCCCGGCCTCTCTCTGCGGTCGGATGGGGAGCGATGAAGGCAGCTCACCGCTTGCTGAATTGCGCCTTCAATCGCGCGATATCCTCGGCCGTAACACCTTGCGGATCGGTAACCGCCATCCAGGCGTCGATGTAGTGTTCCGGTGCATAGACATGGCCGTAGCCCATCGGCGAGGTCGTCGCCAACGCCATGTCGGCAAGCAGCTGCAGTCCGGTGACCACGGGAAACCAGCTCAGCGCCGGTGAAACGTCCGGCCCCCGCGGGGGCTTCATCCAGTCCGGCTCCCGGTAGAAGGAATGGGGATCGAAAAAGGTCACCGGATCGCTGGCATATTGCAGATAGACGATCCGCATCGCGCCCCAGCGCGCACCGGGAATGTCCAGCGCATTCTCCTGACTGGTGAAGCGGATGGCGGAGCTGTCGCGATAGCGCGGCAGCCAGGCGGTCGAGCCGGCGACGCGGTCGGCCGTCACCGAACGCCAGAGCGCGCTCGGAAACGGCGGCCCGCTCCAGAGCGCGCCCTGAAAGGGGTCGCTGATGACATCGAAGAGATCGACCGATCCTTGCGAATTCATCGCGCCAAGGCTGAGCCCGTGCAGATAGAGCTTGGGCCGACGATCCCGGGGCAGCGTCGTCCAGTAGCCATAGACCGCGTCGAAGAGGGCGTCGGCCGCTTCGGCACCATAGCCCGGCTCGACCAGCAGGGAGAGCCAGCTGGTGAGATAGGAATATTGCACGGCCACGCTCGCGACGTCGCCGTGAAGCAGATATTCGAGCGTATCGAGCGCGGCGGGGTCGATCCAGCCGGTGCCGGTCGGCACGACGACGATCAGCGACTTGCGCTCGAAGCCTCCGGCACGCTTCAGCTCCTCCAGGGCCAGCTTCGCCCGCTCCCGCGCGGTCTCGGCGGAATTCAGCCCGACATAGACACGCACGGGATCGGGAGCTGCAGCCCCGAAGAACGCCCCGATGTCGGCGCCGGTCGGGCCGGACGCGATGAACTGCCGTCCCTGCCGCCCGAGCTCGTCCCAGTGCACGAGCGACGCGCCGCTCCCCGTCCTGGCGGGATCGGCAGGCGGTGCGATCTCGGGATCCATAAGTGCATCGAGTTGCTGGAAAGAACTGTCTGCGGCACGAAGCGCGAACTTGAAGATCACGCCGTTCGCAGCGGACCAGAACAGGGCGAGCGCCACCAGCCCGCCGAGAGCATTGGCGATCGGCCGCGTGAGGAAATGTTGCAGCCATCGGGAAAGAACGCGAAAGGTCAGCCGGAACAGCCGCGCCAGGAGGACCAGGACGATGAACATGAGCACGGCTATCAGGCCGAGCTGGAGCGGCTCGGCGCTCTCGATGGGCTCGAGACCCATGATGTGCCGCACTGTGTTTTGCCAATGCGCCGCCTGCCACAGGAATACGGCCGCGGCCGCTATCGAAACGATCGCAGCGGCGATTTTCAATGTTCGCGCGCGCCGCACCGTCGGCTCGGGGAGTTCGAAGAAGGACCAGAGCCAGCGCAGAAACACGCCGATCGCGTATCCGGCTGCAAGGGAAAATCCGGAGATCACGGCCTGAATCAGATAGGGCCTGGGTATCAGACTCGGCGTCAACGAAACCGCAAAGAACAGAATGCCGACGAGGAGGCCGCTTGTGGAAAACGAACGCAGGAAGGTGGAGATGTGACGGTGCACCGGTCTCGGCAGGTCCGTCTGCTGAACGTGTTCCATGGCGGACTCCACTTCGCGCGCTGGCGGCAATGTCGCTTTCCGCCGGCGTGTAGTCAATTCCCGCTGGCCTGCTGCAAAGGACAAAAACGTGCAGAGGCACTGTCGAGGATTTTGCGCCGGCAAGAGACGCGGGCATCAAAACGAAGTGATCGCAAATAGCAAGGATCGGACGCAGACGTTTGGTATATTTAAGCCGGTAGTAGAGTCTGCCTGCGCCAAGGAGAAAAACCCATGACCGCGCCGCACCCCTCCAAGACCCATATCGGCAACCACAAACTGCATCCCGAAACGCTGATGCTGAATTATGGTTACGACCCCGAGCTCTCGGAGGGTGCCGTCAAGCCGCCGATCTTTCTCACCTCGACTTTCGTCTTCCACTCCGCCGAGGAGGGCCGTGACTTCTTCGACTTCGTCTCCGGTCGGCGCGAACCGCCCGCTGGCGTGGGTGCCGGGCTCGTCTATTCCCGCTTCAATCACCCGAACAGCGAGATCGTCGAAGACCGGCTCGCCATTTTCGAACGAGCGGAAGCCGGCGCGCTCTTTTCCTCCGGCATGTCGGCGATCGCCACGACGCTTCTCGCTTTCGTGCGGCCGGGAGACTCCATCCTGCATTCGCAGCCGCTTTACGGCGGCACCGAAACGCTGCTCGCCAAGACCTTTCTCAATCTGGGTGTCTCCGCGGTCGGCTTTGGCGATGGTACGGACGAGGCGGCCGTCAATGCCGCGGCTGAAGAAGCGATGAGCAAGGGGCGGGTCTCCGCGATCCTGATAGAGACGCCGGCCAATCCCACCAACAGCCTTGTCGACGTCGCGTTGATCCGGCGCATTGCCGAAAGAGTCGAAGAAAGACAGGCGCATCGGCCGATCGTCGCCTGCGACAACACCCTGCTCGGCCCTGTCTTTCAACACCCAATCGAACACGGGGCGGATCTTTCCCTTTATTCCCTGACCAAATATGTCGGCGGCCATTCCGACCTGATCGCCGGCGCCGTTCTCGGCTCCAAGGCGCTGATCAGGCAGGTGAAGGCCCTGCGCGGCTCGATCGGCACACAGCTCGATCCGCATTCCTGCTGGATGATCGGCCGCTCGCTCGAAACCCTGTCGGTGCGTATGGAAAAGGCAAACGACAACGCCCGCATCGTCGCCGAATTCCTGCGTGACCATCCCAAGGTCGAGCGGATCCATTATCTGCCGTTCCACGACGCGGACACGCCGGTCGGCCGTGTATTCGCCACGCAATGCACCGGCGCGGGATCGACCTTCTCCTTCGACATCGCCGGCGGCCAGGAGGCGGCATTCCGCTTCCTCAACGCACTGCAGATCTTCAAGCTCGCCGTCAGTCTCGGCGGTACGGAATCGCTCGCGAGCCACCCGGCGGCAATGACGCATTCCGGCGTGCCGATCGAGGTCCGCGCCCGGATCGGCGTGCTCGAATCCACGATCCGCCTGTCGATCGGCATCGAGCACCCGGACGATCTCGTCGCCGACGTCGCAAACGCGCTGACGATGATCTAGGCTGCTGCTGGAGGTCGTCCGGTTTGGAGGTCTGCGACAGCGTGCTCAGCGCGACCATCGCCGTCCTGTTCATTGCGGTGCCGATCCATTCGTTTTTAGGGGACGACCGGGGTCAAGCCCTTGCCCGATGCGAAAGGACGTTGACGATAGTGCCGAACGGATCGCGCAGAAAGAACCGGCGCACGCCCCAGCTTTCGTCGGTGATATCGTAGACGATCTCCGCACCGGCGGCCGTGGCGCGGTGATAGGTTTCGTCCACGTCATCCACCTCGATCGAGAGCGCCGGGACCGGCGTTCCGGACCCGCCTTCGGTGGCGAAGCTCACCTGCGGCATTGCGGAGCGGCCAACCGCCGCAAATGTGACGATCCAGCCGTGATCCATCACCACCTCCAGGCCGAGCAGGTCCGCATAGAACCGCTGCGCCTGAAGCGGATCGGACACCTGAAGATTAGGAACGATGCGTCGTACTGTCATTCGACCCTCCCGATTGTCCGCTCCGATAGCGCCAACTTGACGAGCGAGGCCGCGGCCGTCCCCGCCGTCTCCATATAGCTCGGATCACGGTGGAGCAGAACGACGGCGAAGCTCCCGTCGAGGAGCAACAGGACCTGCCGCGCGAGCGCTTCCGCGTCCACGATCCCTTCTTCCTCGAACACCTGCCGAAGCCAGTCCTCGAATTTTTTCTTGTGCGCGGCGCCGATACGGATCGCCGGGTGCCCCGGCATGCCGGCGAGTTCGGCGGAGGTGCGCAGGAAGCCGCAGCCCTTCCATTTCGGATGTCGGGCGACGCGGGCAAGATTGAGGAAGATGCCCTCAACTTTCGATGCCACGTCGCCTTCGGTTTCGCTGAACCATTTCCGGAAGAGCTTGAGGTTCGGCTGATCGCGCCCCTCGAGATAGGCCGCAATCAGGTCGTCCTTGCTTTTGAAGTGATAATAGAGCGTTCGCTTCGTCACGCCGGCCGCCTCGGCGACGGCGTCCACGCCGACGGCGCGGATCCCTTCGGCATAGAACAGCGTGGAAGCGGCGGAAACGATGCGTTCGCGTGTGTTCGGTGCCGTCGTCATGGGCTATGTATACCGACTAGTGAATATACATTCCTTTGTCGCCGACTTAGCCTCCACTCGTCAATACGTGATGGGAGACAATTCATGTCCGATACGGTTCTTATCGAAATTTCGGCCGGCATCGCCCTGCTTACCCTCAACCGGCCCGAAAAGCTGAATGCCCTCAACTACGAACTGATCGATCGGCTTTTAGCCCTTCTCGACCGTGTCGAGACCGACGAGACGGTGCAGGCAGTCATCCTCACCGGCGCCGGCGATCGCGCCTTTTCCGCAGGCGGCGACATTCACGAATTCGCCGGCAGCGTGGCCAAGGGCGTGAACGCCGCCGGCCGCGATTTTGTCCGGCGGGGGCAACAGCTGACGCACCGCCTGGAAGCCTTTTCGAAGCCTGTGATCGCTGCAGTCAACGGTCTCGCCTATGGTGGCGGCTGCGAGATGACCGAAGCGGTGCATCTCGCGATAGCGAGCGAGCGGGCTCGCTTTGCCAAACCGGAAATCAAGCTTGCCATGCCGCCGACATTCGGGGGCACGCAGAGACTGCCTCGCCTGGCAGGACGAAAGCGTGCGCTCGAACTGCTCCTGACCGGGGATGCATTCTCGCCCCAACGCGCGATGGACATGGGGCTCGTCAATGCCGTCGTGCCGCATGATCAACTGATCGCCTCGGCCAGAGCGCTTGCCGATCGGATCATCCGCCATTCCCCTCTTGCCACCGCCGCCATCATCACGGCCGTGACGCGCGGTCTCAACATGGCCATCGGAGAAGGTCTGCTTTGCGAAAGCGAGCAATTCGCACGAATGGTTCCGAGCCATGATCTCAAGGAAGGGCTTGCCGCCTGGAGAGAGCGGCGAGAGCCACGCTATGCCGGGCGCTGATCCGGTTCTTCAAAACGACACGGTTCCGCACGGAGAACCGTTCGTCACTTTTCCAGGAGTGTTCTAAATCCGCGCGAAGCCGAGCACGAAAAGGGCGAGCGCGCCTGTCGAAGCGAAGGTGCGCACGTGGTTCCAGCGGACCCAGTCGGTCAGGTAACGCTGCTGCCAGAGCTCGGCGGCTGCCTGGCCGGCAGGGGCGGCCGCAAGCGCGTCGTTCAGCGGAACATTGATCGCGACCGTCACCGCGAGCGTGCCCACAAGGTAGACGAGCCCGCCGGCTGCCAGCAGATAACTCCCCTGCCCGCCCGAGATGAAGGCCATGACGAGGAGGATCAGGCCAAGCAGCGCCGTGCCCATGAAGGCGGAGAGAAACAGCGGGTTCTGAATGACCACGTTGATGGCGTTCATCGCGGCGACCCCCTGATCAGGCGGGAGCCGCGACAGCGCCTGCATGATGCAGACCGAGAAGACGAAGAAGAGCCCGGCCATCAGACCGGATCCGATAGCGGCGGCAAAAGCCAGCGCAGGAACAAGGGCAACCATCGCGGCACTCCAGACGGGAACGAAGCCGCTTCGGGCCGCTTCCCTCGTTTCAGACTCGAGGCAGCGTCGACGAAAGCCAGCCGCCCGCAAAGCCGGCCCTTCTCAACCCATGGCTGAATGCCGGAATGCTGCGCGTCAGTTCCCAAATCAGGCCGCTTCTCCAGTTCTCGATCATCATGACCACGAGCCCCTGGTCAAGCCCGACGATTCTGTCGTCCACCCAACCCTCGGGGCCGTCCCCGGGCAGGCTGGGATTGAAGCCGCCGGGAAGGCAACCCTCCTTAACGAGCGCGGGGTAATGCGACATCAGGTGAGAAAGGCTGGCGAGACACGCGTCCGGCTCGAACGGCAGGCCGGCGAGTGACGCCCATGAAACAAGCGTACCGTCATCGGCGCCGAATGGTGCGCCGCGTGCCTCGTAGCCGAGCAATCTCTGCCGCCGCCCGTCGCGAAGCCGCAGCCAGCCTTTCGGCGCGTGGCAGGCGCTGAAGCCCCATAGATCGCTGCAGTAACCCGCGAAGCCATGGGGATTTTCTTCGGCATGGGCGCGCTGCAGCCTGATGGCCCGGCGGGAGTTTTCGAAATAGTCGCTGTCCCTTTCACGCATCCCCCGGTCGCGAAGGCCGCGAAAATCGATCCAGGCCTGGGGAAACAGGTGGACGAAGAGCGCGCCGGCGTGGAGATGCGCCATCCCGCCGAGCGTGAGCCATTCATGCGCCGCGGTGTAGGCGTCGTAGTTCTGCGGCATGATCGGTCGTGTCGGCGATCCCAGTGCCAGGACATAAAGGAGCAGCGCCTCGCTGTAGCCCCGCCAGCGGTGCTTCAGGAAGCGCCCCGGCGGCCGCCAGCCCATTGTGACGGTATCGCCGCCATTGAGCGCCCAGTTCCAATCGGCCCTTTCATAGAGAAACGCGGCGAGGCTCCTGATCTCCCGCTCCTGCGCGCCCGAGCCGGAAAAATAGGCCGCTGCGGCCAGGGCACCGGCAAGCAGCAACGCGGTGTCGATCGTGGAGAGTTCGCTTCGCCAGGCACGCTCTCCCGACCGTATATCGAGGAAATGATAATAAAAGCCGCGATAGCCGCTTGCCCGTACGTCGCTCTCCTGCCGGCTCGCCGCGAAGAATGCGAGGGTGGCCAACACACGCCGGGCGGCCTCCGCCCGCCCGATCCAGCCGCGCTCGACCGCGACCGAATAGGCTGCCAGTCCGAAGCCGGTGGCGGCGATGCTAGACGGAGAACCCTCGCGCGAGGTGTCGGCCACCAGACCGGTTGCCGGATCGGAATATCGAAGAAAGTAGCCGAACGCCGCGCGCTGCAGCCGGTCGACGCATGCGATATCCGAGTTCCAGCTCGAGTGAAACATGGTGGCCTATTCTTCGATGACGTTGGTGACATTGCGGCGGGTGGCGCAGCCCTTGCCGCGATCACCGAATATTGTAGGCCCGCGTCGCGCCAGCAGTCGCGGATTTCCAATCCTGTGGTACATTCGTCGGATTACATCGGCCCGGAGGCCGAGGCCGGTTTTACGGCAAATCGCGGTGCCCGGGATAGAGGGGCAGAACGCCCGACGCGTGATCCACGATGATTGGCTGATGCGATGTTAGGCACGATAGCATTGATCCTGGCTCTGAGCGGGAGCCCGATACAGTCGGCAGCCGTGGCCGCCGACGTGGACGTGGAGCTGTTGCTGGCTGTCGACATGTCCGGTTCGATGGACATGGAGGAGGCGCGCGTGCAGCGCTCCGGCTATCTGCAGGCGCTGCGACACCCGGATTTCATCAATGCGGTCCAGGGCGGGCTCCTCGGGCGGATCGCCATCGGCTATTTCGAATGGGCAGGGCTCGTAAACGAGACATCCGTCGTAAACTGGCAGGTGATCGAAAATGCTGCCGACGCCGAAGCCTTCGCCGTCAAGCTTGAGGCGCGGCCGATCGGGACGCGGCGTGGCACCTCGATCTCCAACGCGATCCTTTTCGGCACGAGCCTCATCGATTCGAACGCCTTTTCAGGTGCGCGACGGGTCCTCGACATCTCCGGTGACGGACCGAACAATACCGGGCCGCCGGTCACGCCTGCCCGCAACGATGCCGTATCGCGCGGAATCATCATTAACGGGCTTGCCATCCTCATCCGCCCGTCGGTCTCGACCGGGCCGCTCGACCAGTATTACGCCGAATGCGTCATCGGCGGCCCCGGCTCCTTCGTCCTGCCCGTCCATGAGCCCGAGGATTTCGCGATCGCAATCCGCCAGAAGCTTATCCTGGAAGTAAGCGGCCTCACTCCCGCGCCGGCGCTCCGCCTGGCAGCCGGCGAAGCCGCGGCAGACTGCATGATAGGCGAAAAGCTGCGGCCCGGTTTTCTCGACAGGGTCTACCCGGAGCTGGATCGCTAGACGTGAGAGCGCGCCGCGGGTCTTCCCGCAGCGCGCTTTTCCCCGCCCGACCATCGATCGCATCGCCGTTTCGGTGAACGGCGAAGCCGCCTTGGCTCTTTGCGACGCGACCCGCGCCCGCTGCTATTGCAACGAGTGAATTCTGGCGTCGAAGCCCGCCGCCGCGATGACGAGCTCGCTGCGATCCCGCAATTCGTTGGCAACGGCCTGCAGCGCCATCTCGACGCAATATTCGACGGCCTGAGCGTCCAATGCGCGGGCGCTATCGCGAATGTGGCTCAGCATTCTGGCGATGCTCGCAAGTTCCGTTTCAGTATCCGTCAAGGACGAAGGATGATTATTCATTTGAACCCCCATTCCGTGCGCTTCCCTGACGGCGACTATAGACGAGTTCGGATTTTCCGCGCGTTGCACGAGCGTTGCACTCGCACCGGTAGAGTACCGGAGCGGACCTCGCCAAATGCTTTGCGGGTCTGCTCCTTTATGATGCGAGCGCTTTGGAAAGCGCGCGCGGACCGAAACGGCGCGCTCTTTCACCGTCAGGGTTTTCAAGATCGGGAACGAAGATCTTGACGACCGCGAACGGCAGAGCTTCATCCGACAGGCGCACCACAATTACAGATTGCACGCCTGCATCCTTTAGATGATCGATGGCGTGCCGCAGCAGCCCGTCCGGATTGCCGCCTGCATGCGGCGTCGCAGGCGCATGCAGGCACGGCGCCGCGAGGAAGGCCCGGCGGGTCGAGTCCGGCAAAGGCCGGCTGAAGGTTTCGGGAAAGACGTCGTCCCGCGCGCCGCTCATGAAGGTGAGCCGCGACTGCGCCGCTTCGGTCACCGCTCTGATCGCCGCGCGAACGGCAAAGACATGCGCCCCGCAGCCGCTTGTCACATCGACGAAACGACCATCGTCCCTGATGGCGATGTCGGAGGGGCCGAGCAGTGCCAGAAAGCAGGGAATACCGATGTCGCTGGTAATGTCGAAAAGCCGGAGATCGAGACCGGCGGCTCTGATGCGCTCGACGAGACTATTCAGCGCTGCATCGCCGAACCCCTCGGGAGCAACGCACTTTCGGTAACGGCTCTGCGGCCCTGACACGCCCCACAGGACATGGGCGTCGCGCTCGATGCGCTCCAGCAGCCCGTGCAATGTCGCTTCCTGAATGGAATTTCCCGATGCGAGCCCATCCGACGACATCCAGAAACGCGAAGGCCGGGTACGGTCCAACTGCGCCGCGTCGAGCGGTACGAGCACCTCGCGGCCGGAGATCAGGTCGGAGCCGGGAGCCCAGAGCAGTTCTTCGTCCGGACCGATTTCCTCCTGCCCGGCCGCAATCAGCCCCGGAAGCGGGTTCACGGTCCGCCCGGACGCCTGCAGGGAGCGCATCGTGGCCACTATGGTTTCGACGGCGGGTTCGCCGGCAACAGCGCGCTCCAGCGCCTCCATGACGGCGGAAACCTTCGCCTCCGCATCCGTCAGCCCTTTGCCCTGTGCAACCACGATGGATCGCGCATTCGGCGTATAGGCGCACCAGACCGGGATTCCGGTCCTGTCCAGTCCCGTGTGCCTGGCGATGCGGGTTATGCCGAAACCGGAAAGCAGAGGCCTTACACGGTCGAAGGTCTCTTCCGGACTCAGCACACGATCGGAATATTCATTGCGCAAGTCGGCCCCACCCCCGATGCCGGGACCGGTCACCCGTCGAAATGGCCCGAAAACACCTTGTCGGCGGAGGACACAGCCACTGCGAGGTCGACATTCTTGACGATCGTCCCCCCTTGTGCGCGGAGCTTGTCCGCCACGGCCAGGTCGCCCGTCACCTGATCGAGCGGCCTCACGGTTCCGCTCCCCAGGTCCGCCAGCCACAGACCCGGCTCGCCGGCAATGCCTATCACAACAACCTTCGCCATATCGCTATCCCTCATCCTCAAAACCCCGCCTTTTTCAGCCCCTCACGATAGAGGTCCTTCTGCCATTGTTCCTTCATCGGAACGACGGCAAGCCACTTGTCGACGTCGAATGTCGGATTGCTCTTCAACGCCCGCATCCGGTACGCCCGTGCTTTCTTCTGGTCGCCGAGCATCGCCCAGCTTGCCGCAAGCAGCCTGTCGCCGGGCGACTTGTCCTTCATTCTCTGAACGTAGCCGATCGCGTCCTCATAGTTTTCGAGGAAATAGCTGGCACCGGCAGCGCTCCAGAAGTACGTGTCGGGCGCCAGCGGATTGAGCGAAAGCGCCTTGGCCAGCTTGTCCAGCGCGTCGCGCGGACGGGAGACATGAACGAGTGTGTCGGCGTGGCTGTAAAGCACGTCTGCATAATGCGGACTCAGATTTTCGGCGAGATCCAGCGCCGCAAGGCTCTCGTCGAGATCACCCTGATAGAGTTTGACGACACCGAACTCGCGGTGTGCTCCGGGCAGGTCCTCATTGCTTTCGATCGCCCCCTTGGCGTGATGCTCCGCCACCGACAGAAGTTCCCGATCGCCGCGGGCCGTCAGGATCCACTCGATTGCATAGGTGCGCGCCATCCCGCTCAGCGCCGGAGCGAAATCCGGCTTGTGCTTGAGCGCGGCCCTGAAATCGCGGCGTGCCCTGCGGATTTCGGGAAGCCCCACGCTAGAGAGGTTTCGCAGGCCGGCGAGGTAGGCGTAATAGGCCTCCGGATGGGCCAGATAGTCGATACGCGCGGCACGGCCGGTCTCGACCTGCTCCGTCACCGCCCGGGCGACATGAAAGGCGATTTCCTGGCGTTGCTGGAGCAGGCCGACCGGAGATATCGCAAACCGCTCCGCCCAGACGATCGCGTCGGAGGGCAGAAATATGAGCTGCGTGAAAAGTCCCTGGTCCGACATGCGGCAGTCGAGCGCATAGGTGACGCCATGCTTTTCCAGGAACGCAGCCTTGTCCGCGGCATCCCGTATCCGCTCCGCCGTGTAAGGAGCAACGACCGACATCGATCGTTGCGCACATAGCCCGATCGTGATGTCCTCGACCACGGCCACGCTGACCGCGTGAAGCATCGGATCGCTGCCGAAGGCCGCCGGCGGAAGCAGAGCGACACGGGGTGCCGGCGCAACCGGCGGAGCACTCGCCTCCCTTGCGAACTCCCTGCCAAACGCAGCCTGCGGCAGCCGGGCCCTTTCCAGCTTGCCGCCCCCGATGACCAGCCCCCCGCCGGTCATCCGCTCCAGGATCGCACGCACGGCCGTATCCATCGGATCGAGCTCGAGGAGGTGCATGCACGCGCTGCGCCGCAGAGACCTGTCGGCAAACCGCTCTTCGCCGCCGAGAAGCGCCGCACGCATCACCTGCGTGAATAGTCGCCGCTGTTCTCCGACCCAATCCGCATAGCGGCCCGGCGGCACATCCGCGCTTGCCAGAAACCCGTCGCGCCAGAGCGCAAGCCCGGTGCGGAACGCCTCTTCCGAACGTTCCAGAGCCTCGAAACCGTCGACGTCGCAGGTAATCTCCCCCAGCGTAACCTCGGTTTCCGTCGCCGTAATGAGCGGCCCCGACTCCGCAGCAAGGTGGCGCATGCGCCACAATGTCGACCGCAGGTTCTTGAAAGCGACGCTCTTTTCCCGCTCGGGCCAGATCAGCATTGCAAGCTTTTCACGGGAAGCCGTTTTCTCCCCGGACACGCAGAGATAGGCGAGTATCAGCGACCCCCGCTCGGGACACGCCACAACCACGCCGCCGGAATCGACCAGCCGCAACTCCCCGAATGTCTGCAGACGATAATGCGGCCCCGCCACGAAAACCTCAAATGGCTCGAATAGTGGAAGCGCCGCCGGCGACCGGCGAGACCGTCGACATCTCGTTCACCACCCTCTCCTGCCCCTTCGGCACGAACACCAAAGCGCACGCTGCGCCCCACGGTTCATCGCTGGAGAAAGAAGGACGGACGCCGAACAGGCCGGCAATCTCTGCAGGCGCAGCCACCGATCGGCACGGTTCATGCCTCCGGATGTGCGGCTGCGACGCCCGGAGCCATACCTGCCCGTCCCTTTGTTCACTTCCCAGCCCGATGCGGAAACGCATGCAGCCCAGATGCGAACATGCTCGAAAAGCCGGAACATGGCAACTCATTGCCGCTTATATCTGTTAAGGACGCAGCCCAAGACGGCGTCCGCGGAGCTTCCGCATCGTTGTTCGCCGGCTGTTTTCATGCTATGTTCAACGGGATCGATCGAGGGTGCCGTAAACCCCGCTGCAGATCGTTCGCCGGAGCGCGCTTGGCCCAAACAAGCGCGCTTTTTGCTGTCGCAATGCCAGCGGTTACCAATAGGCAATCCATGACGCAACAATATGAATGGCGGACTTCGGAAGTCGTTGATCAACTCATTGCGCTCGGGGTAAAGTCTGGAGGCATTCTGCTCGTTCACAGTTCCTTTCGCAGCGTCCGGCCTGTCGAAGGCGGGCCGCTTGGCGTGATTGCCGCTCTGCGCACGGCCATCGGCCCGGAGGGCACACTCGTCATGCCATCATGGTCGGGTCTTGACGACGAGCCGTTCGACCCCGCGACGACACCTGCAACGTCCGATCTGGGAGTACTCGCCGACACGTTCTGGCGTCTGGAGAATGTGACGCGCAGCGACCATCCGTTCGCGTTTGCGGCAGCCGGCCCGCTTGCCGCACGCATCACTTCAGACACTCTGCCCCTGCCCCCGCACGCTCCCGCAAGTCCGATAGGGCGTATCCACGAACTAGACGGGCAAGTGCTCCTCATCGGCGTCGGGCACGATTCGGACACCACGCTGCATCTCGCCGAGCTAATGGCGAAGGTCCCCTATGGAGTGCCGAAACACTGTACGGTCCTCGATAACGGCAGGCCGATCCGCATCGACTATCGCGAGAACGATCACTGCTGCCAGAACTTCAACCTGGCCGACACCTGGCTGCGGCGAAAGGGCTTGCAGCGGGAGGGCCCGGTCGGCCATGCCCATGCTCGCCTGATCCGCTCGCGAGACATCGCGAGGATCGCCACGGATCAACTGGCCCGCGATCCACTCGTCTTCCTGCATCCGGTAGAGGCAGGGTGCGACGAATGCGATGCGGCGCGCCAGTCGGCCGGCTGCGCTCGTGGCGGCAGCCTCGCCGGGTGATCAGCTCGGCCGTCTCCTACGGCCCGTCTGATGACATGGCACGGCTTTACGAATCCGAGTATTTGACCGTTACGCCGCGCTGCCGAAAGTAGGCCTGCATCAGCTTCCTGCCAGAACGGTTGTTCTGTGCGAGTCTGCCCGGATCAAAGACGGCCTCTTTCAACCCCTCCCGCGTCAACGCTGCCTTGAGAGTCGCGATATGCGCGTCGATGTCGGCATTGTCCGCCTGGAGCGATTCATAAATGCGGTTTATCGCATCTGCGACGGTCGGTTCGCTCACCATTACACTCCTGTTGTTGTCTGGCTGGCGCTTACCATACTTTTTGCCTTGACCCTAGAGGACGCTCTGTCTCCGACAGCATGACGTCATTGACGATCTAAAGAAGGCGACCCATCTAGGCCTGATGCCGAAACACGACAACAGTCGCATAGAGCTGCTCAAGACGTGGGTGCTGCCGCCAGCGGCGACATTGGGTTCATCCGTCCGCATGAAGGGCATCCTTCTGGAAATTCGCGCGCGGCTTCCGTCTGCCACGAAGAAATCGCTCAATCTCGATGGTCCCGAGCTCACGCTTATGATGTCCGCAAGCGAGAAGGCTGCGTTCCACGCCGCATCGGCTGTCGTCGCCGAGGCGTTGGGAAACATCGAGACCCTTCCGGTGATTCCGCGCGAGATCGAGGACATTCTCACGATCAAGACGAGCGAAAGACATCGCTGGCTGGCCGACGGACGCTTGCCGAGTGCTGGAACGCGAACGGTCAAGTTGCGCGGGCGCGCCAGAAAGATAACGTTTCATGTCTTCGACCCGAGGATTGTCGGAGACATTCTCGACCGAGGCGTCGTGGACGATTGGCGCGAGGAAGACGCGGCGGCTGCCGCCGAAAACCGCAGACGGGCTGCGTACAAGGCGAAGTTGACGCGATCGTTGAGAAACACCACCAAGGGCGGATCGAACTCCGAAGCCGAACACGGAGACGTCGCCTCCAACCTGGCCGGATGGGAGGAGTTCGGGCGCGATGGACTTCTTCGGTAATCAGTAACCGACCGGATTGCGCCCGGACGCGGTCACCCCTTCTTTATAATTGCCGTCGATGATGACCGACACGAATTGGGGCGAGCGATTTTCTAATGACCGACGTAACACTAGGCTTCTACGACACGAATGCCGAGGAATATGCTGCCAACGGGGGCGCCCCCAATCCGAGGTTGTTCACCTTCCTCGACCGTTGCAGGCCAAACGGTAAAGTCCTGGAACTGGGGACCGGTGGCGGAGTCGATGCAGCCGCCATCATCAAAAGAGGCTTTGATCTGGACGCCACTGACGGCTCCTCCGAACTCGCCGCCATTGCGTCGCGCCGCATCGGAC
The DNA here is from genome assembly GCF_059758575.1 of Sinorhizobium sp. GQ132. Taxonomy (NCBI): domain Bacteria; kingdom Pseudomonadati; phylum Pseudomonadota; class Alphaproteobacteria; order Hyphomicrobiales; family Rhizobiaceae; genus Sinorhizobium; species Sinorhizobium sp. GQ132. The sequence goes on along the minus strand of NZ_JCAXDX010000002.1, from coordinate 261,281 downwards.
GGCCGGTCAAGACAATGCTCTTCAATGAGTTGGATGCCATCGGGATTTATGACGGCGTATATGCTTGCGCTTCCCTGACCCATGTACGTCGATCCGACCTTCGCGGTGTGATCGAGAAAGTTTACCGGGCGATGATCGAAAACGGGGTCGTTTGGGCGAGCTTCAAAACAGGAGCCGAGGAAGGTCCGGACGCACTTGGTCGTCATTATAACTATCTATCGCAAGACGAGTTGATACGGATCTGGCGTGCAGCGGCACCTTGGCGGGCGATTGAAACGGAAGCGTGGTTGGGCGGCGCTTACGACCGGAAGGCAACGGAATGGATGGCGATTACTGCCATGAAGTAAATCCGCTAAGGCCTGTTGAGATCCATTTGAGTTTATGACGGCTGCTTCGTGCGCCACTGCATGTTTCCTTTGATCGTAACCGATCAATGGACAAAAACATGCAGCCGCTTAAAAGGCTACAGCGGAGGACTGCAACCTCTCCTCGTTCCTCATTCCTGTGCTTGTCACAGGGATCCAGCAGCGCCGCGTCTGCGGCGCGGGAAGCGTTCTTTCAGCCCAAGGACTTGGGCTGACTGGATTCCTGTGACAAGCACAGGAATGAGGGCCGGGGATGTGAGGCTACTACAGATGGCGAGCATGCGAGGGAATGGTCTAACTGTCACGCAATGAAAGGTTACGTCCGCATTTTCGCATCGAAGTGAAGCGGGACGCTGTATGCGGGCGTGACCCGCGACCTTCCGCGCCGCCTCGCTATCTTCACAATTTATGCACGCGTCGAGGGACCGCACCCTCTCCTCCCTCATCCCTGTGCTCGTCACAGAGATCCAGCAGCGCCGCGTCTGCGGCGCGGAAGAGCCTTTCCAGCCCAAGGACTTGGTCTGGCTGGATTCCTGTGACAAGCACAGGAATGAGGAAATCAAACAAGTGGCGGCAATGCGGGTGACTTCGGCTGCACAGAGTGTAGGTTGGCAGCCATCTACCACCACGAAGAGAGCGCCAATGCCCCGTTTTCTAGCCGTGTACACCATGAAGCCCGAAGACCTCGCCGCCTTTCGCAGTCTGCCCAAGGCAGAGCAGGACGCGATCGACGCGGTCGGACTGGAACAGTGGGCAGCATGGGAGGACAGAAACGCGGCATCCATCCTCGATCGTGGTGGCATGGTGGGCAAGACGACACGCGTAACCAGGGACGGTATCGCCGATGCCGTGAACCCTTTTTGCGGCTACCTTGTCGTCGAAGCGGAAAACATCGAGGCCGCGGCGCGGCTGTTCCAGGACCACCCGCACATCACAGTCTTTCCAGGAGACGGCGTAGATATCATGCCCTTTCTGACCTGAACGCCTTCGGTCAGCTATTCAAGCGAGATTGTGCCCAAACGGAAACGCGCCATTCTTGATTGGTGGCGCCGGCTTGCTTTTCGGCACCGGGTGTATGCCGCGAGCGGCCCTGCCACCGTCAATTGCTTGCGAAGCAGTAGAAGAGGCCGTCTCCGCCGGTTCCCTTGAATGCCTCGTTCGAGCAGCCGCCCCTCGTCGAATGCGACGAATTCCAGGATTTCGCCGCATCGGAATCGTCCAGGCCCGTTCGGTCGCTGTGACCGACGATCGCCGCGCCCTCCGCGCCGCCCATTGTCCAATTGCCGCAGGTTTCCGGTGCGGCAGTTCCATCTGGTTTCGAGCCAGTCAGGATGTCGTGGCGGTTGGGGCTGTCGCCACGGCCGGGAATGACTTCGCCTTTCTCGTTGAGAGCCGTCTGCTTCGTCACGTTGTTGCCGTCGCTGTGAAGGGAGGCGACATCGTCGGCGATCTTCTCGCCCTTGGCGTTGTACCAGGGACCGTTTCCGATCCGATCCCTGGCGTTCTCGGTGTCGGTGGATAGATAGGCTCTCCAGGTCTTGCCCGTCGAACCACTCGCCGTCGCCAAGGAATTGCAGTATGCGTCGGCTCCGGCCAGTCCTCCGAGGTCGCCACCCCTGCCCGGATTTGCGCTGGTGACGAAGAAGCTCATGGAGGTGTCCTGGGCGTGTGCCGACAGTGGAGAGCAGGCCAGGACGGCCACTGTGAATGCAAGCGCGCGGTTCATGGCGATTCTCCAGCATTTCGTCAGTGAAGCCTATTGCTGAAAACGGCTGGCGTAAAATCGAAATCCTGTGATTGGAAAACCGGCAACCGATGCGTGAGCCACGTTCATGCAAGCGCTGTCCAGAGCTGCATCGCGCCAACAGCTGTCCCTACCGGATCGACTGCCGCGACACTTCCAGGGCATCGCGGGAGTTGAGCGCGTTAGGCAACGTCTTGAAGCTGGGCCTCACCGTTATGTAGGAAACAGGCTTTGTTGAAGAGCCCCAAATCAACGAGATTTGGAAGACGAATGTCCCGAATGTCCGGCAGGCGCTTGCTTTCCGGATCAAACGACCGATCTACCTGCGAAATGAATCCGAGTACAACTCCAGTCTGTTTGGCAAAGTCGCGAAGAGCCCTAACTTGATTCGACAGTGCTGGCTTAGTTCGCTGCTGATCCAGTATCTGCAGATAGTCGATCACGGCAACCGTCCCGCGCTCCGACCCCGATAAATGGCGGATGATGTAGTCCGCGCTAATATCATCAGACGTCAAGATTTCCAGCTTGTCGCAAAAACCGTGGGGTCCCTCGTCCAAAGAACGAAGGTGTCGCCTCGCCTGCTGTTCGGTAAATTCCAGCGTGAAGAAGACCGCCTTTCTGCCGTCTCGCGCAGCGTCGAGCAACAGTTGAAGGCCGAGCGTGGTCTTGCCATGTCCTGGGCGGCCGGCCATCAAGAGCAAATCACCCTTATCCAGCCGAGCTAGGATTGATCTGGACAGTGATGCCGCTGCGACTTGGGACGAGAGGAGGCTCCACCTCGCGAACCCTTCCTCACGCGCAACTTGGTCCAGTGCTTCGTGCAGGGGGACACTATTATTCCGGGCCATGAGCTTGGCTCGGCGTTTCAATTGGAAAATGGGGGCAGAAAGTTTCATCGAAGAACCTCCACTCCGAGCCAGAAGCGCAATCCCTCCTTATGCGATGCTCGAACAGATGGTTCGATGATGATGTCGTTACCCTGCATGTGCGATACTTCCCCGAAAGGAGGGAGGAGGCGTGGGCCAAGCCTGTGCTACGGAAATTAGCGGGCCTGCCGATTCGTCACAAGACTTTCTGACAATGAGTGCGGATACCGGTGCACGTTTCGGGTGCCCCTATTGGATGGTGAAGGATGGGGGGAGATTGCCGCCACGTTCAGGTGAGCACTGTCTAGGGCTGCACCGCGCCAACAGCTGTCACTACCGGATCGACTGCCACGACACTTCTAGGACATCGCGGAGGTGGCGTCGGTAGATGCGCGGCTGTAGGAAACTTTTCGGAGGACTGCAACGTCTCCTCGTTCCTCATTTCTGTGCTTGCCACAGAGATCCAGCAGCGCCGCGTCCGCGGCGCGGGAAAAGTTCTTGCAGCTCAACGACCTGGTCTGGCTGGATTCCTGTGACAAGCACAGGAATGAGGAAATGAAATAAGCGGCGGCGGGCGCCCCGAATCTCAGCAGGCCTCGAATTGGGGACTATTGCCGTCAAGTTCTCGCATTGCGATGACGATGAACACTGGCCCCCCGGCAAACGCTCCTCTATGTTTCAATCCTGGGTCGTGAAACGATCGACGATGCTGAAGTCGTGGAATGCTTGCACCCAGGCCGTTTGCGGTATGAAACTTCTCCGAAAAGAGGGTTGTTTCGGAATGGAAGGAATTCTCCAGCAGGTCCCGTCCCCCTGGCACCGTATCGAGATATCGCAAGTCGAAGACCTGTCCGATGCCGTGCATGGTGCCGGAATGGAAGCTACACAGATGGCGCGTGGCAAGCTGTCAGGCAGCCTCATTTTTTCCGAGCAGGATGGCGTGACATACAGCGGCGGCTTCATAGAAGGCCGTGTGGCGCTTCGCGGACCTCTCTCCCCGGACACTCTTTCTTTGGGGCTTGGCCTTTGGCTTCCCGGATCATCCTGGCACTCGTTTACCGAGGTCAAAACTGGAGACGTGGCCATATATCATGGAGGGGACGAACACGATTCTCTCTACGCGCCGGGTTCCGTGTACGCCGTAGCGACGCTTTCCGCCGATCAGCTCGAGCAGGAAGCCGGAAAAAACGGAATGGTTCTGGACAGGGCTGCGCTAGGCGGAACTGGGATCCACAATCGATCCATGACGCCGGAGGTGGTAACGGCGCTTGCGGCCGAATTTAGCCGCATCCACACGGGCAACCCCGCACGGCCCGGTCTCGGGAAGATGCTGCTGAGAGCGCTCATCAATCATCTTGGTCGCCCCCCTTACAACCACGGACGCCGGGCCAACACACATCTTCATGCGAGGATCGTGGCGCGTGCCAGAGCCTACATAGTCGAACACCTTTCTGAGCCGATAGCCCTTGATGACATCGCCGCTGCCGCCTTCGCCTCGCGTCGTACGCTCTACCGCGCGTTCGCGGACATCCTCGACGACACTCCCCAAACATACGTCCGGCGTCTAAGGCTGCACAGAATAAGACGGGGCCTCGCGACTGATCGGGAACGAGCGTGCACCATCGCGGTCGTGGCAAATGAGTGGGGCATCAGCGAACTCGGCAGATTGGCGGGATGGTATCGCGAATTGTTCGGGGAACTGCCGAGCGAAACATTAGCAGCGTTCAAGCAGTCCGAATCCGCACAGGAAGGCTCGACAGCCCACTAGATTGGCAAAAGGCGCATAGAGGGAACGCTTCCTTCCTGCCATCCTCGTATTTTGGGGATGCAAATTGGAGAGCGTGGTCCATGGCCATGTCGCAGCCTTGAAGAAGCTAAGCGGTGATCCGTTCCCGGATGCAAAGGCCGATCATTGGCAGCGCTTCCCGTTGCAAGACATCGAAGGCCTTCGAAATGCAGTACTGGGTGCCGACCTGGACGCAGTGCAAATGGCGGGGCGCAAGATCGGCGGCAGTCTCGCCTTCAGCACATACGACGGCGTGATTCTCAGTTCGGGCTTTATCGCGGGGAATGCGATGGCGAGGGGTGTCCTGTCGGACGCTGCCGTCACCGTCGGAATTGTGCTCTCCCAGGTCGGTGGATTTCGAGTCTGTCTGCGACAGGCCCCGGAAGGAACGGTGGGTATTCTCCTTCCGGGTTGCGAGGTCGACGTCCTATGCGCACCAGGATCGATGTATGTAACGGCAACTCTTGATCTGCGCCGGCTGGAGGATGGTCTTGGCCGCAGGTTTCTGCAATCCGCGGTTCATTCCAAGCCATTGGCCCAGGAAAAACTCAAAGAGCTGAGAGAAGCGTTGCTCCGGGTGCACCTGGGAGAAGAAACAGAGGCCGGCGTCCACATAGGAAGCACGATGTTGCGGGCCGTAATTTCTCACTACGCAAACGATCGGGGGACGACCACCGCAAGCCGGCCTTCGTCCTATGAAACCATCGTTCGACTGGCGCAACAATATATCGACCGGCATCTCGCAAGTCCTATATCGATAACCGATATCACGACGGCGTGCGGATCGTCCCGTCGCACCCTTTACCGCGCCTTTCTCGAGGTGCTGGGCGATACGCCCAACCACTATCTGCGCAGGCTTCGGCTGCATAGAATTCGCCGCGATCTGATGGCTGTCGATCAACTGGCGACCATATCGGCAAGCGCCAAAAAGTGGGGCATTGCCGAACACGGGCGCATGTCCGGCTGGTATCAGGAGCTTTTCGGAGAGAAGCCCAGCGCAACCGTAGCCGCACAATCCCTCCGCGCGATTTCACGAGCCTGGCTCTGAGATTGGCAAAAAACGCATAGCCGCCTGCGGGCGCGGGGGTGCATAGTCTGCCCAAAAATCCGGCATGTCGGCATTGGAACACCAACCACAGCAGAAGGCCGAGTATCATGAAACGCACGACCGCATTTCCATCGATAGCCGCTGCATTCCTTGCGTTGGGACTGACCGGTTCGGCAGCGGCCGAAGAGGCACGCTTCGATCGACTGGCCAACCTGCCGTTCGAGCAGAACCGTCCCACGGCCGAGACTGCCAGGATCCTGAAGGACGAGCTTCACTTTCAGCAGGCGACCCAAGCCTATATCTGGGCCTTACCGCTGATCAATACGCTGGGCATGAGGAGCGGAGCCGAGGACGTCTTTGGCACCGGCTACAACGTGATGCCCGTCTGGAAAGAGAGGCTTGACACCAAGACAATGGTGACGACGCCGAACTCCGACCTGATCTATGCGATGGCTTTCGTCGACATGGGCGAGACGGGTCCGATCGTATTTGAGGCACCTCCGAAACTTCAGGGCATCCTGCTTGACTTCTGGCAGCGGCCGATCCCGATGGACGGCGGCAAGTTTTTCGGCGACGTCGGCCTGCCCGGCCCCGATGCGGGCAAAGGTGGTACATTCGTCATCACGCCGCCTGGCTATGACGGACAGTTACCCAAAGATGCTTATATCTACCGCTCGGGCACCAATAACCTCTTCGTATTCCTACGCGCATTCTACGACGATCCGGACAATCTCGAGCCCACCAACAAACTGGTGGAACAGGTCAAGCTCTATCCGCTGAACCTCCCCGAGAGCGAGCGCAAGCCGATGCAATTTCCGAATGCTTCCGGCGTGAACGCGAACATGCTGCCGCGCTCGGATATCTCGGCGTTCGAGCAGTTGAAGTGGCTGATCGACCGTGAAGGCCAGAATCTGGCGGGACCGGACGGTCTTGGTCTCCTCGCCAATGTCGGCCTGATCGCGAAGGAACCCTTCTCGCCCTCTCCGCAGACGCGGGCAATCCTCAACACCGCAGCGGATGTCGGCTATAAGATGAGCCGCGCCATCGGCCTTAGCGAGGAGGTCGGCGGTAAGTCGCTCCTCGTCTGGCCAGATCGGCGCTGGACCAATCCGATAAACACCGCCGCCGAACCAGGACCGGAGAAGTCGATCGACCTATCCTGGGTGAACCGGGAACACGGCTTCACGGACATCGAGCACCGTGCATGGATGTTCACGGATTACTATTCAATCAGCCCCGGTATGGTGTCGCTGACGCCGGGCCGCGGTGCCTTCTACGCAATCGCCTTCAATGATGCGGACCGCACGCCGCTGTCGGGGGACAATTCGTACAAGGTGACGCTGCCGCCTGATGTACCGGCCGAGTTGTTCTGGTCGCTGACGCTCTACGAGGCGGAGAACGCATCGGGCCTTGCGACCGATGAGCGGCGCTACCCGTCGCTCGGCTCTCGCGACAAACCGGTCGTCAATGCAGACGGCACGATCGACCTTTACATCGGGCCGAAGGCTCCCGAAGGCAAGGAAGCCAACTGGCTGGCGACGGCTCCCGGCCGAGGCTTCTTCGCCATCCTTCGGCTCTACGGTCCAGGCGAGCGCGCCGTCGACTATAGCTGGAAGCCGGGCGATTTCGAGAAGATCAAATGACAAACTTCCGTTCAAGGCGAGACGGCTGACACGGCCGGGAATCCTAGCGAAATGAAATTCGGCGGGCAGATCGGCCGGCCCGGACCGGAAACCAACCTGCAGGAGAACGATCATGACCGTGCTTTCCAAAATTCTGACGTCGGCTCTTTTGGGATCGGCATTGTGCAGCGCATCGGCCGCATGGGCTGAGGAGGCGAACCCCTTCGAAGGCGATGCCGCAGTCAAAACCCGCATCGGCGAGTTGAACTTCCAGAGCGGATATCCATCCGCCGAGACGGTGAAAAAGCTGTATGACGAGATGGACTTCCAGCGCGCATCGCAAGCTTATCTCTGGGGCATCCCGGCGGTCGGTATGAACGAATGGCGTCGCGCCCACTACAGCGTGTTCGGCGGCAAGAGCGGCGAGATGCTCACCTATCTGGACTTCGCCGAAAAATTGGGAATCCTGACGCCGAACTACACGACGCCTTACATCGCCACCTTTATCGACTTGAAGGAAACTGGTCCTTTCGTCGTCGAAGTGCCTCCGGGGTTGATCGCGGGGATGATCCTCGACCCGTGGCAGCGGGTGCTTGCCGATCTCGGCGTCGTCGGCCCCGACATGGGCAAGGGTGGAAAATACCTGATCATGCCGCCCGGATACGGACCGGTGGAGGCACCCGGCTATTTCGTGGTGCAGGCCACGAGCCGCGACGTCTTCGCCGGCTTCCGGCTGCTCGATGCCGACAAGGAAAAGGCGATCGCCGAGATGATCCCGCAGATCAAAACCTACTCCTGGACTGTCGAAGGCACTGGCGAGCCGATGCCGGCACGCGCCGCCGGTGACAAGAAGTGGAGCCAGATGCCACCACGCGGCATGACCTACTGGGAGAGTCTGAACGAAGTCATCCAGCGCAACCCCATCGACGAACGCGACCGGCTGATCCTGGCTCAATTGAAATTCCTCGGCCTCGAGAGAGGGCGGCCATTCAAGCCCGACGAAAGACAGAGCAAACTGCTCCAGGACGGGGTTCTGGTCGGCGAGGCAATGGCGAAGGCGAACACCACCGACAGAAGAGTGGAGCCTCCTTTCTGGGAGGGGACCAATTGGAAGCATGCTTTGGTCGTGGCGACCGATCAGAAGGCGAACACCTATGATCAGCTCGACGAGCGCGCCGCGTGGTTCTACGAGGCCGTCGTGATTTCGAAGGCGATGCTGACCCAGACTGTGGGCGTCGGACAGCGCTACATCGCGTCCTACAAGGACGCGGACGGGGCATGGCTCTCGGGCGAGAACACCTACAAACTTCATGTCCCGGCCAATCCGCCGGCAAAGAATTTCTGGTCCGTCACCGCCTATGACGAGGCGACGCGGCAGATGCCGGTCACCGAGCAGGGACGGCCGGACATCTCATCGCGCAAGGAAGACATCGTCGCGAACGAGGACGGATCGGTGGACGTCTATTTCGGCCCGAAAGCCCCCGAAGGCAAGGAGGCGAACTGGGTGCAGACCAACCCCGACAAGGGGTGGTTCGCCTACTTCCGCTTCTATGGCCCGACAGAGGCGTTCTTCGACAAGTCCTGGGCGCTGCCCGACATTGAGAAGGTCAACCCGTAAGTCGTGAACTGTCGCCCTTCCTGTTTGACGACCACCATCCAGGAAGGGCGCACGCGGTTGCAGCGCACCGAATTCTTTCGATACTGGAGAGACCAAGCGATCGGTTTGCAAAACCGTCCATAAGTGGTCGAACCTTTGTTTGCGTTGGACCAACGGCCGTGCTCAGCCCCGAGCCTAATCCAGCTGCTCGTGGTTGGTGGCGACTTCCTGCGCCTTCCGGTAGCTCTCGATCAGCAACGCGTAGGGCGGAAAGATTTTCGTGTAGATTTCGCCCACTGCTGGGCATTACCGCGATGCCATGCGCGCTGTTCGCCACGTCCCGGACCTGCAGGACTTCGGGTCCTCCCGGCTCGTACATAACCAATGCCCGCATCGTCTCAAACATCGCGCGCCACTCCTCCGCTGTGCTCAACCGCATGGATCAGGCGGTGCAACTTGACGGCATCCCCGAATGTCGGGCTCTGGCGCGTGCCTGAGGTAATATCGGACGCGAAGAGTTCGTAGAGTTTCTTGACGTTCCCCGTGAGCACGTTTTCGTCGGCACCGAAGTCGTCCGGTACGGAGAGCGAATGCAAGGTCTCGCCGTCCTGAGCGCCCATGAGTCTGAATCCACCCAGGCCCACATAGCCTACGGGGCTTGTCAGCAACAGGTCGCCCTTGCTTCCGTTGATCTCCAGGTGAAAATTGGTCGCACGCGACAGCCCGCCGCGGAAGTGACTGGTGATCAGCGCGCCATTGGCGAGCTTGCCGGTGAAGGCGATCTGATCGGCGACCTCGAACGGGACGACCTCCTGGCTCTCGGTCATCCTGATCGTCGGGCGGCGGCTGACGAGGGTGCCGGAGACGGTCTGGAAATCCTCGTCCAGAGCGAAAGTCAGAGCGTCGATCGTATGTGCGAACGGCACGTGCAGCATGCTCGCGCCTTGGGAAGGGTCGAGGGTGTAGCGGAACGCTTCCTCGATCTCTTCGCCCCACGTGATCCCCGAACCGATGACCGTCGCGGAGAGAACCTCGCCGACATAGCCTTGGGAAACGAGCCTCCGCATATGCCGGATGGTCGGGTTTGCCCGGGTCTGGAGCCCGATCATCGCCGAGACGCCTTTCTCCAAGGCGAGCGCGTTCATGGTTTCCGCATCGCGCAGGTTCATACCGAGGGGCCACTCCGAGAACACGGATTTCCCGGCTTCCAGGGCCGCCGTCACCAGCCCAAGATGTTCCGGCACCCTGACCGTGACCACGACTAGGTCGACCTCAGGATGATTGACGAGTTCCTCCATCGACGAAACGGCATGGTCGAAACCGAACTTCTCGGCCGATGCCTTTGCGATCTCCATGCGGGTGTGGCTCACTGCGGAAAGTCGAAACTGCTCGAGGTCACGCAACGCGGGGACATGGGCGGTCGATGCCCAACCGCGGTCCGGATGGACGCCGATGATGCCGACTCCGATGGGGCCCTGGGTCATTGCAAACGCTCCTTGGGCGAGATTTCCAGAATGGTTCGGCGAAGCTCCAGCTTGGCTATGCGCCAGTGTCCGTCCAGAAACTCCCAGGTTTCGTAATAGTGGCCGTAGCCGTGCATGCTGGCGGGGCGTTCATCGTTCGCGGGCGGGAAGACCAAGTAGTCCTCCATCGACCAGATTGCGTCGACCAGACCTTCCGCGACGCGCTCCATCTCTGCGTTGTGGACGTGATGAATCGTGCGCGCGCCTTCAAGGTAGCTGGCACTTGTCGTGACGAATTCGTCGACCGACGTGAAGGCATGGATCGTATGACCATCGGGATCAACGAAACGGATGGTCGGCGCGTCGGCGAAAAGTTCCCGGAATTTCTCCCAGTGCTTGGTGTCGGCATATCGGCAATAGCGGGCTTTCCTCATTGCGATCTCATCGAATGCCTGTGAATTATCCTGCATTTGCATTCTCCGTTCGGAGGCCTACATAAGGCGCTCGCTCTGGACGTTTGAGGTCGATTAGTCCTGAACTGTTGTCTGATCGTCCAAAATTCACGGGTCACACTCCGGCCATGTTCAAGAAGGCGAGCTCTGTCGCGCATCGGGGGAAGCCGCACCCGAGGTGATTTTCGTACATGGAACCCACGTGTTGGAGCGTGTTCATCGGCACTCTTCCAGGAATTTCAGCGCCATATGCCAAAGTCTCTCCGCGTTGGAGGGGTCGAGCGCGTAGCCGGGAACGCCCTCCAACTTCAGCTGAGGACGGCTCTGGACGATCGGTGCCTCAGCGCAGTTCTCGAAGTAGCGCCCGTTGGTGCCCTCGACCAATGGGGAGGCAGCGACGAAGACTGACGTCGCTGCCCCCTCCTCGGGTGTCTTGCGCAGGTGCTCTGGGGTGCGGAGCCCTCCGGTGTGGCGCTGAAGGTTTGTGGCGATCGCGCCGGGGTTGAGGGCATTCGAGACGATCCCGTCGTCCTTCCAGTGCTGTTTGATCCCGACGGACAGCAGCGTGCACGCGGTCTTCGACTGGGCATACGCCAGCAGCGGATCATAGGGAATAAAGCGAAAGTGGGGATCGTCCCAGAATACGGGTCCGAAGAGGCTGCCGCTCGAACTCACGGACACGACACGCGCGCCCTGGGCGTTGGCAAGGTGCCGGCGGAGGCCGAGGGTCAAGGCGAAGTGACCCAGGTAATTGGTCGCGAACTGCATCTCCCAGCCTTGAGAAGAGCGCCGAAGGTCCGGCAAAGCCATGATTCCCGCGTTGTTGATCAGCGCGTGGATCGGGCCCTCCCAGTCTTCGATGAAGCGGCCGACAGAGCGGAGATCGGCAAGGTCGAGCGACCGGACCGAAATGTCGGGATTGGCCGTCCTGATCCTGAGGTCTTGCGCGACTTCCTCGGCGGCCTCCGGGCGACGGACGGCGATGACGACGGACGCGCCGGCAGCGGCGAGCGCAGCCGTCGTCTCGATCCCGATACCGCTAGCGCCTCCCGTGACGATCATGGTCTTCCCATGGAGGTCGACGTCGCTCAAGACTTCCGACGCCGTCGAATGGAATCCGAATTGCGGGACTTGAAGCATGTGAGCCTCCTGCAGATCGAGCCGTCACCCGGACGGAGCGCGTGAAGTCACTCGGTGATTTTGACGAAACCCTGCTGCACGAGCTGGATCGTGCGCGCCATCGCGTCGAGGTTGATCTTGATGTGGGGAAGGAGGTCGGCGTTGCCCCATCCGTTGACCTTGGCGGTCGCCCCGCAGAGCTCGACCTTCACGCCGACATCTATGAGATCGGAGACGAGCTTCTTGTACGGGTTGCCCGTGGCGATGTTGCGGGAGGCGTTGTAGGCGGCATCGTCGAGGGTGACATGGCCGGCGTTGGTGTGGAAGACCACGATGATGTCGGATGCCGCCTTCCAGTTCGCGATGTCCGTTGTGATCAGTTGGAGATGGAACAGCGCCGCGGGAAGATCGCCTTCGAACTCGAGGCCTCCGATGCTATGGACGGATTTCACTTCCTTGAGCTCGACCGGAATGTCGATGAAGAGCGCGCTTTTCGCTTCGGACATGGCTGTCTCCTGAGGGTTCAGACTGCTGCGACGGTTTGATGCCGGGACGCCCCCGATGGGGGGGGCCCGTTGGCGCGCGGGAGGATGGGGAGGGACGCGCCAGGAAACGGTTATTGCGGGTCAGGCGTTACACGCCCTCGTAGACCAGCTTGGTGAAGAACGCCGGGTCGATTACGAATTTGCCCCACTTAGCGTCGAAAGCTGCAGTGGGCTTGGCGGCTACGGTCTCGTCTTTTGAACGCCCCTCGCGCTTGAGCGCCGCGACGTTTTCCCGGATGGCGACGAGCATGTCGCGGAAGGCCTGGAGCTCCGCCCGGTTACTCACGGGGTTTCCGTGGCCGGGAATGATGATGGTCTTATCGGTCGAGGCGGCCAGATTGGCGTCGGACGCGGCGATCATCCCGTCGATGCTGCCGCCCGTCGAGTGGTCGATAAAGGGGTAGATGCCGTTCCAGTAGGTGTCGCCAACATGGAGGACATCCGCTTCGCCGAACATCACGGAGATGTCGCCGTCCGTATGCGCCGGGCCGTAATACTTCATGTCCAGCGACTGGCCGTTCAGCTTGAGCGAATGCTCCTTCGCGAAGACATGCTTGGGCACGCCGATGGGCTCCAGGGCCAGGAAATTGTAGTCCCAGTCCTCGACCCTGTGCACCTGCGAGAGATATTTGCGGGTGTTCTCGTGGGCGATGATCTTGGCTCCACCCGCGCCAAGCCACGGGTTTCCGTCCGCGTGGTCGAAGTGCCAGTGGGTGTTGATGAGGTGGGTGACGGGCTCGGCGGAGATCGCCGCGAGCGTCGTCGTCATCTGCGTCTTGGAGACGCTGATGCCTGCGTCTACCATGACGAGGCCGTCTTTGCCGTCCAGGACCGCTATGTTGCCGCCGGAGCCTTCGAGGACGGTGACGTTTCCTCGCAGTTTGTGGGTGGCGATCTTGGCACTGGCGGCGCTATCCTTGATGAGGCTCACCAAGCCGCGCGCTTCGGCGTAGGCGGCGCGGGGACTCATCCAGCCACTGGTAGCCGCGAAGCCCGCCGCCCCGATGCAGCAAAGGCAAAATCCACGACGGGAGAGCATGTGTTCGGATTTCATGGCATACCTTTCCGCAGCCGGTCGCAGGCGAGCCGACGGCTATCCAGCTGAATTTGTGGGAGGTAGGGCAGACCTCGCGGCCTGCCCGGGGCGTCACGCTTTGATAAAGGCCAGCAGGTCGGCGTTAATCACGTCGGCATGCGTCGTGAACATCCCATGCGGATAGCCGTCGTAGACCTTGAGCTTGCCGTCCTTGAGCAGCTTCACGGACAACTCCGCGGAGTCCGCGATCGGAACGACCTGGTCGTCACTGCCGTGCATGACCAGAACGGGCACGTCGATGATCTGGAGGTCCTCCGTGAAGTCGGTCTCGGAAAAGACCTTGATGCATTCGTAGTGGGCGTTCGCTCCGCCCATCATCCCCTGTCGCCACCAGTTGCGAATGGTGCCTTCCGATATGGCTGCGCCGGGGCGGTTGAAGCCGTAGAACGGGCCGCTGGCGATATCGAGATAGAGCTGCGCGCGGTTCGCCGCCAAAGCAGCACGGTAGCCGTCGAAGACCTCGATCGGAAGTCCGCCGGGGTTCTTAGCAGACTTGACCATAACGGGAGGAATGGCGGAAATCAGGACGGCCTTGGCGACCCGGCCCTTGCCGTGCCGGGCGACATACCTTGTGACTTCGCCGCCGCCCGTCGAGTGGCCGATGTGGATCGCGTCCCGGAGGTCGAGCGCTTCGGCAAGCGCCGCGACATCGGCGGCGTAGGTGTCCATATCGTTGCCGCCGGACGTCTGGCTGGAGCGTCCGTGCCCTCGCCGATCGTGGGCGATGACGCGGTAACCCTTACCCAGGAAGAAGAGCATCTGGTTATCCCAGTCGTCGGCGGAAAGCGGCCAGCCGTGATGGAAAACGACGGGCTGCGCGTCCTTGGGACCCCAGTCCTTGTAGAAAATGTGCGTGCCGTCTTTGGTCGTGATGCTGTTCATGGTCTCGCTCCCTTCAAGGATTGGGGTGGTTGGATTCGACGAGGCCGTGGCGGCCAGTACTTCCAAAGGAAGCGTCGTTGCAAGTGCGACGACGGCGGTTCCTGTCAGGACTTCACGTCTCGTCGCCGTGAGCATCGGAAACGCTTCTCTGGTAATCATATCTCTTCCCTCAGTGGCGTGAACACGGCTCCGCTATCGGCCGGATTACGCCCGGCCGCTCTATTGTGGTCGCCGTTAGTGAATGGGATCAGCCCAGGACAGGTGCCGCCGCGGCCCATTCCTTTCGGGTCGTCGGCGTGCCGTCGATCATCTCAACCACCTCTTTGGACTTCGAAAGTGTCGTCATCAGCGATTTGGGCCCCTCGAACGGGCGGCCGCCGATGTGCCAACCGTCGGTGTGGAGCTCCTCGATCAGGACCCACACGACCTCGCGGAAGGCTTCCGAGCCTTCGAACTTGACCATGACGTCGGTCAGGGCCTTAGCCATGGCGTGCTTCTCTTCCGGCGTGAAGACGCCGTCAACCAGTTTCACATTGACAAATGGCATGACGTAATTCCTCCAAGCGTTTGGATGAGTTGGCGGTGGGTTCCGGCTACTCGGCGACGTCGACGACGATCTTCCCCCTGGCAGTCCGGTTCTCGATTTCGGCATATGCTTCGGCGACGGTTTCGAAGTTGAAGCGGCGCGCGTCGAGGAGAGGTGTGACCTTTCCGGCTTCGACGAGGCGCTTGGCCTCGCGCAGGATCGCTCCATGATGGGCGCGTCCTTCTCCGGTCAGGATCGGCAGCAGCGTGAAGACGCCTGAGTAGCTCGCAGCCCGGAAGGAGAGCGGAGCTAGTGAGTGGGTGCCCCACCCGAGGCAACTCACGACGTGTCCGAAGCGGCTCACCGCATTGAAAGCGGCGTCGATCCCGGGCCCGCCCACGGTGTCGTAGACGACGTCGAAGCCGCGTCCGCCTGTATGGTCCTTCACATACTCCTCGGCGGACTGATGGCGGTCGATTGCTGTAGCGCAGAGCTCCTCGATTTGGCTGTGCTTGGACGACTTGTCGACCGCGAAGACCTCGGCTCCCAAAGCGCGCGCGATCTGGATGGCGACATGGCCGACACCGCCGGCACCGATCACGAGCACCTTCTGCCGCGCCTTTACGTCCGCGCGATCCACGAGACCTTCCCACGCGGTTATGAAGACAAGCGGCAGCGCCGCCGCTTCGCGCATGGTCAGGTTGTCGGGCTTGGGTGCGAGCAGGTCGGCGTCGACGGTGACGAAGGTGGCCAGCGAACCCTGGAGACCACCGACACCGCCCGTCATTCCGAAAACCTCGTCGCCGGGCTTGAACGCGGCGACGCCGGGTCCTACGGCCTCGACGACGCCGGAGACGTCCATGCCGAGAATGGCCGGCAAGGGATGCCGCGCATGGGGAGCCTGGCCGCTCTTGATCTTGAGATCAAGCGGGTTGACGCTACTCGCCTTGACCCTTACCAGCACCTCGCCCGTCACCGGCGCTGGGCAGGCCATGCTGGTGCGGACGAAATGCGAGTTGTGTTCATTCAGGACGAGGGCGTCCATCGTAGTTGCGGTGGTCTTCATCTGCTTGCCTTTCATGCGGTCGACGACTATGCGACGAGCAGAAGATGCAGACCGATACGTTTTTGGGCCAGTGAATCATGGTGAATTCTTGTGACGGCGCCCGCACAGCGGCACCTAAGGGCTCAGGCCATCCGCGAGAGCAACTCCCTGACGGAGACTAGGTCGGCCGTTTCAAACCCCTCCGTGAAACGCGCGTAGACGCAGGCTAAGGTGGCACGCGCGTCGGCAGGGTATCCGTGGTCGCCCGCCAGCTTGGCCAGGCTCGTTGCCGCCCGAAGCTCCCAGGAGATCGCGTCCTGCCGCCGCGCCACTTCAAGAGCGCGGAGATAGCAACGCTGGACGGCTTCGATATCGCCACCGCCCCGGAGCATCACATCGCCCTTCAAACGGTGGAGTTCGGAGACGCACCAGAGTTCCTCCCTCTCTTCGCTGGCGTTTATCGCCGCCTCGACTACCGTGCGGGCTTCGGCATGCTGTCCGAGCAAAGAGAGACCGTCGGCCAAAAAGCCTAGAAATCTCACATTGTAGAGATTGAAGAGTTTGACACGCGACAGTTCGGTCAGTCCGTTCCGCAACAGGGGAACGCCTCTGTCTGGGAGGCCCCGCTGTATCAACAACGTCGCCTTCCAGCACCGCCCAAACACTTCCCATGGACCGAGCGCGTTCGTCTTTGCAAGGTCGATGAGCTCAATGACGGCCGTATCCGCTGCCGCAAAGTCGCCCACATGGACCAGGATAGGACAGGACCAGCGCGCCAGGGCCTCACACAGCGAGATCGCATGGCCCGAGGCGCGGGCGGCTTCGACGGCGATGTCTACTGCCGCGATCGCCTGGATTGGAAGCCCTTGTACCCAAAGCAGCTGAGCGGGCTGTATTTTCGCGGCGACCGACTGACCGAACCTGAAGCGAACCGACCCTGCGGAGGCGGTCTCGGCCGAGGTGTCGTGTGTCATCATCAGGTCTGCGTGACGGCGGGAACCGCGGAAGTCGCCGACACAAAACAGAGTCATGGAGAGCATTCGATCGCCGATGAAACGGTCAAGGCCGCTGCCGCCGAGCGCGACGAAACGTTCCGCGGTTCCCAGCGATTCTCTGTATTCGCCCATGCCCACCTGGGCCATCCACAGGCCCCAGAGGGCTTCGGCTTGGGCGTCGAGGTCGCCGAACTCTTTCGATATCTCGAAAGCCTTCGCGAAGGCGGCGAGAGCTTGCGGGGCGAAACCGATTTTAAACGCCTGCGACAACCCCAACGCTCTGTAGAGCTGCGTGATTTGCCGGGCTTGGTCGTCTCTTCGCTCTCCGGGCGCGATCCCAAGTAACGCGCGCTGAACGCTCGTCATGCATTCGTCGACAAGGGAAAGCTGGTACCAAATGGGAATTGCGGCCACTGTGACCGCAAGGCCGATCTCGACGTCGCCGCCCTCTGCGTAGGCCCAATCAAGAACGAAGCGAACGTTGTTGATATTGGACGCGTATTTCAGCATCCATTCTTCGTTCGTAAGGGTCTCGACCTCGTCCTGCGAGTGACTAAGGATTGTGCACAGATATTGCGCCAGGTGGCGCACGAGGGCATCGGTCTCTCCCTCTTGCCGAAGTTTGTCCAAAGCGAACGCTCGTGTCGTGTCGAGAAGGCGGTACCTGACGCCTTTCCCTTGTGTGTCGACCGATACGAGGGACTTGGCGACGAGGTCCGCCAGGCGTGCCGGCACATCGGGTTGCGGGTTGTTTTGATCGGCGGCGACCGCCACGGCAGCTTCCCGTCCGAACTCTCCTCCTAATATGGCTAGGCGACGCAGGACCGTCTGCTCTCGAGCCGAAAGTGCTCCGTAGCTCCACTCGATCATAGCCGCCAAGGTTTGGTGACGGGGAAGAGCCGTGCGCCGCCCACCTGTCAGCAGTAGCAGGCGATCGTTCAGAAGTTCGGCAATGCCGCGCGTGCCGAATGCCTCGACCCGTGCCGCGGCAAGTTCGATTGCCAGAGCAATCCCGTCAAGCTGCCGACATATGTGCGCCACGACCGGAGCTTCGTCGTCATCGAAGGAATACCCGCTTCCGGAAGAGGCAGCCCGCTCCACGAACAGACGGATGGCTGGGTATTTCAATGCGTCGTCGGCGGTCAGGACGACAGCCGATGGCGGCATGTCGAGAGGTGGGAGCCTGTAAACACTTTCGCCCTCCACTCGCAACGCTTCGCGACTGGTTGCCAGAATCGCGACTTCCGGTGCTTCACGGAGCAATGTTTCCGCCAGTCGTGCGGCGTCCTCGAGGATGTGTTCGCAGCTGTCGAAAACGATCAGCATTCTCTTTCCGCGGAGAAAGCCGATCAGGCTCCTCGTCGGATCGTCCGACGTCTCTGTCAGCCGGAGTGCCGAGGCCAAGATAGACGGGAGCAGCTGCGGATTCGTTATCGGAGCCAAGTCAAGGAAACAAATGCCGTCTTTGTGCGATGACAGGAGCTGGGCTGCCACGCGAATGCCGACCGTCGTCTTGCCCATGCCGCCAGGGCCGACGATAGTGACAATCCGGAATCGCTGGAACCGCCCTTCCACGATCTTGATCGCCTCTTCGCGCCCGATCACCTGCGTAAGTTGCTTCGGAAGGTTGTTGTCGACTAATTCCCCCGCGGCAGGTTCGAGTGGCATTCGGGTGACCGGAGCAACGAACCGATAGCCTCTCGAGGGAACGGAGACGACGTAGCGGGGAGCTGTCTGGTCGTCGCCGAGCACCTTTCGGAGCAATGCGATCTGCGCCCTTAGATTGGACTCCTCCACGGCCGCATTTGGCCAGGCCCTTGCGGTCAAATCGTCTTTGCTTACAAGCTCGCCCGCCTGCTCCACCAACGCGATCAGTATCTCGAGCGCGCGCGAGCCGATCGACAGCGGTTCGCCTTCCTTCAGCAGAACATGTCTGCCAGGATAAAGGGAGAATGGCCCGAAGGTGACCGCGACGTCAGCTATAGCAGTTCCGGCTGGGAGTGCCTGCCCTTCCATTGCATCATCCTGAATGACCGTTGAAAATTTGATGCGGACTGAGCGCTACGTCAGTCCAAAATTCGTGATTCTGAAATAAAGACGTCCCCGGCGCACATTTATGCTTCCGAAGAGGGACGTCGTCCATCGATTTTCATCGAGTCTGTCAAGATTACGTGGCTTTGGTCATGAGACCATCGGGAACGGGCCGTTTCTGTCAAGCTCTCGTAGGTTCTAAACCTGTCAGACTGACAGTCTCGCGCCAAAGCCTTTCGGCCCTTTCTGGATCGACGGCATAAGGGCGTACTCCATCGGGTCCATCGGGACTGATTGCCGCTATGCCGCAGTTCTCGCAATAGACACCGCCTATCGCTTCAAGTTCCGGCGCGGTGGCGCACCAAACCGCAGTGAAGCGCCTTGTTCCACCGTCTTCATATCCCTGTCCGGATCGATTATCGGTGAGCCGTCAGGCGCAAGGGCTCCTGACGGCGCTCCGAAGAAGCGATACCGCTCGGGTCTAACTGGGTCTTCAGCCTTGCATCGACGAGACTGCGCAGGTCTGGGTCACGAGCGCGAACCCTCGGGCCATCCCGCGGCGGTCTTTTTTTGCCCGAAGAGTTCAGCCGTCGATGGCGGTGAGTTCAGACGTTCGTGCGGGGCTATAAGAAAAATGGTGGGCCCGGAGGGACTCGAACCCCCAACCAAGCGGTTATGAGCCGCCGGCTCTAACCATTGAGCTACAGGCCCTGCCGTCGTCGCCGGCGGTTGCGGACCAATGGCAGTCCGCTGTGCAGGCTCTAGCGTAAAACCTTTTTGCCGACAAGCCATTGCCGCAATAGCTACACAATCGGTAAGCATGGAATCGAGGATAAACAACCGGAGAGAAACGTCCATGTTTTCTACACGCATTGCCCGTACCGTTCATGTCGCCGCAGTCGCAGCCGCATTTGCCGGCGCCTTTGCAGCCGCGGCGGCGGCGCAGGAGAGCACCGCCGGCAAGGGAGATGGCAAGGGGCGCCCGGACGGTGTCAGGGGCCGTCAGGCGGTGATCAAGGTCTCCGGCGAGGGCCGCTCGACGACCGCTCCGGACATGGCGATTTTGCAGCTCAGCGTCGTCAAGGACGCCAAGACCGCGCGCGAAGCGCTCGATGCCAACAACAAGGCGATGGCGGACGTGCTCTCGGCATTGAAGCAGGCCGGGATCGCCGAGCGCGACCTGCAGACGAGCGGCTTCTCGATCAATCCGCAATATCACTATCCGCCGAACAATGATGGCGGTAATCGGCCGCCGGAACTGGTGGGCTATCAGGTCGTCAACGGCGTCGGCGTGCGCGTGCGGGATCTGGGACAGCTCGGCGAGATCCTGGACAAGTCCGTGACCCTCGGCGTCAATCAGGGCGGCGGCATCGAGTTCACCAACGACAAGCCGGATGCCGTGATCACGGAAGCCCGCAAGGCCGCAGTCGCCGACGCCATCAACAAGGCCAAGGTTCTGGCCGAGGCGGCGGGGGTCTCGCTCGGACGCGTGATCGAGATCGCGGAGCAGCCCTCCCGGCCCGAACCGATCCCCGTGGTCCGCAGCATGGCGAAGGAATTTGCCGCCGCCGATTCGGTTCCGATGGCGACCGGCGAGAATGCCTATAACGTCACCGTCAACGTGACGTTCGCCGTCAATCAGTAACGGGGTCCGAAGCGCAAAGCAAAGAGCCCCCACGCCAGGGCGTGAGGGCTCCATTTCCGTCGGCCGGGGGAGACGAGACGGAAAACCGGGGATTTACCAGCGGCCGATGACCGGGCATCCGCGTGCATTGGCGAAAATGATGGCCTGGCGGTGCCCATGGCGGCGGCCTTCTACGACGACGCGGCGACCCGTGACGTCGGCAACATAGGCGCGGCGGAGACCGCGATCGCGTGCCTTTTCGACGGCGAGGCCGGGTGCACAGCGGCCGCGACGGTCGCGGCGGTCATAGTGCCGGCGATCGCGCCAGTCGTCGTGGCGGTCATAGTCGCGGTAGTGGACGCCGCCGCCCGGACCCAATTCCAGGGTGAGCGACTGAGCCGAGGCCGTGGAAACCAGACCGGTCAATCCGATCACTGCAGCGACGGCGGCGTTAACGAGGAACTTTTTCATTGCTTTTCTCCGGTGTGACGAAGCGGTTCTGGTTGACGATTGAGGCAAACATAGGCCCGCAAAACTGAACGGCACCGGAACCCTCCGTTCATGCAGTATTCAGGTTCATCACGCCGCCGACGCGCCATGAATCGCTCCAAACCCCCGGTACATTCCGGCAGGCCAAGTTGTTGATCCGACAGGCTAAGAGCACTTCAGAAACGTGTATAAAGGTTCTTCGTCCGGACGCGTTGGCGTCAGACGGTTAAGACGGGCTCACCCAGCCAGCTCGCGCTCGAAGAGGCGGCTGTTGCGATAGTGGCTGAGTCGCGCAATGAGACCGTCCTCGATCTCGAAGACGAAGACGCTCGCAATGGAATAGGCCTGACCGGAGGCTTCGGGAAAGCCGGCCATCGTCTCGCGATAGGTACCGCGCGCGGTCGTATCCGCCGCCACCCGCTCACCGCCGGCGTCCCGCATCAACACGACGTCGCCGAAGCTCTCGTCGAAATGGCGGAAATAATTCATCACCCAGCTCCTGAGCGCGCCGGCGCCGAGGGTTCGCTCCCCGGTGGGCGAGTCGAACGCGACGTCCTCGCCGACGAGACGCGAAAGCGTGTCGAAGTCGCGGTCGTTCAGGGCTTCGATGAAACGGCTGGCTGTCGTCTGGGCGTCTGTCATTTTCTCCTCCGAATTGTCCCCCGCTTCACTCTACCGCAATGCGCCGGCAGCGCGGAAAGAGAAAATGGTAGCGCCCGCCCGCGCCGCCGCACCTGCGCCTCGTCAGCTGCCGAGATGCAGGACGATCTCGCGGCGGTGCGGCCGGTCGCGGTGTTCGAACAGATAAAGCCCCTGCCAGGTTCCAAGCGCCAGGCGTCCCTGCATGATGGGAATGCCGAGCGACACCTGTGTGAGTGCCGCCTTGATATGGGCCGGCATGTCGTCCGGCCCCTCCATCGTGTGGACGATCCAGCTCATCGAGCGATCGGAGGACGGCGGTACCAGCCGGTGGAAAAAGGCATGGAGGTCACGCTTCACGTCCGGATCGGCGTTCTCCTGGATGATCAGCGAAGCGGAAGTATGACGGACGAAAACCGTGAGCAATCCTTCGTCCACGCCGGACGCACGCACGAAGTCGCCGGCCGCGGCCGTGAACTCGTAGAGCCCCTGCCCTTTCGTAGACATTGCGATGACGGTCTGCGCCATTCTCCCCTCCGCCGGCTTCCGGGCGCTGCTGTGGCCCCGCATGTCCACAGACGTACGGGGCCCGTCTAGCATCCGGTTCGCTCCATGACTTACGGGATCGTACCGCAGGCCGCAACGCCGTTTCTATAGTTCGAGGAAAGCCTCGAACCCGCCATAGATCATGCGTTTTCCATCGAAGATGGACTTCCATTCGTCGCCCTGCAGTCTCGGATCGGCCATCACCTTGGCGACGATCGCGTCCCGGTCCTGACGCGACCGGTAGACGATCCACGAGAAGACGACGGTCTCGTCGTCCTTTGCCTGAACCGCGCGCGGGAATGATGTGAGTTCGCCATAGGGCACGTCGTCTGCGAGGCATTCGACGTAATTGAGCGCGCCATGCTCCTTCCACACTGCACCCGCCGCGCTCGCCAGCTTCTTGTAGGCCTCTATGTTGGCCGTCGGCACCGCAACGAGAAAACCGTCCACATACGCCATTTTCGTCTCCTCCACGTTGACATCACAAGGACGATCGAAGAGCGCAGGATCCGACAGGGGGTCGACATTTTGATGGCTGCCGCCATCCGCTCGCGTCAGGAGCCGCAGCCGCGCAGCTGGCGCGCGTAGTTCGCAGCCATGCCGGATGCTCTCTTGGCGCCTGCCTTTGCCGTATCGCTCCAGTTGCCGCGGGCGTAGCCGCTGTGGCCGTGGTAGTAGGCGATATAGAGCCGGTAGGTATCGTTGAGAGCGATGCCGTTCCGCTGGTGGCTCTGATTGTGATACCAGGCGATAAAGCGGATCGCGTCGCCGAAATCCGATCGGCGCGCCGTCCACCGGCCAGTCTCGGACTGATAGCGCGCCCAGGTGCCGTCAAGCGCCTGCGAGTAGCCGTAGGCCGAAGAGACCCTTGTCCACGGGATGAAGCCGAAGAGCTTCGTGCGAGGCGGCCTGGCATTATGGCGGAAGCCTGACTCGGCATAGATCGTCGCCATCAGCACCGGGACCGGCACGCCGTATTCGCGCTCTGCCGCGTAGGCAGCCCTGCGCCAATTGTTGAAAAGACCATCTCGCTGCTCGAAAACCGCACAGGCGTTCCGGGTCTCTCTCGGCACCGTCCCGCAGCCGGCCAACAACAGGAGGACGACGACAAAAACGCAACGCATCGCGGAACCTCTCGTTTGCGAGAGGTTGATAAGACGTAAATCTTAAGGATCGGTTTTTATGCGTAGGCGAAGGTGGGCTACCCCTCTCCTCGGGTTAGAATCCGAGCTTCCCCGCAGGCGGGGAGCGGGCGAACGTGTCCGTTCGCCCCTTGCGGGGAGAAGGCGCCGGCGGGCAGATCAGCGGCGATCCGGAAGCGCTCTATCAGAGCGTACCGATCAGTTCGCGGTAGGCGGCCTCCGGGAAGGCCTTCAGCGTACGCGTACGCACATTACCGTTCATGCCGAGCGTGATAGCGAAGCGCGCAGCGACTGCGTCGTCGGGCGCTTCGCAGATCGCAACCATGTCGTGTTCGCCCATCGTCAGATAGAAGTCCTTGAAGGAACCGCCCATTTCCTCGAGCTGCCTCCTTGCCGCATCGAGCCGCTTCGGCGACTCGCGCACGTTCCTGATACCCAGCTCGGTCCAATTGAGAAGCAGAACGTAAGTCGTCATCTCACACCTCCCGCAAAGCATCCCGCCTTCGGCCGAAGGCGCTCAAGGATGCCCTGTATCGAAGAATACCGGAGCGCATTCGCGCGCTCATATGCGGCCTCGGGACGCCATGTTCCCGGCGATGGGAGGGAGCGACCTTCTCTGCCGCAACGCGCAAAGTATAAAGCAATTCGAGGAAAACGAGGTACGGTTTTGCGCCAGGCCCGGCGCACAAAGAAAAGCCGGGCGCTAGATCCAGGCCCGGCTTCGTTACTTCGTGGAAGGTTCTGGAATCAGCTGTCCAGGAACGAGCGCAGCTTGCGCGAACGGCTCGGATGCTTGAGCTTGCGCAGCGCCTTCGCTTCGATCTGCCGGATGCGTTCGCGGGTGACCGAGAACTGCTGGCCGACTTCTTCCAGCGTATGGTCGGTGTTCATGCCGATGCCGAAACGCATGCGCAGCACACGCTCCTCGCGGGGCGTGAGCGAGGCGAGCACGCGCGTCGTCGTCTCGCGCAGGTTCGCCTGAATGGCCGCGTCGATCGGCAACAGCGCATTCTTGTCCTCGATGAAATCGCCGAGATGCGAATCTTCCTCGTCGCCGACCGGCGTTTCGAGCGAGATCGGCTCCTTGGCGATCTTCAGGACCTTGCGCACCTTTTCGAGCGGCATGGCGAGCTTTTCCGCCAGTTCCTCCGGCGTCGGCTCGCGGCCGATCTCGTGCAGCATCTGGCGAGAGGTGCGCACGATCTTGTTGATCGTCTCGATCATGTGCACCGGAATGCGGATCGTGCGGGCCTGGTCGGCGATCGAACGGGTGATCGCCTGCCTGATCCACCATGTCGCATAGGTCGAGAACTTGTAACCGCGGCGATACTCGAACTTGTCGACCGCCTTCATCAGACCGATGTTGCCTTCCTGGATCAGATCGAGGAACTGCAGGCCACGGTTCGTGTACTTCTTGGCGATAGAGATCACCAGACGAAGGTTGGCCTCGACCATCTCCTTCTTGGCGATACGCGCTTCACGTTCGCCCTTCTGGACCATGGATACGATGCGGCGGAACTCGGCAATGGAAATGCCGGTCTCGGTGGCAAGGTTCTGGATCTCCTGGCGGATGTCGCGGATCGTCTGGTTTTCGGCCCTGGCAAACTCCTTCCAGCCCTTGCCGGCGAGATTGCTGATCGACTTCATCCAGTTCGGATCGAGCTCGGCGCCGGAATACTGCTCCAGGAACGCCTCACGCTTGACACCATAGGATTCGGCCAGGCGCAGGAGGCGGCCCTCGTTCTGCGTCAGGCGCTTGGAGATGTCGTAGAGCTGCTCGACCAGAGCGTCGATGCGGTTCTGGTTGAGCGACAGCGACTTCACGGCCTTGATCAGCTCGTCCTTCAGCTCCTTGTAGCGGCGCTCCTGCGCCGGCGACAGAGTGCCGGTCGCGGCAAGGCGCGCTTCCACCTGCTGGTCCTGCAGCTTACGGAGCTTCTTGTACGTTTCGGCGATGACGTCGAGCGTCTCCATCACCTGCGGACGCAGTTCCGCTTCCATCGCGGCGAGCGAGAGGTTCGACTCGTCGTCGTCCTCCTCTTCTTCTTCGGATGGCTGGCCTTCGCCGCCGACATTGGTGATGTCGTCGTCGTTCGCCGCAGCGCGGGTCTTGCGTACCTTTTCCTTCTCTTCCGCAGCCTTGCGGTCGGCTTCGATCTTTTCCGGGCTCTGGAACTGCGGTGCAGCTTTTGCCTCGGGGCCGGAATAGGTCGTCTCGAGATCGATGATCTCGCGCAGCAGAGTCTGGCCTTCGTTCAGCTCGTCGCGCCAGATGATCAACGCCTGGAAGGTAAGCGGGCTCTCGCAAAGCCCGGCAATCATCGTTTCGCGGCCGGCCTCGATACGCTTGGCGATGGCAATTTCGCCTTCGCGCGAGAGAAGCTCCACGGAGCCCATCTCGCGCAGATACATGCGCACCGGATCGTCGGTGCGATCGGTCGGCTCCTTCTTCTTGCTGGCTGCAAGCGCGGTGCCGCTGGCAGGCGCGAGTTCGCCGCCTTCGCTTTCGCCCTCGTCGGCGCCGTCATCGTCGTCGCTGGCGGCAGCCTCCTCGGCTTCCTCGTCCTCGATGACGTTGATGCCCATGTCGGAAAGCATGGACATCGTGTCTTCGATCTGCTCGGAAGTCACTTCTTCGGAGGGCAGAACGGAGTTGAGCTCGTCCATGGTCACATAGCCGCGCTTCTTGGCGGCCTTGATCATCTTCTTGACAGCATCGTCGGAAAGATCGAGAAGCGGACCGTCCGGTGCACCTTCACGTTCAACGTCGGCTTCTTCGTTTTCTTTGACTTTTGTTGCCATTTATTCGTCGCTTTCCTTGTCGCAACCGGCCGGCGCCCGGTAATCAATGCTACTCGGAGGTCCGGGCACGCCGCGTACCCGCCACCGATTATTTCCCCTGACGTAACGGGATGATATTTAATTCCTGATTAACCACGACAGCGATCGCGGTGAACGGGCAAGCTTCGACAGTCCTGCCACTGAAACGTCCCTGGCATGATTTCCTATCCGCCGTACCATGTCGCCATTTCTGCTTGAAATGGTGATTCCCAGAATTTTTGATCCCGTCAAGCATTTCCGGTGAAAAACCGCGCAAATCGGCAAAAAACGCTCATGGACGGGATTTTGCGCTGTTTATCAGCTTTCGCTCAACATGTAGGAGCGCCCCAAAGAAAGACAAGGGTTGCGCGATTTTTCCGGAAGAATCCTGATGGCAATCGATCGCGACCGCGACTCCGTCTACCAGTCCATCACCACCTTGCCGGAATTGCCCGAGCGCATCGCCTCGAAGCCGTCGCGAAAATCGTCGATGCCGATCCGGTGGGTGATTATCGGCGAGAGGTCGAGCCCGCCCTGGACGAAGGCGATCATCTTGTACCAGGTCTCGAACATTTCGCGGCCATAGATGCCCTTGAGGTTGAGCATCTTGAAGATGACCTTGTTCCAGTCGATCTCGAAGCCCGCCGGTGCAATGCCGAGGATCGCAATCTTGCCGCCATTGTTCATCTTGTCGATCATATCGCGGAACGCGGGCGCAGCGCCCGACATTTCCAGCCCGACATCGAAGCCCTCGGTCATGCCGATCACCCGCATGACGTCGGCAAGATTTTCCTTCGAAGCGTCGACGACGTGGTCGATGCCGAGCTTGCGCGCGAGATCCAGACGAACGGGGTTGATGTCGGTAATCACCACCTTGCGGGCACCGCAACGCTTGGCCACCATCGCCCCCATGATGCCGATCGGCCCGGCACCGGTGACCAGAACGTCCTCGCCGACGAGATCGAAGGAGAGCGCCGTATGGACGGCGTTACCGAAGGGATCGAAGATTGCGGCGATCTGGTCCGGCACGTCGTCGGGGATCGACACGACATTATATTCGGGAAGGCAGACGAACTCGGCGAAGGAGCCGGGGCGATTGACGCCGACTCCGAGCGTGTTGCGGCAGAGATGCCCCCTGCCCGCGCGGCAATTGCGGCATTTGCCGCAGACGATGTGACCTTCTCCGGAAACGCGCTCGCCGACATGATGCTTGCTGACGGCCGGCCCGACCTCGACGACCTCGCCCATGAATTCATGTCCGACGACCATCGGCACCGGGATTGTCTTCTCCGCCCATTGATCCCAGTTCCAGATGTGGACGTCGGTGCCGCAAATCGCCGATTTCCTGACACGGATCAGGACGTCGTTCGGGCCGACTTCCGGCACCGGCACGCGCTCCATCCAGAGGCCGACCTCCGGCTTCGTCTTGACGAGTGCCTTCATCATGTTGGTCATCGCTCGATCCTCGCCTGTGCCAATTAGATCACCTCCAGTTCGCGGCCCACCTCCTCGAAGACCGCGATCGCACGGCGGACATCCGCTTCGCTGTGCGCCGCGGACATCTGCGTGCGGATGCGGGCCTGCCCCTTCGGCACCACCGGGAAGGAGAAGCCCACGACGTAGACGCCCTTCTTCAGCATGCGCGCCGCCATCTCCTGTGCGAGCGCCGCATCTCCAAGCATGACCGGAATGATCGGATGGCCCTCGCCGGCAAGCGTGAAGCCTAGCCTGGACATCTCGCTCCGGAAGAGCGCCGCGTTTGCGTAAAGACGGTTGCGCAGAGCGTCGCCGTTTTCGATCAGCTCGAAAACCTTGAGAGAGGCGGCCGCGATGACGGGCGCGAGCGTATTGGAAAAGAGATAGGGCCGCGAGCGCTGGCGCAACCACTCGACGACGTCGGCCTTCGCCGAGGTATACCCGCCCGAAGCGCCGCCGAGCGCCTTGCCGAGCGTACCGGTAATGATATCGACCCGTCCTTCGACGCCGCAATGCTCGGCGGAGCCGCGGCCATGCTTGCCGACGAAACCGACCGCATGGCTGTCGTCCACCATGACCATGGCGTGGTATTTCTCAGCCAGATCGCAGACGCCCTGGAGATTGGCGATGATGCCGTCCATAGAGAAGACGCCGTCGGTGGCGATCATCTTGAAACGGCTGCCTTCCGCCTTCTTCAGCTCCTCTTCCAGTGCTGCCATGTCGTTGTTGGCATAGCGGAAGCGCCTCGCCTTGGAGAGGCGCACTCCATCGATGATGGAGGCATGGTTCAGCGCATCGGAGATGATCGCGTCGTCCTCGCCGAGCAGCGTCTCGAACAAACCGCCATTGGCGTCGAAACAGGAGGAATAGAGGATCGTATCCTCCATGCCGAGGAAGGAGGATATGCGCGCTTCGAGCTCCTTGTGTTCCTCCTGCGTGCCGCAGATGAAACGCACCGACGCCATGCCGTAGCCGTAACGGTCGAGCGCGCTCTTCGCGGCTTCCGCAAGCTCCTCGCTGTCGGCGAGGCCGAGATAGTTGTTGGCGCAGAAATTCAGGACGCGCTCGCCGGAAGCGACTTCAATCTCGCCCGACTGCTTGGAGGTGATGACCCGCTCGGACTTATAGAGCCCGGCCTGCCTGAGGCTTTCGAGTTCCGAACGGAGATGGGAGAGGAAGGCCGTGGTCATGGGCTGCGTGCTTTCGAGACAGAACTTCATTTCACCAGTCTAGACGACTATCACGATGGCACTGCTCATGGAATCGGTTTCGATGCTGCGCCCACGCCCCCCATCGGGACGAGGGCGGTTCCATCATCCCGCGTCGACTTCAGCCCTCGAACGCCTCGATCACGGCGAGAAACGCTTCGCCATATCTCTCCCGCTTGCTCTCGCCGATACCGGGAACGTCGAGCAATTCGTCGAAATCGCGCGGACGCCGCTTGGCGAGAGCGATCAAGGTCGTATCCGGAAAGACGACATAGGGCGGCACGTCCATCTCTCGGGCGAGAGAGAGGCGCTCGGACCGGAGCCGCTCGAACAGTTCGAGATCGGATCCCGCGAGGTCCGATCGTTCGCCGGTCGCCTTCGACCCGCGTGCGGCTTTGGCCTTGCCGGAACTCGGACGGTCCTTGCGGAAGAGCACCTGCCGTTCGCGGCGAAAGACGCTGCGGGCCTCGGGCTCGAGCTTCAACGCTCCAAAGGCGCCGTGATCCACGGAGATCAGCCCGGCGGCGAGCAGTTGCCGGAAGATCGACTGCCAGGTGCGCGCCGGCAGGTCCTTGCCGGCCCCGAAGACCGGCATGTCGATATGGCCGAAGCGCTCCGTCTTCTCGTTCACGCTGCCCGTAAGCACATCGATCAGATGGCCGGTTCCGAAGCGCTCTCCGGTCCGGTAGACGGCGGCAAGCGCCTTGATCGCCGCTTCCGTGCCGTCCCAGGTCTCGACGGGCTTCAGGCAGGTGTCGCAATGACCGCAGCCGCCCGGATGAGCCTCACCGAAATGCGCGAGGATGGCCTGGCGCCGGCAGCCTGCCGTCTCGCAAATGGCAAGCAGCGAATTGAGTTTCGCCCGCTCGATGCGCTTGATTTCCTCGGGCGCCCCGCCCTCATCGATCATCCGCCGGCGCTGGATGACGTCGGCCATGCCATAGGCCATCCACACTTCGGAGGGCAGGCCATCGCGACCCGCCCTCCCCGTCTCCTGGTAGTAGGCCTCGACCGAGCCCGGGAGATCGAGATGGGCGACGTAGCGCACATTCGGCTTGTCGATCCCCATGCCGAAGGCGACGGTTGCGACGAGGCACAGATTCTCCTCCTTCAGGAATGCATCCTGATGGGCGTCGCGCGCCGCCCGCTCCATGCCGGCATGATAGGGAAGTGCACGGATCCCCTGTGCATCGAGCCATTCCGCCGTGTCCTCGACCTTCGCGCGCGACAGGCAATAGACGATGCCGCTTGCATCCTTGAAGCGCGACAGGAAGCGCAGCAATTGCTGGCGAGGCTGATCGCGTTCCACGATCTCATAGGCGATATTCGGTCGGTCGAAGCTGGAGGTGAAAACACGCGCGCCGCCGAGTGCCAGCCGCTCGATCATATCGTCGCGCGTATGGGGATCCGCGGTGGCGGTAAGCGCGATGCGCGGCACGCCGGGAAAGCGCTCGGCGAGGCAGCCGAGACCGCGATATTCCGGGCGGAAGTCATGTCCCCATTGCGATACGCAATGGGCCTCGTCGATCGCGAAAAGGGCGATGTCGGCATCGGCGATCATTTCGGCGAAGCCATCGGTGACGGCGCGCTCCGGCGTCACGTAGAGGAGATCGAGTTCGTCTCTCGAAAGAGCGCGGCGGACCGCGATCGCCTCGTCCCGCGTCAATGAAGAGTTGAGTGCCGCGGCCCGGATGCCGAGCTGCTTCAGCGCCTCCACCTGGTCGCGCATCAGGGCGATCAGCGGCGAAACGACGATGCCGACGCCCCGGCGGCAGAGCGCCGGGATCTGAAAGCAGAGCGATTTTCCCGCCCCCGTCGGAAAGAGCACGACGGCGTCGCCACCGGCAACCACATGGTCGACGACCGCCTGCTGCTGGCCGCGGAAGGTGGAATAACCGTAGATACGCTTCAGGAGATCGAGGGGATTGTTGACGCTTTCCGTTTCGAACAGGCGGGCGGTGTTGTGGCTTTCGGGCATGGAATCGCTTTCATCGGGAGCACGCAGTATGGAGTCGCGGCTGATTGAAGGCAAACCGGCTCGGGCCGCTGCTCAACCGGCCCGTCGTGAGAGTATCGGCTACCGAGCCGCCGGCCCCTTGACGCGGCCGGAAAGCACGCCGAAGCCTTCAATGATCGCTTCGAGCTTGTCCATCCGGTGAAGCTCGAGCTGCACCTCCTCCATGGCGCGCACGAGCCGCTGACCCTGCTCCACGTCCTCGGACGCCGTGGCTTCCGCGATCTCGCGCTCGAGTTCCCGCTTCTGCCAGAGCAGCCCCTTCGTCCGCCGATGAAGCGTCAGGGCCTGGAGGTAACCTTCGCGTGCATCCTCCGGAGCCGCCGCCGCCGTTGCGGTCCAGAGTCGCGCATAGCGCACCTGCCGGTCCAGAGCGCCGATCAGCGTGGAGAATCCCTCCGCCTCGAGCTGCTCCATGAGGGTTTCCCGCGTGAGCCGCAATCCGTTCGCCGCCGCGGCGTTCAGAACCGCAGCCCAGCAGCGCTGCAGATCACGGTGGTCGAACTCGATCGTGGCAATCTCGTCATACTCGTCGAACAGCAATTGCGGATGATTGACGATCGTCAACGCAAGTACGCTCTCGCGAAGTACCGGCGGGCGAAGCGAGCCGCGGGCCTTCAGCATCTGATTGAGTTTGGAACTGCCGGCGGTCCCAGCCTCCACGGCCGCGCCCATGACCGGGTTGGGAGCCGGCGACCAGCCCCTGCCACCCTGCCTGCCCGCCTGCCTCCCGGTTCGCTCGAAGGGCCGCCTTTCGCCTCTGAACGGCGCGCTCCCCTGGAGAAACGCATTCAGGCGGTCGCGCATGTCCTGCCCATAATGGCGGCGCACGCTCTCGTCGGCGATTACCGAGGTCACCTGCCGCAGCCGCGCTTCGAGTTCGGCGCGTTTTTCCGGCGTGTCGAAATCGCCGCCCTGCACCTCGCGCTGCCAGACCATGTCGGCGAGCGAGCGGGCATTGGCGAGCACCTTGTCGAAGGGCTCGCGTCCGTCATGGCGCACCACATCGTCCGGGTCCTTGCCCTCCGGCAACAGGGCAAAGCGCACGGACCGGCCAGGCTTCAAATGGGGCAGCGCGAGATCGACGGCCCGATGGGCGGCGCGCACGCCGGCGCCGTCGCCGTCGAAGCAGAGCACCGGCTGGGTCGTCATCTTCCATAAGAGATCGAGCTGATTTTCAGTCAGCGCCGTGCCGAGCGGCGCAACGGCATTTTCTATCCCCGCCTGATGAAGCGCGATCACGTCCATATAGCCTTCGACGGCAATGATCGTGCCTGCGCCGTCGGCACCCTGCGAAGCCCGTCGGGCGCGGGCGAAATTGAAGAGCACATTGCCCTTGTGAAAGAGCTCGGTCTCGTTGGAGTTCAGATATTTTGCCGGGGCGTCCGGCGACATGGCGCGCCCGCCGAAGGCGATCACCTTTTCTCGGGCGGACGGGATCGGGAACATGATCCTGTCGCGGAAGCGGTCGTAGGAAACCGGAATGCCGTCGCCGTGCACGACGAGGCCGCAGGCCTCGATCTGCTCCTTGCCGATACCCTTTCCGGCGAGAAACTCCTTCAGCGCATTGCGGCTGTCGGGTGCAAAGCCGAGGCGGAACGTCTCGATCGTGCGGCCGGTCAGTCCGCGCTCGCGCAGATAGGCACGCGCCTTTGCCCCGTTCGCCGTCTGAAGCTGATCCTGAAAAAACTGCGTCGCCAGTTCCATGACGTCGAGCAGGCTCGTACGTTCCCGCTCGCGCTGCTCGGCCTGCGGGTCCGGCTGCGGCATCGGGACTCCCGCCAAATCGGCGATCTGCTGCACGGCCTCCGGAAAACTCAGGCCCTCGAGTTCGGTGAGGAAGCGGAAATGATCGCCGGAAACGCCGCAGCCGAAGCAATGGTAGCGGCCCTTGCGGTCCTCGCAGTGGAAGCTCGGAGATTTCTCGCCGTGGAACGGGCAACAGGCCCAATAATCGCCGCGCGAAACATTCGTCTTGCGCCGGTCCCAGGTGACGCGCTTGCCGATCACGTCCGAAATGGGGACGCGGTCGCGTATCTCGTCGAGGAAGGACGGTGAAAAGCGCATGGTTACCTCTACCGCATGTCGCCCGAGCCCGTGCAGCGGCTTCGGGCAACGACACGCATGCAAACCTCCATATAAGCGGCATGGCCGAAGGAAGCCACAGGCAGCCTGCGCCTTGCCCGCTATTCACAGGTACGTGCTCGATCCAAGGGTAACGCTTGTCGGCCGGCACGGGTCGTTTGCCGTCAGCGGCCTTGAGGAATGCGCGCCCGCCGTAGCGGGCGCTGCGGCTTACTTCAGGAGATCCTTGACCACCCCGGAGGCCTTGCCGAAGTCCATCTTGCCGGGATAACGCTCCTTCAGGGCATTCATGCACTTGCCCATGTCGCGCAGCCCGTGCGCACCGATTTCCGCGACGGTCTTGGCGCAGACTTCCTTGACCTTTTCCTCGGAAAGCTGCTCCGGCAGAAACTGGTTGATGATGGCGATTTCCTGCCGCTCCTGCTCGGCAAGCTCCGGCCGGCCGCCCTCGTCATAGACTCGGGCCGATTCCTCGCGCTGCTTGATCATCTTCGCGAGGATCTGCAGGATCTCGTCGTCGCCGACCGGGTCCTTGCCGTGGCCGCGATTGGCGATGTCGCGGTCCTTGATCGCGGCCTGGATGAGCCGGACGGTCGAGATGCGCCGGGTATCCTTGGCCTTGAGGGCTTCTTTCAGTGCATTGGCGAAATGATCGCGCATGTCTTAACTCCATGTCGAAACCGACCCCAGGGCTCTATCTGCGGGGGCCGGTTCGATGCGTCCTTTTGTCATCGTCTTAAACCAGTGCGGCAGGCACAATCAAACGTCTTTGGCAACCGATTGAATTATAACGCATTTTATTTCGGAACAATTCACAGCGTCTGGTTGACCTTGCCAGAGCCTTTGGCTATTTTCCGGCACCTGCACGTACATCGGCATGAACTTTCTCCCGCGGGGTTTCCGCGCGCCATGCCGCATGCGATCTGAAATGGCCCTGAACCGACCGGCTTTCAAGCCTCGCTTTCGGCCACAACGGGATAGAGACGATGACCGCGACACCCGCATGGACAATCCAGAAACCCACTGCCCTGCTCGTTCTGGCCGACGGCACGGTGATCGAAGGCAAGGGCATCGGCGCGACCGGTAAGGTTCAGGCCGAGGTCTGTTTCAACACGGCGTTGACCGGGTACCAGGAAATCCTGACCGATCCCTCCTATCTCGGCCAGATCGTCACGTTCACCTTCCCGCATATCGGCAATATCGGCGCCAATGACGAGGACATCGAGGATCTTACGCCTGCCGCCCGCAACGGTGCCGTCGGCGTCATCTTCAAGGCCGACATCACCGAGCCCTCCAACTACCGCGCCGCCAAGCACCTCGACGCCTGGCTGAAGGCGCGCGGCATCATCGGGCTCTGCGGCATCGACACGCGGGCGCTGACGGCCTGGATCCGCGAAAACGGCATGCCCAACGCCGTCATCGCCCACGACCCGGCAGGCGTCTTCGACGTCGAGGCGCTGAAGGCCGAGGCAAAGGCCTGGAGCGGCCTCGAAGGCCTCGACCTTGCCAAGGTCGCCACGTCCGGGCAGTCCTATCGCTGGAACGAGAAGCCGTGGGTCTGGGACGAGGGCTACTCGACGCTGGGCGAGACCGACGCCGCTTATCACGTCGTGGCTCTCGACTACGGCGTCAAGCGCAACATCCTGCGCCTCTTCGCCGGCCTGAACTGCCGTGTCACCGTCGTTCCGGCTCAGACGAGCGCCGAGGAAGTCATCGCGCTCAAGCCGGACGGCATCTTCCTGTCGAACGGCCCGGGCGACCCGGCCGCGACGGGCGAGTATGCCGTGCCGGTCATTCAGGACCTTCTCAAGACGGATATCCCGGTCTTCGGCATATGCCTCGGCCACCAGATGCTGGCACTGGCGCTCGGTGCCAAGACCGAAAAGATGCACCAGGGACACCACGGCGCCAACCACCCGGTCAAGGACCACACCACCGGCAAGGTTGAGATCGTTTCGATGAACCACGGCTTCGCGGTCGATGCGAACTCGCTTCCGCAAGGCGTTGAACAGACTCACATCTCGCTCTTCGACGGCACCAATTGCGGCCTGCGCGTCGGCGGCAGGCCGATCTTCTCCGTCCAGCATCATCCGGAAGCATCGCCAGGCCCGCAGGACAGCCACTACCTCTTCCGCCGCTTCCTGAATCTCATTCGCGAGAAGAAGGGCGAACCGGCACTCGCCGAGCGCTGAGTTCTTTCAAGGCCCGCCTCGTGCGGGCCTTCTTGCATCAGCCGTCGACGAGACGCCCGGCGATGAAATCGACCGTTGCCCGCACGGAGGGGAGCTGCCCGCGCCGGTGCGGCATCAAGATCGTCGTCATCACTTTGCCGGCGGTCCACTCCGGAAGAATGCGGACAAGCGTGCCGCTTTCGATCTCCTGCTGACAAAGCTTGCCGGGCAAGGTGGTGATGCCGAGACCCGCGAGCGCAGCTTCTCGCAGGACGCGGGATTCGTCGGCCACGAAACGCGGCCTCGGCGAGACCGACACGGTCGCCCCATCGGCGCGCTCCATCACCCAGCCTTCGGACGACAGCGACGTGAGCAGCCCATCATGACGATCGAGGTCCTCCGGGCGTTCGGGAGTGCCGTTCCCTCGCAAATAGAGCGGTGAGGCGACGATCAGCTTAGCCTGAAATCCGACGCGGCGCTGGACGAGGCCCGAATCCGGCAGCGGTGCGAAATGGTCTCGCACCGCAAGATCGAA
This sequence comes from Sinorhizobium sp. GQ132, assembly GCF_059758575.1. Classification (NCBI taxonomy): domain Bacteria; kingdom Pseudomonadati; phylum Pseudomonadota; class Alphaproteobacteria; order Hyphomicrobiales; family Rhizobiaceae; genus Sinorhizobium; species Sinorhizobium sp. GQ132. Next base: position 225,350 of record NZ_JCAXDX010000002.1, on the reverse strand, counting down.
GCCTTCCTGGATGACGTCGACAAAGCGGTCCGTCGCATGCAGCGTCACGCGCAGCTTCGGATAGGCAAGTGCGAGCTGCGGCAGGAGCGGCGCCAGGGATAGCTGCGCGGTCGGCACCGAAGCCGTGATCCTCACCGTGCCGCTGGGTTCGGCAAGTCTGCCCCTGACGATATTCTCCGCCGCTTCCGCCTCGATCATCATCGCCGCCGCGTGGCGATAGAAATCCTTGCCGGTTTCGGTCACAGCGAAATGACGCGACGTGCGGTTGATCAACCGGGCGCCGAGATCCTTTTCCAGTTCGGCCACGCGCTTGCTGAGCGTGGATTTCGGCAGGTTCAGCGCTCGCGCGGCCGGCGCGAAACCCCCGTGGTCCACGACGTGAACAAAGAACGTGAAGTCGTTGAGATTGGCCATGGTTTTCCATCATCCACAAGCGTGAACGATAGATCCACGCAGAGCCATCTAGCACAAGTTCGTCCACAGATGCATCTGTTGGTCATCATTATTGAACCGAAAGGAAACGAACATGGGCAACTATCAGGGAAAGAAGGCGATCGTCATCGGCGGGACCCACGGCATGGGCCTGGCGACCGTGAGACGGCTTGTCGAAGGCGGCGCCGAGGTACTGCTCACGGGCCGCAATGAGAGTAACCTCGCCCGCATTAGGGAGGAGTTCGGCCCGCGCGTGCATGCATTGCGCTCGGACATCGCGGATCTCAACGAAATCGCCGTGCTCGGTGCGACCGTCGGTCAGACGCTCGGAGCGATCGATCTCCTGCACATCAATGCCGGCGTCTCCGAGCTGGAGCCCTTCGACCAGGTGAGCGAGGCCTCCTATGACCGCCAGTTTGCCGTCAACACCAAGGGCGCCTTCTTCACCGTGCAGCGGCTGACGCCTCTGATCCGCGAAGGCGGATCGATCGTCTTCACCTCCTCCGTCGCCGACGAGGGTGGCCATCCGGGCATGAGCGTCTACAGCGCGAGCAAGGCGGCACTCGTCTCCTTCGCATCCGTGCTCGCCGCCGAGCTTCTGCCGCGCGGTATCCGGGTCAACAGCGTCAGCCCCGGCTTCATCGATACGCCGACCAAAGGCGTCGCCGGCATCACCGAAGCCGAGCGCGCCGAGTTCAAGACGCTCGGCGACAACATCACGCCGATGAAGCGCAACGGCACCGCGGATGAAGTGGCACGCGCCGTGCTCTTCCTCGCCTTCGAGGCGACCTTCACCACCGGGGCGAAACTCGCCGTCGACGGCGGCCTGGGCCAGAAGCTCTCGACCGCCGCCTGAATGATTTCGAGAAAGGTACGATCCATGAGCAGCATTTCAGTTCTCGGCATGGGCGCCATGGGGACGGCGCTTGCACGCACGCTCCTCAAGAACGGCCATAGCGTCACGGTCTGGAACCGGACGCGATCGCGCGCCGAGCCGCTTGCAGGTGCCGGTGCGAAGATCGCGGAAAGCCCGGCCGAAGCAATTGCAGCGAGCGAACTCGCCATCCTCTGCCTCGTCGATTACCCCGCCGCACGGGCGGTCCTGGAACAGGCGGAGGAGGCGCTTGCCGGCCGTGACCTCCTCAACCTGACCAACGGCACGCCGGGTGACGCCCGGGAACTCGGCACGTGGCTGGCGGCCAAGGCAGCGATCTATCTCGACGGGGGGATCATGGCGATCCCGCCGATGATCGGCGGGGCCGGCGCCCTGATCCTTTACAGCGGCTCGCGTGCGTTATTCGATCGGTACAGTTCGGCCCTCGAAGCCCTTGCCGAAAGCCGTCACCTTGGCGAAGACGAGGGATTGGCTTCGCTCTACGACATAGCGCTGCTGTCAGGCATGTACGGGCTCTTCTCGGGCTTCCTGCACGCGAGCGCGCTGGTGACCAGCGCCGGAGGCAAGGCCGTCGACTTCCTGCCGCTGCTCCTGCCTTGGATCGAGGCGATGAGCGGTACCCTGCCCGACCTCGCCGGCAAGATCGATAGCGGCATGCACGGCCGCGATGTCGTCTCCAACATCGCCATGCAGAAGATCGCGCTCGCGAACATAGTGAGGGCAAGCGAAGAACAGGGCGTCGCTCCCGATTTCATGCAACCCATGTTGCGGCTGGCGGGCGACCGCGTCGACAGTGGGGGCCACGGCGACGACATCTCCGCCGTCGTCGAAGTGATCCGGAAGCGAAAGTGATTCTGTTTCAACGGGGTAGGACTGCTGCTTGAATCGGACCGGCAGATCGCTGAATCAAGCTCTGAACATGAAAAAGCCCGCCGTTGCAGCGGGCTCTTTCATGTGGGTCTGCAGGAGCATTACCTGCAGGCGGCGCAAAAGCGCTGGATGCGGCGGCAAGCCTCCTCCAGCAGCGCCTCGGAGGTCGCGTAGGAGATGCGGAAGTTCGGGCCGAGGCCGAAGGCCGAGCCGTGGACCACAGCCACGCCTTCCGTCTCCAAAAGCTCGGAGACGAAATCCTCGTCCGTTTCGATGACCTTGCCCGAGGGCGCGGTCTTGCCGATCAACCCGGCGCAGGACGGATAGACGTAGAAGGCGCCTTCCGGCGTCGGGCAGGAAATGCCCTTGGCCTGGTTCAGCATCGAGACGACGAGATCGCGGCGGCCCTGGAAGATCTCCTTGTTACGCCCGATGAAGTCCTGCGGGCCGTTGAGCGCCTCGACGGCCGCCCACTGCGCGATCGAGGCGGCGCCCGAAGTCTGCTGGCCCTGGATCATGTCCATCGCCTTGATGAGATGAAGCGGTCCGGCCGCGTAGCCGATGCGCCAGCCAGTCATCGCGTAGGCCTTGGAGACGCCGTTCATCGTCAGCGTGCGCTCGTAGAGGCCGGGCTCGACTTCGACGGGGGTCGCAAATTTGAAGTCGCCATAGGTCAGGTGCTCGTACATGTCGTCCGTCAGAACCCAGACATGCGGATGCTTCATGAGGACGTCCGTGAGCGCCTTGAGCTCCTCATGCGAATAGGCCGCACCCGAGGGGTTGGACGGCGAGTTGAAGACGAACCACTTGGTCTTCGGCGTGATCGCGCGGTCGAGATCCTCGGCCTTGAGCTTGAAATTGTTCTCCTGCTTGGTCGAGACGAAGACGGGTGTGCCGCCGCACAGCGCCACCATTTCCGGATAGGAGACCCAGTACGGTGCCGGAATCACGACTTCGTCGCCCGGGTTGAGCGTCGCCATGAAGGCGTTGAAGAGAATCTGCTTTCCGCCGGTGCCGACGATCGTCTGCGCCGCGGTGTAGTCGAGATTGTTCTCGCGCTTGAACTTCTTCGCGATGGCTTCGCGCAGTTCCGGAATGCCGGAAACCGGCGTGTACTTCGTCTCGCCGCGATTGATCGCGTCGATCGCGGCCTCCTTGATGTTGTCAGGCGTGTCGAAGTCCGGCTCCCCTGCGCCGAGGCCGATGACATCGCGGCCTTTCGCTTTCAACTCGCGGGCTTTCTGCGAAACAGCGATGGTGGCGGACGGCTTTACACGGGAAAGGGCATCGGCAAGGAAGGCCATGGTGTGTTTCCTGATCGTTTCGAGACGGCGTGAGACGCTACGGAACGGAAAACCGGGGTTCCCTAGCGGTTAGGTCTATGTCGAAAGACGCCCGGTCTTGCAAGCGCCTCAGGCGAAAAACGGCGGCAAGTCAGCGCAAAATGCGTCACCATGACAAAGTTTCATGGGTGCGATCAAAGCAATCGATCGAAACTGGATGAGCTCGTGCGGCCGAGCGGCTGCCGGCGCACCATCGGTCGACGCGCCTCCGCCCGGATACTCCCGCGCTTTTTCGCGGCCGAGACGTGCCTTTTTTTCGCCACAACAACTGTCTCAGCGCGCCGCAATTCCGTCCCGCAAGAGCCGATTTCCAAGCGCCAATTCGCGATGCGGATGCATCGGCATCTTGGGGGTATGCTATGTTTCTCGATGATGAAGTCGCCGCCTCGCGCACCCGCCGCAACGAGGCACGCTGGGGTTTCTATATCGCGCTCGCCGCACTTGCGGCCTGCATCGTGATGGTCCTCGGATTGATGACGCAGGTGACGACGCAAGCCGACATCGGGCAGCAGCCCGCGACGGCCCACGTCCAGTCCGAAGCCGCGCGCCATGGCTGACAACGATAACGCGTCGCAGCCGAACGCCGACCTCTTTGCACGACTGTCGGCGGTCCAGACAATCGTCGTTGCGATTGTCGCCCTTTTCGCCCTTGCCGGCCTGATGCTCGTCGGCAAAGGCTTCTACGTGAAGGCCAAAGACGAGGTCGCGCGGTATCTGCTTCAGCAAAACTCCGGAGGACGACATCGTCCGGCGACGGAAGGCGCACCCCAGCCGACGCGCCTCGAGGCGATCCGAGAAGCGCCGGGACCGCTCACCACAGGATCGGTGCGATAAAGCCGTTTTGATCCGATTTGACTTGAAGGCCCGTGCGTGCCGCTCCAGTTTGCGCGTTGCTCGCGCGTTCGGACCTCCGAGACGGCACGATGCATTTGCTCAGACGGACGGACCGGAGGAATGCAATGCGGCACTCGCGCTGGAATACTGGCGGCTCAATGGACATCGGAACAGTGTTTACATTCTCGACGGCGGCTGCAGTCTCGCTCTTTCTGGCCTTCGCCTCGTCCCCTGCTGCTGCGCAGGAGAGGCGGGAATTTCCCACTCAGACAGGAACCGTTCTCGTCGAAACGCTTGCCTCGGGACTGGAGCATCCCTGGGCGGTCGAAGCCATGCCCGACGGGGCGCTGATCGTCACCGAACGACCCGGCCGGCTGCGCATTCTGCGCGACGGCAAGCTGTCGGCTGCGATCAAGGGGGTGCCGAAAGCGGCCGCTCACGGCCAGGGCGGTCTTCTGGACGTCGCCCTCGATCGGCAATTTGCGACCAACAGGACACTCTATCTCACTCTTTCCGTCCGCGGTGATGGTGGCTACGGCACCGTTCTCGTGCGGGCGGCTCTTTCGCAGGACGAGCAGAGCCTGAGGGATGTGAAGGAGATCTTCCGGATGAACAGGTTCACCCGGAAGGGGCAGCACTTCGGCTCGCGCATCGCCATCGACAAGGACGGCAGCCTGTTCTTCGGCATCGGCGATCGCGGCGAAGGCGAGCGCGCCCAGGACCCGCGCGACCATGCCGGTTCGATCCTCCACATCAACGCCGACGGCAGCATTCCCGCCTCCAATCCCTATCGCGGCGGCACCGGCGGCCTGGCCGAGATCTGGTCCATAGGGCACCGCAACCCCCAGGGCATCGCCTTCGATCCCGAAGACGGCAAGCTTTTGACCGTCGAGCACGGCGCGCGCGGCGGCGACGAGGTGAACAACCCGCAGCCCGGCAGAAACTACGGCTGGCCGGTGATCACCTTCGGCAAGGATTATTCCGGAGTGGAGATCGGTGAGGGCACCGCGAAGGAAGGTCTTGAGCAGCCGCTCTTCTATTGGGACCCATCGATCGCGCCCGGCGCGATCGCCGTTTATCGCGGCCAAATGTTTCCGGAGTGGAACGGCGACCTTTTGATCGCGGCACTGAAGTACCAGTTGCTTGCCCGCCTGGACCGCGACGAGACCGGCGCCGTGACCAACGAGGAACGGCTGTTCGACGGCGAATTCGGCCGCATCCGCGACGTCATCGTCGCTTCCGACGGGGCACTGATCATGGTCACCGACGAGGAGGACGGCGCAGTGCTCAGGGTCTCCAAAGCTCCGACGCAATGAGTCCGCTACGGAACGGCTGCCCAGCCTGACGGCGACACGGAGCGGCTTGCCCGAAAAAAACGCAACTGATAGAGCGAGGTCGCAATCACCTGAGCAGCATGGCTTCGGAGTGATTCTCGAAAGTCGCGGAATATGGCGCGAAGATCGCGCGCCTCCCGTGAGCAGGACCACGACCCGGAGCCAGCGGTGACTCGCATTCAAGCCAATCTCTTCCTTCTGTTCTCCGGTGCAATCTGGGGTGCGGGCTTCGTAGCGCAGTCGACGGCGATGGACGCGATCGGACCGCTCTGGTTCATCGGCCTGCGCTTTGCGATCGCGACACTCGTGGCACTGCCCCTGGCGCTCCTTGAAAAGAGGCAGGCCGCTGCGCCCTTGCCGCGCAACGCCATGCGCAACTTCGTCTTCGTCGGACTGGCGCTTTTCGGCGGAGCCGTCACGCAACAATACGGCCTCCTCACCACCACCGTCACCAATTCCGGCTTCCTGACCGGGCTCTACGTGGTATTCGTCCCGGTACTGACTGTCGTCTTCCTGCGCCGCCGGCCGCACTGGGTCATCTGGCCGGCCGCCCTGCTCGCGGCTTTCGGCATCTTTCTCCTGAGCGGCGGCGCGCTTTCGGCGCTGACCGGCGGAGATATGCTGACGATCGTCTGCGCCCTGTTCTGGGCGGTTCAGCTGATGTTGGTCGGCTTATTCGCTCCGGCCACGGGCCGGCCGATGCTCCTGTCGATGACGCAGTTCGCCGTCTGTGCCGTTGCAGGCTGCGCACTGGCCGGGCTGCTCGAGCCGCTGAGCCTTGACGCGATCAGCGGCGCCCTCCCGCAGATCCTCTACGCCGGGATCTTCTCGAGCGGCATCGCGTTCATCTGCCAAGTCGTCGGCCAACGCTATACGACGGCGCCGCAGGCTGCCATCTTCCTCTCGAGCGAAGCGCTCTTCGCCGCCCTGTTCGGGGTGCTGCTGCTCGGAGAGACCATCGCTCCGGTCGGCTACGTCGGCTGCGCCGTCATCTTCCTGGCGATGCTTGCGGTCGAGCTCGTGCCGGAACTGACGAAGAAACGTGGCGAGGCCGCGGAAGCTGCTGTCTGAACAGCGGTTTCTTTTGGCCGTCCCGTGCAATTTCTCCGCGCGCTTCGCATCGGGGTTAATACTACTAATACTCTCGGAAACCCCTCAATTTTGCTTGGAACTGTGAATTGCGCTTGAGCGGGCAATATATCCTGCAGTTTTTCTGTAGGCCTGCAGTCTATGGCCCCTCGCACCCGTGCGCTGCGTGAACGACGAGCGATATCAGGCGCTTGGACCGACAAACCAGGCTGCACAAAGTTGCGGCATACCCATGTGCGACGGAATTTGGCGCAAATGATCCAGCCGCATCCCGATCCATGGCCGAAAAGCTTTGAATTCAACAGCTTGCGATGCTTTTTGAACAGGCGAGTCTAAACGACCAACTGACCTCTTTTTGAGCAATGATAAGACGCAATACCTCGTCAGAAAAGTTTTGCTTGCCAATTCAAAATAAACCCATCACTCTTACTGTGTTCGGGCAATCTGCGAACACGGGAAGATCTTGAATAAAAGCGGGCCGGAGACGCAACCCACTCCGGGCGGCCAACGGGGGGAGGCTGTTATTCCTTCCTGCGGCTGGTCGCGATAACCAGGACCCTTTCCTCAATTGTCGAGAACTGCCCCCACGCCCATATCGGGCAAAACTGCAATGCTGCCCGCAACCCGGGTGGAGAGAAAAGGACCTGACGCATGGCCGAGACTGGCACTGTAAAATTCTTCAACACAGACAAGGGCTTTGGCTTCATCAAGCCTGAGAACGGTGGCGCGGACATCTTCGTGCATATTTCTGCCGTGCAGGCCTCGGGCCTGAGCGGTCTCACGGAAAACCAGAAGGTATCCTTCGACACCGAGCCGGATCGCCGCGGCAAGGGCCCGAAGGCGGTCAACCTGCAGATCGTCGGCTAACGCTGTTCTCTGCTGAAAGTTAAGTTCGAGCCCGGCAGTTTTGCCGGGTTTTTTCGTTCAGGCTCCGTTCAGTTTGTCTTATATAGACTTTGCTCATCATGAAATCCGGAAACCATCCGGTCGCATGCATAGGATTGAAGCCCATGAACAAATTCATCAAAGCAGCCGTCCTGTCGGTCGCCGCGGCCGCCATCGTTATCCCGACCTTCGGCACCGCCCAGGCAGGGCACCGCCATCGCAATAACGACGATGCATGGGTAGCGGGCGCCGTCGGCTTGGCCGCAGGCGCGCTCATCGGCAGCGCGATCGCCTCGCCGCCGCCGCCGCGCTATTACGGCGAGCGGGTCTATATCGATCCGGAGCCCGACTATTACGAGCCCCGCCCGGTCTATCGTCCGCGCCCGGTTTACCGGCCCGTCTATCGTCCGGTGGCGGTCGAGACCTACGGCCTCGAGCCCTGGACACCGGCTTGGTATCGCTATTGCTCGCAGCGCTATCGCTCGTTCAATCCGGACACCGGAACCTTCGTCGGCTATGACGGCCGCAGCCATTTCTGCAACGCCGGCTGAAAACCGCCGCGTATGAACCCGAAAGGGCGCATGACTGGAGAAGTCATGCGCCCTTTTCTTTTTCGCACCGCTCGTCAAAGACCGCGGAGAAACGGGTTGGTGCGCCGCTCTTCGCCGATCTGGCCGCCCGGGCCGTGGCCGCAGATGAAGCCCACATTGTCTCCGAGCGGCAGTATCTTGTCCCGGATCGAATCCAGAAGCTGCTGATGATTGCCGCCCGGCAGGTCGGTGCGGCCGATTGAGCCGTGAAAAAGCACGTCGCCGACATGGGCGAAATTTTGTGCCCGGTTGAAATAGACCACATGACCGGGCGCGTGGCCGGGGCAATGCAAGACCTCGAAGACGTGGTTGCCGAAGGAGACGGTATCGCCCTCTTCAAGCCAGCGGTCCGGTACGACGTTCTGAACCTTCATCGCGAGGCCGAAGCGCTCCGCCTGATCCTCCAGCCGTTCGAGCAGCGGAAGGTCGTCCTTGTGGGGTCCGACAATGTCGAGCCCCAGTGCTTCTTTCAATTCCTTGGCGCCGCCGGCATGATCGATGTGACCATGTGTGAGCCAGATAGCCTTCAACGCGATGCCGTTCTCGCGGATCGTCTGCAGGATGATGTCGACGTCGCCGCCGGGATCGACGACCACGCCCTCCTTGGTCTCGCTATCGAACAGGACAGTACAGTTCTGCTCGAAATGCGTTACCGGGATAATGCCTGCCTGTAACATCGGACCATGCCTCGCTCTTGCTCGTGAGGTAGCCTGGAAGTGAGAAGCCCTTCCCGATCCAGGCCGTTTTCCCAGCTATAGCGATAAGCGAGCGGTATGACAGTGCAAATCAGCGCAGGGCCACGATTTCCGAAGCCGGTGGCGAATAGTGTACCGTCGCGAGCAACAGCACCGAAACCACGAGCTTGGCTGTCACGACGACCACCACCAGCGGACGCAACCGTTTGGCGGCAAGCTTGGCATCGTCCGAAATCTCACCTTGCATCTCGTCACTCCCTGCTTGGAGCCATCCTGTGTCGGATAGAAATCGATAATTCAGCCGCGCGTTGCCGGCCAACAATAAAGCGAAGACTTCGTCGGCTTCCTTCAGTCCCGGCAACGCTTGGCGACGGCAATATGTTTCATCCCTGTATTTCGTGATGTGACGGGGGGAACATCCCTGCAGCGCGGCGCGTTCTGGCCTGCAAATGAAGGAGCAAGATGATGAAGACCCTCTCTCCAACTCTGTTCAAAGCGGCCCCGCTCAGAGCGGTTTTGGCAGCCGGCGCGATGCTCGCCGCCATTCCCGCAGCCCATGCCGAAATGAGCGCAACGACGCTGACGGACCTCAATGTGCGTGCGGGACCGGGCCCGCAATATCCTGCAGTCGGCGTCGCCACACGGGGCAGTGCTGCCGTGCTCGACGGCTGCATGGAGGGAAGCAACTGGTGCCGCATCGACGTCAACGGCTTGCGCGGCTGGGCTTACGCCCGTTACCTGGCCACGGACATGGGCGGTACGACAGCCGTGATCCAGGAACGCCGCACGGAACTCTCGGTCCCGACGGTCGCCTATGAGGGCGAGACCGTGGTGGCGCCGTCCGAACCGCTCGAACTGGTGGGTCCGGTCGAGCAGGTCGAAGCGGTGACTCCGCCTCCTACGGTGCGCACCTATATCACCGAGAACCCGGTCGACACCGTCTATGTAGAGGGAGAGGCCGTCGTCGGTGCCACGCTGCCGAACACGGTGGCCGTCCAGCCAATTCCCGACTACGAGTATCAGTACGTGACCATCAATGGCCAGCCCGTCCTTGTCGATCCGGGGACAAGAAGGGTCGTCTACGTCTATCGCTAAGCGTCAGGCGAAAAGCGGGAAGGCACAGTGGCGCAGCGACAATTCACAACGCTGCGTCATGGCGAATCACCCGTCGGAAGCGCGCCGGCAGGAGAGAGCACGAGCGATGCCGCTTTGAGGGTCCTCGTGCGCTCGCGCGCGCCCGAAATAAATTCCCGAAACAACTCAAGCGACTATCCCACAGGTCCGCTTCCGGATCGCCGCCTGTGGCCAACACCAGTGGTGGCAAAATTGACAATTCTCCCCGTCGGCTTCAACCTTCCCGTGCCGGATTGTCCGGTATGTCGCGGCTCTGGATGAGGGGTCGCAGGACGGAGGGATCGATGGAAGCATTAGTGCCTATCATTACCCAGTTGATTGCGGGGGCAGCTGGCGGAAACGCCGCCAGCGCCATGCTGAAGCAGCAGGCATTCTCAGTCGTGGCACGCACGATCGTCGGTGCCATCGGCGGCCTCGGCGGCGGGTTCCTGATCCAGATGCTTGGCGGAGAGGCCGCCGCGACCGGTCTGGCCATGCAGGCAATCGGCGCTCTCGTCGGCGGCGGCGTTCTCAACGGCATTGTCGGGCAGTTCGTCGGCAAGCAGGCGTGAGTCTTGAGGCGACATCCATCGCAATGCAAAAGGCGGCTGCGGCCGCCTTTTCTGCGTGTCGCCGAGGCGCCATGCGTGTCTTCGCTCTGAATGAATGCGACTCGATGGAAATATGTCAACCAAACTGACATATATTGCGGTATGTTTCGCGAACGGCATTTTCGATTGAAAGGATATGACCGCGTGGTCGGCCAGATCAGGAACAAGAGCGTAAGCGACAGCGCTGGCGAAGATGTGGACACGATAGATTTCGAGATCATCGAGTTGCTTTTCTTTGCCTATCGCGACTTCACCGGCGACCCGGACGCCATTCTCGAGAAGAGCGGATTCGGCCGCGCGCATCATCGCGTCGTGCATTTCGTCAACCGCGAACCCGGCATGACGGTCGCGGACCTTCTCGAAACGCTGAAGATCACCAAGCAGAGCCTTGCCCGTGTCCTCAAGCAGTTGATCGATTCCGGCTATATCCGGCAGGTAACCGGTCCCGAAGACCGGCGGCAGCGCATGCTCTACACGACGCCGGAAGGCCAGGCCCTGGCGCGGGCGCTTGCCGAACCACAGTCCCGCCGCATAGCGGATGCATTGGCAAGGGCCGGACCGGGTGCACGGGAAACCGTGAAGCGGTTTCTCGCCAACATGATGAACGACGTTGCGGGTTGATTCACTGTGCGGCGCTGCAGGGAAGCCGCCCGAGAGTCACACAACGATTCAAAATGTTACGCGACCTGTGCGCGTCTGATTGGACGTCGGCTCGTCGTTCGTGGCAGAACGGGTAGCCCCTTGAATGAGAATGGGAGACCGCGGCGCCTGTGCTGCACGGTCTCCGGCATTTTTGGCGCAGCCTTTCCGGCTTGACGGGCAATGAGGGTAGCGAAAGATGATAGCAAAGGCGACAGTCTCCGACGATGCGGCGCATCTTCTGGTCGTCGACGATGACCGGCGCATCCGCGACCTGCTCAACCGCTATCTGGTCGAACAGGGATTTCGCGTAACGACGGCAGCCGATGCCGACGAGGCCCGGCGAAAGCTGATAGGAATCGATTTCGATCTTCTGGTCGTCGACGTGATGATGCCGGGGGAAAGCGGCATCGCTCTGACGCAAAGTCTCAGGCAGATCAAGTCGGTGCCAATCATCATGCTCACGGCCCTGGCGGAGGCGAATTCGCGTATCGAAGGGCTGGAAGCGGGCGCCGACGATTACCTGCCGAAACCTTTCGAGCCGCGCGAACTCGTGCTCCGCATCAACAATATTCTGCGCCGCAACCAGCCGACACAGACACATAAGGTCGATCAGGTTATTTTCGGGCCCTACACCTTCTCGGTCGTGCGCAAGGAACTGCGCCGCGGAGCCGACCATATCCGCCTCACCGACCGTGAGCAGGAGATCATGACGCTGTTTTCGCAGCGCGCCGGCGAAACCATTCCGCGCCACGAGCTGATCGGCGACGACGCCGAGGTCGGCGAGCGGACGATAGACGTGCAGATAAACCGGCTAAGGCGTAAAATCGAGGACGATCCTTCCAACCCCGTCTGGCTGCAGACCGTTCGCGGCATCGGTTACCGGCTGAGCGTTGACTGACGATGGGCAGAAACGAGGGCCGGATCAAGGGCCATGGCAAGCTTTGACGGTTTGAAGCGCGAAGGAACGACACCCGCGGACGGCGGCTGGAAGCGCGTGGTCCGCTGGCTGCGGCGCCGGCTGCCGATGGGTCTTTACGCGCGCTCGCTTCTGATCGTCGTCATCCCGATGGTGCTGCTGCAGTCCGTGGTCGCCTTCGTGTTCATGGAGCGGCACTGGCAACTCGTCACCCAGCGCCTCTCCTCGGCGGTGACCAACGACATCGCCGCCATTGTCGACCTGATCACGACCTTCCCGCGGGAGGGCGATATCGACCAGATCGTCCGCATCGCCCGCGATCAGCTCGACCTCAACATAACCGTCGAGCCCGGCGGAGAGCTGCCGCCGCCGCGCCCCAAGCCCTTCTTCGAAATCCTCGACCAGATCCTCAGCGAGGAGATTTCGGACCAGATCCGGCGTCCCTTCTGGATCGATACGGTCGGCAATTCCAAGATCGTGGAAATTCGCATCAAGCTTGAAGACGACCGCATTCTCAGGGTCTATGCCCGCCGCAACCAGGCCTATGCATCGAACACACACATCTTCCTCGTATGGATGGTCGGCGCGTCTCTCGTCTTGCTGACGATCGCGATTCTCTTCCTGCGCGGGCAGATCAGGCCGATCCTGGCGCTCGCCAGCGCAGCGGAGAGCTTCGGCAAGGGACAGAAGATCGACGATTTCGCACCGCGGGGTGCCAATGAAATTCGGCGGGCCGGTCTCGCCTTCATCCTGATGCGTGAGCGGATCGAGCGCCAGATCGAACAGCGCACCGCGATGCTGACCGGCGTCAGCCACGACTTGAGGACGATCCTGACCCGGTTCAAGCTGCAGCTGGCACTTGTGGGCAACAATCCGGACCTCGAAAGCCTCAACCAGGACGTGGAGGACATGCAGAACATGCTGGAAGGCTATCTCGCCTTCGCCCGAGGAGACGCGGAAGAGGATGTCGGCCAGCTGAAACTCAGCGATCTGATGGCGCGGCTTTCGGCGGAGGCGGAGTTGTACGGCAAGACGCTGACGACCGCGATCCAGGGCGAGAACGAGATTCACGTGAGGCCGAACGCCTTCACGCGGCTCATCTCCAATCTCGCATCCAACGCCTATCGCTATGCGAACACCGTGCATATCGAGGCCCGCCAGAGCGCGAAATGGCTGACCATCACAGTCGATGACGACGGACCGGGTATTCCCGAGCGGTCACGCGAAGACGTGTTCAAACCGTTCTTCCGCCTGGACGAAGCCCGCAATCTCGACAGTTCCGGCACCGGCCTCGGCCTTGCCGTGGCCCGCGACATCGCCCGCAGCCATGGCGGCAATGTCACGCTCGCAGACAGCCCTCTCGGCGGCCTGCGCGCGACGGTGCGTGTCCCGACGTAAATACGGGGACGATCACATCAGCTTCTTGCCGTTCGGCACCGGCTTGTCGGTGGATGCGAGCACGATCGCACCGGCCTCATCTTCGAAGCCGAGCGTGAGCACCTCGGAACGGACGGGGCCGATCTGGCGCGGCGGGAAATTGACGACACCCAGAACCTGCCTGCCGACGAGTTCCTCGGGCTTGTAGTGCGCCGTGATTTGCGCGGAGGATTTCCTGATGCCGATGTCAGGGCCGAAATCGATCTTGAGCTTGATTGCCGGCTTGCGCGCCTCGGGAAAGGGTTCCGCTTCCACGATTGTACCGACACGTATGTCGACGCGTTCGAAATCGGCGTAGGAAATGATTTCAGTCATGAATGTTCCCCGGATCACGTCGATGGGTCGATTCGACGTACGACCGGAAACGTGAACGATTGCGACAACTTCAGAGTGAACTGCGAGACGCGCCGTCTCGCCTGGAATTACCCGGCCAGTTCTTCCGCGCGCTTGCGCGCCGCCTCAATGGCCCGGTCGAAGAGCGGCTGCATGCCGTCATCCGCCATCAATACCGCCAGTGCAGCCGCCGTGGTACCGCCGGGCGAAGTGACGTTCTGGCGCAGGCGCGCTGCATCGTCGGGGGACTGATGGAGGAGTTCACCAGCCCCCGCGACGGTTTCCCGAGCAAGACGCATGGCTAGGTCCGCCTCGAGTCCGGCCTTGCGCCCGGCCTCCGCCATGCACTCGACGAGATAAAACACATAGGCCGGGCCACTGCCGGAGACGGCGGTCACGGCATCGATATCCGCTTCGCTCCCGACCCATTCGACGGGGCCGCTGACTTTCAGCAGATCATGCACCAGGGCGCGCTGAGCTTCGCTGACGCGCGCATTCGCGAAGGCGCCGGTCACACCACGTCCGATCATTGCCGGCGTATTCGGCATGGCGCGCACCGTCGCCGCCTCACCCAGGTGCCGTTCGATGAAACCGAGCGTCTTGCCGGCGGCCACCGAAACGATCACGGTTTGCGGACCGACGAGCCCTTTCAGGGGTGGCAGCACCGTTTCCATCACCTGCGGCTTGACCGCGATGAAGATCGCGCCCGCCTCGGCGCCCGCCGGAGCGGAGGTCGCATGTTGCACACCGCTATCCGCGAGCAGCTTTGCCATCGCCGGTGACGGGCCCGGATCGATGACGAGAACGTCGTTGCCGCGCACTCCGCTCTTCAGCCAGCCCGCGAGCATGGCGCCGCCCATATTGCCGGCGCCGACGAGCACGATCGGACCCGAAACGGCAAAGCTCACTTCATGCCTCCCCAACGGTCTCGAACAATACCGCGTCGACCGCGCGCTGCGCATCCATGCCCGACCAAACGACGAACTGGAACGCTTGGAAATAGGACTCGCAGGCGTCGAGCGCGTTCGACAGGAGCACCTCGACCTGCTGGTTCGTCGGTTCCGCTCCACCGGCGAGCAACAGAGATTGCCGGAAGATGATGACTTCTTCTTGGCGCCAAAGATCGAAATGACCCATCAGCACCTGGCCGTTGATATGGGACAGAAGTCGTATCACCTCGTTTGCGCGGCTGTCCGGCACCTTGATGTCGAAAGCGCAGGCCAGATGCAGCGCCTCGAACTCCTCCATCCAGGAAAAGGAAACGTGGTAGTCCGCCCACCTGCCTTCGACGGTCATGGCAATCTCGTCCTCGCCGGATCGCTCGAACGACCAGTCATTATTCGCGGCAACGAACTCGATCATATCGACCGGGTTGGACTGGCGCTCGACTTCCATTTCCAAAAGGCTCATGCATCACCCTAAAGGCGCGGCTAAGGCGCGCAAAGTCACGCTCACAGGACGCAACACTGCAAACCCAATACCGGATACGAACACACTATGATTGCTGGACCTGCGACTATCCTGGCTTACTCACCCTGCCCGGAGCTTGCTTGGTCCGTGTCGAATCATCATTTAAAATCAGTGTATAACGGCAGAGTCAGCATGCCAGCCCCTGAGCCTAAAAATTGCCGGGAAGAATTGCGCCCCGCGCTATGAATCTGATTCAGCGCGGCTGCTTAAACGACTCTGCGATAAAGGTTTTTTGCCAGTGTCCACAGGTGGAAAACTTTTCAGTTTTTGTTAACCGTGACGCTGACGAAGTGAAATGCGCCGGGCGACGGCGGGTGGCCGATTGGCCCCGTGCCGCATTCGCATCCGTGAGAGCCGGAAAGGCACGCGGCTCGAGGGTAGACGGCGACCGAAGGCCAACCTGCGGCAGGTTTTTACTTGCCCGTCGTGATGTCGCCGGCTGCCGGACCGGTCGCGGCCAAACGTGCTTCCAGCGCTTCGATACGAGCAAGGAGAGCGTCGTTTTCGTCCCGTGCCCGTGCGGCCATCTCCTTGACCGCCTCGAACTCCTCGCGCTTTACGACATCGAGCGAATTCAGCCAGTTTTCGGTTTGCGCCCGGAATGCCGCCTCGACCTCGCGCCGCACCCCTTGGGCCGCGCCCGCCGCATCCGTCATCAGCCGAGCGAGATCATCGAGAATACGGTTGGCGCCTGTGCTCATCTTTCTGGTCTCCATTTCCATCCCGCCACATGCGGCGGAGCTCATGATTTCAGGTAGGGTCCCCGGCGTGAGGATGCAAGGAAAATGACGTCCGTGACGCCGCTCAACGTTCTCCAGGGTCCTTGAATTTGCGATGCGGCGATGGGGCAGTATAGCGTACTGCGGCCACCTTTCTACGTTCGAAGAGGCTGGGGCGTCGTTGCGCGGCGGCAGCGGGTGCTTGACCGCGCCGGATTCGCTCGTCATGTTCCGCCGAAATCATCGGTCCGGCACGAGAGAAGACCTTGGAAACAATCGCGACCCGCCTCGCCATCCTGCCCTTCCCCGAAATCGACCCCGTCATCTTCACGATAGGGCCGCTCGCCGTGCGCTGGTACGGGCTCGCCTATGTCGCGGGGATACTCCTCGGATGGCTCTACGCGCGCCGCATCATCCAGAACGCTTCGCTCTGGCGCAACGGCATCGCCCCCCTCAACCTGGCGCAGCTTGACGACTTCCTGCTCTGGGCGGCCGGCGGCATCGTACTTGGCGGGCGCATCGGCTACATCCTGTTCTACGATCTCGGCTCCATCCTCGAGAATCCCGTCCGCGCGATCCAGATCTGGAACGGCGGCATGTCCTTCCATGGCGGCCTTCTCGGCACCACGCTGGCGATGATCATCTTTGCGCGCAGGAACGCCATCCCCCTCTGGAGCCTGTTCGACGTCGTGGCAGCAGTGGTGCCGATCGGGCTCTTCTTCGGGCGCATCGCCAATTTCATCAATGGAGAACTCTGGGGCCGCCTGTCCTCGATGCCCTGGGCGGTCGTCTTCCCGACGGGAGGCCCCTTCGCCCGTCATCCCAGTCAGCTTTACGAGGCGGCCCTCGAGGGCATCGTGCTTCTGGTCGTGCTCGCCTGGTTCGTCTATCGCAGCAGAGCCTTGAAAATACCCGGCCTTGTCACCGGCATCTTCGTCTGCGGCTATGCCGCGAGCCGCATTTTCGTGGAATTCTTCCGCGAACCGGACGCACAGATCGGCTATCTTGCGGGGGACTGGCTTACCATGGGCATGGTACTTTCACTGCCCATGCTACTGGTCGGAATCTGGGCCATTGCGCGGGCGCGCAGCGCGGCTGCCGCCGCTTGACTGGACAAGTCATGACGAATCCTCTCGCCGACAAGGTCAAGGCGCTGATCCGGACCAACGGACCGATCAGCGTGACCGACTATTTCTCCCTCTGCCTTGCCGATCCGCAGCATGGCTATTATCGCGTCCGCGAACCGTTCGGGCGGGCGGGGGATTTCACCACCGCGCCGGAGATCAGCCAGCTCTTCGGCGAGATGATCGGCATATTCCTCGTGCATGCATGGCAGCAGCACGGCACACCTGAGGACGCGATTATCGCCGAGATCGGTCCGGGCCGCGGCACGATGATGTCCGACATGCTCCGCGTCATCCGGCGGCTGGCGCCGGCGCTGTACCGGACCACAACCGTTCATCTCGTCGAAACCAGCGACCGGCTTCGCAAGCTGCAGGCCGAGACCTTGGCCGAACACGAAGGCAAGGTCCGCTGGCATGAGAGCTTCGACAGCCTTCCCTCCGGATTCCTGCTCCTGGCTGCGAACGAGCTTTTCGATGCAATTCCGATCCGTCAGTTCGTGCGGACCGCACAGGGCTTCCGTGAGCGCATGGTCGGCCTCGATGCGGAGGGCCGATTGACCTTTGCCGCAGGCATTGCCGGCATTGATCCCGCATTGCTGCCCTCTCCCGCGCCAACCGTCGCGGAAGGCACGATCTTCGAAATCTCCCCTGCCCGCGACGCGGTGATGGCCGCGCTCTGCGAGCGCCTCCGCGCCGGCAGCGGCACGGCGATCATCATCGACTACGGTCATCTGGCGACCGGCTACGGCGACACGCTGCAGGCCGTCCGCAATCACGAATATGATCCGCCGCTTGCCAATCCCGGTCTCGCCGACCTGACCAGCCATGTCGATTTCGAGCAGTTGGCGAGCCGTGCGAAAGCGGAGGGCGTGCAGATCAACGGACTTGCCCGTCAGGGTGATTTCCTGGTCGGCCTCGGACTCCTGGAACGCGCCGCGGCACTCGGCCGGGACAAGGACGACACGACCCAGGAAAGCATCCGCGACGATGTCGAGCGGCTTGCGGGCTCCGGCGCGGGCAGGATGGGGGAACTGTTCAAGGTGCTGGTGGTAAGCAGTCCGGAAGTCGCCCTGGCGCCCTTCCGGAAGAAGGCGTCTTAGCGCCGGCCGTGCACCGCCTCGGGTCTCTCGGCTCGGCAGGGCGATTGACAGTCCCCGCCTGCCGGGTCAACATCGCGCCGGCAAATCAGCTGCAAGTCGACGGGCCGCAACGCGCCCTCAATTCCAACGAAGCTTAGAAAATCACGAGGGCGAAAACACCGAATGCAGGATGATGCCTCGCTATCCCCTGTGCAGAGCCCGCTCTTCGCCGCAAAGGCAGGCCCGGCAATCGCACATGGTTATTTCACGCGCCAGGGAGGCGTTTCCGAGGGCATCTACCGCGGTTTGAATGTCGGTCTCGGCTCGAACGACGAGCGGGAACGGGTCGGCGAGAACCGAGCCCGGGTCGCCCGCTGGTTCGACGCGGAGCCACGACAACTTGCCACGGTGCACCAGGTCCATTCGCCGGACGCGATCATCGTCGACGCCGGTTACGACGGCGCGCGGCCGGATGCCGATGCTCTGGTAACGGCAACGCCCGGCATCGTCCTCGGCGTTCTCTCCGCCGACTGCGGTCCGGTCCTTTTCGCCGATCCGGAAGCAGGCGTCATCGGTGCCGCCCATGCCGGATGGAAGGGCGCGCTCGGCGGCGTGCTCGAAAGCACCGTCGAAGCGATGATCTCGCTCGGCGCCCGCCGCGAGCGCATCATCGCCTGTCTCGGACCGTCGATCAGCCGGAGCCACTACGAGGTCGGCCCCGAATTCGTAGCCCGCTTCGTCGCCACCGAGGCAAGCTATGCGTCGTTTTTCACGCCGTCGGGCCGCGACGGCCACGCCATGTTCGACCTTCCCGGATTGACGGTCCGGCGGCTGACCGAGGCCGGCGTGACGGCGGAAAACCTCGGCATCTGCACCTATGCGGACGAAGACCGCTTCTTCTCCTATCGCCGTACGACGCACAGGCAGGAGCCTGATTACGGGCGGCAGATATCAGCGATTTTCATACGGGAGGTTTGAGATGGCGCTTCATTTCGCCGAAGAAGAATATGCGGCCCGCCTGGCGCGGCTCACGGCCAAGATGCAGGAAGAAAAGCTCGACGCGATACTGCTCTTCGCGCAGGAGAGCATGTACTGGCTGACCGGCTACGACACCTTCGGCTATTGCTTCTTCCAGTCGCTGGTGGTCAAGCGGGATGGTTCCATGGTCCTGCTCACCCGTTCGGCCGACCTGCGCCAGGCGCGTCATACGTCGAATATCGAGCGCATCGAAATATGGGTGGATCGGGTCAATGCCGATCCCGCCATGGACCTCAAGAATCTGCTCAGTGAGCTCGATCTCCTCGGCCGCCGCATCGGCGTCGAATACGACACCCACGGCATGACCGGAAGAACGGCGCGCCTCGTCGACCACCAGCTCTCCACTTTCGGGGAACTGGTCGACGCGTCGCTGCTCGTCAGCCGCCTGCGTCTGATCAAGAGCCCGGCGGAGATCGCTTATGTCGAGAAGGCGGCGAGCCTTGCAGACGACGCGCTCGACGCGGCGCTGCCACTCATCCGCCCGGGCGGCAGCGAGGCGGATATCCTCGCGGCCATGCAGGGTGCCGTTTTCGCCGGCGGCGGCGACTATCCGGCCAATGAGTTCATCATCGGTTCCGGGGCCGACGCACTGCTCTGCCGCTACAAGGCCGGCCGGCGCAACCTCGACGCCAACGATCAGCTCACGCTCGAATGGGCCGGTGTCAGCGCCCATTACCATGCGGCGATGATGCGCACGGTCGTGATCGGCGAGCCCACCAACCGTCACCGCGAGCTTTACAGCGCCTGTCGGGAAACGATCCAGGCGATCGAAATGGTGCTTCGACCCGGCAATACCTTCGGGACCGTCTTCGACGTGCATGCGAAGATCATGGACGAGCGCGGGCTTGCCCGGCACCGTCTGAACGCCTGCGGCTATTCGCTCGGCGCACGCTTCTCGCCCTCCTGGATGGAACACCAGATGTTCCATATCGGCAATCCGCAGGAGATCGAGCCGGACATGTCCCTCTTCGTCCACATGATCATCATGGATTCGGACAGCGGCACCGCCATGACGCTCGGCCAGACCTATCTCACCACGGCCGACACCCCCCGCCCGCTCTCGCGCTACGGACTGGACTTCATATCTGCGTAAGGAAATCGCCCTATGATTTCCGTCGAAAGTGAAGAACGCGCCGGCGGCTGATCCTGCTGCAGCGACCTTTGCGCGTCCATAGGGCGCGCGGCGCTGCAGCCGCCGCATCCGGCGCCGGGATGTTCGAGAGCGGGATGAGGAAAAGTGCGTGCGGTTTTCCGCCCGCGTCCCGCTCTCGCTCTTTGGAAGCGATCACGGTCATGATTTTAGGTCGGCTCGACCTAAAATCATCGTGATCTAGCGGAGACGGTGGGAACGATGCGCAAGCAGATCAATCCGATCGCCAGCCTTGGCCTTGCCGCAGCCTTGGCCGGCTGCAACACGACAGACGCCCTGATCCCGCAGGTGGATGTGGGCGAAGGCACTTTCCGCTCCCCTCCGGTGACCCAGTCGGATCTCGACTCCATGTCGGCGCAGACCGCGGTGATGCCGGTGGAAAGCGTGCCGCCGGGCCGCTCCGCCGCCTTCGCGGCACAGCCCAACATTTCGAGCCCGCCTCCGCAGCACGCCGCCGACAATGTCGGCTATAGCGACTACACCGACCCGGCCGGCACGCTGGAAGGCCAGGCAAACCGTCTCGCCGGCGGTGAAGCACCGGTACAGACGACGCAGCCTCAGTCGGCGCCTGCCCGGATCGCCCGGCATCAGGCACCGCCCGTGGAAGACGCGACGCAGGACAATGGCGGCGAGGAGCAGCCCACACCGGTCGAAACGACGCAGGCGCCCGCGCAGACGCAGCAAGCCGCCGCATCGCCTGCGGCAGCTGCGACCGGCTCGGGCGGAATCCGTTTTCTGCCGATCATCGGCGCGCCGGTCCAGGCGGTCACGCCGCTGTCGAAGCAGCTCGGAGCTTCGGCGCGCAGTCAGGGCCTCGCAATCAAGAGCTCGACCGACAAAACCAGCGACCATATCCTCAAGGGATATTTTTCAGCGCTCAACGACGGCGGCAAGACGACGGTCGTCTATGTCTGGGACATACTCGACGGCAGCGGCAATCGCCTGCACCGCATCCAGGGACAGGACTCCGTTGCAAACACGGCGGCCGACCCCTGGAGCGCCGTCCCGGCAGAAACGATGGAGGCGATCGCCAGCCAGACGATCGACGCCTATATCGAATGGCGTCGGTCGACCGCTGGATAGCGCCTCCGCTCGGGCTCCGCTTTCCCCCGCGCTTTCCGATTTTCGGCCAATCGGCCCGGAATCGCCGTCATCCTGGCCGGCTGGCGCAAAGTTTTTCGGATATTGAGCGTTGCGCCGCAGCAATCCCCTTGCATTCACCTTCAAGGACGCTAAAAAGCGGCCGATCAGCTCTGACAGCGGCCGTCCGCAGTGATTGCCCGCAATCGGAATGGCTCACGGAATCTGCGCGGAGAACCCACCCCCCGGACGACCGGACGTGGCCGCGCCAGCTCAAGGCGGACCGTCAATGAAGGTTTTCGCAGGCAATTCGAACCGGCTGCTGGCCGAAGCGATCTGCAACTATCTCAACCTGCCGCTCGGCAAAGCCACAGTAAGGCGCTTCGCCGATCAGGAAATCTTCGTCGAGATCGGCGAGAACGTGCGCGGCGAGGACGTCTTCATCGTCCAGTCGACCTCCTTCCCGACCAACGATCATCTGATGGAACTCCTCATCATGATCGACGCGGTCCGGCGCTCCTCGGCTCGCCGCATCACCGCCGTCCTTCCCTATTTCGGCTATGCCCGGCAGGATCGAAAACCCGGTCCTCGCACGCCGATCTCCGCCAAGCTGGTCGCCAATCTCATTACCGAAGCCGGTGCCGACCGTGTTCTGACCCTCGACCTGCACGCCGGGCAGATCCAGGGCTTCTTCGATATCCCGACCGACAACCTCTATGCCGTTCCGATCCTCGCGCGAGACGTCAAGGAGAACTACAATCTCAAGAACGTCATGGTCGTTTCGCCGGATGTCGGCGGCGTCGTGCGTGCCCGGGCGCTCGCCAAGCGGCTGGACTGTCTGCTGGCGATCGTCGACAAGCGTCGCGACCGCCCCGGTGAATCGGAAGTGATGAACGTCATCGGCGAAGTCAACGGCAAGGACTGCCTCCTCATCGACGATATCGTCGATTCCGGCGGTACGCTCTGCAACGCCGCCGAGGCACTGCTGAAGAACGGCGCGACCAGCGTCACCGCCTATATCACCCACGGCGTCCTGTCCGGCGGCGCAGTCGCGCGCGTCACCTCCTCGATGTTGAAGGAACTGGTGATCACCGATTCGATCCAGCCGACGACGGCAGTGCAGTCGGCGCACAATATCCGTGTGATCTCGACCGCCGCGCTGCTCGGCGAGGCGATCAGCCGCACGAGCCAGGAAGAATCGGTATCGAGCCTGTTCGATTGACGTTTACGACGCCGCGCGTCTCACCAGACGCGGACGTCGTTCATCTCTTGACGTCCAGCATGTATGATGCCGCCTCGCGGGCCGGCATGGCACTTTTCGCATAGGTGAAAGTGCCGTGCTCCTTGACCTCTCGCGCCGCGCTCATGAGTGCGGCAAGGGCAGCCCGAGCAAAAGAGCCGCCGACACTGATGCGCTTCACGCCCGCTTCCTGCAGTTGTTCCACTGTGTAGACCTGCCCGGCGAGCCCCATGACCACATTGACCGGGCGCTTGACGGCAGAGCAGACCGTTCGGATCGCTTCGATGTCGGGCAGCCCCGGCGCATAGAGGACATCCGCACCGGCCTCCTCGAACGCGACGAGGCGCCGGATGGTATCGTCGAGGTCAGGCCGTCCGCACAGGAAGTTCTCGGCGCGCGCGGTGAGGACGAAGGGGTGCTTGCGGGCTTCCTCTGCGGCAGCGGCAACACGTTCAACGGCCAGGCCGAACTCGAAGACGGGATCGGCGGCATCACCGGTTGCGTCTTCGATCGAACCACCGACGAGCCCGACGCCTGCCGCCAGTGAAATCGTCTCGGCACAGCACAGCGGATCCTTACCGAAGCCGTCCTCCAGATCCGCGGACACCGGCAATTCGGTCGCCTCGACGATATCGCGGGCATTCTGCAATATGACGTCGCGCGAGAGAGCCGCCGCCGAATCCCTCCGGCCGATGGAAAACGCAAGCCCCGCGCTCGTCGTCGCCAGCGCCTCGAAGCCGACCGCCGCGAGAATGCGCGCAGACCCTGCATCCCAGGGATTTGGAATAACGAAAGCGCCCTCGCGATCGTGCAATGCGCGGAATTTCAGGTGCTTGTCTTGCTGCTTGCCCATGCCCGCCATCCGTCGACTGAAGATAACCAGCGATAGCATGAAACGAAAACACGCGGACAAATTTCCCGTAGTCAACCGCGGGGCTGCACCGGGCAAGCCTCGCCCCCACCAAACAGGCGCGAGCGGGTGAGGAACCGCTTCTCCCGGCCGTTATCCAGCGAAAACATGCCGCCCCTGCCGGGCACGACGTCGATGATCAGCTGCGTGTGCTTCCAGACCTCGTACTGACTCGAGCTGATATAGACGGGCACGCCGTCGATCTCGCCGAGCTTCACGTCGTTGTCGCCGACGATATAATCGTCCGCCGGGTAGCACATCGGCGACGAGCCGTCGCAGCAGCCGCCCGACTGGTGAAAGAGTATATCCGGATGATCGCGCCGGATTTCGCGGATGAGGTCGATCGCCGCATCCGTCGCAAGCACGCGCGGCTCCGTTGCTCCGTCGCTCAATTTGCATCTCCTCATTCGCAGAAGCCGGAAGGCCCCCGATGAAGCATCGGGAGCCCGCCGCCAGGATCGGGCCGGCAGGGGGCCGGCCGGATCAGAAGAAGCCGAGCGCTTTCGGGCTGTAGCTTACCAGCATGTTCTTCGTCTGCTGATAATGGTCCAGCATCATCTTGTGCGTCTCGCGCCCGATGCCGGATTGCTTGTAGCCGCCGAAGGCGGCGTGCGCCGGATAGGCGTGGTAGCAATTGGTCCAGACGCGGCCCGCTTCGATCGCGCGGCCGAAGCGGTAGCAGCGATTGGCATCGCGGCTCCACACGCCGGCGCCAAGCCCGTAGAGCGTGTCATTGGCGATTTCCAGCGCCTCGGCTTCCGTCTTGAAGGTCGTGACCGACACGACCGGCCCGAAAATCTCCTCCTGAAAGATGCGCATCCTGTTGTGGCCGTGGAATACGGTCGGCTTGACGTAGTAGCCGCCCGAGAGATCGCCTTCGAGCACATTGCGCCCGCCGCCGGTCAGCACCTCGGCGCCTTCCTCCTTGCCGATTTCGATATAGGCGAGGATTTTCTCGAGCTGTTCGCTCGAAGCCTGGGCACCGATCATCGTTGCTTCATCGAGCGGATTGCCCTGCCGGATCGCCTCGACCCTCTTTACCGCCCGCTCCATGAAGCGGTCGTAGATGCTCTCCTGGACAAGCGCGCGGCTCGGGCAGGTGCAGACCTCGCCCTGGTTCAGCGCGAACATGGCGAAGCCCTCGAGCGCCTTGTCGAAGAAGTCGTCGTCCTCGCTGGCGACGTCCGCGAAGAAGATGTTCGGCGACTTTCCGCCGAGCTCCAGCGTGACCGGGATGAGGTTCTGGCTGGCATATTGCATGATAAGCCGCCCGGTCGTCGTCTCGCCGGTAAAAGCGATCTTGGCGATGCGCGGGCTGGTGGCGAGCGGCTTGCCCGCTTCGAGGCCGAAGCCGTTGACGATGTTGAGGACACCCGGCGGCAGGAGGTCGCCGATAAGTTCCGCCCAGACCAGGATCGACCCCGGCGTCTGCTCGGCCGGTTTGAGCACGACGCAGTTTCCCGCGGCAAGCGCCGGCGCAAGCTTCCAGGCGGCCATCAGGATCGGGAAGTTCCAAGGAATGATCTGGCCGACGACGCCGAGCGGCTCGTGGAAATGGTAGGCGACGGTGTCATGGTCGATCTCGCCGATCGAACCTTCCTGCGCACGGATGCAGGCAGCGAAATAGCGAAAATGATCGATCGCCAACGGAATGTCGGCGGCCATCGTCTCGCGGATCGGCTTGCCGTTGTCCCAGGTTTCGGCCCGTGCCAGAAGCTCCAGATTGTCCTCCATGCGGGCGGCGATCTTCATCAGGATGTTGGACCGCTCCGTCGCCGAACTCCGGCCCCATTTCTCCCTTGCGGCGTGCGCCGCGTCGAGAGCAAGCTCGATGTCGGCGGCGTCCGAACGCGCGACCTGGCAAAGCGTGCCGCCGGTGATCGGCGTCGTGTTGTCGAAATAGCGGCCCGCAACGGGTTCGCGCCATTCGCCGCCGATGAAGTTTCCGTATTTCTGCTTGTACGGGTTCTCGACGATCTTCTGATGCAGCATGGACTTCCTCCCTTGGATGACAGCGGTGCGGTTGCTGTGGAAGGAGAGTGAGGCCGAACGCGCTTTTCCGGTAGGGCGGCGCCGCGGTTGATGGCACCGACTGTTTCAGAATTGCGACAGGTCGACGTCCATATCGATCAATTGAGAGAAAGCCGCTTCATCTTGCGGTAGAGGGTCGCGCGGCTGATGCCGAGGAGATCGGCCGCCATCGACACATTACCCTTCGCCCGAGAGAGCGCGCGGCGCAGCGCCGCACGCTCGGCGTCCGGCAATTCGCCGCCCCCGCCAGGCAGGTCTTCCTGAAGCAGGTCGGAAGCCGGGACGCCGGCGGCGATACGCTCGTCGTCGAGTCCGAGCCACAGCCGGGCAGCCCGCGTCGCGCCGAGAACGAGATCGTCACGGTCGACCGCAAGCAGTGCAGGTCCCGTCCGATCGACCGGTACGAGAACGATGCGAGCGCCGACGAAAGCGCGGCGGAAAAGATTGGCCTCGATTCGTGCTGCGGCATCGCGCACCGCCTGCGAGAGGATCGAGAGCGTCGCCTCGGATGCGTCGTCGCGGCAGGTGGAGATGTCTATCGCTGCGGCGAGCTTGCCGCTCTCGTCGCGGATCGGCGCCGTCGCGCAGCTCAGGCCGATATTGCGGCTGAGAAAGTGTTGGTCGCGCTGGATGAGGACCGGACGCTCGTCCGCGATCGCCGTACCGATGCCATTGGTCCCGACGCTCGTCTCGCTCCACACGGTTCCCGACCACAACCCGATACCGCGAAAGTCCGCATCGTCGCCGCCGGCGCCGCGTCGTTCCAGCGCAACGCCCTTTCCGTCGGTCAGCAGCAGGCAGCACCCGGCCTTTCCGACCGTGGCGAACAGCCGGTCGAGCTCGCCTTTCGCCTCCGCGATCAGGACGCCGGAGCTTTCGCGCGCCAGCCGGAACTCGCTCTCGGAAAGCCGCCAGGGTGAACGCGCCTCCTCGGGCGCCAGGCCGTGCAGCGTCATGCAGCGGCGCCACGATGCAGCGACCGGCGAAGTCACCGCAGCGGAAGATTGATGTGCGATGCGGTAGACCCGCTCGGAGTGGTCCCTGATCGAAGGCAATCGCTCCCTCCCTGGATCGCGGCGATCGGGCCTCCCGGCCCGTGGACGTGATCAACGCTTGCAAGCAAGGCACACGGGCGAGACCCGCGCTCCCCTCCTCCGCTTGGACAGCGTTCTTCGGCGGAACCAGGCGCCGAACTCTCCCCCACGGCGCAATTCCCCCGGCCTAACTATAGGCATCGATGCTGCGGGAGGTCCAGCTAGACGAAGGTTTTTTCGTTCCGCCCTCGACCCGCGCCGTCAGATCGGTATCGACAGGCGGCGAGGATATGCTACTCGACACGGAACCTCGCTTATCGCAACACCCGGTTGTCCGCCATGCTCCGAGATTTCTCCGTCCAAAGCCTCTTCATGGGCGTGCTGATTGCATTCGTGGGCTTTGCCAGCTCCTTCGCCGTGGTCCTGCACGGGCTCGCCGGCGTCGGTGCGAACGAGACGCAGGCAGCCTCCGGACTGATGGCGCTGTCGGTCTCGATGGGCATCTGCGCTATCGTCATCAGCGCCGTCACGAGACTTCCCGTCAGCGTCGCATGGTCGACACCGGGCGCGGCCCTGCTCGCGAGTTCCGGCGCAGTGGAAGGCGGCTTCAGCGCTGCCGTCGGCGCCTTCCTCGTCTGCGGAGTGCTGATCATCGTCGCCGGCCTGTGGAAGCCCCTCGGCCGGATGGTGTCCGCCATCCCCGCGGCATTGGCAAACGCGATGCTCGCCGGCGTACTCCTGAGCCTTTGCTTCGCTCCGGTCAAGGCGATCGCCTTCAACCCGCTCTTCGGCCTGCCTATCGTTCTTGCCTGGGCCGTCGTCGGCAGCTTCAGCAGGCTCTATGCCGTTCCCGCCGCGCTCGTCGCCTTCGTTCTCGTCGTCGCCTTCGGGATCGAAATGCCGGAGGGCGCCGTGGCTGGGCTCTCCGCCGCGCTCGTTCCGAAGGTCGAGTTCGTTCCGCCTTCCCTCAGCACCTCCGCCCTGGTCAGCATCGCTCTGCCGCTTTTCATCGTTACGATGGCATCGCAGAACATCCCCGGCATCGCGGTCCTGAAGGTGAATGACTACCACCCCGATCCGGGTCCCCTCTTCGCCACGACCGGGCTTTTCACGCTGCTGAGCGCCCCTTTCGGCGGACATGCCGTCAATCTCGCGGCGATCACCGCGGCGATGTGCGCCGGCTCCGATTCTCATCCCGACCGCGCCCGCCGCTACTGGTCGGCAATCAATGCCGGTATCGCCTACGTCGTCTTCGGCCTCCTGGCCGGAGCCGTCACGACCTTCGTCAGCCTTGCCCCATCGGTCCTCATCGAGGCCGTTGCCGGCCTTGCGCTGATCGGCGCCTTCTCGGGTTCCGCAGTTGCCGCCTTCACGAATGCCGAGACCCGCGAAGCAGCCGCCATCACGTTTCTCGTCACCGCCTCGGGCGTCGGTTTCGCCGGCGTGTCGGGGGCCTTTTGGGGGCTTGTCGCGGGCGGCCTCATGCTGGCGCTCGCGCGTCTAGCCAAAAAGAGGGCCTGAAGCCGCGCCTTGCATTTGCGCCGGTTCTCGGTTATGGACCCCGCGTCCGCGCAGACACCCTTGGAGGCAACGCGGATGAAGCCGCATGGCGGCTTCAGGTTTTTCCGCATTCTTGACGGACGAACTCTCCAAACAACATAGAAAGGTCTACCTATGAGCGAAACCTACGAGCTCAAGGCCGAGACGCGCGAACGGGTTGGTAAGGGGTCCTCCCGTGAACTTCGCCGCAACGGTCTTATCCCGGCTGTCATCTACGGTGACAAGCAGGCCCCGCTTGCCATCGCACTCTCCACCAAGGAAGTGACGATGAAGATCCACGGCGGCGGTTTCATGACCACCGTTGCGACGATCAACGTCAACGGCGAAAAGATTCGCGTCCTGCCGAAGGACTATCAGCTCGATCCGGTGCGTGACTTCACCATGCACGTCGATTTCCTGCGCGTCACCAAGGGCAGCCAGGTATCCGTACAGGTTCCGGTTCGCTTCGAGAACGAAGAGAAGTCGCCGGGCCTGAAGCAGGGCGGCGCGCTGAACATCGTCCGTCACGAGGTCGAACTCAACGTGTCCGCCGACAACATCCCGGAATTCCTGACGGTCGACCTCACCGGCCTCAAGATCGGCGACACCGTTCACATTTCGAACGTCGCGCTTCCCGCAGGCGCGACCCCGGTCATCACCGACCGCGACTTCACGGTTGCCACGATCGCCGGCCGCACGCAGGAAGTCGAACCGACTGAAGAAGAAGCTGAAGGCGGCGAAGAAGAGGCTTGATCTCTGTTTCCGGCGGACGCCCTGTCCACGCCGGATCGCCCCCGAATGAAAGAACCCGTCCCATTTTCGTGGGGCGGGTTTTCTTTTGCCCGTCAAATGCTGCCTCCCGCGCGCGAACCGGATAAAGTGGTATCGGAAATAGCCGTTGACTTTGGGTGATGGCGGTGATTTTGGGCTGAGGGAACTGGGCGTGGCGATTGCCACTCAAATATATCGCCACAGGGCGAATGCAGGAGTTTGGCCGCATGCTGATCATCGCGGGACTTGGCAATCCCGGCCCGAAATACGCCGGCAACCGCCACAATATCGGTTTCATGGCCGTCGACGCCATTCAGCGACGCCAGGGCTTTTCCGCCTGGTCGAGGAAATTCAAGGCGGAGTTCTCCGAAGGCGAGATCGACGGCAAACGCGTTCTGCTGATGAAGCCGCAGACCTTCATGAATCTCTCCGGCGAAGCGCTCGGCGAAGCGATGCGCTTCTACAAGCTCGCGCCGAAAGACATCGTCGTCATCTATGACGAACTGGACCTTCCCGCCGGCAAGGCCCGGATCAAGACCGGCGGCGGCCACGGCGGGCACAACGGCATCAAGTCGATCGATGCCCATTGCGGCAAGGAATACCGTCGCCTGCGCCTCGGCATCGGCCATCCCGGAGTCAAGGATCTGGTCCACGCACATGTGCTCGGCGATTTCGCC
The DNA here is from genome assembly GCF_059758575.1 of Sinorhizobium sp. GQ132. NCBI lineage: Bacteria > Pseudomonadati > Pseudomonadota > Alphaproteobacteria > Hyphomicrobiales > Rhizobiaceae > Sinorhizobium > Sinorhizobium sp. GQ132. The sequence goes on along the minus strand of NZ_JCAXDX010000002.1, from coordinate 195,469 downwards.
AAGGCCGACCAGACCTGGCTGTCACCGCTGCTCGAAGCGATCGCCGACAATGCGGACATGCTGGTGAAGGGCGAGGATTCGCAGATCATGAACAAGATCGCCCTGGCAACCGGCGGCAAGCCGGAGGTGGAAAAACCCGTCGCTGCGAAGAAGCAGGCGGGGCAATCCCATATCCATCAGGCGCGCGTCACGGCCCAGCCGAAGAAGCTGCCGGCGACGGGGCCGATGGCCGACATGCTCAAGAAGATGTTCGGGCCGAAGGGGGATTAAGGCCTTGCCGCGCGGAGGAGTCTTTCAGTCCAAGGACTTGGCCTGGCTGGATTCCTGTGACAAGCACAGGAATGAGGGCCTGGGGATGTGCCGCCACCACAACCTTCACTTGCGAATGTGCAAGGGAATGATCAACCTGTGACGCAATGAAGCGCGCCGGGAGACCGCACCCTCTCCTACCCTCATCCCTGTGCTCGTCACAGGGATCCAGCAGAGCCGCGTCTGCGGCGCGGGAAGAGCCTTTCCAGCCCAGGGACCAGGTCTGGCTGGATTCCTGTGACAAGCACAGGAATGACGAGAGATATGCGCGGTTTCGCCCGCATCCCGCTCCAACCGGGCAGGCCGCCGCCTCACTCCTCGGGCTCTGCGGTGAACAGCAGCGGAAAGCCCGCCTCCTTGCCGAGGTCGGTCGCTTCCTTGGCTTTGGTCTCCGCAACGTCCTTTGCACACACCACCACGACCGAAGAGCCCATCTTGTGGGCCGTCATCATCACCCGGTAGCCTGCCTCCTCGCTCATCCGGAAAACCGCCTTCAGCACCATGACCACGAATTCGCGCGGCGTGTAGTCGTCATTGACCAGCAGCACCTTGTAGAGCTTCGGCCGCTCCAGCTTCGGCTTGGTCAGGCGCTTTGCGGCTACATCATTGTCGCTCATGGGTAATCCGCCGTCGATGGCATGAGAAAAGCGTTGGCGATCAAGCGGGCGAAGGTGGCAAACCGCCCACCTTTTTCCTCACTCCGCTACCGCCAATATCGCGCTCCGTCCCCCGGCATTCAAGTGAAACCCGGCTCCCGGAGCAAGCGGACCAGCGCGAAAAGCTTGACCGCTTCTCTCCTTTATCCCATAGCCACGCTCAAGAAATCAGGAACGACGGATTATAGCCATGGGCTTCAAATGCGGTATCGTCGGGCTGCCGAATGTCGGCAAGTCCACACTCTTCAACGCGCTGACCAAGACGGCGGCGGCGCAGGCGGCGAACTATCCTTTCTGCACGATCGAGCCGAACACCGGTGAAGTCGCCGTGCCCGACCCGCGCATGCGCAAACTCGCCGACATCGCCAAGTCGAAGGAAATCATCCCGACCCGCATCTCCTTCGTCGACATCGCCGGGCTGGTGCGCGGCGCGTCCAAGGGCGAGGGCCTCGGCAACCAGTTCCTCGCCAACATCCGTGAGGTGGATGCCGTCGTGCACGTGCTGCGCTGTTTCGAGGACGACGACATCACCCATGTCGAAGGCCGCATCCATCCGGTCGAAGACGCCGACACCATCGAGACCGAGCTGATGCTCGCCGATCTCGACAGCCTCGAGCGGCGTGCCGAACAGACGCGCAAGCGTGCGACCGGCAAGGACAAGGAGTCGATGGCGCAGCTTCCGATCATGGAAGCATCGTTGAAGCTGCTGCAGGAAGGCAAGCCCGTGCGCACCCTGCTTTCCAAGCTCGACGCCGACGAGCTTCGCATTCTCCAGAGCCTCAACCTGCTCACCTCGCACCCGGTTCTCTACGTCTGCAACGTCGCCGAAAGCGACGCGGCGACCGGCAACGAGCACACCCGCGCCGTCGAGAAGATGGCCAGGGAACAGGGCGCCGAAACGGTCGTCATTTCGGCGGCGATCGAATCCGAAGTCGCGCAGCTTCCGGAAGAGGAAGCGAAGGAATTCCTCGCGGCGCTCGGTCTCGAGGAAGCCGGCCTCGACCGTCTGATCCGCGCCGGCTACAAGCTCCTCGATCTCATCACCTATTTCACGGTTGGACCGAAGGAGACCCGCGCCTGGACGATCCCGCGCGGCACCAAGGCCCCGCAGGCCGCCGGCGTCATCCATTCGGATTTCGAGCGCGGCTTCATCCGCGCCAACACGATCGCCTATGACGACTATATCGCCTATGGCGGCGAAAACGGCGCGAAGGAGGCCGGCAAGGCTCGCGACGAAGGCAAGGAATACGTCGTCCAGGACGGCGACGTCATCCATTTCCGGTTCAATACGTAAGCGCGGAACCGTTGCGAGCCAGGATCACCGCACGGCATGCAGGCGCGCGGTGATCGCGACCGGCAGCAGGCTCATCGCTGCGCGGCGCAGCTGCTGCCAGAAAATGCCGATCACGAGTACCGTCAGCCCAACCACCGCGAAGGCGATGAAGACGTAGGTATCGAGCGAGGCGCCGCTTTTCTGGAGGATCGTCCAAATTGCCGCGCCCAGCGACAAAAGGCCAGACGTCACGAATGCGCGGCGATCGATCACCAGACCGATCGTCATGAAAAGCGCCACGAGGAAAATAACGGCGGCTGACTGACCCAGGCCTCCCTCGCCCGTCCACCAAACGTCGCCCTGACCGGATATGACGATAAAACCGAGCATCGCATGGAGTAAGGCCGGTGCCGCGGCGAGATGCAGCCAGAAGGCTATGTCGGAGCGCAAGGTCAGACGATGCGGGTCCGAGATGTCGTAGCGCATGGCAAGCGCAAAAATCGCCAGCGCCGCCACGAGAAGAATCGCTGCGACCAGATGGGGATACGCTTCCAGAACGAAGTCGACCCCGAAGGCTTTGTCCAGAGCGAGGAAAACGAAGGCGACCGCCACGGCTGCTATCGACAGCAGGAACAGGGCGAAAGACAGGGGAATTCTGTAGCGCCAGTAAAACAGCCCCAGAGGGACTGGAAAAGCGCAGACATAGGCCAACATCAAATAGGTCTCGTCCGTCCACGCAGGCTGTCCGGCCGCCATGACGTTGTACATTCCCTGCCCGACCCAATGAACGAGCGCCAGGGTCAGCGCAACCGCGGGCAAGGCCAGCCTCTGCCGGCGCACGAGTATTTCCGCCAGAAAGATGATTAGCGGCAGCACGGCGATCGTGCCGCCGATGCCCCAGAGCCCCACAAGCACGACCACCACGCCGATCGTGATAAGAATGTCGTGGAATCCGCGCAGGAAGCGCGGCTGCTCGCTCTCTTCTGCCGCTTGCGCATCGTGGCGTGTCTCGTCAGGGCGGCTTGCTGCGGCCATTGCGGGGCCTGCACTCACCCCCCGCGCCGAAAGAAAAGCATCAAGATCATTGACACGATCGGCTGATATGAGTCCCTTTTCGGCGGCTGCCGCCAGGGCCTTGTTCAAATCTGTCACGGGCGGATCCTTGCGGGAAAAAGCTGCAACGCGCAACTTTCGGTAAGGTGATCGCATGAACAATCGACATGCGCAACCTGGAAAATCAGCCGGACCGAAGCCACGTAAGGTCGGCCCTTTGTGCGTTCTCTTGGAACGCGCGTCGCCGTAAGGAGAGAATGAGGCATGCTTTATTTCGAGGATTTCACTCAGGGCCGGCGTTTCGACTACAGCCCGGTCCTGATGCAGGCCAACGACATGATCGCCTTCGCCAGCGAATTCGATCCGCAGCCCATGCATCTGAATGAAGAGGTCGGCAAGAGCAGCATTCTCGGCGGCCTCGCCGCTTCCGGTTGGCACACGAGCGCGGTCGGCATGCGGATGATGATCGAGGCCTTTCTCGGCGATTCGTCCTCGCAAGGGTCACCGGGGGTCGACTTCATGGAGTGGAAGAAGCCGGTCCTTGCCGGAGATATCCTTTCAGGCTTCAGCCTTGTCCTGGAGGCGCGTCCGTCGAAAACCAAGCCGGCGATCGGCTTCGTCAAATTTCGCAACGAGATCGAGAACCAGAGCGGTGAAGCCGTGGCGGTTTCGGAATGCTCCGTCATGTTCAGGCGCCGCAATGGGGAGGCGCGCGCATGATGACGCTGGAGGAGCTCTACCAGGCCGGGCGCAAGGTCGTCACCGGCAGCCTGACATTCACCGCGGAGGACATCATCCGCTTCGCCCGCGATTTCGACCCGCAGCCCTTCCACGTCGACGAGCAGCAGGCGAGACAGTCGCTTTTCGGCGGTCTTTGCGCCTCCGGATGGCATACCAGCGCCGGCTGGATGCAGTGCTTCCTGCGGTTCTGGAAAGAGGAGATCCGCCGCCTTGCAGCCGAGGGACTGCATGCGCCGACGCTCGGCCCCTCGCCCGGGTTCAAGGAACTCAGGTGGCTGAAGCCGGTCTATGCCGGCGACACGATCACCTATGCGGTCACGTTGCTGGAGGCCCGGATCGTCGCCTCGCGACCCGGCTGGCGGATCAACACGATCCTCTGCGAGGGCGAGAACCAGCACGGCGAGCCGGTCATCCGCTTCGAGAGCAAGGTCATCGAATTCGCTTGAATGGCCGGGGCCAGCTGTTCGATCCTGGCCTAGAAGCCTGTGGGCTCAATGCCCCTCGAATTCGATGAGCGTGCGCACATTGACGCCGAGCGCTTCGAGCTTCTTGCGCCCGCCGAGCTCAGGCAGATCGATGATGAAGCAGGCTGCGACGATGTCCGCACCCATCTGCTTCAGGAGCTTGGCGGCGCCCTCGGCGGTGCCGCCGGTGGCGATCAGGTCATCGACGAGGATCACCTTGTCCCCGGGAGCGACCGCGTCCCTGTGCATTTCCATCTCGTCCACGCCGTATTCCAGACTGTAGGCGATCCGCACCGTGTCGTGCGGCAACTTTCCCTTCTTGCGAATGGGTATGAAGCCGGCCGAAAGCTGGTGCGCAATCGCCCCGCCAAGGATAAAGCCCCGCGCCTCGATGCCGGCGATCTTGTCGACCTTGGTACCGGCATAGGGATGGACGAGCTCGTCTATCGCCCGGCGGAAGGCCCGCGGATTGCCGAGGAGGGTCGTGATGTCACGGAACATGACGCCGGGCTTCGGATAGTCCGGAATGCTTCGAATGGCGGAAATCAGTTCCGATTGAACAGCGGTCATGTGTGAATGCGGCCTTTGCTGGATCCTCGATTGCCACAGGCATAGCACCAACAAAGCGCCCGTTTACAGGATTTTCTTCGCTCGGGGTCCCGGCCGGAACAATTTGGCGAGAGCGCGGGTTGATGCTAGGCTTTTCAAGGGGAGGCTTGCCGATTGTAGGAAGGAGGAACACCATGCGCCTATTCGAATGCGGTTCGCTCGTCCCGGGTTGCGCTTGGCACACCCGCGCTGACAATGATGCGGAAATCGTGCGCCGGGTCGTCGAGCATATGCGCGAGACCCATGGCGAGACCATCATCCGCGAAAACATGGTCGACAACATCAAGGCCCGCATCGTCGACGAAACCAAGGTCGCCTGACCGCGGCCCGAACCGGTCTCAGCCCGACCGCACCATCGACTCGAGCCGGGCGACGAGGGTCGCCCGCTCGACCTTGAAGTTGCGCTCGACCCAGAAGGCTTCAAGCTCTGCCAACACTTCCCCCACCTTGGGACCGGCGGGAACCCCCAGTTTGAGGACATCGGCACCGTTCAACGGGAAGACAGGCCGCTGCCATTTCTCCGCCCGTGCAAGGAGTCGGTGAAAGGAGGCGCTGTCGGCAAGGAATGCCGGATCGGTTTCGGCCTTGCGGCGTGCCGAGGCAAGCGCAAGCCTCAGCCGGACGACGATGCCTTCTGCGCCATGGCGATAGAGCCTGCGGTCGAGCGCCGCATCCGCAAGAGTAGCGGCGATTTCCGGCGCTTCGGCGAACCGGTCGAGGTAGGCGCTCTCCACCTTGGACAGCCGCAGACGTTTGGCCATGGCTTCAAGCCGGTCGGCGTCGGGCGGCACGATCGCCGCAAGCCTAAGGAGCGGGTCCGCCTGCCAGGAAAAACTCTTCTCCGCCGCGATCAGCGCGGGGATAGCGTCGATGCCCCATTTCTCGGTCTCGGGCAGGATCTCGCTCAGCACACCTGCCTGCCGCATCCACAGGAGCGCACGGCCGGGGTCGTCGGCCGAAAGCAGCTTCTTCGTCTCCGTCCACACGCGTTCGGCGGAAAGCGTGGCGAGCTTCGCGCGGGCCTGGGCGCAGGCCCGCAGGCCTTCGGCGTCCGGACGGCCGCTGCCGTAATGGGCGAAGAAGCGGAAGAAGCGAAGAATACGGAGGTAATCCTCGGCCACGCGTTCGGCCGCGCTGCCGATGAAACGCACCGTCCGCGTCTCTATGTCCCCGAGGCCCCCGACATGGTCGATGATCTCGCCGTCCGCACCGGCATAGAGGGCGTTGATGGTGAAGTCGCGGCGTTCCGCATCCGCTTTCCAGTCGGTCCCGAAGGCCACTTCGGCGCGACGCCCGTCGGTCGCGACGTCACGGCGCAGAGTCGTTATCTCATAGGGAACACCTTCTATGACGAGCGTCACGGTGCCATGGTCGATTCCCGTCGGCACCGCCTTGATGCCGGCGCGCCCCGCCCGCTCGGTCACCTCCTCGGGACGCCAGGTGGTTGCCAGGTCGACGTCGCCGGCCGGCAAACCCATGAGGCTGTTGCGGATCGCGCCTCCGACGACCCGAACCTCGCCGCCATCGGCGTTCAACAGGTCGAAGATGCGGCGAAGATGAGGAGCCTGAAACCAGCGCTCGGCGACAATGGAAGTCATGCATAGAGCCTTTCATAGAGCATGCGGACGATCCCCGCGGTGATCCCCCAGATGTTCCTTTCGCCATAGGGCATGCGATAGAAATGGCGCTCAGCGCCCTGCCAGTGACTGCTTCCCCGTCCATGATTTCGGGGATTCATCAGGAACGACAACGGCACCTCGAACACGCTCTCCACTTCCTCCGGATTAGGCTCAAGCACGAAGCCGGGCTGAACCACCGCAAGCACCGGCGTGATGCGGAAGCCGGACATGGCCATGTAATGCGGCAGCCGCGCGACCGTCTCGACGAAACGCGGATCGAGCCCGATCTCCTCCTCAGCCTCGCGCAGTGCGGCGACTTCGATGGAGGGGTCTTCCGGATCCACCGCACCGCCCGGAAAGGCGACCTGGCCGGAATGCTTGCGCAAATTCGAGGTGCGCTGGGTGAAGATGACGTTGGCGTCTTCGCCGTCGTCGACGACCGGGACGAGGACTGCGGCGTCCTTCAGATGCAGGGACTCGAGATAGGATACGATGCCCGGGTTCAGCAGGAAGTCCCCGTGATCGCGCCAGGCAGTCTCGATCGGCCCCCCCGCCTGCTGCAGCGCGCGGCGACGGAATTCGTCGGCGGAGTATGGGTGACCGTTCATCGGCACAAAGCTTCCAGCTCGGCCGCGGGCATGATCGGGAAGATCGCTCCGGCCGATCTGACGCAGAACATCTCCACCCCTTCCACCGCGATGGTCTCGCCGAGCTCGACGATGTCGTACATCACCGGTCGCGAGACGAGCGCTTTCAGCCGCCCGCGCACATGCAGATAGGGTTTGAGTTCGCGATTGTCGCCGTGGATAACGAAGCGCAAGGGATGCTCCGGGCCCGCCTCGACCACGTCGCCGACATTGGTGCGGAAGGTCAGCACATTCTCGCCGTCCTTCTCGGTCACGCTCATCTCCACGGCGATGAACGGCGCGTCGGCGACCCGGATGCCGACCTTTTCCACAGGCGTGACGAGATAGGTCTTGCCGTCCTCGTCCTTGCGAAGCACGGTCGAGAACAGCCTCACCAGCGGCTGCCGGCCGATCGGCGTGCCCATGTAGAACCAGGTTCCATCGCCGCGGATTTCCATGTCGATGTCGCCGCAGAACGGCGGATTCCAGCGGTCGACCGGCGGCAACCCTCTCGCCTCGCCGCCCGTCTGCCCGGCAGCGCGTGCGATCAGCGCCGCCAGGCCGGCCGCATCGCCCATTTGCTGAATCTTGGCTTCTGCCATTGTTCCGTCCCGTTTGGTCTCGATCTTGCATCCGAAGCATGACGCCGTTGCCTGCTGCATGTCCTTGTTCGTGGCCGATCGGGGACAAACGCATGCAGCAGCTAAAAGTGCTACAGCAAGCCTTGCGCGTCTGATAAGACGCGGCGCTGTAGCGTCGGCTATGCACCACAAGCTCGCTTCGGCGCATATGTCCGCATTCGCGCCTGGAACGCAATGCTTCAGGCTTTGGTGTCAAGCTCACGAGATAGTGCGACGGCGGCGGCTTGTCAGCCGCCCCGCGGGGTCTAAATTGAAAAACAGGAACTGGACAGCCGGCATCGGCGATCGATCCAGAAGCGGACGACCGGGAGACTTGCAATGAGTGTAATGAAAGGCGCGACCGAACTGGCCGACGAAAAGGCGATCGTCGCCGCAGCCGAGGCAGCGCTCGGAGAGGTCGCGCTGGTCCGCGCCGAGATCGGCAAGGTCATTTTCGGTCAGGAGAGCGTCGTCGAGCAAACGCTGCTCGCGGTACTTTCCGGCGGACACGCGCTGCTTGTCGGCGTTCCGGGACTTGCCAAGACCAAGCTCGTCGCCACGCTCGGCATCGTTCTCGGGCTCGACAACAGCCGCATTCAGTTCACGCCCGACCTCATGCCCTCCGATATCCTGGGTTCGGAAGTCATGGACCAGGACGCGGCAGGTCATCGCTCCTTCCGCTTCATTCCCGGCCCGATCTTCACGCAGCTCCTGATGGCCGACGAGATCAACCGCGCCTCGCCGCGCACGCAGTCGGCCCTGCTGCAGGCGATGCAGGAATATCACATCACCATCGCGGGCGACCGCAAGGACCTGCCACAGCCGTTCCACGTGCTCGCAACCCAGAACCCGCTGGAGCAGGAAGGCACCTATCCGCTTCCCGAAGCCCAGCTCGACCGCTTCCTGATGCAGGTCGATGTCGGCTATCCCGAGCTTGCCGCCGAAAGACAGATCCTGCTCGAGACGACCGGACTCGCAGAAACCGAGGCGCGGCCCGTGATCGACGCAGGCCGCCTGCAGCAGATCCAGGGGCTGATCCGTCAGATGCCTGTCGGCGAGAAGGTGGTCGACGCCATCCTGGCGCTCGTTCGTTCCGCACGCCCCGGCAACGGCAATGTCGACACCGACAAGAACGTTGCCTGGGGGCCGGGTCCGCGCGCCGGACAGGCGCTCATGCTCTGCGCCCGCGCCCGCGCGCTCTACGACGGGCGGCTTGCCCCTTCGATCGACGACGTCCTTGCGCTCGCCGAGCCGGTTCTCCAGCACCGCATGGCGCTGACCTTCGCCGCCCGCGCCGAGGGCATGTCGGTGCGCGACGTCATCGCCGACCTGGTGAAGCGGGCCAAGGGCTGACGCATGGCCTCGATCGGGCACATTGTCGCGCGTACCCCTTCCGGTGAGGTCCTGTCGCGCGCGCAGCAGCGCGCGATGCTGGTGCCCGACTGTCTTGTCGAGGCCCGCAGGATCGCCAACACGGTCATCACCGGTTGGCACGGCCGGCGCAAGCGCGGTATCGGCGAGAACTTCTGGCAGTTCCGCCCCTACAGCGACGGGGAAAGCTTCTCGCGTATCGACTGGCGCCGTTCCGCCAAGGACGACCACACCTATGTCCGCGACCGCGAATGGGAGGCAGCGCACACGATCTGGCTCTGGGCCGATCTCTCGCCCTCGATGATGTACAAATCGACGCTCGGCGCCGTTTCGAAGGAGAGCCGCGCTCTGGTGCTGATGCTGGCGCTCGCCGAAATTCTCGCCCGTTCCGGCGAGCGGATCGGCTGCCCGGGCGTGATGGAGCCGGTTTCGGCACGCAACGCCGCCGAGCGGCTGGCAACCGCAATCATGCATAGTCCGCTTTCGGAGGGCCTGCCCGATACCGCAATGATCCGCGGCGCCAGCGACCTGGTTCTGATCGGCGATTTTCTCGACCCCGCCGACAGGGTGATGGAACGACTTGGACCGCTCGCCCGCCGGGGCCTGCGCGGCCATGTCGTGGAGATCGCCGATCCGGCGGAGGAAGTCTTCCCCTATGCCGGCAGAACCGAGTTCACCGACCCTGAAACCGGCGAGAAGCTGACCGCGGGACGCGCCGAGATCCTGCGCGAGGATTACCAGCGTGCCTATCGCGCCCGCCGCGAAAGCCTCGGCACGAGCCTGCGCCATCTCGGCTGGACCTTCATTCCGCACAGAACGGATCGGGCGGCGTCGGAAGCTCTGGTCACGGTGCATATGCATCTTTCAGGCATGCCGGGCCGAGCGGCCCATGGGGGGCTTGCATGATCGGCGGCCTCTCCTTCATTTTTGCCAACCCCGCCATTCTGGCAGCACTCGTGGCACTGCCGGTGATCTGGTGGCTGCTGCGCATGACGCCGCCAAGACCTGCGGCCGAAATCTTTCCGCCGCTGCGCATCCTGGCTTCGGTGATGAAGCGCGAGGAGACACCCTCGAAAAGCCCCTGGTGGCTGACCCTTCTCAGGATGCTGATGGCCGCGGCCGTCATCTTCGCGATCGCCGACCCCGTCTTCAACCCGCGCAGCAATACGCTCGCGACCTCCGGGCCGCTGGCGCTGCTGATCGACAACAGTTGGGCAACGGCGCCCGACTGGGAGCGGCGTGTCGAAGCCGCCTCGGCGCTGATCGACGACGCCGAGGCGAAGGATGTCGCGATTTCGATCGTCTTCACCGGAGAGCGCCAGCACGACGCGACGCCCGGATCGGCGAGCACTGCGCGCAACCGGCTGGCGGCGGCCAGACCCGAGCCGCTGCCCGCCGACCGTGGTTCCGCAATCGCGGCCTTGCAGGCGGCCTTCGAAGACGCTCCTCCGGGAACGGTCGCCTTCATCACCGACGGCATCGAAGGGGGCGACGGCAAGACGATGGAGGCGCTGGCCGGGATCGGCGCGGCCGGTCTCAAGGTGATCGAAGCGGACGGCAGCGAGGCCGTGGCGCTCACTGCGACGAGCAACGAGTCCGGCGGCATGTCGGTGACGGCGAGCCGGCTGAAGACCGACGACGGCCGTTCCCTGCCCATCGTTGCGTTCGATACCCGCGGCCGGGCGATCGCCGGCGGGGCCATCGATTTCGCACCCGGCGCAGCAACCGCCAAGGGGATGATCGAGGCCCCGTTCGAACTGCGCAACGACTTCGCCCGCATCGGCATCGAAGGAGCCGCGACCGCCGGCGCCCAGCATCTCCTCGACGACGGCTTTCGCCGCCGTCGCGTGGCTCTACTGAGCGGCGAGGCACGTGACCTGTCGCAGCCGCTGCTCTCGCCGCTCTACTATATCAATCGGGCGCTCGCCCCCTATGCCGATCTCGTCGAGCCCCGCCAGAACGATCTTGCCGTTGCAATTCCGGAGCTTCTCGAGCAGCGCCCCTCGGTTCTGATCATGGCCGACATCGGCCGGCTGCCGGAAGAGACCTATCCTCTGCTTGCGAAATGGATCGACAACGGCGGCACGCTGATCCGCTTCGCCGGCCCCCGCCTGGCCGCCGCACCTGCCGACGATCCGCTCGTCCCGGTCACGCTTCGCCAGGGCGAACGGGCGCTCGGCGGCGCGCTCTCCTGGTCCGAACCGCAGCCGCTCGCCGACTATCCCGGCAACAGTCCCTTCGCCGGCATGGCCCGCCCCACCGACATTCTCGTCAAGCGTCAGGTTCTGGCCGAACCGACAGCCGATCTGGCGGAGCGCACATGGGCAAACCTCGCCGACGGCACACCGCTGGTCACGACTGCGACACGCGGGGCGGGCCGCATCGTGCTCTTTCACGTCAGCGCCGAGGCCACATGGTCGAACCTGCCGATCTCGGGCCATTTCGTTGAAATGCTCCGCCGCAGTGTCCAGCTCTCGCGCGGCGGCGGTATCGCCAGCGACGGCAAGGCGGTGAAGGCGCAGACCTTGCCGCCCTACCGGCTTCTGAACGCCGATGGCGTGCTCGTCGCCGAGACGGGCAATGCCCGTCCCCTCGACATCGTGCCCGGCAAGGCACCGGTCGCGACAGCCGACAATCCTCCGGGGCTCTACGGCTCCGAGGACGGCTTTACGGCGCTCAACCTCTTACCGCGCGACGCCGAGCTCAAGCGGATCGACATGACCGCCGCCGGCCCTCATACCTCCGAGCGGCTGGCCGGTACGGAAAGCTGGTCGCTGAAGCCGGCGCTGATGACGCTCGCCCTCCTGCTGCTGCTCGCGGACGCTCTGATCGTGCTCTTCATGGGTGGCGTGTTTTCACGCGCTCGGACGGCAAGGGCCGCTTCGGCAATCATCATAGTCCTCGCCGGAACCGTCTTCCTCGCCCCGCCGCAGGTCTTTGCCGACGACACGCGCCCGGACGACCAGCGCATCCTCGAGCGGCTGGACACCACGCATCTCGCCTATGTGGTCACCGGCGAGGAAGAGGTGGACCGCCTTTCCGAAGACGGGCTGAGAGGCCTCACCGACTTCCTCACCTATCGCACCACGCTCGAGCCCGGCGCGCCCGTCGGCCTTGACATCTCCAAGGACGAATTGAGCCTCTACCCCATCATCTACTGGCCGATTTCCGCCAGCGCGCCCATGCCGAGCCCGCAAGCCGTCAGCCGAATCGATGCCTATATGCGGGCGGGCGGCACGGTCCTGTTCGACACGCGTGATCAGTTTTCCTCGCTCGGCTCTTCATCGAACGGAACCAGCGCGAACACCGAACGTCTCCAGGCGATCCTCGGCAATCTCGACATACCGCCGCTGGAGCCGGTTCCGGCCGACCATGTCCTGACCAAGGCCTTCTATCTGCTGACGAATTTTCCCGGCCGCTATACCGGCAGCCCGCTGTGGATCGAATCCCAGCTCGATAGTCGCGAGGAACCGAGCAACCGGCCGGCGCGGCCGGGCGACGGGGTGACGCCGATCATCATCACCGGCAACGACTTTGCCGGTGCATGGGCCGTGGATTCGAACGGAGTCGCACTGCTGCCGACCGTGCCGCCGGACGAAATGCAGCGCGAATACGCCTTTCGCTCCGGTGTCAACATCATGATGTACATGCTGACCGGCAACTACAAGGCCGACCAGGTGCACGTGCCCGCCCTGCTCGAGCGGCTCGGACAATGAGGACCCGGCGATGACAATCGATTTCTCGCCGCTTCTCGCCTGGCCGTATCTCGCGGCACTGGCGCTTGTCGCAGCCGTTCTGGCGGCACTCGGTATCTGGCGCGGCGTTCGGGGAGCCTGGATCAGGGCGGCGGCGCTGGCTGCATTCTGCCTCGCGCTTGCAAATCCCGTCCTCTTCCAGGAGGAGCGCGAACCCCTCTCCACCATTGTCGCCGTCGTTGTCGACCGCAGCCAGAGCCAGGAGAACGGTGACCGCCGCGCGCAGACCGACCAGGCACTCGAGGGGCTCAAGCAACGCCTTTCCCGTTTCCCCCAGATCGAGGCGCGCATTGTCGAAGCCGCCGACGGCGAGGAAACCGAGGCCCCCTCGACCAGGCTCTTCGGCGCCCTGACAACGGCGCTCGCAGACGTGCCGCCCGCCCGTGTCGGCGGCGCCATCTTCATTACCGACGGCCAGATCCACGACGTGCCGGACGTCAACCAGAAGCTCGGCTTCGATGCACCCGTCCACGCCCTGATCAGCGGCAAGCCGGACGAGTTCGACCGGCGCATCGAAATCGTCAGCGCCCCCCGCTTCGGCATCGTCGGCGAACAGCAGAGAATGACCTTTCGGGTCGTGGATGACGGCGCGGCTCCCGGCGGCAGCGCCGAGGTGACGATCCGCCTGAACGGCAACGAGATCGCCACGGAGCAGGCGGAGCCCGGCACAGACGTTCCGTTCAGCTTCACCGTTCCGCGCGGCGGCAACAACATCCTGGAATTCGCCGTCAATCCGGTTGCCGGCGAGGTGACGGAGACGAACAACCGCGCCGTGCATGTGCTCGACGGCATCCGCGAAAATCTTCGCGTGCTCCTCGTTTCGGGAGAGCCGCATGCGGGCGAGCGCGCCTGGCGCAACCTCTTGAAATCCGATGCCGCGGTCGACCTCGTCCATTTCACCATTCTCCGGCCGCCGGAGAAGCAAGACGGCACGCCGATCAACGAACTCTCGCTCATCGCCTTCCCGACGCGGGAGCTTTTCGTCGACAAGATCAGCGAGTTCGACCTCATCATTTTCGATCGCTACCAGCATCGTGGCGTGCTGCCGATCCTCTATTACGACAACATCGCCCAGTACGTGCAGAACGGTGGAGCGCTGCTGATCGCCGCCGGGCCGGAGCACGCCGGCGACGATTCGATCGCCGCGACCCCGCTTGCGGCGGTGCTGCCGGCAACGCCGACCGGCGTCATGAACGAGAAGGCGTTCTTCCCCCGGCTCTCGGAGGAAGGAAAGAAGCACCCGGTCACCCGCGGGCTCGAAGGGGCAGCGGACGAACCGCCGGCCTGGGGCCGCTGGTTCCGTACCGTCGACGTGGACAGGCCGCTCGGGCAGACGGTAATGGAAGCTGCTGACGGCAAGCCGCTGCTGGTCCTCAATCGCGTCGGCAAGGGGCGTGTCGCCATGCTGCTCTCCGACCAGGGTTGGCTTTGGGCGCGCGGCTTCGAAGGGGGTGGGCCGCATGTCTCGCTCTATCGCCGCACGGCGCATTGGCTTATGCAGGAGCCGGCGCTCGAAGAGGAGGCGCTCACCGCCCGCGCGATGGGCCGGACGCTCGAGATCACGCGCCAGACGATCGAAGGAGATCCCGGCCAGGCGACCCTCACCTATCCTTCCGGCCGGACCCAGGAAGTCACGCTCACGGAAGGCGAGCCGGGGCTCTACAAGGCTGAGGTCGAGACCAATGAAATCGGCCTCTTCGAAGTTGCCAACGACGAATTGACGACGCTCGTCCATGTCGGCAACGTCGATGCGCCCGAATTCAAGGCGGCGATTTCCACGGAGGAGAAGATCAAACCCTGGGCGGAGAAGACGAAGGGCCTGGTCCGCCGTCTGGCCAGCGCCGACGGACCCGTCGACCTCCCGTCTATCCTCCCGGTTCGCGGCGCCGTCCGCGTGGCGGACGATCAGCGCCTGTCGCTGCGCATGACCGACGAGACGGTGCTGAAGGGCATTGATTCCCTTTCACTTTTCGCGGGGCTCTTCGGCCTGGCGGCACTGCTCTTCCTCATCTCCGCTACCTGGTATCGCGAGGGTCGGTGAACGCCGACTAGGCCACGGCTTCGCCATTCTCGGGCCAAGGACGACGAATAGCCGACGTCCAGAGATCAGGCAGCCGCCCCTTGCGCCTCCGTGCGCGCAGTGAGGCAGGTGGCGCCGTCATCCCGCCAGGCGATCACGCCTTCAAGCCGGGCGTGAACGTCCGGCGCGACCGGCACGACGAGAACCCTCGCGGGATCGACGGGACCCGGGAATTGGAGCGCGCCGTGGCGTACCTTCTCGAAACCGAGCGGCTGGTAATAGGGCGGATCGCCGACGAGGATAACCGCTTCGGTGCCCTTGCGGCGCGCCGCTTCGACTGCAATACGGACGAGTTCCCGGCCGATGCCCTGGTTCTTGTGCGAGGGCCGGACGGCAAGCGGGCCGAGCAGATGTCCTTTCACCGAACCGGCCGTTACCGGCGTCATCCGGACCGACGCGATCGTTTCGCCGTTATCGGCGCAGATGAAGGAGAGCGCCCGGTCATGGGGCCCCTGCTCGCGAATCCGCGCGGCGGCGCGGGTGAAGCGACCCGGCCCGAACGCCTCTTCATTGATGATTTCGATGGCTGCGTCGTGGGATGCGTCTTCGGTCAGATAGACGAGATCGTGCTTTTTCATGTGTCGAGAACCGGCATGCGAACGGACATGGAGGATGGCTCGCCCCGAATGGGCGTTTGCAGCATCAGCGTCGTCGCAGGCTTCCCGACAGGATCATTGTTGTGATCGTTCCCAGATGAAAGAGCTACCGTTTCGCCGATAGCAGAAAAATGCTGCCAGTCAAAGGGTAAAACGCACTGTTCGGAATTTCACATCTATCGGCCGCGGTTCTCAGCACTAATTATGACGTCAGCAAACGATCGAAAGGAGTTGGCCTATGGGTAGGCTCGTGAATGGCGTCTGGCAGGATGTCTGGTACGACACGCGTGCGACGAACGGTCATTTCAAGCGCAGCGAATCGCAGTTCCGCAACTGGATCACGGCAGATGGATCGCCCGGCCCTTCCGGCGAAGGCGGCTTCGAGGCCGAAGCGGGCCGCTATCATCTTTATGTGTCCCTTGCCTGCCCCTGGGCGCACCGCACGCTGATCTTCCGCAAGCTCAAGAAGCTCGAAGACCTCATCTCTCTTTCCATCGTCGACCCGCTGATGCTGGCCAATGGCTGGGAATTCAAGGGAGAGGACCGTGAGGGCGAGAACGGCGGCACCGCCGATCACCTCTTCGGCTCGCGCATGCTCTGGGAAGTCTATCTGCGCGCCGACCCGGTCTATTCCGGCCGGGTGACGGTGCCGGTCCTCTGGGATAAGCGGAAGAACACGATCGTCTCGAACGAGTCCGCCGAAATCATCCGCATGTTCAACTCGGCCTTCGATCGTCTGACCGGCTCGACGGCAGATTTCTGCCCGCAAGATCTGCGTCCCGAAATCGACGCGCTCAATGCGCGTATCTACGACGCGGTCAACAACGGGGTCTACAAGGCCGGCTTCGCAACCAGCCAGGCGGCCTATGAGGAGAGCGTCGCCGCCCTCTTCTCCATGCTGGACGAACTGGAGAACCGCCTCGCGTCGAAGCGCTATCTCACGGGAGACCGCCTGACGGAAGCCGATTGGCGGCTCTTCACGACACTCGTCCGTTTCGATCCGGTCTATGTCGGCCATTTCAAATGCAACATCCGCCGCATTGCGGACTATCCGAATCTCTACGGCTATCTGCGCGAGCTCTACCAGGTGCCGGGCGTCGCCGAGACGGTCAATATGCACCACATCAAGCAGCACTATTACCGCAGCCATACGACGATCAATCCCACGGGCATCGTGCCGGCGGGTCCGGTGCTCGACCTTGGAGCGCCGCACGGGCGGGATAACCTCTGAACAAGGATGAGAGAAAATGGGCGCTAGCCGCTTGTCCCTTCGTCCGCTTGCGGGGGAGAAGGGACAAGCAGGCGCATGAGGGGGCGATCGGTCGCCTACCAGAACGTATCGGGCGCCGCGCTTCCAGCGAGCTCCGCCAGCCGGCGCCGGGTCGCAGGCGTCGTGTCCGCCGGAAGGTCGTCGAGCGGAAAGAAGCCCGCCGCGGCGATTTCGAGATCCGCACGCTTCGGCCGCTCCTGGCGGACATTATCGCAGCGGAAGAAGATGACGTGATCGCGCTTGCTGGTGCGCCGGTTGTAGTAGACCTGAAAGAGCAGCGGTGCCGTCGTCAGCACGAGGTTGCCCTCCTCCTTGAGTTCGCGGGCAAGGCCCTCCACCGCAGTCTCGTTGCGGTCGAGGCCGCCGCCGGGAAGATGCCAGCCCGGCAGATAGGAATGCCTTACGAGAAAGACCCGCCCCTCATCGTCGAAACAGGCAGCCCGCACGCCGAGCGTCATGCCGCGGGCCAGGGCGAAATAAACATGGGCAAACCGCGTCAGAAAGCGGAGCCGCCAGGAGGGCATCTCCGGCCCGCGGCTCTCGTCCATACGCCTTCTCCTCACATTCACGGTTTCCGGGAATAGTCCATTACTGATTCCCCTTCCCGGGAATATGCGCTAGACGAGATTAATGTTCAAACTTGCGCATATATCCGATGTCCACCTGGGGCCTTTGCCCGATCTCTCCCTCCGCGAACTCGCTTCCAAGCGGATCACCGGATTCGTCAACTGGCACAGGAACAGGGTGCGCCATCTCTTTCCCGGGACGCTCGACTGCCTGATGCAGGACATCGAGGTGCGCAATCCGGATCACCTGGCGATCACCGGAGATCTCGTCAACCTCGCCTCTTCGCTGGAGATCGAAGCGGTTACCGAATGGCTCGCGGACGCGGGCGACCCCAATGAAATCTCGGTGGTTCCAGGCAACCACGACGCCTATGTGCCCGGCGCATACGAGAAGATCACGCATGCATGGTATCCCTTCATGCGCGGCGACGACGGCCCCAGCGGCTGGATGAAGAAGCATGCCTGCTTTCCCTATATGCGGGTGCGCGGAAGGGTGGCGCTCATCGGCTGCTCGACGGCCGTGGCCACTCCCCCTTTCGCCGCGAGCGGCTATTTCGGGCCGCGACAGGCGCGCGCGACGGTCAACCTCCTTCGCCAGGCCGGCGAAGCCGGATTGTTCCGCATCGTCATGATCCATCACCCGCCGATTCGCGGCGCGACCTCGATGCACAAGCGCATGATCGGCATCCGCCGTTTCGCTGCCACCATCTCCGCCGGCGGGGCCGAGCTGGTTCTGCACGGCCACACGCATCTCAATACGCTCCACTGGCTCAAGGGGCATACGGGGCCGGTGCCGGTCGTCGGCATCGCATCCGCTTCGCAGGGTCCCGGAGGCAGCAAGCCCGTCGCCGCCTATAATCTCTTTTCCGTCGACGGCGAGCCCGGAGACTGGCGGCTGACCCGGGAGCGCTACGCGATCAACCCGGACGCGACCGGCGTGGTGCTCGCCGAAACGACGTATTTCTGAAACGCCGGAAGCCTCTCGGTGCCGGCCGATTCAAGGACCCGCGCCGGCGTGGGGAAAACCGGTTGCCGGGGCGCAAAAACCTCTTTCCGTTCCGGCTCTTCCCTTGCAGACTTAGGACCAAATGTTCCATATCATTGATGGTGCGTCCGGATGGCGAATGGACGCGCGATCCGGCACGTTTTACTGGAAGAGCAATGCGCCCAGCGGCAGAAATGAAGGATTTCAGACGGGATTTGGTCAGCCTGCTGCCCAAACTGCGCCGCTTCGCGATCACGCTGGCCCGCAATGCCAATGATGCCGACGATCTCGTCCAGGAAGTTTGCGAGCGGGCAATCGCGCGCGGTCACCTATGGAATGGCGAGGGCCGGCTGGAAAGCTGGGTCTATGCGATGACCCGCAATCTCTGGGTGGACGAAATCCGCAAGCGCAAGGTGCGCAGCGCCGGTGCGGTCGACGTTTTCGAGCGGGAAGAACCGCACGTCGAAGCAACAGCCGAAAAGGCCGCCTATGCCAATCAGGTGCAGAAGATGATCCTGTCGATGCCGGAGGGACTGGCAAGCGTCTTCCTCCTCGTCAATGTCGAAGGCCACAGCTACCGGGAAACGGCGGAGATCCTCGGCATCCCCGTCGGTACGGTCATGAGCAGACTGTCGACGGCGCGGCTCAGGCTCGCGGCCATGTTGTCCGAAAATACGGAAAGGAGGGCCTGACCGTTGCTGCGAACGAAGGGGCTGACGCTCGAGGTGCGGTTGTCCGCCTATATCGACGGCGAACTCGCAGAAAGCGAAAAATCCGAGCTTGACGATCTTCTCGCCCGCGACGACGAGGCAAGGGCATTGCTCGACAAGCTCAAGTCGGGCAGCGCCTTCGGCAACGGGGCTTTCGAAAACTTCCTCCATGATCCGGTGCCGCTGGCGCTGGTGCGCCAGATAAAGCAAGGCCCCGGCATCAACCCGAAATCGGAGCGGGTAACGACGGCCAGCCTTCCAAGACGAAGCGCTCGCATCTGGCCGCGCATCCTCGCCGCTTCCACCGCCCTTTTCCTGCTCGGCGGAGCCGCCGGCTTCATTCTCGGCAGCGCCACGGATTTCGTCGAGCCGATGAACCAGGCCGATGACCGCCCCTGGATCGACGATATCGTCGGATCTCACCGCATCTATTCGCGCCAGAAGGAGCATCTGGTCGAGGTGCCGGGAACGCAGGCGGCCGAGATCGAGACCTGGCTTGCCGCAAGCGTCGGCGTGAGCTTCGCTGTCCCCGATCTCGCCCGCAAGGGATTATCCTTCGAAGGGGCGAGGCTCCTTGCCGCCAACGGCAGGCCGGTTGCCCAGCTCGTCTATCGCGACCGGGAGGGAGAGGTCTTCACCATCTGTTTTCTCAAGCAAGGCGACGCGCAACAATCCGGCGAATTCACCGAGACCATCCGCGGCGACCTCGGCTTGATATCGTGGCAACGGGAAAGCGTCTCATTTGTGATGATAGGTCCGTCCTCCGACCCCGCTCTGCAGGACCTTGCCGAAACGGTGGCGGCGAATATTTGACGCTGATCAAGACCGAGTATCTGCCCCGCACAGAGCCATCGCGACCTTCTGCTCATGGGAGGCAGAGCCATCGCATATGAGCCAGGGTCGGAAGCGTTTCCGCGACCCTATCGAAGATCAACCTAAATGAGCGCTGCCCAATACCATTACCCTCTCTCCGCGCGCGGAGAGAGGGTCGGGGCAAGGGGCACCTACCAGGGCAAGCGCGTCACTTCCCCATCACGTCCAGCACGCGGTTGGCAGCCGAGACAATCGCCTCCAGTGAGGCGGCCACGATATTGGTGTTGATGCCGACGCCGAAGAGCTTGCCGCCCGGATACTCGACCTCGACATAAGCGATCGCAGCGGCGTTCGAACCATGCTGCAGCGAATGCTCGGAGTAATCCGCCACCGAGAGTTCGACGCCGAGATAGATCGACAGTGCGTTGATGAAGCCGTCGATCGGGCCCGTGCCCTTGCCCTCGATCTGTCTGGTCTCGCCGCCGTCCGTGATCTCGGCGGCAACGACGCGCAAGCCTTTGTGCTCGCCTACAGGGTAGGTGTGATGGTCGACGAACTTGATGCGCGCGCCCGGCTGCTCGACATAGCTTTCGATGAAGCGCTGATGGATGCGCTTCGAGGGCAGCTCCTTGCCTTCCTCGTCGGTGATGCGCTGGACTTCCTCACGGAACTCGATCTGCAGATTGCGCGGCAGATTGATCCCGTAGTCCTCCTGCAGGATATAGGCGATGCCGCCCTTGCCCGACTGCGAGTTGATGCGGATGATCGCTTCATAGCTGCGTCCGACATCGCGCGGATCGATCGGCAGATAGGGTACCTCCCAGGTCGGCTTGTTCGCCTGTTTGATCGCCTTCATGCCCTTGTTGATGGCATCCTGATGCGAGCCGGAGAAAGCCGTGTAAACCAGTTCGCCGACATAGGGGTGGCGTTCCGGAATGACCATCTGGTTGGAATATTCGTAGACTTCCTTGATCCGCTCGATGTCCGAGCAGTCGAGCTTGGGATCGACGCCCTGCGTGAACATGTTGAGCGCCAGCGTCACCACATCGACGTTGCCGGTGCGCTCGCCATTGCCGAAGAGCGTCCCCTCGACACGGTCGGCGCCCGCCATCAGCCCCAGCTCGGTTGCGGCAATGCCGGTGCCGCGGTCATTGTGCGGATGCAGCGAGACGATCAGGTTCTCGCGATTGTCGAGATTGCGGCACATCCATTCGATCTGGTCGGCATAGATGTTCGGCGTCGCCATCTCCACGGTCGAGGGCAGGTTGATGATGAGCTTGTTGTCCGCCGTCGGCCGGACGATCTCGATCACGGCGTTGCAAATCTCCAATGCCACTTCGAGTTCGGTGCCCGTGAAGCTTTCCGGCGAGTACTCGAAGCGATAGCCGCCGCCCGCTTTCGCGGCCATGTCGGTGATCATCTTGGCGGCGTCGGTCGCGATCTGTTTGATGCCGGCCACGTCCTTGCCGAAGACGACGCGGCGCTGCAGCTCGCTCGTCGAATTGTAGAAATGCACGATCGGCCGGTGCGCACCTTCAAGCGCCTCGAAGGTCCGCGCGATCAATTCCGGCCGGCACTGTACCAGCACCTGCAGCGACACGTCTTCGGAGACGTTGCCTTCCTCGACGCACCAGCGGGCGAAATCGAAATCCGTCTGCGACGCGGAGGGGAAGCCGATCTCGATCTCCTTGAAGCCCATGTCCAGGAGGAGGTGGAACATGCGCGCCTTGCGGTCGTGACCCATCGGGTCGACGAGTGCCTGGTTGCCGTCGCGAAGATCCACGGAACACCAGATCGGCGCCTCGGTAATCGCCTTTGACGGCCACGTGCGATCCGGCAGCGCGATCTGCGGATAGGGCTGATATTTCACAGCCGCTTCGGGCATGCCGGTCTTGATGGAATGCGATTTCAAAATCATGTGCAGCTTCTCTTCGTCACTGGAGCGTAGCCTGCCGCATGCAATAGCCGATCATTCGGGACATTGCGATGGCGATGCCGCGGGGGCCGCGCGATTTGGTTCAGCTTTTCTGGATTTCGAGGAGCAGGTGCCGGCAAGGCTTTTCGGCCGCCGGGCGCTCCTCAGCGAACCCGGCAACCGCGGATAAGGCCGAGAAGAAGAAGGGAGGCGAAGGCGCGCGCAGGAGCACGATTGGCATCGTGTCCCGAAAAGATCGCTGCGATCTTGTTTGCGTCGGCCTCAGTCATGGAAAAGCCTATACACGGCTTGGTAAAGCGGAGCAAGAGTGCCCTCTCCTCGGGGTTTGGTCCGAGGACGAGCCCTTTCCCCGCGCGTGGGGGAAAGGGGTCTGAGGCGGCGCCTCGCCTCCCTTCGCCCCGCTTGCGGGAGAAGGTGTCTGCAGGCGGATGAGGGGCGGACGCTCTAGATTTCCGCGATGGAGGTGACGATGCGCGAAACGAGACCGTAGGCCTTCGCCTCTTCCGCACCGAGCCAGTAATCGCGATCTGTGTCCTTGGCGATCTTGTCGACCGGCTGTCCGGTCGCTTCGGAGAAGATCCGGTTCAGACGCTCGTTCATCTTGATGATCTCGCGTGCCTGGATCTCGATGTCGGAAGCCATGCCGCGCGTTCCGCCCGAGGGTTGGTGCAACAGGAAGCGGGTGTTCGGCAGGCACAAGCGCTGCTCCTTGGGCGCAGCGACATAGATGAGCGCGCCGGCGGATGCGACCCAGCCGGTGCCGATGGTCCAGACCTTAGGCTTCACGAACTTGATCATGTCGTGGATGCTGTCGCCGGATTCGACATGGCCGCCGGGCGAGTTGACGAAGAGGCGGATATCGTCGTCGCTGGCCGCGGCAAGCGCCACGAGCTGCGAGCAGACCTTCTGCGCGAGTTCCTGGGTGATGGTCCCGTAAATGAAAATCGAACGCGACTTGAAAAGGTTCGCCTCCGTCTCCTTGCCCAAGGGCAATTCGGTCTTCTTTTCTTCCTGGTCGTCGTCGTTCCGCATTCTTCGGACTCCTCATGAAATGTCTTCCAACCAGATAATGCGACTCGACGGCGAAAACAATGCAAACGGCGGCGTTAACACGGTTCGAACCGCCCGCCTCGGCACGATGGTAAACAGGCCCCGCCAAATGACGTATGGACAGCCGGTGGGAGCCCAATAAGATCAGCGGATCATCAATGTCCGTATCGGGGCCCAGAATGAAGAAATCCGTCCTTCTCGCAGCCGCGCTCTTCGCCGGCTCCTCCGCGCCTGCCTTCGCCCATCTCGATCCAGCCGAACACGGGTCGGTGATGGCGGGTCTTTCCCATCCGCTGTTCGGAGCCGACCACGTTCTTGCGATGATCGCCGTCGGCCTTTGGGCGGCTCAGATCGGCGGCAGGGCTCTGTGGAGCGTGCCGGCTGCCTTTGTCGCGACGATGGTGCTCGGCTTCGTTCTCGCCCACGCCGGCGCTCCCCTGCCCCTTGTCGAACCGGCCATTCTCGCCTCCGTCGTGGCGCTCGGCCTGGTCGTCGCCATAGCCGTCCGGCTTGACGCGGCAACGGCTGCAGCCATCGTCGCGGCCTTCGCGCTCTTCCATGGCCATGCCCACGGTGGAGAATTGGGCTCGGCCGGCACCTGGTCGTTTGCAGCAGGATTCGTGATCGCAACCGCTCTTCTGCACATTGCCGGCATCGGTCTCGGCATGGGGCTCGCCCGGCTTGCGGAGCGCGGCGTCGTCACTCGTATCGTCGGCGGCGCCACCGCCATAGCCGGCGCAGCCTTGATCCTCGGATGATACTGGTTCGCTCCGCGCTGCCGCAGGAGGCGGACTTTCTCGCTCAAATCGGCCTTGAAGCCTGGCGCAAAGGCATAAAGCCGCTTGTGCCGGCGCATGTTGCGGCGGCCACCGAACAGAACAATCCGTTTCTGCCGTTCGTGCGAGAACTGGGGCCTCGCATTCTCGTCGCTGAAGTCGATGGAGAAGCTGCCGGCCTCGGCGCCCGCGAGCACGATGACGATGTCATCAGCGATATCTGGGTGGCTCCCGCCTTCGAAGGACGGGGCGCCGGATCGGCCCTCATAAAGGCGCTCGAAGCGCAAATCGCCGAGCGTGGATACAGGCAAGCCGCAATCCAGGTGGCGGCCCAAAACGAGCGGGCGCTTCAACTCTACCAGCGTCTCGGCTACCGAGTGCTTTGGAGGAAGGTCGCTTTCGACCCGATACTCCAGACCGAACTGGAAAAGATCGGCCTGTCAAAAGCAGTTCGGCTCGATCGATAGGGAAATCCGTGCGAACCGGCGGGCGGCTCATCCCCAGGTCAGCGGATCCAGCCGAAGATAGAGGCGAGACGGTCCTCGCAAATCGGCCACCGCCATCATCCCCGTCCGCGATAGGTCGGCACGCCCTGATCCGGCAGCCAGACGCCCTCGGGCGGGTTTCCCGTCTGCCAGAAAACGTCGATCGGGATGCCGCCGCGGGGATACCAGTAGGCGCCGATCCGTAGCCACTTCGGCGAAAGCAGCGAAACCAGCCGCTTGGCGATCTCGATCGTGCAATCCTCGTGGAAAGCGCCGTGGTTGCGGAACGAATGCAGGAACAGCTTGAGCGATTTCGATTCGACCAGCCAGCCGTCCGGCACATAGTCGATGACGATATGCGCGAAGTCGGGCTGCCCGGTCATAGGGCAAAGCGAGGTGAACTCGGGCGCCGTAAAGCGCACGACGAAATCCGTGCCGCCGTGCCCGCTCGGCACCCTTTCGAGAACCGCTTCTTCCGGGCTCTGGGGCAGATCGACCTTCGTCCCCAGTTGTGAAAGTCCCGATACGTCAGTCTTGGTCATTTCCGTGATGCTCCACTAACTTTAACGCGCACCCCGTGCGCCTTTTCGCCTTCCGGTTCGACGTGAATGGCGATCTCCGCGCCCGAGTGCACGACGCGAATCGCCTCCTCGATCCGGTCGCAGATATCGTGCGCGTCACCGACCGCCATCGCCTCCGGCACGACCATGTGAAAATCCACGAAAATCGCCGGGCCCGCCTGACGCGTCTTCAGATCATGGACCCCGAGAGACCCGCCGGCATTAGCCGCGATCGCCGCCTTGATCGCCTCCTCCTCGTCCGCCGGCACCGCTCTGTCCATCAGCCCGTCGACGGAGCGCGAAATCACCTTCCAGCCCTGGAAGAGGATGTTGCCCGCGACGATCACGGCGAGCAGCGGATCGAGGATCGCGTAGCCGGTGGCGATGGCGAGAAGAAGGCCGACGAGCACGCCCACGGAGGTCACGACATCGGAGAGAATATGCTGGCCGTCCGCACTCAAGGCCGGCGAGCGATGGCGGCTGCCGGCGCGGATAAGCACATAGGCCCAGATCGCATTGACGACGCCGGCGGCGAAATTGATGGCGAGGCCTAGCGTCGGTGCATTCAGAAGCACCGGTGCCATCATTTCGGGGATGGCTTCCCAGATAATCAGCAACGCCGCCAGGACGATCAGCACGCCTTCGATGACCGCGGAGAAGTATTCCGCCTTGTGATGCCCGAAGGGGTGATCGGCATCGGCCGGCTTTGCCGCATAGCCGATCATCGCATAGGCAATCACCGCGGCGACCACGTTGACGGAGGATTCCAGCCCGTCGGACAGGAGCGCCACCGAGCCCGTCACCCACCAGGCGAGCATTTTAAGACCCATCACGGCCAGCGACAGGGGGATGCCCCAGAAGGCGAGTCGCAGGATGGTACTATTGTCGGTTCCGGTCATCGTCATTCCTCCTGCAGATGCAAACGAGTTGCAGATGCAAGGCCATTCAAATGCAAAACCGCCCGCGCGGGTTTTCGCGCAGGCGGATCATGGGCGCCATATGGGCGATTACGGGCCGCTTGTCAAACGGTCGAATGCCTCCGGCCGATACAGCCGACGCGCAAGAGGTCAGGCTGCCTTGGTCTTCGCCCGCTTGGCGAGATGGGCAACCACGTTCTCGATCATCCGCATGCCGGCGTCACCGCCGAGCGTCATGATCGATTCCGGATGGAACTGCACGGCCGCCACCGGCTCCTTGCTGTGTTCGATGCCCATGATCGTACCATCTTCGCTTTCGGCCGTGATCACGAATTCGCGCGGCAGGTTGGACGGATCGGCGAAAATCGAATGATAGCGCCCGACCGTCACCTCCTTGCCGAGGCCGGAGAAGACGACACCGGGTTCGAGCACGCGGATGCGCGAGGGTTTCCCGTGCATCGGGATCGCCAGTTGACGAAGATCGCCGCCATAGGCATCCGCGAGCGCCTGCAGCCCCAGGCAGACGCCGAAGATCGGCAGGTCCCGCGTCCGCGCCTTCTTGATCGTCGCCTTGCAGTCGAAGTCCTTCGGGGTGCCGGGACCGGGCGAAAGCACGACGAGGTCGGGCTTGACCCGGTCGAAGATTTCCTCGGCCACGGGCGTGCGCACGGTGGTGACAGTCGCGCCCGTCTGGCGGAAGTAGTTCGCCAGGGTATGGACGAAGCTGTCCTCGTGATCGACGAGCAGGATGCTCACTCCGGCGCCAACGGCAGCGACATCGCGCGCGGCCTTGGCGCTGTTTGCAGATTTGGCGTCGCGGATGGCTGCAATCATGGCAGAGGCCTTCAGTTCGGTTTCGGCTTCTTCTTCTTCCGGATTGGAATCATAGAGGAGCGTCGCACCCGCCCTCACCTCGGCGATCCCGTCCTTGATGCGGATGGTACGCAAGGTCAGCCCGGTGTTCATGTCGCCGTTGAAGCCGACCATGCCGATCGCGCCCCCGTACCAGGCACGCGGGCTCTTCTCGTGGCTCTCGATGAAGCGCATGGCCCAGAGCTTCGGCGCTCCGGTAACGGTCACCGCCCAGGCGTGGCTGAGGAACCCGTCGAAGGCGTCCATATCGTCGCGCAGGCGCCCCTCGATGTGATCGACCGTGTGGATCAGCCGCGAATACATCTCGATCTGACGGCGACCGATCACCTTGACCGAGCCCGGCACGCAGACCCGGCTCTTGTCGTTGCGGTCCACGTCCGAGCACATGGTGAGTTCGGACTCGTCCTTCTTCGAGTTCAAGAGCTTCAGGATCTGCTCGCTGTCTGCGATCGGATCGTCGCCGCGCTTGATCGTGCCGGAAATCGGGCAGGTCTCGATGCGCCGGCCGGAAACGCGCACGAACATCTCCGGCGAAGCACCCACCAGGTATTCCTGGTTGCCGAGATTGATGAAGAAGGAATAGGGCGACGGATTGATCGCCTTCAGCCGATTGGAAATCTCGGACGGGCGGCTTTCGCAGCGCTCGTAGAATTTCTGCCCCGGCACCACTTCGAAAAGATCGCCGCGACGGAAGCTTTCCTTCGCCTTGACGACCAGTTCGGCATATTCGCCCGGGCGGTGATCCCCGTGCGGCGGGATGCTGTCGACGCTCAGGAACGGCTCGGGAGCGATGTCCCCTGCCTTGCCCTCGGTCGAAAGGTCCTCCCTGGCGAAATCGTAGCGGTCGATCCAGGCCTTTGCCGCATAGTGATCGACCACCAGGATTTCGTCCGGCAGGAAGAGAACCATGTCGCGCTGGTCGTCCGGACGCGTAAGCTTCAGTTCGATCGCATCGAACTGGAAGGCGAGGTCGTAGCCGAAGGCGCCATAGAGGCCGAGGTTCGAGTCCTCCTCCGAGTGAAAGAGGTTCGTCACCGCGCGAAGAACCGTAAAGACCGTCGGCATCTTCGACCGCTCTTCCTCGGTGAAGACACGATCGGGCTCGTTGATTGTGAGGTCGAGACGACGGGGCGCAAGCGCGCCGAGCGTAATGTCGGCAACGGACTTCAGATCCTCGGCGATCAGCGCCAGCAGCACTTCGCCGCGTTCGTTATAGGCTTCGATCCACAGCGAGCGACCGAAGGAGGAGATGGCAAGCGGCGGGTCGACCACCGCAGTGTCCCAACGGGTATAGCGGCCGGGATATTCGTAGTTCGAGGAGAAGACCGCGCCGCGGCGTTCGTCGAGCCTGTCGACATAGCCGGCGATCGCGTCGCTGTAGGATGCCTCGCGCCGCCTGCGGGTGACGACGATGCCACCCTTCGTGGTATAACTCTCCGCGCCGTCTTCCAGAATTACCGCTGCCATTCGTCTCGCTCCGTAAAAGCCCGGTCTTTCCACGCGGCCAGAATACGAAAAAAGCCGCCTCGAAATCTCCGGGCGGCTCCATCTCTCAATCACGCATGACTGGTCAAGGCCGCCTCAGCGAGCCCACCACCAGATCGCAATGTTCTGCATGTTTGCCATGGGCGGAAGTGTTAGCGCGGCTTGCAGTGGCGCGCAAGCGGGAAAACCGCGGACCCAATCTGTCCCTTGAAAAAAAGAGGCGGCCACAGCGGCCGCGCTCTCTATGTGTGCCGCCGGATCCTCAGAACCGCTGCGTCATCGAAATCTTGAAGGTTCGCCCCGGCTCCGAATAGAATTCGGCAGGCTGCGTGAACACATTCTGCGTGTTCACCGCATCCCAATAGGTCTTGTCGAAGACGTTGTAGACCCCCGCATTCACCCTCAGACCCGGCAACTGCTCCGGCTCCCACCAGCCGGTGACATCGACGATGCCGTAGCCCGGTGCCTTGAAAGTGTTCGTCGATTTATCCGAAACGTCCATCGCCGCCGTCAGAATGACATCGGTTCCCCAGGTTTCGGTGGCGTAACCGACATTGAGGACTCCCTTCAGCGGGGCAACGGAGCCAAGCACCTCGTCGGTATCGAGATCTCGGCCATAGGCATAGGCGAGTGCGGTGCGGACATGGACGCCATTGCCGAAGACTTTGTGGCCCGATACCTCGACCCCATGAATAGAAACATTGGCACGGTTGATCGCCTCCGTGATGCCGATCGGGTAGATGCCGGTCGGATCGCGAGAAAAGCGTTCGTCAATGAAATTCTTATAGCGGTTGTAGAAAGCGCTGACTCGGCCGCCGAACTCGTCGTCACCAAGATTCGCGCCGACTTCGAAGCCATGGCTCGTTTCGGGCTTGAGATCGGGATTGCCAATGCTCAGATAGCTGCCCGGCGCGCCGTAATTCAGATAGAGTTCCTCGGCCGTCGGCGGCCGGAAGGCCATCGCCCACTGCGCGAAGAGCTCGACCTCTTGCGCTGCCTGATAGGTTGCAAGAAGCTTCGGCGACAGCGCCAGATCGCTCTGTCCCGGCGGCAAGCCGTCATAATTGGGGTTGCGCATATAGGCGGCGGTATTCTCCGGCGAATAATCGTACCAGTCGAAGCGCAGACCCGGCGTCAGCGCGAAGGGACCGTCGCTGATCGAGATGCGATCCTGCAGGTAGATGCCGATCTTCCTGCTGTCGACGTCGGGGCTGTCGGACTGGTTTGTGTGCAGGAAGTTGCAGGAAGGACTCGGCGCCGTGTCGCAGCTATCCTCGCCCGAGGAATATTGGTGCAGCTTGCCGATGGCAAAGTCGCCGCCGAGCGTGACCTTATGCTGCAGGGAGCCAGTGTCGAAGTACTTGTCGACATAACCGCTGGCGCCGAAGCTCTCTTCTTCGGCCTCGTTGAGGCGGGAATAATCCCCGATCACCGAGGTGCTGCGATAGGCGTCGCTACCGTTCTCGCGAAACAGGCGCTGCCAGTTGATCGTGGCCGAGGCGCTGTCGAACCAGGCGTTGTCGTCGGTGGCCTCGAATTCGTAATCGAGCGACAGGCGCTCGCGCCGGGTGTTGTCGAGCTTGTCGTAGTTACCTGGTCGATAATTGCCGGTAGGGCTCTGGCCGGACATGAAGTCGATGTCCTTGTCACGGTCGAAGCGCTCGGCCGTAAAGCCGAAGGTGTGGCCGCTATCGGTATATTGCCTTACTTTGAAGAGGAGATTGTTCTGGTCGTAGTCGGCAGGGTCGGCCTCGGTGCGCGTTGTGGAATAGCCGCCAACGTTGCCGTTGCTTTCCTGCTCATGCCCTTTCTTGTAGCCGCCCTGGAAAAGGACCGCCGTATCGTCGTAGCGCGCGGCAACTGCGGCGGACCCGCCGAGACTTTCGTCCTCGCCGTCATAGGCGAATTTGAAGATACCACCCCAGGTCTTGCCCTCGCCGATCAGGTCCTCCGGCTCGAGTGTGCGCAGCACCACGGCTCCCCCGAGCGCGCCGCCGCCCGCACGGCTGGAATCGGCGCCGCGAACGATGTCGATCGTCGAAAGGGCGGCAAAATCGAAGCTGTCGATGCCTCCATCGGCGTCGCGCGCCCCATCGTCGATAAAGGGGATGGGAATACCGTCGATCGTCGTCAGCACGCGCGGCCCTTCGAGGCCCCGTATATTGACGCTGCCATTCGTGCGGTTGAAGTTCACCCCTGGCTCGAGGCTCCTGCCCAAATCTTCGAAGCTCGAAATCTGGTTGTTGTCCAGTTCCTCTTCCGTCACCTGCTCTGCAAGCGGTGTGTCCGCCACGCCCTCTTTCTCTCCCCCCCTGACGGAAAGTTTCTTTAAGACCGTTACGCGCCCCTGCTTTTCGGCGGCACCCGCCGCCTCTTCGATGGATTGCGCATGAGAAATTGTTGCTCCGGCGAGGGTAGCGAATGCCGTGCAAGCCAAAAGTGCCAGGCGATGATGCCGGTTTAGCATGGACCAGTCCTTTGAAAGTGTTGGCCGGGCTTGCTGTTGAGCGGCGAACTCAAGGGCTGGCTGGGCTGGTAGGGGGCGGCAATTTCCGCCTTATTTCAGCCACATACGAAAACATGAGTGTTATTGTCAATATATATCTGGGGGTTCTTCCTCATCTTCATGCCTGCGGTGCGGCCCCGTCCTCAGTTTCAGCACAATTTGAAACAGGATCGTTCCCGGTGCGTTTCGCCGTCTGGGGCTGCAGAAAAGCCCGGGGCTGCAGAAAAGATGGAGAGGACCTCATGCGCCACGCCGGAATCATTCTGATCTCCGCGTTTCTCCTTTCGGGAGCGGCCTTGCCCAAGACCGGACCGGTACCCGAGCCGCGTCCCTCCGCCGGCAGCGGCCAGCCGACGCCCACGCCCAAGCCCGTTACGCCGCCGCCGGGTGATGCTGAGAGCCTGGAAAAATCCGGCGGAGAAAAGAAGGACGGGGCGCGCGCAGCGCAGGAATTGCCTCCGAACTGGAAGGACGACGCCCTCGACGTCGGCCCTGTGCTGACGATCGAAAAGGAGAGTCCCCAGGAATATGCATCCTGTCTCTCGGAATTGAAATCGCTCGGCACCGCCTTTGCCGAGGTCGATGGCATCGACGACGGCAAGGGCTGCGGCATCGACAAGCCGATTAGGGTCAGTGCGATACTGCCCGACGTGACGCTGAAGCCCGAGGGGGTGATGCGCTGCAAGGCGGCGCTGGCGCTCGCGCGCTGGACGAAGGAAACGGCGGCACCGGCCACCAGAAGCGCCTTCGGCGCCGAGACGCGCATCGTCGCCTTGAACCAGGCATCAACCTATATCTGCCGCCTGAGGAACAATGCAGAGACCGGCAAGATATCCGAACATGCGCGCGGCAACGCGGTCGACATCGCCTCGTTCACGCTCAGCAACGACAAAACGATCGAGATTCAGCCCCGCGACGAGGACGGCACCCTCACCGGCGCGTTCCAGCGGGCGGTCACGGCTTCGGCCTGCCTGTATTTCACGACCGTCCTCGATCCCGGCAGTGACGCGGCGCATGAAGATCATCTGCATCTGGACGTTATCGAAAGAAAAAACGGATACCGCTATTGCCGCTGAGGAGGCGCGCGCCCTCGACCCGCTGCCGCGACCTTCTCCCCGCATGCGGGGAGAAGGGAATTGCGGCGAGCGCCCGCGCGGCAGAGCCGCCTCAAAACAACCCCTCGATATACCCCTGCTCGTTCAGCCGTATCCGTTCCGAAGAAGGCACCTTCGGCAGGCCGGGCATCGTCATGATCTCGCCGGTGATGACGACGATGAAGCCGGCGCCGGCAGCCAGCCGGACCTCGCGGATCGGCACGGTGTGGCCGGTCGGCGCCCCGCGCAGGTTCGGGTCGGTGGAAAAGGAATACTGCGTTTTAGCCATGCAGATCGGCAGATGGCCGTAGCCCTGATCTTCCCAGGTGCGCAGCTGATCGCGAACCACCTTGTCGGCGATCACCTCGCTCGCATGATAAATGTCCTTGGCGATCGTTTCGATCTTTTCGAAGAGAGGCATCTCGTCCGCGTAGAGCGGTGAGAACTGCGAATGGCCGGCATTGGCGAGGTCCACGACCTTGTAAGCGAGCTCCTCGATGCCCGCCGAACCCTCTGCCCAGTGCTTGCAGAGAACCGCTTCGGAGCCGAGCGTGCGGACATAGTCCTTGATCGCACGGATCTCGGCCTCGGTATCGGAGGTGAAGTGGTTGATCGCGACGAGCACGGGGACGCCGAATTTCTTGACGTTCTGGATGTGGCGGCCAAGGTTCGGGCATCCCTTCCTCAGCGCCTCGACGTTCTCCCTGGCGAGATCCTCTTTCTTGACGCCTCCGTTCATCTTGATCGCCCGGACGGTGGCGACGATCACCGCTGCATCCGGCTTGAGACCTGCCTTGCGACACTTGATGTCGAAGAATTTCTCTGCGCCGAGATCCGCTCCGAAACCGGCCTCGGTCACGACGTAATCGGCAAGCTTCAACGCCGTCGTGGTGGCCACGACCGAATTGCAGCCATGCGCGATGTTGGCGAAGGGGCCGCCATGGACGAAGGCGGGATTGTTCTCAAGGGTCTGGACCAGGTTCGGCTGCATCGCGTCCTTGAGCAGCACCGCCATCGCCCCGTCGGCCCTGATGTCGCGTGCAAAGACGGGGCTCTTGTCGCGGCGGTAGCCGATGATGATGTTGCCGAGGCGCCTTTCGAGATCCTTGATGTCCATCGCGAGGCACAGGATCGCCATGACTTCCGAGGCGACGGTGATGTCGAAGCCGGTCTCTCTCGGATAGCCGTTGGCGACGCCGCCGAGCGAGCCGACGATCTGGCGAAGCGCCCGGTCGTTCATGTCCATGACCCGCCGCCAGGCAATGCGGCGAATGTCTATCGCCTGCTCGTTGCCCCAATAGATGTGGTTGTCGATCAGGGCAGCGAGAAGATTATGCGCCGACGTAATGGCATGGAAATCGCCGGTGAAATGAAGGTTGATGTCCTCCATCGGCACCACCTGGGCGTAACCGCCGCCCGCCGCCCCACCCTTGATGCCGAAACAGGGGCCGAGCGACGCCTCGCGAATGCAGACGATCGCCTTCTTGCCGATCCGGTTCAGGCCGTCGCCGAGACCGACGGTCGTCGTCGTCTTTCCCTCGCCCGCCGGCGTCGGGTTGATGGCGGTCACCAGGATGAGCCGGCCGTCCCTCTTTTCCTGCTGCGCCGCAATGAACTCGGCGCTCACCTTGGCCTTGTCATGGCCGTAGGGAAGCAGATGCTCCGGCGGAATGCCTAGTTTCGCCCCCACCTCCATAATCGGTTGCTTGCGCGCGGCACGCGCGATCTCGATGTCGGACTTTACCTCTCCCACGGCTTCCCCCCAGTTTGCCTCGCGCATCCCGCCTCCTCCGCGGGGTGCGCAGGTTCCATTCCTTTGCCTAGGCTCGCACGTCGCCCGTCAACGGGCAAGAATGTCGCGCATTTCCACGAGGTTCGACCGGACGCGGAGAATGTAGAAGCCCATCGTCGCGAGATGGGTCGGCATGATCCAGCCGTCCTCGCGGCCGTTCGAGATGATGAGCGGCTGGATTCTGAGCGCCGCGCGAAGCTGCTTCATCGTTTCGGTATAGATCGGCCCCAGGCCACGCTGGGTGACGACATTCTCGAAATCGGCACCGGCAGCCGAGAGAATGCCGTAATAGCCATAGAGCTGGCCGAAGGCGAACCAGAAGCGGTCGTCGGCCCGCGTGTCGAACCAGCCGCCATTGTGGAACTCCGAACGTTCGCGGATGATCGCCGAGGTGTTGCCGAGATCATTGGCGACGCGGTCGAGGAACTCGACCATGTTGTCGGACCGGCCGTCGAAGATTGCCTCGCACTTGCCGAGCGAAACGTTGAACTTCCTGAGGTCGCGCATCGCCGAGCGATAGAAGCTGGGCGTCGGGGTCTTCGGACCAAAGGGGTTAAGGCCGAAATACCAGGTTTCCTCGTCGAACTGGATATTGCCGCGCGCGCTCTGCAGGTCCGCATTGACTCCCGATGTACCGCGGACACGGCCGAGCGAATCCACCAGTTCCACCGCTGTGCGCCGGACCGCCTGATTGATGCCGCGCTGGAAGGACGCCTTGTTGTCCAGCCAGGGCGTATCGTCCCAGTCCAGTCCGAAAAAGCCGAGCTTGTAGCCGAGCATCGACGAGATCCAGGCATTCTGATTGACGTTGAGATCGATGAGATCGGCCGCCACCTCGACGACGGCCGAGGTCTGGCAAACCGTTCCGGCCGGAAGCTCCGCCACAGCGAGAGCCTCGGTCGTGCTGTCCGCACCGGACGGTGCGACCGTAGCTCGGTTCACGTCAGCCGCAGAACCGGACTGGCCCGTCGTCGTTCCAGGTCCGCTGACGGGCGAACCGGCCGGAGTCCTGCGGTCGGCGAGCTTGTAGCGGTCGACATAGTCCGGGTCGAAATTCGTCCAGGCTTGCGTCTGCCAGACAAAGTAGGCGTAGAAGAGCACGAGGCAGAGGAGGATCAGGCCGATCGGCCCCTTGATGATCCAGCTTCGTCCCCGGTACCAGTTGCCGAGCGCGACGAACGGCCAGAGAAGCCAAGCCACCGCCAATCCGATGCCACGGCCGATCGCCGTGAATACACGCTGGAAGAACGCAACGATCGGATCGAACATGTTTTATTCCTCTTTGAGACCGTAGAGCTTATGACGGAAGGCGGCCTTGTCCTTGAGATATGTGCCGGTCAGTGTCGCAACAACATATTCGCGGAACTTTTCGCTGTAGCCCTCATAGGCTTTGTAGAAGCCTTGCTTGTCGAACACGAATCGCGAGACGAAATCGCGAGGGACGAGTTCGGAGATCAGGCGGTTGACGAGCCATTGATCGGGATGCTGCGGGGCGGCCCGGACGAGCAGAAACCGGTTCTCCGGGGCGACGTCCTGCATCCTGATCGTACCCGTCGCGGCGATCGCCCGCGCCATTTCCTGGAGAAAGGGATAAATCCCGTCGCGCGCCACCAGCGCGGCATTGCGGTGGATCCAGGTCTGGAGCCATATCCGGTCGACACTCGTCAGATCGGCCTGCGGATCGGCATCGTTGACGAGCCCACGGATCACCATGTCCGCGCGATGCTGGAAGAGGCCGGACTCCTGCACCCAGGATGCCTGCGGCAATTGCAGCCGGTTGGTCGTCGCCAGAAAGTCATAGATGCGGGCGTGGTCGGTTATGGCGATGTAGCTGACCTGCCAGGGCCGCGAACGGCGAAAACCGGGCACGGAAGGGTCGCAGATGACCGTCGTCGTCTTCTCGTCGAGAAAGACGTAGACGCCGCCGAAGTGATTTGCCCAGAAGGCCTCATGGCGGAAGACGAGTTCGTCCGGCACGAGCACGTTCTGCCTTATGTCGCCGGTCGTCTTGGCGAGTTCGACCATCCGATCGAGCATCGCGTCGTCCGCCCACGCGTTCGGCACCTTCTTCAGCCGGTCGACGAGCTCGCGCAGTTCGGTCGCCTTGCCGAGCATGTCCTCGGCCGAGAGCACCCGGAAGCGGACTTCGTTGATGGAAAGCAGATCGTCAATGTCCTCGACGACCGAGACCGAATCCTCGATCTCGCCGTAGAGCGCATCCTTGATGGTGATCGCATTGATCGCGCGGCCATTGGCGTTGAAGAATTCGTGCATCAGCGCCGCGGTGTTTGAGAAGCTCGTGTGCACGACCGGCAGATCCGCCTGCGCCGGCGTCAGGATGATGAAGCGCCGGTTGACCCGGTTCGGATCCAGATAGTCGCGGTCGCCGATTTCCTCGGCGATTTCGGGTGAGAAGCCGGTCATGTCGATGCTGAACCGCTGAAGAGCCGTCGGCTTCAGCCCGAAGCCTTTGAGAGCCTTGTTGTAGCGCGAGACGAGATGCGGTTCGGAAATGTCGAGCAGCCGTCCATAGATGAGCTCCGCTTCCAAAAGGCGCTTCATGCGGCGATGCTCCTCAGCATTCTGCCCCTCACCCTGGCCCTCTCGCCGCGCGCGGGGAGAGGGGACACCGTCGTGGTCTGCTTCAACCTCCCCGGCCAGAAGCAAGTTCGTCCCCTCTCCCCGCCTGCGGGGAAAGGGTTAGGGTGAGGGGCAAATGCCGCGAACACAACCTTCATCCCTGCCACCTGCCCTCGCGCTTCATGGTCTCGATCTCTCGGATCGCCCTCTCGCGCTGACGCTCGCGGCGGATGATCTCGCCGACGGCCGCATCGTCGGATTTGTCGGTGTAGCGGAACTCGCTATCCGCATAGCGGTTGATTTCCTGCAGCACCATGTCGATGGTGATCGGGCCTCGCAGTTGCTCGATCATCGCCTTCTTCTCGTCGTAGGGCCTATGCATGAACGTGCCGCCGTCCCGGAACCAGTCGTCGGGCAGTTCGACGTCCATGGCCCTCAGCTTGACGGCATCGGTGATGTTCCTGATGGCGCGCCCGGTGAAGCGGGGTTCCGCCTCCCTGATCATGTGCAGATAGGCGCCCACATCGGCGAGCGTGGCGATCTTGCCCTTCTCCTTCTGATAGCGCTCCCAGACGGCGGCAAGCCCCTCCTCCTGCGGTCGCGCATGCGCGGCATAGGATTGCGAGACGGCGCGCTTGATCTCCTGACCGGCATAGAGGTCGTGCTCGCCGAGCGGGATCTTGTGGTTCTTGCCGACGAGCAGCGCGAAGATGTCGATGTAGTCGTCCTCCGTCTGCGGCCCGTCGACCAGCCAGCGCGCACCGGCCCGCTGGCGCAGCGCGTCGTCGACATTCTCGGGATAGTTGGAGAACATGCCGAAGGTGCAGTTGCCGCGCACCACCGTCGAGGCGCCGGCGAAGCTCTCCATCAGCACCGCCGTCACCTCGTGCTGACCGGCCGAGGCACGGTCGTCGGAGCGCTTAGCCGCCACCTGGTCGACATCGTCGATCGTGCCGAAGCCGATCGCCCGCGGGTTCACGACGTTGTTGACGAATTCCTTGCAGTTCTGGCCCGATTTGCCCTGATAGGAGGAAATCTGGTCGACGCCGAAATTCTCGTAATGGAAGGGATAACCGGCGATGCCGCAATATTCGTGCAGCATGCCGGCGAGCATCTGGATCAGGATCGTCTTGCCGGTACCCGGCATGCCGTCGCCGATGAAGGTGAAGAGAAAGCCGCCGAGTTCGACGAAAGGGTTCATCTGCCGGTCGAAGTCGTAGGCCATCAGCATCTTGGCGAGCTTCAGCGCCTGGTACTTGGCGATGTGATTGCCGATGATCTCCTCGGGCTTCTTGAAGGTCATCACCAGCGGCTTGCGCTTCTGCCCGGGCGCGACGTCGAAACCATTGAGCGTAAAATCGTCCTGGTCGAGCCGGATATGCACGCTCTCGAAATTCTGCAGACCGGTGAAACGCGCCTTGCGCGCAATCAGACCCTCGATCGCGATGCGGGAAAAGGCCCGGGCTCGTGCGGCCAGAGCGAGCTCGTCCGGCGCACCGGCGATGCTGCGGTCGAGACCGGCGACCATGGTTTTCAGCGCATCCTGCGGCGTGTCGAAAAGGAAATCCGGCTCCGCGGCATCGTCCACCGGCTCGCCCTCTTCCTGCAGCGTCGCGCCGAGATAGGCGGCAAGCGTGAAGGCGGCGATATAGGCCGAAGCGGAGAGCAGCGCCTTGAAATGAGCCGCATCCTCGCCGGTAAGTGGCGCGGTGGCGTTACGCGCCTGCAATTGTTCAAGGTTCGTCTGCCGCGCGAAGACATCGGCAGCCGCCAGCGCCACCTGGATGCCGCGACGGGTGCGATAGAGCACCGAATGCTGCGCCGGCGACAGGAGCGGGTCGGCGCTGCGAACCGCCTGGATGGTGCGTGCGAGTTCGACCTCGCGGCTGCGGCGCTGACCGCCGGTCGATACCGTCGAGACGAAACGGCGCCCCGTCCCTGCCAGCGGAGTGGCGGCCGCGCCATCGTCCCGCTCGACAATGGCAAGCTTGGTGACCAGGCTCTGCGCCACCGCCTGATGTCTGGCGATATCGTCCTCATGCAGTGTCGTCAGCCCTGTGTTCAATGCCATGGCTCAGACCTCGCTCACCACCTGGTTGCCGGATATGACATGCACTTTGTAATCGCCGAAGACCTGGGCGGCCTCGCCGGAGGCATAGAGCGCCTGGTACGCGTCGTGCGGCACCAGTGCATGCTTCTCATACGCGCTTACCCCCATGCGCGCCGCCTCCAGATCGGCGGTCTCGATGTGGAACTCCTCCTGCGCCTGGGTGGAGGACCAGAAGCCACGCGTCGCCGGCCGCTCCGCCTTCGAGAAGACCTCCTGCACCGTCCAGGTGAGCAGCCACGCATTCTCGGTCTTGCGCACCCTGGAGAGAATGTCGTTGACCCTCGCATTGTTCTCGGTGATGCCCGCCGAATAGAAGGGGCCGAGCACGATCCGGCGAAGCTGCTTCGGATGCAGTTCGGGGAAGTCCCTGTCGAGATTTGTGGCGATCGTCACCGGCGTCAGCGAATAGGCGCTGTTCTTGGCGGCGAAATCGTCGAAACGGCTTGCGAGCTCCGGATTGAGCAGGCCACCCACGGGGAGCGGAATCTCGACTCCCGGGTTGAGTTTGCCATCCTCGGTCACCAGCATCGCGACGATATTCTCCGAGGAATCCTCGATCGTCGCCATATAGATCATCGGCAGCGTCTGGCTGCCGTCGAAGGCGCCCCAGGAAACGACGTAATAGGGCCGCATGGTCTTCGGATTGACCGCGACCCGGATCGTCTCCGGCAGGATGAACGGCGAAAAGATATCCCCCTTGCCGATCTGCTCCAGATAGAGCCTTTCGGCCATGCGAACCTGAAGGGCCTCGGGGAACGCCCTCTGCCTCAGGATGAAATCGACCATTTCCTCGCGCAGCGCATCGGCGGAAGGAATGCTCGCAAGCCGCTTCTCCGCATTCTGCCGGTCGTTTTCGAGTTCCAGCACGTTCTGGAAAACCGGAAAGCCGCTTTCGGCGCGCGAGATGCGAAACTGTTCGACGAAACCGATCCGGTTTTCCCAGCAGGCGATTGAGGCTTTCAGCCGGGCAAGATAGGGACCGATGACTTCGCCGACGACGCTGTCGCGGTAAAGCGGCGAATTGCGGTCTCCGAGGAAGAGCTCGAGCCCTGCGAGCGCCGCCCGGACGGAGCCGAAATATTGCCTGACGGCCGAAGGAATGGCGGTATTCATGGCAGCTCTCCCGGCAAATGCCGAAAGGCGGTCGCAGATCGGATCATTGCCGCCTTGCCGATCACTGCTTCACATAATTTGCTGCATTATGCTTGTCCATCACCGTCTGGAAGCGGCGCGCGAAGGCGTCGTCGGCGAGTTTCTTGCGCCGCTGGATATCCTGCGTCGCAAGCATGTTCTTTTCATGCATCTCAAGCAAATCGCCGATGTGGCGCTGTGCGGCCGCGCCGATCCCGGCCATGGTCTCCTCGGCGGCCGTGTCCACCTGACTGCCGAGCGTGTTGATCTTGTGCGCCACGTCCTGCTGCGCAGCCGTCTTCAACGAATCTTCCAGTGCCTTGTAGAGAACGATGCGCTGTTCCGTGTCGATGGTAAGCTTATTGATCAGCGTGTTCTGGGCGGCGATCTGGTTGTTCAAAGAATCGACGAAGGTCTGGAACATGGCCGTGTAGCGCTCGAGCGTCTGGCTCTCGGCCAGAAGCTCCTGTTCCTTCGCCTGCTTTTCATTGTATTCGGTCGCAAGCTGCGAGCGCTCGCCTTCGAGGTCGGTTCGGGTCTTCTGGTCTGTCGAGGCGGCGATCCTGTTCTCGATATCGAGCAGCAGCGGGTTGAGCTCTTCGATCCGCTTCTGAGTCTGTTCCAGCGCAGCCATCGTGCCCTTGCGGCGCTCGATCACCTGGATGAGGCTCTGCTCGGAGGTCTTGTAGCGCTGGTCGAGAATCGCCTTCTGGTCCTTGAGGATGCCGACGATGGTATCCGATTTCGACAGCAGTTCCTGCAGGTTGCCGGCAAGCGACATGTTGCGCACGCGATCGGTCCGCAGCCTCTGCATCTTCTGCTTCGAGAAGATTCCGATGAATTTCTCGTAGCCGGTGTAGCTCTTCATGCTTTCGAACTCGGCGCCGAAGACGTTCGTGGCATCCTCCAGTCCGATGATCAGATCGGCGATGTTGGCTTCCATCACCTTCTGCTGGTTGACGACGTCCTGAATGCGGGCGTTCTCGATATCGAAATTGACGTCGCCGAGCTTGGTGTCCGCCTTGGCGAATTGCTCGAGAACGACGCCGGACTGCTCGAGCTTGCCGCGCATCTCCTTGACGACGGTTCTGGTCTTCTCGATCTCGGAGTCAAAATTCTGAAGCGTCGCCATTGCCTTCTCCCCTAAGCCAGCCAGCAGTGCGAGCGGACTATTTCAGCCCTTGATTGCACTTATATAAAGGATGTTTAGCACGGATCGACAAGGGCGGTGGCCGCTTTTTCAAGCGCACGACAGCAGGGCCGGTGCATCGCCGCCGGCCGGCTTGCGCCTCAGTCTTCGTGCATCCGGTCTTCCCAATGGCGACGACAATAGGAGACGTATTTCTCATTGCCGCCGACATCCACCTGAGCGCCCTCCCGCATGACCTTGCCGCAGCCGTCGAGGCGAACGACCATCGTTGCCTTGCGCCCGCAATGGCAGATGGTCCTGACTTCGCGCAGCTCATCCGCGATAGCGAGCAGAGCCATGGAGCCGGGGAAAAGCTTGCCCTGGAAGTCCGTCCTCAGGCCATAGGCCATGACCGGGATGCCGAGGCGATCCGCCACACGCGCCAACTGCCAGACCTGATCTTCACCGAGGAACTGCGCCTCGTCCACGAAGACGCAGGCGATTTCACCGGAGCCGTCGCCGTTCAGGCGCTCGATCAGCGCATGGAGATCGTCCTCGCTACGGAAGGGGATCGCCTCCGATTCCAGCCCGATGCGAGACGCGATGCGACCCTGGCCGGCGCGGTCGTCGAAAGCTGCGATCAGCATCACGACGCGCATGCCGCGCTCCTGATAGTTGTAGGCGGCCTGCAGGAGCAGCGTGCTCTTGCCCGCATTCATCGTCGCATAGCTGAAATAAAGTTTGGACATGGTCCCATCTCCGGACATCGTGCCCGCTACATGACGGGGCACGCGTCCGATGACCAGAGCATCCCGCAGCGACTCACAGATTTCCGAGAGGGCGCACATGCGATGCCCGCAAGTCCTGCTCGCACCGGGGGGGCGGTATTTCGCGGGCATTGCGACATCAGGCGTCGCTTTATGCATCCCGTTAATGTACTGAGGCAATACACTTCTTTAAACGCCGGGGCGCTTGAATTCGCGCTTCATTGGTGTTTGGCTAAAAAAAGAACACAAGGCAGGGGAACGACGACGATGATAAGGACGCTTTCTCTCAAATTCACGCTGGCGGGGGCCGTTTGCATGGCAACCCTGACCGCCGGAAGCGCTTTTGCAGCCGAACCGGAAAGCTGCGGCACGGTCCGCTTCTCCGACGTCGGCTGGACCGATATCACAGCGACGACGGCGACCGCGACGACCATCCTCGAGGCGCTCGGCTACGAAACGGACGTGAAGGTTCTGTCGGTGCCGGTTACCTACACATCGCTGAAGAACAAGGACATCGACGTCTTCCTCGGCAATTGGATGCCGACCATGGAAGCGGATATCGCCCCCTACCGCGAGGATAAATCCGTCGAGACGGTGCGCGAAAACCTCGCAGGCGCGAAATACACGCTTGCGACCAATGCCAAGGGCGTGGAACTGGGCATCAAGGACTTCAAGGATATCGCGGCCCACAAGGACGAACTCGACGGCAAGATCTACGGTATCGAACCGGGCAATGACGGCAACCGCCTGATCATCGACATGGTCGAAAAGGGCACCTTCGATCTCAAGGGCTTCGAAGTGGTCGAATCCTCCGAGCAGGGGATGCTGGCGCAGGTCGCCCGCGCCGAGAAGTCCGGCGACCCGATCGTCTTCCTCGGATGGGAACCGCATCCGATGAACGCCAATTTCAAGCTCACCTATCTTTCCGGTGGCGATGACGTATTCGGCCCGAATTACGGCGGCGCGACGGTGCACACCAATGTGCGCGCCGGATACACGACCGAATGCCCGAATGTCGGCAAGCTTCTCCAGAACCTTTCGTTCTCCCTCCAGATGGAGAACGAGATCATGGGCAAGATCCTCAACGACGGCGAAGACCCGGAGAAAGCTGCGGCCGCGTGGTTGAAGGACAATCCGCAGAGCATCGAACCCTGGCTTGCGGGGGTCACGACCAAGGATGGCGGCGACGGACTGGCCGCGGTCAAGGCCGCCCTCGGCCTCTGACCGGCGGCAGATCACGCGTGGCATTTTGAATTGCTGCATGTTCCGTGCTCAAATCGGCTCCGATATGGGAAATGCAGTGAGGCGGGGAAACACCCCGCCTTTTTTCCACCGGTCTTTTGACCTGAGTGTTGACCCTGGCAAGAGGGACCCTGTTTCGTGGAATTCCTGACTGAAAACCCCATCCCGATCGGCGCCTGGGCGAAGTCTTTCGTCGACTGGCTGACGACGAATTTCGACCTGTTCTTCGACCAGCTCGCCAACGTGCTTTCGGCGATCATTTCGGTCCTGCTCTACATCCTCCAGACGCCGCACCCGCTTATCATCATCGCCGTCGTGACGGCGCTCGCATGGTGGTTCCGCCGCTCCCTCGGCATTGCCGCCTTCACCTGTCTCGGGCTGCTCCTGATCGTCAATCAGGGCTATTGGCAGGAGACCACGGAAACGCTGGCGCTGGTCCTTGCGGCAACCTTCGTCAGCATGGCCGTCGGCGTGCCCCTCGGCATAGCTGCGGCGCGCCGTGCCTGGATCTACTCGATCATGCGGCCGATCCTGGACCTGATGCAGACGATCCCCACCTTCGTCTACCTCATTCCGGCGCTGATCCTTTTCGGACTCGGAATGGTGCCGGGGCTGATCGCCACCGTCATTTTCGCCATTCCCGCGCCGATCCGGCTGACGCGACTCGGCATCATCTCGACGCCGCCGGCGCTGGTCGAGGCCGCCGAATCCTTCGGCGCGACGCCCTGGCAGGTGCTGCGCAAGGTCGAACTGCCCTTCGCCATGCCGCAGATCATGGCAGGCCTGACCCAGACCATCATGCTGTCGCTCTCGATGGTGGTGATCGCAGCGCTCGTCGGTGCCGACGGTCTCGGCGTGCCCGTCCTCAGAGCGCTGAACACTGTGAACATCGCAAGAGGATTCGAGTCCGGTCTCTGTATCGTCATTCTCGCGATCGTTCTCGACCGTCTTTTCCGCTCGTCCGATGAAGGAGAAGGCGCATGACCGACGCCGTCGTTTTCAAGAATGTCGACATCATCTTCGGCAAAAACCCGCAGATTGCCGTGCAGATGGTCGACCAGGGCAAGACGCGCGATGAGATCGGTGCCGCCACAGGCCTGGTACTGGGCGTCGCCGGCGCTTCGCTGACCATCAATGAAGGCGAGATCCTCGTTCTGATGGGGCTGT
Organism: Sinorhizobium sp. GQ132; assembly: GCF_059758575.1. Classification (NCBI taxonomy): domain Bacteria; kingdom Pseudomonadati; phylum Pseudomonadota; class Alphaproteobacteria; order Hyphomicrobiales; family Rhizobiaceae; genus Sinorhizobium; species Sinorhizobium sp. GQ132. Next base: position 151,753 of record NZ_JCAXDX010000002.1, on the reverse strand, counting down.
CCGGCTCCGGCAAATCGACGCTGCTCAGGGCCGTCAACGGCCTCGCGCCGGTGGTGCGCGGCGAGGTCGAGGTCAAGACCGCGAACGGATCGCTGAACCCCTATCGCTGCAACGCCAAATCTCTGCGCGACTTCCGCATGCATACGGTCTCGATGGTGTTCCAGCAGTTTGCGCTTCTGCCGTGGCGAACGGTGGCGGACAATGTCGGCTTCGGGCTCGAACTGGCCGGCGTTGCCGATGCCGAACGAAGAAAGCGCGTCGGCGAGCAGCTTGAACTCGTCAACCTGGCCAAGTGGGCGGACCGCAAGGTCAACGAGCTCTCGGGCGGCATGCAGCAGCGGGTCGGCCTCGCAAGAGCCTTCGCCACCGGCGCCCCGATCCTGCTGATGGATGAGCCGTTCTCGGCCCTCGACCCGCTGATCCGCACGCGCCTCCAGGACGAACTGCTCGAATTCCAGCGGCGGCTGAAAAAGACGATCCTCTTCGTCAGCCACGATCTCGACGAGGCCTTCCGTATCGGCAACCGAATCGCCATCATGGAAGGCGGAAGAATCATCCAGTGCGGGACGCCGCAGGAAATCGTGAAGGAGCCGGCAAATCAGTACGTGGCCGATTTCGTCCAGCACATGAACCCGATCACCATGCTGACGGCGAAGGATGTGATGCAGACCGGCGTCGGGCGAGCCGCCGCCAATACCGGCGTTTCGGCAACGGCCAGGCCCACCACGCCGCTCGTCGATATTCTCGACGCCATGTCGCGTCAGCCGGGCAGCATAGGTGTGGTCGACAACGGCTCCGTCGTCGGGATCATCGACGCCCAGAACATCGTCGAAGGATTGACGCGCCACCGCAACAAAAGTTGACGCGGCGCGCTGGCCCGCCGGAAGGAGTCGATCATGAGCGAGAAACCCAGTGTGCTGCGCGAGACGGACGAGGAAGCACGCAAGCTCGCCCGGGTGCTTCTTCGTTCGGCGAGAAGCGGCGCGCTTGCCGGGATCGAGCCGGGGAGCGATGGTTTTCCCTTCGTCAGCCGTGTACTCGTCGGCATCGATATCGACGGAACGCCGGTCATCCTCGTGTCGCGGCTGTCGACGCATACTCAAGCGCTCACGGCGGACCGGCGCGCTTCGCTGCTGACCGGCGAACCGGGCAAAGGCGACCCGCTCGCCCATCCGCGCCTGACGGTCCAGTGCGAGGCGGAAGCCGTCCCGCGCGATTGCGCCCTCCACCTGCGTCTTCGCGAACGATTTCTTCGCCGGCACCCCAAGTCCAAGCTCTATGCCGATTTTCCGGACTTCGGCTTCTTCCGTCTCAACCCGTTGCGGGCAAGCCTCAATGGCGGCTTCGGCCGCGCCTATGTGCTGACGGCGGAGGATCTCGCCATCGCTTCGCCGGCCGCTGCCGCCATCGCGGAAATGGAAGGCGGCGCGATCGAGCACATGAACGCCGATCACGCCGAAGCCGTGCGATATTATGCAACCACTCATTGCCGCGCACCGGAAGGCGACTGGAAGATCGTCGGCATCGATTCGGCAGGGCTCGACCTGTCGGACGGCGACCGTCTGCGCCGCCTGGAGTTCGAGACGCCTCTTGCCGACGCGGCCGAATTACGGCCAATTCTAAAAAAACTTTACCGTTAATCGCATCTTAGCTACCCCCATTTCTTGCAGGGGGTGGTTGCCCTTTTATGCATCACGGCTAATTATCGTGCTTCATCAATCATAACTACGTGTGATGAATTCTCGCATGGAGCACACGATGCAGCCTCTTCCGCCTGAAAAACACGAGGACGCCGAGATAGCAGCCGGTTTCCTTTCGGCCATGGCAAATCCGAAACGCCTGCTCATCCTCGACTCTCTCGTCAAGGAGGAAATGGCGGTTGGCGCCCTGGCCCATAAGGTCGGGTTGAGCCAATCGGCTCTTTCTCAGCACCTCTCGAAGCTTCGTGCGCAGAATCTGGTCAGCACCCGTCGTGACGCACAGACGATCTATTATTCGAGCTCGTCCGGCGCCGTGTTGAAGATTCTGGGCGCACTATCCGACATCTACGGCGAAGACACCGATGCCGTGGACGAAAAGCCTCTCGTTCGCAAATCGGCGTAACCTCCCAGCACGTCCGTCGACCGAACAGCACGCCTCATCAAGCCCCGCCGATCCGATCGCGGGGCTTCATTTTTGGCGGGTGAGCAGGCCTTCTCGGTCCCGTCGCAGACTGGCCCGCAACATCGTGCTACATGATCATGCCATGAACCTTGAAAGCGAAATTCTCATCCTCACCGGGCCACCCGGCTCCGGAAAGACCACGACAGCGCAGGCGCTCGCGGCAGAGCCAGGATCATCGAAGGTCCATCTTCACTGCGACGACTTCTGGCATTTCATCAAAAACGGGGCGATACCGCCCTATCTGCCCGAAGCTCACGAACAAAACGCCGTCGTTGTCGACGTGTTGACGAAAGTGGCCGCGACCTACGCACATGGCGGCTATTTCGTCATTGTGGACGGCATCGTCGGACCGTGGTTCCTGAAACCATTCAGGAAAATCACGGCACCGCTCCACTACGTCGTTCTGCGTCCGCCGCTCGATGTCGCCATCCGGCGCTGCCAACAGCGCGGCGGAGACACATTGACAGACCCCGTGCCCATCGGGGCGCTTCATCAGCAGCTCTCATCGCTCGGCCCCCTCGAACGGCATGTTCTTCCGACCGAAGGACACACTCGGGAGGACACGCTCAGTGCCGTGATCCAGGCCGTGGAAAGCGGATCGTTTCGCCTGGCTTGACGCCCCTCGGCGGGCTGATAGTTTGACCAACGGGTAAAGAATCCGCCCCGGCAAATCCAGATTGCCGGGACTCGACGAGGAGGAAAGACATGTCCAACCGCCTGAACACCACGCCCAACGACCTCAGAGCCTTCTGGATGCCCTTCACCGCCAACCGGCAGTTCAAGAAGGAACCGCGGCTGTTCGTCGGCGCCAAGGACATGTACTACACCACCCATGACGGGCGGACGGTTCTCGATGGAACTGCAGGGCTCTGGTGCGTCAATGCAGGCCACTGCCGTCCGAAGATCACCGAGGCGATTCGTGAACAGGCGGGCGAACTCGACTACGCGCCGGCCTTCCAGCTCGGCCATCCGAAAGCCTTCGAGCTCGCAAACCGGCTGGTCGACATCGCGCCCGAGGGCATGAACCACGTCCTCTACACCAACTCAGGATCGGAATCGGTCGATACCGCCTTGAAGGTGGCTCTCGCCTACCACCGCGCCAAGGGCAATGGCTCGCGCTTCCGCCTCATCGGCCGCGAGCGCGGCTATCACGGCGTCAATTTCGGCGGTATTTCGGTCGGCGGCATCGTCGCCAACCGAAAGATGTTCGGCACGCTGCTGACGGGCGTCGACCACCTTCCGCACACGCATCTGCCTGCCAAGAACGCCTTTACCCGCGGCGAGCCCGAGCACGGCGCCGATCTCGCGGCCGAACTCGAGCGCATCGTCACCCTGCATGACGCCTCGACGGTCGCCGCAGTCATCGTCGAGCCCGTCGCCGGCTCGACCGGTGTTCTCATCCCGCCGAAGGGCTATCTCCAGAAGCTGCGCGAAATCTGCACCAAACACGGAATCCTGTTGATCTTCGACGAGGTCATCACCGGCTACGGCCGCCTCGGCACGCCCTTTGCCGCTCAATATTTCGACGTGAAGCCGGACATCATCACCACGGCCAAGGGGCTTACCAACGGCGTCATTCCGATGGGCGCGGTCTTCGTGACATCGGAAATCCACGACGCCTTCATGACCGGGCCGGAACACCTGATCGAGTTCTTCCACGGCTACACCTACTCGGGCAATCCGATCGCCTCGGCCGCGGCGCTTGGAACGCTGGATACCTACAAGGAAGAAGGGCTGCTGACGCGCGCCGCCGAACTTGCCCCCTATTGGGAGGAGGCGCTGCACTCGCTGAAGGACTGCCCGCATGTCATCGACATCCGCAATATCGGGCTGATCGGCGCGGTCGAACTCGAGCCGATCGCCGGCGAGCCGACAAAGCGCGCCTTCTCCGCCTTCCTCAAGGCTTACGAGAAAGGTCTGCTGATCCGCACTACGGGCGACATCATCGCATTGTCGCCGCCGCTGATCATCGAAAAGCAACAGATCGACGAGCTTTTCGACAAGCTGCGCGACGTTCTGAAGAACAATATCTGAGGCATTCCTGCCAAAGGCAAAATCCTTTCCCCGGATACGGGGAGAGGGTTATTGTCATGAAATCAATATCAAGGACGAGGTGCACGCATGTCTGAAGCGCTCGAACGTCTCATCGATCAGGGCGTCGGCCGCGAGCCGGCGGACATCGTGCTCAAGGGCGGGCGGTTCTTCGATCTGGTCACCGGCGAGCTGGTCGCCTCCGACATCGCCGTTTCGGGCGAGCGGATCGTCGGCACCTGCGGCGACTATCAGGGCCGTGAGGAGATCGACGTTACCGGCCGCATCGTCGTTCCCGGCTTCATCGACACGCATCTCCACATCGAATCGTCGCTCGTCACCCCGCACGAATTCGACCGCTGCGTGCTGCCGCTCGGCGTCACCACTGTTATCTGCGATCCGCACGAGATCGCCAATGTGCTCGGCACCGAAGGCATACAATATTTCCTGGATTCGGCGACAGAGACGATCATGGACATCCGCGTCCAGCTCTCCTCCTGCGTGCCGGCGACCCATCTGGAAACGTCCGGTGCCGACCTGCCGATCGAGCGCCTCACGCCCTTCCGCCACCACCCGAAGGTGATCGGCCTTGCCGAGTTCATGAACTTTCCCGGGGTGGTCAACAAGGATCCGGTTTGCCTCGCCAAGCTCGATGCCTTCCAGGACGGTCATATCGACGGCCATGCCCCCCTGCTCCGCGGCAAGGAACTGAACGGCTATCTCGCCACGGGGATCCGCACCGATCACGAATGCACGAGCGCGGAGGAAGCGCTCGAAAAGATACGCAAGGGCATGCACATCCTCGTTCGCGAAGGTTCCGTTTCCAAGGACCTGCAGGCCCTCATGCCGATTCTCACCGAGCGGCTGTCGCCCTATCTGGCCCTCTGCACCGACGACCGCAACCCGCTCGATATCGCCGAGCAGGGCCATCTCGACTACATGATCCGCACGGCCATCGCCGCCGGCGTCGAGCCGCTCGCCATCTATCGCGCCGCTTCGATTTCCGCCGCGCGCGCCTTCGGCCTGCGCGATCGCGGCCTCGTGGCACCTGGCTGGCGCGCCGACCTCGTCGTCGTCGACAGCCTGGAAAATTGCAAGGCCGAACTCGTTCTCTCCGCCGGCCGGCGCGTTACGGATGCTCTCTTCGCCGGGCGCAAGCCGGTCGAGCCGGTGGGGCTCGACAGCGTCAAGGCACGCGAGGTCAAGGCTGCGGACTTCGGCCTCCCCTACAATGAAGGCGAGACTTCGGTGCTCGGCGTCCTGCCCGGCAAGATCATCACCGAACACCGCCGATATCGCCTGCCCGCCGAAGGCAACCGAACCGGCGTCGATCTCGACCGCGACATCATCAAGGTCGCCGTGATCGAGCGCCACGGGGTCAACGGCAATCATGCCAATGGCTTCGTCCAGGGCTTCGGCCTGAAAAAGGGCGCGATCGCCTCCACGGTCGGCCACGACAGCCACAATATCTGTGTCGTCGGCGTGAGCGAGGAGGACATGGCTGTCGCCGCCAACCGGCTCGGCGAGATCAAAGGCGGCTTCGTCGTCGTCGAGGACGGCAAGGTCACCGGCGAGATCGCCCTGCCCGTCGCCGGCCTGATGAGCCTAGAACCGCACGAGCGCGTGCGCGATACGCTACACCATCTGCGTCAGGCCGCCTTTGCGCTGGGCGCCACGCTGGAAGAGCCCTTCCTGCAACTTGCCTTCCTGCCGCTGCCGGTGATCCCGCATTTAAAGATTTCCGACCGCGGGCTTGTCGATGTGGACAGGTTCATGCTGATCGGGTGAGGGTCGAGGCGCGGCATTCGCTGACGCAGCCGCACCTCGACTCCACTACCGCAACCTCCCGCAGAAAACGTCGAGCGCGGCGAGACTGATCGCATTATCAGCGAAAACCGGTGCAAAACCGGGCATGGGATGCGGCTCGGCGACGAGCGTCGTCGGGAGGTGAAACGTCTGCGGCTCCTGGGTCAGGTTGAAGACGAACAGCAGCCGCTCGCCTTCCTTTTCTCTGGTGAAGACCAGAAGGTCCTGGTTGGTGCCCAGGAAGGTCATGTCTGCGTCGACCAGCGCGGACTGCGCCCGACGGAACGCAAGGGTCTGGCGATAATGCTCGAGCACCGATCCTTCGACGCCCTCCTGTGCATCCACCGCCAGCCTTCGGTGCCCGTCGCGCACCGGCAACCAGGGAGCCCCCTCGGAAAAGCCGGCATTCGTCAGCTCTCTTTCCCAGACCATCGGGGTCCGGCACCCGTCGCGTCCGGCGAAGGCCGGCCAGAAGCGGATACCGTATGGGTCGCGCAATTCTTCGAAGGCAAGCTCCGCCTCCGGCAGGCCGAGCTCCTCTCCCTGATAAAGGCAGATGGTGCCCCGCAGGCTGGCAAGCAGCGAGATCGCAAGCTTCGCCACGCGCTCCCGGTCGGCCTCGCGCGGCGCGAAGCGGCTGACATGACGCATGACGTCGTGATTGGAGAAGGCCCAGCAGACCCAACCGTCCGTCACCGTTGACTGGAAATTCTCGACGCAGCGGCGGAAGTGGCGCGCGGTGAATTCCGGCCCGAGCAGGTCGAAGGTATAGCACATGTGCAGCTTGTCGCCGCCGCTCGTATAGGCGGCAACCGTCTGCAGCGAGCGTGACCCGTCGCCGACCTCCCCCACCGTCGCACGGCCGCCATATTCATCGAGCAGTGCTCGAAACCGGCGCAGGAAACCGAGGTTCTCCGGCTGCGTCTTGTCATAGAGGTGGTCCTGCATGCCGTAGGGATTGACCTCCGGAGCATCGCGGCTCGTTGCGTCCGGATCCGGCACCAGCGGCGGGTTGTCCCGCAGAAGCTTGTCGTGGAAATAGAAATTCGCCGTATCGAGCCTGAAACCGTCGACCCCGCGGTCGAGCCAGAAGCGGACCGTCGCGAGCACCGCCTCCTGAACCTCCGGGTTGTGGAAGTTGAGGTCCGGCTGCGAAGACAGGAAGTTATGCAGGTAATATTGCCGGCGCACCCCGTCCCATTCCCAGCCCGGACCGCCGAAGATCGAAAGCCAGTTGTTCGGCGCCGTTCCGTCCGGCTTCGGGTCGGCCCACACATACCAATCCGCCATGGCATTGGTCCGGCTCGAGCGACTTTCGACGAACCAGGGGTGGCGGTCGGATGTATGCGAGATCACCTGGTCGATGATCACCTTGAGCCCCAGCCGATGGGCCTCCGCCAGCATCTCGTCGAAATCGGCGAGCGTGCCGAACATGGGATCGACGTCGCAATAATCCGAAACGTCATAGCCCATGTCCGCCTGGGGCGACGTGAAGAAGGGCGAAAGCCAGATGGCATCGACCCCGAGCGAGGCGATATGGGGAAGCCGCCGGGTGACACCGCGAAGGTCGCCCATTCCGTCGCCGTCCGTATCCTGGAAGGAGCGCGGATAGACCTGATAGATCACCGCTCCGCGCCACCAGTTTTCGTTCGATCCAGATGCCGCCGGCATGCGCAGCTCTCCATGGTTGGTTCAGCAACCCAGATTTATCTTCACCGCTTCTTCGAGTAAACGCCGCCGTCAACATTCGCTTGCTCGCGCAGTGACATGCGCTTAATTCGGATCAGCGGAAAGGGAGGACTGAATGACGGGCAAACTGCTTTCGATCGGCGAATGCATGGTGGAGCTCATGCAGGCGGAAGGCGACATGCTGCGCAAGGGCTATGCCGGCGACACCTTCAATACCGCCTATTACGCCCGGCTCTTCCTGCCGGCGGACTGGACGGTCGATTATTTCACGGCCGTCGGGACCGACACGGTTTCGGACGAGCTGCTGGCCTTCATCGAGAGCACCGGCGTCGGCGCGGCGCACATCCGCAGGATCGAAGGACGAACGCCCGGCCTCTATATGATCCACCTCAAGAATGGCGAGCGCAGCTTTTCCTACTGGCGCTCGACTTCCGCTGCGAAACTGCTCGCGGACGATCCCGATCGGCTCCGGACGGCGATCGAGGCGGCGAATGTGGTGTTCTTTTCGGGAATCACCCTGGCGATCCTGTCGCCGGAGGCGGCAGAAACATTGCTTGCGGAGCTTCGGCGGGCAAAGGCGGGCGGGCGGCAGGTCGTCTTCGATCCGAACATCCGGCCACGCCTTTGGGACGACGCCGCTCGGATGCGCGCGACGATTGAAGCCGGTGCGCGGGCGGCAACGATGGTGATGCCGAGCTTCGACGACGAGGCCACGCATTTCGGCGATGCATCCGTGGAAGCGACGATCGAGCGCTATCGGGCACTCGGCGCCGAAAACGTTGTGGTCAAGGATGGTGAAAACGGCGTCACGCTCGATTTTACGGGTGAAGACCGGGTTCACGTTCCCGCCTCGCAGGTTTCCGCCGTCGTCGATACGACCAGCGCCGGCGACAGCTTCAACGGCTCCTTCCTCGCCCGTCTTGCCAGCGGCGACAGTCCGGCCGATGCCGCGGTCTTCGCCGCCCGTGTTGCGGCCGCCGTGATCGGTCACCATGGCGCGCTGATCGGACGGGACAAGCTGCCGCGGGGTTAAAGCGCGATCCGGGTGAAGGTGGCAGCAAGCCCCCCTGCCGGGCGGAGGGGTACCCTACGCGTTTTGTGCCACCGCATCCCGCCGGAACCCCTTGCTCGCGACCATGAGATTGCGCGTATATTCCTCCGCAATGCGGCCGGCGACCAGGTCGGCCGAGGTCAGCCGCTCCACAACGCGGCCGTTCTGCATCACCGCCAGCCGTTCGCACATATGGGTGACGACGCCGAGATCGTGGCTCACCATGATGAAGGTCAGACCGCGGTCGCGCCGCACCTCTTCGAGGAGGTTCAGCACTTCCGCCTGCACGGACGCGTCGAGCGCCGAGGTCGGCTCGTCCAGGAGCAGGATCGAGGGTTCCAAGATGAGGGCGCGTGCGATCGCGACGCGCTGGCGCTGGCCACCGGAGAGCTGGTGCGGATAGCGGAAGCGGAAACCGGATCCGAGGCCCACCTCGTCCAGGGCCTTCAGGATGCGGCGCTCGCCGTCGCCGACGCCGTGGATCGCCAGAGGCTCCATCAGCTGCCGGTCGACCGTCTGGCGCGGATGCAGCGAACCGTAAGGATCCTGGAACACCATTTGCACCGCCCGATAAAAGGCCTTGTCACGACGCGTGCCACGAACCTCGCGGCCTGAAACCCGGATCGTTCCTTCGCTTGCCGCGGTGAGACCGGCGACGGCGCGCAGCAGGGTGGACTTGCCCGAGCCGGATTCGCCGACGAGGCCGAAGGACTCGCCCTTCGCGACATCCACGCGGACGGCATCGAGCGCCTTGAACTCGTCGAAGACGACGCTCAGATTTTCGACGGATACGGCCTCGGTCATAGCGCCCACTCCGGTTTGCGGTCGAGCACCGGCAACGGATGGCGATCCGCCCCGATCACCGGCATGCAGTTCAGGAGACCTCGTGTATAGGGATGCTTGGCATTGCCGAGTTCCGATGCGGCGATCTCCTCGACGATCCTGCCCGCATACATCACCAGAACCCGGTCGCAGAAGGAGGAGACGAGGCGCAGGTCGTGCGAGACGAAGATCAGCCCCATGCCGCGTTCCGCCACCAACTTGTCGAGGATCGCGAGGACTTCGAGCTGAACCGTCACGTCGAGCGCCGAGGTCGGCTCGTCCGCGATCAGGAGTTCCGGCCCGGCAACCAGCATCATGGCGATCATCGCCCGTTGTCCCATGCCGCCCGAGACCTCGTGCGGATAGAGGTCGAAGACGCGGGAAGCGTCGCGGATCTGCACGGCCGCGAGCATCTCGAGCGCCCTCTCCCGCGCTTCCGCGCGGCCGACCTTCTCATGCCGCCGCAAGGTCTCGACGATCTGCCGTCCAATGCTCATCACCGGGTTCAGCGAATATTTCGGATCCTGCAGGATCATGGCGATGCGCTTGCCACGCAGGTCCCGCCGGAGTTTTGGGGAGGCCGAAAGAAGATCGATCCCTTCGAAGGCAAGCCGTTTCGCCGTCACTTCCGCGTGCGGCGGCGTCAGCCCCATGATGGCACGGCCCGTCTGCGACTTGCCCGAGCCGCTTTCGCCGACGATGCCGAGGCGCTCGCGCCCGAGGGTAAAGGAAACCCCGCGAACGGCCTCGACAACCCCGGTGCGCGTCGGGAACCGGACCCGGAGGTCCTCGACTGTCAGAAGCGCGCTCATTGGCCGCTCTCCCGGGGATCGAGCGCATCGCGCAGCCCGTCACCGAGCAGGTTGAAGCCGAGGCTGACGATCAGGATGGCGATGCCGGGCATGGTCGCCACCCACCACTGGTCGAGGATGAAGCGCCGGCCGGAGGCGATCATGGCGCCCCATTCCGGCAGCGGTGGTTGCGCGCCGAGGCCGAGGAAGCCGAGGCCCGCGGCCGTCAGGATGATGCCGGCCATGTCGAGCGTAACGCGGACGATCAGCGACGACATGCACATGGGCATGACATGGCGGAAGACGATGCGCAGGGGCGAGGCGCCCATCAGCCGCACAGCGGCGATGTAATCGGAGTTGCGCACTGTCAGCGTTTCGGCGCGGGCGATGCGCGCATAGGGCGGCCAGGAGGTGATGGCGATCGCGATCACCGCATTTTCGATCCCCGGGCCGAGCGCCGCGACGAAGGCCAGCGCGAGCACGAGCTTCGGAAAGGCGAGGAAGATGTCGGTGATGCGCATGAGGACCGCGTCAACCCATCCGCCGGCATAGCCGGCGACGGCGCCGACGATCAGGCCGACCGGTGCCGCGATGACTGCGACGAGAAGGACGACAAGGAGCGTCAGCCGCGAACCGTGTATCAGCCGGGAGAGAATGTCGCGACCCTGGTCGTCCGTGCCGAGCAGATAGCTTTCGCTGCCGGGCGGCAGAAGCCGCGCGCCGGCAAGGTTTCCGATGACCGGAGAGTGAGGCGCGAGCGCATCGGCGAAGATCGCAACGAATACGAGCGCGAGCAGAATGCAAAGGCCGAGCACCGCAAGCCGGTTGGCGGAGAAGCGCCGCCAGGTCATATAGGCGCGGCCGAGCCGAGCCTGGGTCCGCGACTGCGGGCGATCTGAAAGCAGCCACTCGCGGCGCGTCATCGGGCGTGTTTCGGTGGCAAGGCTCATCGGGCGCGCGTCCTCGGGTCAAGCGTCCGGTAGAGAAGATCGGACAGGAGATTGATGGCGATGAAGACCGATCCGATGATGATCGTGCCGCCGAGAACGGCATTCATGTCGGCATTCTGCAGTGAATTGGTGATGTAGAGGCCGAGCCCCGGCCAGGCGAATACGGTCTCCGTCAGGACCGACCCTTCGAGCAGGCCGGCATAGGAGAGCGCGATCACCGTCACCAGCGGCACCGCCGCATTGCGCAGCGCGTGCGTCCATATGATCCGCGCCTCCGAAAGGCCCTTGGCTCGCGCCGCAACGATATATTCCTGCTGCAGCTCGTTCAGCATGAAGCTGCGGGTCATGCGGCTGATATAGGCGAGCGAGAAATAGCCGAGCAGCGAAGCCGGCAGGATGATGTGCCGGAAGACGTCGCGGAAAACGTCCCATTGGCCCTGCCAGGCCGAGTCCAGGAGGTAGAAACCGGTGGCCGGCGTGAAGCTGTATTCGTAGACGATATCGATGCGGCCGGGATAGGCGACCCATTGCAGCCGCGCATAGAAAACGAGCAGCGCGAGCAATGCCAGCCAGAAGATCGGCACGGAATAGCCGACGAGGCCGATGACGCGAACAACCTGGTCGGCGATGCTGCCGCGCTTGACGGCGGCGAGAACGCCCAGCGGCACGCCGATGAATGCACCGATCAGGGTTCCGAGCGTCGCGAGTTCCATGGTGGCCGGAAAGACGCGGCGGATATCCGCCATGACCGGATTGGTGGTCAGCACCGAGGTCCCGAAGTCGCCGGTGAATGCTTGCCGGCAGTAGATGAAGAACTGCTGGTAAAGCGGCAGGTTGAGCCCCATCGCTTCGCGCGTGCGTTCCACGACGTGATTCGGCGCCCGATCGCCGAGAACGGCGAGCACCGGATCGATCGGGATGACGCGGCCGATGAAGAAGGTGACGGCGAGAAGGCCGAGATAGGTGGTTGCCACGACGACGAGAAACTGCAGTACCGCGACAAACGCCTTCCGGGAACGGGCGCGCCGGCGCCCGCTCATGGGTTCAATTCCGCTCATGCTCAAGGGAACGGTCCTTTCGACTATTCCTTGGATACGTTCCAGACGTAGTTGGTGTCGAAGCTCGGTCCGAGCTTGAAGCCCTCGACGTTGCCACGGAGGCCGGCGACCTCCGTCTGCTGAAAGATCAGGATGAAAGGACTATTCTCGAGAACCGTCTTCTGCAGCTCCTTGTAGATATCGGCGCGCTTGGCGCTGTCGCGTTCGAGGAGCGCGTCCTTGGTCTTCTTGCTGAGTTCCGGAACGTCCCAGGCGTTGCGCCAGGCGAGCGTCTTGTTCGTGCCTTCGTCGGAATTGTCCGGATTGTTGGTGAAGGTATCGGCATTGGAGTGCGGATCGAAATAATCCATGCCCCACTGACCGATATACATATCGTGGTTGCGGGCGCGGTACTTGGTCAGCGTCTGTTTGCCGTCACCGGGAATGATTTCGAGCTTCACGCCCGCCTCGGCCAGCGTCTGCTGGAAAGATTCGGCAATGCCGGTCACCGGCTGGGTGTTGCGCACGTCCATCGTGACCGTGAAGCCGTCGGGATAACCCGCCTTCGCCAGCAGTTCCTTCGCCTTGGCAACGTCGAACGTGTAGGGGTTCTCGTTGAGAGCACCGAGCACGCCCTTCGGCAGGAAGCTCTGGTGTATCTCGCCTATGCCCTTGATCAGCGTCGAGCCGATCGCGTCATAGTCGACGAGATACTTGAAGGCCTGCTGTACCTCGGGTTTTGCCAGCGTCTCGTTCTTCTGATTGAGGCTGATATAGTAGACCGTGCCCTTCGGCGCGCTCGCCGTCGCCAGATCGGCATTTTTGCCGACCGCCTCGTAATCGCCCGGCTCGAGGTTTCGCGCCACGTCGATGTCGCCGGCTTCGAGCGCCAGCCGCTGGCCGGAGCTTTCCTTCATGTGGCGGTAGATGACGCGGGCGAGTTTCGCCGGTTCGCCGTAGAAGTTTTCGTTGCGCTCCAGAACCACGACCTCGTTTGCGCGCCATTCGCGCAGCTTGAACGGACCGGATCCGGCGTAACCGGTCTTCAGCCATTCATTGCCGAAGTCGTTGTCGTATTTGTATTCGTCGCTCGGCGTAACGGATTTCACGTGCTCGAGCACGAGCTTCTTGTCCACGACGGAGGCGACGGTCGCCGTGAGACAGTTGAGCACGAAGCTCGGCGCGTAGGGCTGGTCGACCGTGAAGACGAAGGTCTCGGCGTCGGCGGCCTTCGCCTTTTCCGTGACGTTGTCGCCGGTGAGGCCGAACTGCGTAAGAATGAAGGCCGGGCTCTTGTCGAGCTTGACGGCGCGTTCAAACGAATAGGCGACGTCCTCGGCGGTGATCGGATTGCCGGAGGCGAATTTCATGCCGGACTTGAGCTTGAACGTATAGGTCAGGCCGTCATCGGAGACCGTCCAGCTTTCGGCGAGGTCGCCGATGACCTTGGACGTGTCGTTGAGATCGAGGCGGACGAGCAGGCTGTAGGTGTTGCTGGTCATCTCGGCGGTCGACAGCTCGAAAGCTTCGCCCGGATCCATGGTGATGATGTCGTCGAACGCGAAGCCCTCGACCAGCGTATCCTTCGGCGTTTCCGCGAAGGACGGCTGGGCCGCACCCATTGCCATGGCGAGTGCCGCCGAGGCGGCAAGAACTCGAAAACGTCCGTTGAGCTTGTGCATCATATCGCGCTTCCCTCTTTTAACCCTTCTCGGGCTTTTCTTCATGATGATCAGGCAGGCTTGTGCCACGCCTGACCCAGAACTCTCAGCCAGTTCTCCCGGCATATTTTCGCCAGTTCGGCGTCACCATATCCGGCGTCTTCCAGCGCGGCAACGAGCTTCTGATTTCCCGCCGCGTCGGCGATTTCCTCGGGGATGGTCGCGCCGTCGAAGTCCGATCCGAGCGCCACGCAATCGATACCGATACGTTCGACCAGATGGTCGACGTGGCGGACCATGTCGGAAAGCGGCGTCGTCGCGTTCTCCTGCCCATCGGGGCGCAGCATCGTCGTCGCATAGTTGAGGCCGACGATGCCGCGGCTCTCGCGGATGGCGTCGAGCTGCCGGTCGGTCAGGTTGCGGGCGACCGGCGTCAGCGCATGAGCATTGGAATGGCTGGCGACGAGCGGCTGGTCGGTCGTCTTCGCCACGTCCCAGAAACCCTTTTCCGTGATGTGCGCGAGGTCGATCAGAATGCCGAGCCGGTTGCAGGCGCGCACGAGTTCGAAGCCGGCTTCGGTAAGGCCGGGCCCCGTATCGGGCGACATCGGGTAGGCGAAGGGAACGCCATGACCGAACACGTTATGGCGGCTCCATACAGGGCCGAGCGAGCGAAGTCCGGCGGCGTGGAAAGTCTCGAGCGCCGCGAGGTCGGGCCCGATCGCCTCGCAGCCCTCCATATGCAGGACGGCAGCAAACACTTCGTCGGCCATTGCCGCGCGTATCTCTTCAACCGAACGGCAAAGCCGCCAGGCGCCCGCGCGGTCGAGCTTGAACGCGATGTCTGCGAGCTCCATGGCGGTCGCGAGCGACGGCAAGTGGTCGAGCGGCGCCGCCATGGGCGTCGCGTAATGGCCATTCTCATCCGGCGTCTTGAGCACCAGATCGCCGGACGGGACGTAAATCGCACAGAGGCCGCCTGCGAGACCGCCTGCCCTGGCCCGCGCCGCATCGATGTGGCCCTTATCGGTGCCTTCCGAAAACTCGGCCACCGGGTCGGCACCGCCGCGTGCATGTTGCCAAAGGCGCAAAAGCACATCGTTATGGCCGTCGAAAACCGCCTGCATTCCCAAATTTTCCTTCGTTATATCAGGGAGATCGGATGGGACATCGCCACCGCGCGTCCGGACGGAGACGAAAGGCGATGCTATTGAAACGGACTGCGCATTTCAATGAATATCCGGGAATTTCAGTGGATAGGCTGTAGCGAAAACTTGCAGGAAGCCGACCGCGATCGTCACCGCGATCAATGGAACGTGGATTTCGAGAAGAGGTTGAGTACCAGCACGCCGGCGATGATGAGCCCCAGCCCGAGAATAGCCGGCAGATCGAGCTTCTGACCGAAAACTACGTAGCCGGCGATCGAGATCAGCACGATGCCGAGGCCGCTCCAGAGCGCATAGGCGATCCCGACCGGGATGTAGCGGAGCGCATAGGAGAGGAAGAAGAAGGCGACCGCGTAGCACAGAACCATGAGCACGGTGGGCGTCAGCCGCGTGAAGTGCTGCGCCGCCTGCATGGCGGAAGTGCCGAGCACTTCGAAGACGATGGCGATCACCAGAACGGTGTAGAGCGTGGCGGGATTCACGGAACGTCTCCGATCGAAGTATGGGAAAGCGGCACGGGTCTGCCCTCTATTCCAGCGAAAGCGAGTTGAGTTTCTGAAGCAGGATCGCCCTGGTCGACGCTTCGATGTCGTGGCTGCGCATCAGATCCGACAGCCAGACGCCATCGGCGGCGAAGCGGGCGAGCAGGCAATTTGGCGAACTGTCCGTCGCGGCGAATTGCGCGGACCGGCGCGCCACCCATTCGCGCCAACGCTCCTTGAGGTGCGGCTCGGCCAGGAGCGCAATGGTCAGCATCTGCCAACCTTGCGCCTCCGCATCGAGCGCGAAACAGACGCCGAGATAGGCACGCGTAAAGCGTCCCTTTTCGACGTCATCTCCGGCCATCGCTTCGTCGAGGGCGCTGTCGAAACGCACGACAAGATCATCGAAGAGGGCGTCGAGCAGAGCCAGCTTGTTCGGGAAATGGTGCAACAGCCCGCCTTTGCTGACACCCGCCGCCTGCGATACGGCGTCGAGGGTGACCGCGGCGATGCCCTGCTCCAGCGACAGGCGTCCCGCGACCTCCAGCAATTGCCGGCGGACGCGTTGCGGCTGTTTTTTTCTTGATGGGGCGTTTGTCATATCTCATAAACATACCGTCTGGACGGTTTGTCAAGTGGCTTTCCTCGGGGCGACGATTGTCGCGCGGAAGGCAGACGACGATCTCTGCCGCGCCGAAAAGCCGCAAGCGAAGGAATGGCAAGGCATTGCCCGCCCGGGTCGCGCGCTGTACCAATCCCGGCGAGGAACGTGACCATGACGGAACCGCAAACGACGACGCTTTACGAGGCGATCGGTGGCGACGCCACCGTGCGCGCCCTGACGCGGCGCTTCTACGAACTGATGGACAGCCTGCCCGAGGCGGCGAACTGCCGCGCCATCCACCCGCCGGATCTGACCGGCAGCGAGGAAAAGTTCTACGAATATCTGACCGGCTGGCTCGGTGGACCGCCGATCTATGTGCAGAAACGCGGCCACCCCATGCTGCGTCGCCGGCACTTCATTGCCGGGATCGGGCCTGTCGAGCGCGACGAATGGCTTCTCTGCTTCACCCGCGCACTCGAAGAAACCGTCTCCCACCCGAAGCTGAGGGAGATCATTCTGGAGCCGATCACCCGGCTCGCCCATCATATGCAGAACAAGGAATAGCCAGGATGCCGAACAGCGGACTGCGCTCGACCATGCTTTTCGTAGCCGGCCTCATGGGCCTCTTCGGCGTCGCGAGTGCCGCCGCCGCTTCGCATGGCGATCCGCGTCTTCTCGGCGGCGCATCGGCCATGTGCCTCGCCCACGCACCGGCGCTCGTCGCGCTTCATGCCGGATGGGCGCACTTCCGCACCGCCGCCCTCGCCGCCTTGCTGCTGGCGGCAGGCACGGCACTCTTTGCCGGAGACCTCACCATGCGCCATTTCTCGGGCCACGGCCTCTTCCCAATGTCGGCGCCGCTCGGGGGCCTGACGATGATGGCCGGCTGGCTTGCCGTCGCGATCGGGGCATTCCTGCGCCCGGAAGCGTGAGGAGGGACAAGCCCGAAGTACAGGAATTCCGGTAAGAGGGGAGTTTCAGTATGCAGTCGCACATTTTCGGAGGCAGACTGGCCTTCCGGATGAAAGTGAACCAAACCTGTTGAGATTCGGAGGCCTGCAATCTCTCCTCGCCTCATTCCTGTGATTGTCACAGGGATCCAGCAGCGCCGCGTCTGCGGCGCGGGAAGCGTTCTTTCAGCCCAAGGACTTGGTCTGGCTGGATTCCTGTGACAAGCACAGGAATGAGGAAATCAAACAAGCCGCCGCGGGTTCGTCAAGCATAACGGCGCGCTGAAGATCAGGCACCCTCGACGACGGTAAAGCCCTCGAACTTCGGGGGACCGAGATACATTGCCTTGTTTTCGCCGGCGCTTCGGTGCGCCGCCCGGAAATTATCGGACTTGGTCCAGGCGATGAAGGCGTCCCTGGTCTCCCAGGCCGATTTCGAAATAAAAGGCGTGTAGCCTTCCTCCGGCACGCTGTCGCCGCGCAGCAGATGGAATTCGATGAAGCCCGGCATCTCCGAGAGAGAAGAGTCCCGCGCCTTCCAGACCGCCTCGAAGGCCTCCTCCTGGCCGGCTGCGACACGGAAACGGTTCATGGCGAAAAACATGGCTAGCTCTCCTGTAGCGGGATGAGGAAAGTGTGTGCGGTTTTTCGCCCGCATCCCGCGCCTCAACTATTAGCGCATCCCAATGTTTCATGGAAACACTGGAAGGCCCTAACCCTTGGTCCAACGCACTTCCGGACGGAAGCCGTTACACACGTTTCCTGGAAGCGATCTAGGCCTTCTTTTGCGAGACGGGCTGCGCTGTCGTTGACGGAAACGGCAGGACAGATCCCCCGCTCGGCGGCGCAAGGCCGAGAGTATCCCTCGCCGGCGGGCGCGCTTGCCAGGTCGGAAATTCGGTCACGTTTTCGTTTTCCTCAAGCATCCGTGCTCGGCGCGTGAGAAGCTCGTAGAGCTCGGTAACCAGTCCGTCACCGAATTGCGAAGCGAGTTTGTGAAGACCGATCATCGTCATCTGATCGGGACGTTCGTCATGCATTGGAAGCTCCATGCGGCCGGCGAGAATGCCGTCTGACCGCTCGTAAAAGATTCAGTTCTCGCTGCCGTTTCCGGTCAGATCCTGAAGCGCCCGCTCGAGACTCGACTTCGAGCCGTTGCGCAACGGCACGAAGGCCTTGCCCCACTTCTTGCAGCCGGTCTTCACGCGAAGACACGCATCGTGGCTGATGCAGTCGATCGGGCAGAAGACGCAGTCGACCGAGGGCAGGACGCGATCGATGCGCGACACCGCCTCCCGTAAACCGCCGTCATGGTGGATGAGTTCCGCACCGTAGGAACTGGCGATCTGGCGCAGATGCGCAACCTGGCAGTCGCGTCCGCCGACATAGAGGAAGCTACGGCCCTCGAGCGTCACCTTTCCGGCATTGGATTGCGGCTGGCTCTGCGCATCCTTCGCCCTGCCCTTGCCGCCCTTGCCTGCATTCTGGTGCCGCTTGCCACCCATCCGTCGTCTCCGTCTTGCTTCGCGACGCCGGCCCTGCGGCCCATCGCCAATCAGATTTGGCACACACCGATCGGTTGCGTGACGGAGGCAACCTATAAAACTTGATAGCAGGAGTAAAGTATAAACATGAGTGTTTTGATCATATATTTCGATGCTCGCCTTCGCGACTTTTTCCTCGCTCGCGGAAGCAGATTCACAGCGCTGAATTCACCGGGTGAAGGACACCGGGATGTTGAATTCCCATCTGTCGCGGCCCGCACCGGCGGGAATGGCCGGGAAAGGTGCCGCCCGGCGCACGGTTTCCAACGCCGCCTGATCGAGGACGGGTGAACCGGCGCTTTTCGTTATGCCGACCCTTGCCACCCCACCACCGGAAGTTACGGTAAAGCTGACGTGGGCAACACCGCGCAGCCCCTGCCTTCTGGCCTCGGCCGGGTAGCGAATAGCGCGGGTCAGCTTTCTTCTGACCTTGCCGGGATAGTTCGACACCGCGGCATTGCCGATTTCCCGCGACGCACCGCGGCTTTCTCCGGTGGCGGCAGCCGCCGTGGCATTCTCCACGCCGTCGGTCTTGCCCTTTTTCTGCGATTTCGCCTGGGCGCCGCCCTCACCTGCCTTTTTTCGGACGACCTTCTTTTTCTTCGCCGGCTCCTTCTTCGGCTCCACCTTCTCGACCTCGGGCTTCAAGACTTCCTCAGGGTCCGGTCTCTCCTGCGGAATGACGGTCTCGACCGGAGCGATGCTTGCGATCACGTCTGCTTCTTCGACCTGGCTCGCCGGCATCTCTTCCGCGGGGAGTATGACGTCCGCCTCCGTCGGCGTCATCTCGGACGGCTCCTGGGCAACAGGTTCGGTCGGCACCGGCTCTACAGCTTCGACCACCTCTTCCGTCGGTTCGATCTCGGTCGGCTTCAGTTCCTCGGGCGTCTCTTCCGTCGGCTCCACCACTTCGGATGGGTCCCCCGCCTGAACGGCATCTTCGAAGGCGTTGCCGAGCATCGACACTTCCACGGTGGAGCCGCCGGCGATGAGCGCCAGCTCCTTTTCCTCATCAGGAGCAAGCAACATCGCCCCGCCGGCGTGCGCCAGCAGGGAAAGGCCGATCGCCGCCGCCCATTTCACCATGTGTTTCATTCTGTCTTGCCTTCCGCCGGCAATTTCGCGAACGCGAACCTCAGCCCTTGAGCTCCACGGCCGATTTCGAGCCGGTCTTCAGGCCCGTCATACATGCACCCTTGTCGACGCCTTCGCCGACGCAGGTCGGCGCATCGTTGATCAGCAGGCTTTTCACCGCCTCGCACTTCGTACCCGGCAGATCGAATTGCCTGACTTTCGTCTTGCCCGCGGGAAGATCCCTGAAATCGAGCACGGCCATGCGCTCGACCAGACCTTTCTGATCGAAGAGCACGAATTCGAACGAGACCTTCGAAAGAGCGAGCGCGCTACTGGCGACGAAGGTCAACTTGCATCCCTTTTCCGACGACGCGATCTCGTTGAGCTCGATCGAAAGGCCGGCTGGCGCGGCAGCATCCTGCGCTCCGGCTGCCCCTGCCGTGAAGAGAGCTGCAAAGGCCGCAAAGGCAAAACGGGAAAAATAAGTCATCCTGGCACCACTCGCTGTCCGCGGCGGTCCTTTCGGTTCCCGCACGCGTTCCTTTTAACTTGACCGCAACATTCCGGTATTGCGTCCTTAATGAAATATGAGTAGTGAAGTCAAGATACTAACTGGAATGGGCGGGATCAATGGATGACGCACTCGTCTCGTCTCCTACTCGCGAACCGGCAAAACCGTGACACCGAACGACAACGATAATCCACGATCCCCGCGGACCGAGACGCCGCTGAACCGGCCGCAACCGATCGTCGAGAGCCAGGACCTTTTCCGCGGCCACAACGAGATTCTCATTTCCCACGACGGGGCGATCTATCGAATGAAGATCACCCGCCAGGGCAAGCTGATTCTGAACAAGTAGCGAGATGACGATGACTGAGAGCGCTCACCCCACCCCGTCCGATATCCGGGCCTATCGCGCCGAGAATCCGAAGCTGCGCGAACGCGACATCGCCGCGAAGCTCGGCATTTCCGAGGCAGCGCTCGTCGCTGCCGAATGCGGCCTCACCGCCGTCCGGATCGACTGCAGCGCCAGCCGCTTCCTCGAGCGCGTCGAGGAGTTGGGCGAAGTCCTTGCGCTTACCCGCAACGAAAGCGCCGTCCACGAAAAGGTCGGCGTCTACGAGAACATCAAGCAAGGGCACGGCGCGGCTCTGGTGCTTGGTCCCGAAATCGACCTGCGTATCTTTCCCGGCGCCTGGGCACATGGTTTCGCCGTGACCAAGACGGATGCGACAGGGGAGGTTCGCCGCAGCCTGCAGTTCTTCGACAAGTGGGGCAATGCCGTCCACAAGGTTCACCTGCGTCCTCTCTCGAACCTGGCCGCCTATGAGACGATCGTCGAAGACCTTCGCCTGGACGATCAGTCGCAGGACTTCATCGCCGATCCCGGCGCGCCCGCGGACGACGATTCGGCCGATGCTGCAGTCGATACGGCGGAGCTGCGCGACCGCTGGTCGAAGCTCACGGACACGCATCAGTTTCCCGGCATGTTGCGCAAGCTCAATATCGGACGGCGCCGGGCGCTGCACGCGATCGGCGACGACTTTGCCTGGCGGCTCGACACGGCCTGCATCGAGATGATGATGCGCAATGCTGCAGAGACGGCCCTGCCGATCATGTGCTTCGTCGGCAACCGCGGCGTCATCCAGATTCATTCCGGTCCCGTCGTCAAGATCGGCACCATGGGGCCGTGGCTGAACGTGATGGACGAAACCTTCCATCTGCATCTGCGCACCGATCACATCGCCGAACTCTGGGCCGTCCGAAAGCCGACCGCGGACGGACACGTGACCTCCCTCGAAGCGCTCGACGCCAAGGGCGAGATGATCATCCAGTTTTTCGGAAAGCGGAAGGAAGGTTCCTCGGAGAGGGCCGAATGGCGCAGCCTGGTCGAGGCGCTGCCCCGCCTGGAAGCCGTCGTCGCGGCCTGATGGCGCCGCCCGACCGGCGGCGATTTGGGACGACACGCACAGATCAAAGGAAGTGATGATGAACGGCTTCGGTATCCGCCGTCTTCGGCGTTGGGAAATGGCCCTCGCGGCCTTCGCGCTGTCGGCGCCTTTCGTTCTGCCCCTGCTTGCGCCGGGAACTCCTCCGTTCCTGCGCCCGGCGATGGCCGAGGTGCTCGAGCAGCCGGACACCTCCCGCGTCGTTTCCGTGGGCGGCGCGATTACCGAAATCATCTATGCGCTCGGCGAGGAGAACCGCCTCGTCGGCCGCGACTCCACCAGCATTTACCCGGAGGCGGCGACCAAGCTGCCGGATGTCGGCTACATGCGGCGATTGGCGCCCGAAGGCGTTCTTGCCGTCAACCCGACGGCAATCGTGGCCGTCGAGGGCAGCGGCCCGCCGGAAACGCTCGCCGTGCTCCAAGAGGCGAATATTCCCTTCACCAGCATCCCCGAGACCTATGACAAGGACGGCATCGTCAACAAGATCCGCGCCGTCGGAGCTTTCCTCGGCGTGAAGGAAAAGGCCGAAACGCTCGCGCAATCCGTGGAGAGAGATCTCGCCGCCGCCGTGGCCGACAGTGCCGCTCGCCCGAAAGCCGAGCGCAAGCGTGTCCTCTTCGTTCTGAGCACCCAGGGCGGCAGAATCCTCGCCTCCGGTACCGGCACCGCCGCCGCCGGCATCATCGAGCTTGCCGGCGCGGTCAACGCCGTCGGCACCTCGCCCGGTTACAAGCCATTGACGGAGGAGGCGATCATCGAGGCCAAGCCCGATGTGGTCCTGATGATGAACCGCGGCGATAGCCATGCTGCAGGCCCCGACGAACTCTTCGCGCTTCCGGCCCTCAGCCTCACCCCGGCGGCAAAGAACAAGGCGCTGATCCGCATGGACGGGCTGCATCTGCTCGGCTTCGGTCCTCGCACGGCAGGCGCTATCCGCGAACTCAACGCCGCAATTTACGGAAAGAAGACCAATGCCTCGCAGTGAGGCCATGGAAGGCCCGATGCGCCGGCCGGCACTTGCCGCCCGGATCGTCCGCGACTGGCGCAACGGAGACCGGGCGGGCCTGGCGCGTGGCCTGATCCTCGTTCTGGCGATACTGGCGGCCGTGACGTTCATGACCTCCATCACCACCGGCGCCGCCGACGCTTCGCTCGGCAATATCCTTCGGTGGCTTTTCGGCGAGGCCGATCAGGCCATGAGCGCCCGCGACCGAATCATCATCCTCGATATCCGTCTGCCGCGTGCCGTTCTCGGCATGCTGGTCGGCGCGTCGCTTGCCGTTTCCGGCGTCGTGATGCAGGGCCTCTTCCGCAATCCGTTGGCCGATCCCGGCCTTGTCGGAGTTTCCTCCGGCGCAAGCCTCGGCGCGGTGCTGTTGATCGTGCTCGGTGACGTTGCCTTTGGCCCGCTATTCGCGGTCTTCGGCTTCTATGCCCTCCCCTTCGGCGCCTTTCTCGGCGGCCTCGCCACCACGCTGCTGCTCTACCGGATCGCTACGCGCGGCGGCCAGACCTCGGTCGCGACGATGCTGCTGGCGGGCATTGC
The DNA here is from genome assembly GCF_059758575.1 of Sinorhizobium sp. GQ132. NCBI lineage: Bacteria > Pseudomonadati > Pseudomonadota > Alphaproteobacteria > Hyphomicrobiales > Rhizobiaceae > Sinorhizobium > Sinorhizobium sp. GQ132. The sequence goes on along the minus strand of NZ_JCAXDX010000002.1, from coordinate 128,433 downwards.
GCTGGGCGCGCTTGCCGGTGCAGTGACGGGCGTACTCGTCTTCATCGCGGACGACAAACAACTGCGCGATCTCACTTTCTGGGGCCTCGGATCGCTCGCCGGCGCCAACTGGACCAAGATCGGCGCCGCCGGACCGATCATTCTCCTGTCACTTGCAGTCGTCCCCTTCCTGGCGCGCGGGCTCAACGCCATCACGCTCGGCGAAGCCGCCGCCTATCACATGGGCGTCCCGGTTCAGCGGCTGAAGAACATCGCCATCTTCAGCGTTGCCGGCGCCACCGGCGCGTCGGTGGCCGTCAGCGGCGGCATCGGATTCGTCGGCATCGTCGTTCCGCATCTCCTGCGGCTGATCATAGGCCCGGATCACCGCTACCTGCTGCCCGCCTCCGCCCTCCTTGGCGGCACGCTGCTGATCTTCGCCGACATGCTGGCCCGCACCATCGTGTCGCCGGCCGAACTGCCGATCGGCATCATCACCGCCTTCGTGGGTGCGCCCTTCTTTCTCTGGGTCCTGCTCAGGGGCCGGTCGAACTTGGGACTTTGATTGCGAACATGATCAGAGCATCCGACATTTCCGTCCGCCTTGCCGGAAGACAGGTGCTGCACGGCGTCTCCCTCGACGCCGCTCCCGGTGCGATGACTGCAATCGTCGGCCCGAACGGATCGGGCAAGACCACGACCTTGAAGGCGATCTCGGGCGAGCTCACGCCTTCGGCCGGTAAGGTCACCATCAACGGTCGCGACATCGCAAGCCTGAAACCATGGGAGCTCGCACTGAAGCGGGGCGTGCTGCCGCAATCGACGGTCATCTCCTTTCCCTTCACCGTCAGGGAAATCGTGCGCCTCGGCCTCGAGGCAGCCGGAAGCGGCAAGGCGGTCGCCGGCGACCGGACAGCCGACGAAGCTCTAGAGGCCGTCGATCTCGCCGGCTTCTCCGGCCGCTTCTACCAGGAACTTTCGGGCGGCGAACAGCAGCGGGTGCAGCTCGCACGCGTCCTCTGCCAGATCTCGGCGCCGGTCGCAGACGGCGAACCGCGCTATCTCCTGCTCGATGAGCCGGTATCGAGCCTCGACATCCGCCACCAGCTCACGATCATGCGGCTTGCGCGCCAATTCTGCGCCGACGGCGGCGGTGTCGTCGCTGTCATGCACGATCTCAACCTTACATCGATGTTTGCCGATCAGATCGTGATGATGAAAGCCGGCCGCATCCGGGCGCGCGGAGCGCCGAAAGACGTGCTGACCGACGAGACCATGGAAGCGGTCTTCGGCTGCCGCATGCGGGTGAGCGTCGCTCCGGCACAGGATATCCCGTTCGTATTGCCGCAGTCCGCCACGATGTGAAGCCGGGCTCACAGCGGCAACGTCAGGATTACCGAAACAAATTCCTCCCTCATGCGTTGATCTACAATGCCGGCGTGTAGACCGCGCCCGCTTGGAGTGCCGCGTGTCCTATCGGGCGCACAAAGAGCCGGGGAGTGTGCCTTCGCCGGCCGATTCGCATGAACCGACCACATGCCGGCCGTTTCACGCCGGCACAGCAGCGAGGGAAAAGACAATGGCGACAGGCATGTTCTCGGGCTCGGGCAGCCGCAAGCGCAACGGCAGCGCGATCGACCCGTCGATGGAGGATCAGCTCAACGAAATACGCGAAGACATTGCGCAGCTCATGACGCTGATTGCCGACCGCGGGGCTGCGGCTTCGCGTGATGCAAAGGTCAAGGCGCGCGGCGCCCGTGACCAGGCCGAAACCGATCTGCACGCCCTGTTGGAGAGCGGCGAGCAGATGCTTTCCGACTTGCGCAGCCGCTATGCGGATACGGAAAGAGAGGTTCGTCGGACGATACGCGAGCATCCTCTTGCGACGCTCGGCACCGCAGCCGTTATCGGCCTCATCGCAGCCGCTTTGCTGCGCCGGTGAGGACTGCCAGGCGTCGCGTTGACCGAGTATGAAGGGGAGCTACCTTATGGGGACACTCGGAACTGTCCTGTCGGCCCTGCTTGCGTTCGACGCCGCCGCTGCGGCGTCGCGCTATAAACGCAATGTGGTCCTGTGGGCCATCGTCGCCGTGCTTCTCGGCAGCGCCTACGTCTTCGCCCTGATAGCAATCGCCCTGCTTCTCTCGGCGCGCTATTCGCCGGTCGCCGCAGCGCTGACGGTCACCGCCGCGCTGATCGTGACCGCTCTGGTGGTCATCGGCGTCATGGCCGGGCTGAATGCCCGTGATCGCCGGCTCGCCGACGAACGCCGCCGCCGCTCGGCGATGCGGACGAATCTTGCGCTCGTTGCGGTGACAAGCATCCTGCGCAAACAGCCGCTTCTGGGGGCCGCGACCGGGATTGCCGTTGCCGCGCTGCTGGGACTGAGCCGGGGCCGCAAGCGCAGCGACGATAGTTGATTCCGCGCGGAAAAGGCCCCGGCGGGGCCTTTTCCGCGCGCCGAGGCGCGGTCCCTCAGACTGCACTCAAAGCGGCAGTCGGATCAATGCCGTGACCCCCGCAGGCAGATATTCCACTTTCACCGAGCTCCCGATGATCTTGTCCAGGCTGCGCTCGATCAGGATCGAGCCGAAACCGCGGCGACGCGGCTCGCGAATAGGCGGTCCGCCCACTTCGGTCCAGGTCAGATGCAGGACGGTCTCGCCGTCCTCAACCACGCGGCGCGCCGTCAGCACGATTTTCCCCGTCGGAACCGAGAGCGCGCCGTATTTTACCGCATTGGTCGCCAATTCGTGCAGCACCAATCCAAGCCCAACGGCCTGGTCGGGACCTAGAAGAATCTCGTCCTTGTGCAGCTCGACCTGTTGGGAATAATCGCTGACATAGGGCAGCAACTGTTTCGAAATCAGTTCCGACAGGTGGATCGTGCCCCATTCGTAGTCGGAAAGGAGCCCATGCGCCTCGGAAATCGCCTGAAGCCGGCCGGCAAAGGCGGTCATGAACTCGGCCGGGTCACTCGTTTGCCGGAGCGTCTGGCGGGCGAGCGACTGAAGCATTGCAAGCGTGTTCTTGACCCGATGGTTCAGTTCTTTCAGCAACAGTCGCGTACGGTTCACCGACGCCTGCTGGTCCGAGACGTCGATCGTCATGCCGAGAAAGCTCAGGGGCGCGCCCTTGCTGTCGCGGTCGTGCACGCGGCCGCGGCCCAGAAGCCATCGCCCGTTCGTGCCGATGCGAAACATGCCGTCATATTCCTCGTTGGCAGCCATCGCCTGACGGAGCTTCGAGAAGGTCGGGATGCGATCCTCGGGATGAATGGCGGAAAAGATCGCCTTTGCGCCGACGGTGCGCTCCGGCGGAAGACCGAACATGCGCATCATTGCGCCATTGCCTGAGACCGTGCCGGCGCGAATGTCCCAGAGCCAGCTGCCGACATTGGCCGCGTCGAGCGCCATTGCGAGCCGCTGCTCCTCGCGGGAAAGCGCGGCCTCCTTGAGCGCACGCCGGCGCGTCTCGTCCTTCAGCTTGAACAGCGAGGCGGCGACACCTGCGATGCGCTGCAGCTCGCTTTGCCGTTTGGCCGAGACCTCGGACCGGGGCTCGACATCGAGAACCGCGACGGTTCCGATCGCCTGACCGTCCAGAATAATCGGCGCGCCCGCATAAAAGCGCAGGAATGGGGGGCTGGCGACCGCCCGGCGGTGACGGAACGCCGGATGACGGGAGGCATCAAGCACGAGGAAGGGGCCGCCGTCGCCTGCCGCAATCGTATGGACGCAGAAGGACTCGCGAACGTGCGACCGCGTTTCAGCCGTGCCTATGCATGCCTTGAACCATTGCCACTCGCGGTCGACCAGGCTGACGAGAGCGATAGGCGCGTCGAAAAGGCTCGCGGCAAGCCGCGCCAGCCCGTCGAAATCCTCATCGGGAACCGACATGTCCGGCACGGCGGCCTGAAGGACGCCGAGCCGCTCCGGCGCGTCGAGCACCTGCGCTACCGCTGGAAGCATCGCCTCTGTCTTTTCACGCATTCGGCCTGAACTCCAAACTCGCGCAGGCGCCTGAATCTCAGCTCCACTGTATGTTTGCCTTCGACCGGAGCCGGTCTAGGGAGGAAAACATACAGCAAACTGGAGCAATATGGCGACCACGCTCCGCCGGTCGAACGCAGCCCTCCGAATGCCCTCTTGCGAGCGCCGCACGAACTTCAATCCGGCACCGGTCTATGCATATGTCCTTGAACCGCTATCGATTCAAGGACAAAAACATGCAGCAGATCGAGGTGCTACAGCGACTTCGCGCGTCCGACAGGACGCTGCGGGATCGCATCAGGAAACGAAGGCACGCGAGGTGATGGGTGCGGAGGTCTCGTCGGGCCCGTAGTCGTTTTCTCCCCTAACCTGGAGAATTTCCTGCAGCCGTTGACGCGCCCTGTTGACACGGCTCTTGATCGTTCCGAGCGCACAGCCGCAGATCGTGGCGGCCTCCTCATAGGAAAAGCCGGAGGCCCCCACAAGGATGATCGCTTCGCGTTGATCGGGCGGCAACTGTTCGAGCGCCCGGCGGAAATCCTGCAGATCGAGCGAGCCGTATTGTTCCGGGTGATGGGCGAGCGTCTCCGTCAAATGGCCGTCGCTGTCCTGCACCTCGCGCCCACGCTTGCGCATCTGACTGTAAAGCTCGTTGCGCAGGATCGTGAAAAGCCAGGCCTTCATATTGGTACCGATCTCGAAATGATCCTGCTTGGCCCAGGCCTTCATGATCGTGTCCTGCACGAGATCGTCGGCCCGGTCGTGTCGTCCGATCAGTGACATCGCAAAGGCGCGCAGGCTCGGCAGCGCGGCAAGCATCTCACGCTTGAACTCTTGATTTTCGGATGACATCCGGCGCTTACTCCTTGCCCTGCAGAGCCGATTGCTGTTCTGCAGCTTCCAGCTTTTCCAGTAGATCGAGAAAGCGTGCCGGTATCGCTTCCTCCTGCACCGACTGATAGAGGGCCTTCAGCTTCACCGCAATCTGCGCATTCGGATCGTCGGAGGACGGACTTTTACCGCTCATCCGCCCTGCCCCTGTCGTATATCTCATTGTTACAATTTCGCCCTTGAAAGTTCGCCTGCACCATAACGCAGCGGAAAAATGAAATGTTCCGAAGCGGAACCATTTTTTCGGCGAAACGTTTTCGCAACGATATTACGCCCATGGATTGAGGGAGTCCCTGAATGACATTGTCCACCCGTATTGCTCCATTTCTTCCTTATCTGCGCCGCTATTCGCGTGCCCTGACCGGGTCGCAGACCTCTGGAGATGCCTATGTCGCGGCCGTGCTTGAGGCACTTATCGCGGATACGTCTATCTTTCCGGAAGCAAGCAGCGACAGGGTAGCGTTGTTCCGTCTTTTCACATCCATGTTCGGATCGTCTTCCGTCCTCGTGCCGGAGCCGGTGTCGCCCTTTGCCTGGGAACAGCGCGCATCCGTCAACCTTGCGGCCGTCTCGCCGCTCGCACGCCAGGCGTTCCTGCTCGTTTCCGTCGAAGCCTTCACCCCACAGGAAGCCGCCGAAGTACTCGATGTAGACGCCGCCAAGCTGGCCGCACTTCTCGACCGCGCATCCCAGGAAATTTCCCGTCAGGTTGCAACCGAGATCATGATCATCGAGGACGAGCCGCTGATCGCGATCGACATCGAGCAGATGGTCGAAAGCCTCGGCCACAGCGTAACCGGGATTGCACGCACCAAGGACGAGGCGATCGCCCTCTATGAGACGACGAAGCCGAACATGGTGCTCGCAGACATCCAGCTCGCCGACGGCAGCTCGGGAATCGATGCCGTAAACGAAATCCTGAAGACGGCTGCCGTTCCGGTGATTTTCATCACCGCCTTCCCGGAGCGTCTCCTGACCGGTGAACGTCCCGAACCCACGTTCCTCGTCACCAAGCCTTTCAATCCGGAAATGGTGAAGGCCCTGATCAGCCAGGCGCTGTTCTTCAACGAGACGACGAAGGCTGCGGCCTGAGTCGAGATTTCCCTCACCACAGGGGCCCCGGCGGCATTGCTTTTACAGTGTCGGGGGCCCTCATCCCCAATGCTCGTCACAGGATGGGGGCGCCGCGTCTGCGGCGCGGAACTTTCTTTCAGCCCGAAGACTTGGGCTGACTGGCTTCCTGTGACAAGCACAGGAACGCCTCGCCTAAGATGATCACCATCGCAAACGCCCGCATCCGGAACTCGGTCGCATCGCCCGATGCTCCCGAAGCAAAACAGCCAGTGCCGAGGGAAGGGCACTGGCTGAGCTTTGGCAACTCACTGAGGGGGGATGTGAGTTGGCAACCGGCGGTATGCCTCCGACGTCACATTGGGGGCGATGTGCGTCACCGTCCGGTTATCGCCATAATGCACGAGGCGAAAAAAGGTTCCGCGGATATTCGGCAAGACTGCAGATGAAAATCTGCACCCCTCGCATGTCGATTCACTCCATCGACTCCAGTTCCTCGCGATGCCGATAGAGCGCGAGGAAGCGCCGATAATCCCGGTCGTAGATGCGGCGTTGCGCCGGGTCGGGGAGCCGTTCCGTTCCAGCCGACGACATCGCCGGTCCGGCCCTGGCGAGGTCCGGATAGAGCTCGCCGGCGACGGCCGCCGTCATTGCCGTGCCGAGGAGAACGGCATCGGCTGCCTGGGGTGCGACGACCCGGCAGCCGGTGACGTCGCAATAAAGCTCCATTAGCAGGGAGTTGCGCACATGCCCGCCGGTCACGTGCAGCGTGTCGAGTTCGTAGCCCGCTTCCTTCATCATCTCCAGGATGTGGCGAATCCCGAGCGCTATCGCGACGCAGGTCCGCCAATAGAGCCGGCACAGCGCATCGAAGGAGGAGTCGAGCGGCAGCCCGCTGATGACGCCGAGTGCATGCGGATCGGCAAGCGGCGACCGGTTGCCGTGGAAATCCGGAAGCACGTGAAGGCGCTGGGCAAAGTCCGCACCATGAAGCGCGCGCATTTCCTGCACCCGCTCGATGATCCTCGCATGGGTTTCGGTCGTCGGTGGTAGTCCGCCTCCGTGCAGCCGCACGATATGATCGAGCAGCGCTCCGGTCGCCGACTGACCGCCCTCGATGAGCCAGAGCCCGGGCAAGACCGCTTCGAAATAAGGCCCCCACATGCCGAAACCCGGCTTCATGTCCTTGGAAAAGGCGACAATGCAGCTGGAGGTTCCGCCGATCAGTGCCAGCTGGCGCTCCAGCTTCGCCGGCGCGTCCGCGAAGCCGCCGAGCACGCCGAGCGCCCCGGCATAGGCATCGATCAGCCCCGGCGCGACCTGGCATGCGGTGTCGAGCCCGAGCTCCTCCGCCGCGCTCGCGCTCAGACGCCCGACGGCTCGCTCCACCGGCAGCGTCTCCTCGGGCAAGCCACCACGTTCGAGGAGGTCCTCAAGACCGATCTGCTCCAGATAGTCCTGCTGCCACCCGCGTTTCTCGTGGGCGAGATAGTTCCATTTTGCCGTCAGCGTACAGCGCGAGCGGGCCGGACTTCCGGTCGCCCGCCAGGACATGTAATCCGCGAGGTCGAAGAAATACCCCGCCCGTTCCCATTGCTGCGGGAGGTTGCGCTTCAGCCACATCAGCTTCGGCATTTCCATCTCGGGCGACATCACCCGCCCCGAATGATCGAGAACGGGATGTTTCGTCGCCGTACAGAAATCGGCTTCCGCCAACGCCCGGTGGTCCAGCCAGACGATGGTGTCCCAGCGTGCCTCCCCCTGACGATTGACCGAGAGCGGGAGGCCGTCGCGATCGCGCACGACGAGCGAACAGGTGGCGTCGAAGCCGATCGCCGCAATGCTTTCCGCCGGCACAGCCGCCTTCTCGCGCGCCGATCTGACCGCCCCGCAGACCGCAGCCCAGATGTCCTCGGAATCGTGTTCGGCGTGGTTTTCCTCCGGACGGTTCATCGCAATCGTCCGATCGGCCCGCGCCAGGAGCCTACCTTGCCGGTCGAAGACGCCGGCGCGGGCGCTGCCGGTTCCAATATCGACCGCCACGACATATTCGCGCATCAATGGATGCCCCCGTCCCGAAAAAATGATGGATGTTCGCCGAGCCGGACGACGCGGCAGCAAAACCGCCCCGTCCTGCTCTCCCTATTGACGGACAAACTGTATCAATTCGCCCATGTCGTCAAACAGCACGTCGGGTTCGAGGCTGGCGAGCGTCCGCCGGTGGCGGTCGTTGCGTGCGTGGCTGCCCCCCGCGAAGGCGAAGACGCGCATGCCGGCGGACTTTGCCGCCTCGATGCCGGCCGGGCTGTCCTCGATGACGATGCAATCGGACGGGTGATAGCCCATCTTAGCGCTTGCATGCAGGAAAAGGTCGGGCGCCGGCTTGCCGCGCTCCACCATGCTGGCGCTGAAGATGTTCGGCTCGAAGAGATCGATGAGCCCCGTCACGGCCAGCGAGAGGCGGATGCGCTCCGGCTGGCTCGACGAAGCCACGCAATGGGCGGTGCCCAGCCCTTCCACCGCCTCGCGTATGCCGGCGATTGGCCTCAGTTCCTCGCGAAATCGTGCATAGAGCCGTGTCCGCATGCCTTCGAGAAAAACCTCGTCGGTCGCAAGTCCGTGTTCTTCGTGCAGGATCGTCGACATCGTCTTCAAGCTGCGGCCGAGGAAGCGCTCGCTCGCCTCCTCGGTCGTCATCGAAACGCCGGCAGCCGCGAGCGCGTCGACGAGGACCCCGAGCGAAATCGGTTCGCTGTCCACCAATACGCCGTCACAATCGAAAATCACCAGCCTGGAGGCGTGCCCCACCATCGTCATTCCCCGAGGTTTCCGTCCAGATAAAGCTGGAGCGTGGCACGCGTACCCTTTTCCCAAAGCACTTTCAACGCGTGAGCGAAACGGCGGCGGAAGAGATCGGATTGCGCGACATCGCCGAAGATGTCGGAAAGCGCAAGGAACGCCATTGGATCGTCCTTCGCTGCAACTGCGGCGGCCTGCAGCCGGTCGGCGTTGGCGTCGTTGAAAACGATCTCCTTGCCGCTGTCCGACTTGCCGGCGAAATAGCGGCACCACAGCGCCGAAACGAGCGACAACCCGACGACGTCTTCGCCGCGGCGCAGGCGGTCGGCCGTCGACGGCAGGATGAATTTCGGCTGTCGGTTGGAGCCGTCCTGCGCCAGCCGCGCGACCGTGTCGCCGATCTTCGGATTGGAGAAACGCGTCTCGATGAGCTTGTAATAATCCTTCAGATCCGTGTCCGGAACCGGCGGTATCACCGGGATGATCTCGTCGTGCTCCAGCTTTGACAGGAAGGCGCGGATCAACGGCTCCTCCATCGCCTCATGAACGAAATGGATGTCGAGCAGTGCCGCCGGATAGGCGATCGCCGCATGGCCGCCGTTGAGGATACGGATCTTCATATGCTCGTACGGCGCGACGTCCGGCACGAACTGCACGCCCACCTCTTCGAGCGCCGGGCGGCCTTGCGGGAAACGGTCCTCCAGCACCCATTGCTTGAATTCCTCGCAAAAGACCGGCCAGGCATCGTCGATTCCGTATTGCGAGGCGACGATGCCGATCTCGCGGGCACCGGTCGCCGGCGTGATGCGGTCGACCATGCCGTTTGGAAAGGCGACATTGGCATCGATCCAGTCCGCAAAGCCCGGATCGGAAAGGCGCGCCAGACCGGAGACGGCAGCGTGGGTGACCTCTCCGTTTCCAGGAATATTGTCGCAGGACATGATCGTGAACGGCGGAATGCCCTTGGCGCGGCGTTCGGCGAGCCCCGCCAGGATGAGGCCGAAGACGGTTTTTGGAGCCGTCGGATCGCGCGCATCCTCGACGATCGCCGGATGCGCCGGGTCGAAGACGCCGGATGCCGGATCGATGAAATAGCCGCCTTCGGTGATCGTCAGGGAAACGATGCGGATGAGCGGGCTTGCGAGCTGCGCCACGATCGCGGGCGTGTCGCCAGGCTCGAGATAGGCGATCATGGCGCCCGTGACATGCGCGCCCGTGCGGTTGTTGTCCTGCTCGACCACCGTCGTCAGGAAATCCTGCGCTTCGAGCTTGTCGCGCATGACCTTGTCCGATGGCAGGACACCCGCGCCGATAATCGCCCAATCGCGATCGCGTCCCAGGTTGAAAAGGTCATCGAGATAGACCGCCTGATGCGCACGGTGGAAATTGCCGACGCCGAAATGCACGATGCCGGCCCGAAGGTCATGCCGGCCGTAGTTCGGGACGCCGGCTCTGGCTTTGACCGCGTCGAGCGTGGCAAGGGAGAGTTTGGTCGCCATCCTTTCAATCCTTTCGCGAACGAGCCTCAGCTCATCCAGTTGCCGCCATCGACGTTATAGGTCTGCGAGACGATGTAGTCGCTTTCCGCCGAGGCGAGGAAGATCGCCATGCCGGTCAGGTCCTCTGCGGTGCCCATGCGCCCGAACGGAACGGCCTCCCCGACCAACCGTTTTTTCTCGCCGCGCGGACGGTTCTCGTATTTGGCGAAAAGCGCGTCGACGCCCTCCCAGTGCTCACCGTCGACGACGCCGGGAGCGATGGCGTTGACGTTGATGCGGTGTTTGATGAGATCGAGACCGGCCGACTGGGTGAGGCTGATGACCGCAGCCTTGGTGGCGCAATAGATCGCCACCAGAGCTTCCCCACGCCTGCCCGCCTGGCTCGCCATGTTGATGATCTTGCCGCCCCTGCCTTGCGCGATCATCTGCCTGGCGGCCGCCTGCAAGGTGAAGAGCGTGCCGGCGACGTTGATCGCAAACAGTTTTTCGTAGCTCTCGCGGGTGATCTCGACGATCGGCGCGAGGTCGAAGAGCGCGGCATTGTTGACGAGGATGTCGAGCCCGCCGGCATGTTCGACGGTCGCGGCGATCGCGTCGTCGATGGAGTCCTGCCGGGTCACATCCATCTCGACCGCATAGGCCGCGGACCCGATCTCCGCCGCCGTCCGTCTCGCCCGCTCGATATCGATGTCGGCGATGGCGACCGTGGCGCCCTCGCGCACATAGGCTTCGGCGAAAGCGCGGCCGATACCCCGCGCCGATCCGGTGATCAACGCGCTCTTTCCTTCAAGACGTTTCATCGAATTGCCATTCCCTTTTCATCGAACCTGTGAAGGCGCTCGGGATCCGGCGTCAGATAGACCTGATCGCCATGGGTCACCGCGAAGTCGCCGCCGACGCGCGCCGTCAAAGTGCCGATGCCGTCCGCATGCACGTGCAGGAAGGTGTCCGAGCCTAGATGCTCGGCCACTCCCACCGTGCCCCGCCACGTGCCCTGATCCTTCGAAAGGGCAATATGCTCCGGGCGGATGCCGATCGTGTGGGCCTGATGGGCCGCGGCAGGCGCACCGGTGACGAAGTTCATCTTCGGCGACCCGATGAAACCGGCGACGAATAGATTGTCCGGCCTGCGGTAGAGGTCGAGGGGCGAGCCCACCTGCTCGATGCGGCCGCGGTTGAGCACGACGATCTTGTCGGCCATGGTCATGGCCTCCACCTGGTCGTGCGTCACGTAGACCATGGTCGTCTTCAGTTGCTGGTGAAGCTGGCTGATCTCCAGTCGCATGTTGACCCGCAGCGCGGCGTCGAGATTCGACAGCGGCTCGTCGAAAAGGAAGGCTTCCGGCTGGCGGACGATGGCCCGGCCGATCGCCACGCGCTGGCGCTGGCCGCCGGAAAGCTGGCGGGGCTTGCGGTCGAGATAGTCGGTGAGGTTGAGGACGCGCGCCGCGTCCTCGACCTTCTTGTCGATCGTGGCCTTGTCCTCGCCCGCCATCTTCAGCGGAAAGGCGATGTTGGAGCGCACGCTCATATGCGGATAGAGAGCGTAGGACTGGAACACCATCGAAAGGCCGCGCTTTGCCGGCGGCAGCTCGGTGGCGTTGCGGCCGTCGATGACGATCTCGCCGTCGCTGACGTCCTCCAGTCCGGCGATCAGCCTCAGAAGCGTCGACTTGCCGCAACCCGAGGGGCCGACGAAGACGACGAACTCGCCGTCGGTGATATCGAGGTCTATCGAGGGAATGACGGCGTGGGCGCCGAAGACCTTCGATACGTTCTTGAGAGTGATGCTTCCCATGGTTTTACCCTTGTTTGAACCGCGTCGCCCTTATTTGACTGCGCCGAAAGTGAGGCCGCGCACGAGCTGTTTTTGCGAGAACCAGCCGAGAATGAGGATAGGGGCGATCGCCATCGTCGAGGCCGCCGACAGCTTGGCGTAGAAGAGGCCCTCCGGGCTCGAATAGGAGGCGATGAACGCGGTGAGCGGCGCGGCCTTTGCGGCGCTCAGGTTCAAGGTCCAGAACGCTTCGTTCCAGGCAAGGATGATGTTGAGCAGCAGCGTCGAGGCGATGCCGGGGATCGCCATCGGCGTCAGCACATAGATGATTTCCTTGGAAAGCGAGGCGCCGTCCATGCGCGCCGCTTCGAGGATCTCGCCGGGGATCTCCTTGAAATAGGTGTAGAGCATCCAGATGATGATCGGCAGGTTGATCAGCGTCAGCACGATCACGAGCCCTGTGCGCGTGTCGAGCAGTCCCCAGTTGCGGAATATCAGATACATCGGCACCAGCACGCCGACCGGCGGCATCATCTTGGTGGAGAGCATCCACATCAGCACGTCCTTGGTGCGCTTCGTCGGCGAGAACGCCATCGCCCAGGCTGACGGGATCGCGATCAACAGGCCGAGCAGGGTCGAGCCGAAGGAAACGACCACCGAATTCATGAAGTGCTTCAGGTAATCCGACCGGCTCTGCACCTCGGAATAGTTCTCGGTCGTCCAGTCGAAGAAGAGGAAGACCGGCGGAGAGGCGATCGCCTGGGCTTCCGTCTTGAAGCTCGTCAGGAAGGTCCAGAGGATCGGAAAGAAGATCAGGATTCCGATCGTCCAGGCCACCACGGTCGTGATGAGCTTGCGCCCGGTAGAGACATTGCGTGCCATGGTCTCAAGCCTCCAGCGTCTTGCCGATCATGCGCATCAGGAAGAATGCGACGATATTGGCGAGGATGACCGCGATGATCCCGCCCGCCGAGGCGCCGCCCACATCGAACTGCAGAAGGGCTTGGGCGTAGACGAGGAAAGTGAGGTTCGTGCTCTGCGTACCCGGACCGCCATTGGTGGTGACGAGGATCTCGGCGAAGACCGACAGCAGGAAGATCGTCTGGATCAGGATGACGACCGTGATCGCACGCGAGAGATGCGGCAGGACGAGATAGATGAAGCGGCTTACCGCGCCTGCGCCGTCCATCTGTGCGGCTTCCTTCTGCTCCTCGTCGAGCGACTGCAGCGCAGTCAGCAGGATGAGCGTGGCGAAGGGCAGCCACTGCCAGGCGACGATCAGAATGATCGAGAGAAGCGGCGCGTTGGCGAGAAAGTCGAACGGCTGCAATCCGAGCAGCTTGGCGAGCCAGGCGAAAAGTCCGTTCACGGGATTCATGAACATGTTCTTCCAGACCAGCGCCGCCACCGTCGGCATGATGAGGAAGGGCGCGATCACCAGGATGCGCACGATCCCCTGCCCGAACATCGGCTGGTCGAGAAGAAGCGCCAGTCCGATGCCGCCGACCACGGTGATGAAGAGCACGCCGAGAACGATGGCGAGCGTGTTGAATATCGCCTGGAAGAAGGCAGGGTCGGTGAGGAAATAGGTGTAGTTCGTAAGCCCGGCGAACTCCTCCATCCCCGGCATCAGCAGGTTGTAGCGCAGCAGCGAGAAATAGACCGTCATGGCCAGCGGCACGATCATCCAGGCCAGGAGCAGGAGCACCGAGGGCGCGATCATCAATCGCGCGGCGGAGCGGGTGTGCAAGGTCGCCATGGCGTCCCCCGTGTGAAGTCGACGCGGTTCTTCAAAAACGGCACGCGTATCGCCATCCGAACGCGCGCCATGAACTGGAAAAGTCAGAGCGGAACGCGGATCGAAGGCGGGTTGCCCCTTTCCCCGTCCCGCTCTGGAGGTAGCCGGGGCGTTCGCTGTTTCCAGCAGACGCTCCGGCTCCTTGGGAGCTCACTTGATGTAGCCGGCTTTGGTCATTTCGCGGGTCGACAGCTGCTGCGCGCTGGCAAGCGCCTGATCCACGCTCATCTGACCGGCCAGCGCCGCCGAGAACACCTGCCCGACCGCCGTGCCGAGACCCTGGAATTCCGGGATCGCCACGAACTGGACGCCGACATAGGGCACCGGCTTCACCGCCGGGTTCTTCGGGTCGGCGGCATTGATCGAGTCCAGGGTCATCTTCGCGAAGGGGGCCGCCTTCTGGTACTCCGGGTTCTCATAGAGGGAGGTGCGGGTACCGGGAGGAACGTTCGCCCAGCCTTCCTTTTCGGCAACGAGCTTCAGATAATCCTTGCCCGTGGCCCAGGCGATGAACTTCTGCGCCGACTCGGCCTTCTGCGATCCTGCCGGAATGGCGAGGTTCCAGGCCCAGAGCCAGTTGCCGCGCTTGCCGAGGCCGGTGTCGGGAGCGAGCGCGAAACCGACCTTGTCGGCAACGGTCGACTCCTTCGGATTGGTCACGAAGGAGGCGGCGACGGTCGCGTCGATCCACATGCCGCACTTGCCGGTCTGGAACAGCGACAGGTTCTCGTTGAAGCCGTTGGACGAGGCGCCGGGCGGGCCTGCGTCATTCATCAGCTTGACGTAGAAGTCGAGTGCGTTCTTCCATTCCGGCTGGTCGAACTGCGGCTTCCAGTTCTCGTCGAACCAGCGGGCGCCGAAGGCGTTTGCCGTGGCCGTCAGGAAAGCCATGTTCTCGCCCCAGCCGGCCTTGCCGCGCAGGCAGATACCGTAGATCTCGTTATCCTTGTCGGTGATCTTGCGGGCCGCATCGGCGATGAAATCCCAGGTCGGCGCATCGGGCATGCTAAGCCCGGCCTTCTCGAACAGGTCCTTGCGGTACATGACCATCGAGCTCTCGCCGTAGAACGGTGCCGCATAGAGCTTGCCGTCGATCGTCAGGCCGCTGCGGATCGCCGGCAGAAGGTCGTCGACGTCGTATTCGGGACCGAGATTGTCGAGCGGCAGGAGCCAGCCCTGCTTCGCCCAGATCGGCACTTCATACGTGCCGATCGTCATGATGTCGTACTGACCGCCCTTGGTCGCGATGTCGGTCGTGACCCGCTGGCGCAGCACGTTTTCCTCGAGAGTGACCCACTCAAGCTGGATGTCGGGATTTTTCGACGTGAAATCGTCCGTCAGCTTCTGCATCCGGATCATGTCGCCATTGTTCACGGTGGCAATGGTCAGCGTCTCCGCTTGGGCCAGACCCGCCAGAGCGACTGCCGAGCACGTGCCCAGCAGGAAAGTTCTCAAATTCATCGACTTCCTCCCAGAAGAAATTGAGCATTTGCCTTGCTCGTGAGCAATTACTCACCGATTGAGACGAAATGTCAATCCGCATTTGTCGTTCCGGTGCGGCAGAGCAGCTAAGAAGATGTTTTAGCTTTGGATTTTTTACAGGGATTTCACGAGAACGACGCCGATGCCGCGGCCCCGCGGCCGGCTGCGCGATCTAGACGCGGAGCAGATAGTCGGCCGTAGCCTCATCGGTGACGAGACCGTTGATGATCCTGCCCTTGAGTGCGGCGCGCAGCGCCTCGTATTTGCGCCTGCCCTTGGCGATCCCGATGACCGACGCGCGGTCGCGCGGCGGCAGCGGAACCGAGGCGACGCGCTCATTGATGCTGTCGGGCAGGAGCACGCCTTCGTGGTCGAACATCCACCCGCAGATCTCGCCGGCAGCGCCCGCGGCCATCAGCCGTGCCATTTCATCGCGTGCCAGGAACCCGTCTTCGCAAAGCGGCGCGTCGGGCCCCAGTTCTCCGACGCCCACGAAGGCGGCGTCGGCCTCGGCGCCGAGTTCCAGGGCGATCTGCACCAGGCTCTGCTTGTGCAGGACTTCGCGCTCTTCCGGCGAGGAGACGAGAACCGGCAAGGGCATGGGAAAATGCCGCGCCTTGATCGTGTCCGCCATGCTGAAGATGACGTTGTAATAGGCAGCCGACCCGTCGAGCCGGATATTGCCCGTGAGCGAAACGATACGGTGCTGCGGGCATTCCATCGATGGCAGCTGGTCGATGGTCGCCTTCAGCGTCCGGCCCGTGCCGATCGCGAGCACCACAGGCTCGGCCGACTTCAGCCAGCGCTCGATTTCCGCCGCTCCGGCCTCGGCGAGTCCGACGGTCGTGGATTGGGAGCCGGGGTCGCTCGGAACGACGTCGACATGCTTGAGGTCGTATTTCTCCTTGAGACGCGCCGCCATTTCGAGGCAGGCGGCGATCGGATGGTCCAGGCGCACCTTGATCAGCCGCTCGGCCATGGCAAGCGACACGAGACGTTGCGCCGATTGCCGCGAAATTCCCATGACCGACGCAATCTCGTCCTGCGTCCGGCCGGCGACATAATAGAGCCAGCCTGCGCGGGCTGCATCGTCCAGCCTGTTGCTGCTTTCCGCCTTGCGTGCCATCGATTGCCTCCCTTCCCCTTGATTTGCTGCCACTATTTTCCATGCGCTGTCAAACGGGGGCGATATGCGGCGCGCCTTGGCACCGGCAAGGTCCGCTTTTCCAGGCTTTTGCAGCCGTTTGGAAGGAAATTTTACCGTTTGATAAAAAAATAAAGCGTGTTACCGTTCCGTCATCCTGAGAAAACATTGGGAGCCAAAAATGGGAACGACGCAATCTGGGATTCTCGGCGGGCGGCTGCCGCTTGCCGAGTACGAAGCCAATTTCTCCGACCTTCATGCGCCACTCGACAGGCACGAGGCGCTGGTCGCCGCGGACCGCTGTTATTTCTGTCATGACGCGCCCTGCATGACTGCCTGTCCCACCTCCATCGACATCCCGCTCTTCATTCGCCAGATCGCGACGGGCAATCCGATCGGCTCGGCGAAGACGATCTTCGATCAGAACATACTTGGTGGCATGTGCGCCCGCGTCTGTCCCACCGAAACGCTCTGCGAAGAGGCCTGCGTACGCAACACAGCCGAGGAGCGGCCGGTCGAAATCGGCCGCCTGCAGCGCTACGCGACCGACATCGCAATGCGGGAGAACAAGCAATTCTATTCGCGCGCCGCGCGTTCCGGCCGCAGGGTCGCCGTCGTCGGCGCCGGGCCGGCGGGGCTCGCCTGCGCGCATCGGCTGGCCGTAAAAGGCCACGACGTGGTGATCTACGACGCGCGCGAAAAATCCGGCGGCCTCAACGAATACGGCATCGCCGCCTATAAGGCGGTCGACGACTTCGCCCAGAAAGAGGTCGAATACGTGCTTTCGGTCGGCGGCATCGAGGTCAGCCACGGCAAGGCGCTCGGCCGCGACTTCTCCCTTGCCGATCTGGCGGAAGAATTCGATGCCGTCTTTCTCGGCCTCGGTCTTGCCGGTGTCAATGCACTGCGGATCGAAGGCGAGAATGCCGAAGGCGTCGAGGATGCCGTCGACTTCATTGCCGCACTTCGCCAGTCGAAGACAAAGGCCGACATTCCGGTCGGCCGGCGCGTCGTGGTTCTCGGCGGCGGCATGACTGCGATCGACGCGGCCGTCCAGGCGAAGCTGCTCGGCGCTGAGGAAGTGACGATCTGCTATCGCCGCGGCAAGGAGCACATGAACGCCTCGGAATTCGAGCAGGATCTCGCGGCCTCCAAGGGCGTCACCATCCGCCACTGGCTGCAGCCGAAACGCATCGCCGTCAAGGACGGCAGGGTCGCCGGCATCGAACTCGACTACACCACGCTTGAGAACGGTAGGCTGACGACGACCGGCGAAACCGGAATCATTGCCGCCGACCAGATCTTCAAGGCCATCGGCCAGACCTTCGAGGCCTCCGGCCTCGGTGCGCTACGCATGGAAAGCGGGCGCATCGTCGTCGATGCGGAAGGGCGCACCTCGCTCGACAAGGTTTGGGCCGGCGGTGACTGCGTGCTCGGGGGCGAGGACCTCACCGTTTCCGCCGTCGCGATGGGACGCGATGCCGCCGGATCGATCGACCGGGCTTTCGCCGCGGCTCAGCCGCTGGCGAGCGCCGTTGCTTGAAAAGCAGAACAGGATCGAGAGGACGAGAACAATGGCTGATCTTCGCAACAATTTTGTCGGCATCAAATCCCCGAACCCGTTCTGGCTCGCCTCGGCGCCGCCGACGGACAAGGCCTACAACGTCGAGCGCGCCTTCAAGGCAGGCTGGGGCGGCGTCGTCTGGAAGACCCTGGGTGAGGAAGGACCGCCCGTTGTCAATGTCAACGGCCCGCGCTACGGCGCGATCTGGGGCGCCGACCGGCGGCTGCTGGGTTTCAACAATATCGAACTCATTACCGACCGCGATCTCTATGTGAACCTGCGCGAAATGAAGCAGGTGAAGATGAACTGGCCGGACCGTGCCCTGATCGCCTCGATCATGGTGCCTTGCGAGGAGAACGCATGGAAGGCGATCCTCCCGCTGGTCGAGGAGACCGGCGCCGACGGCATCGAGCTCAATTTCGGCTGTCCGCACGGCATGTCCGAGCGCGGCATGGGCTCGGCGGTCGGCCAGGTGCCGGAATATATCGAGATGGTGGTGCGCTGGTGCAAGCAATATACGCGCATGCCGGTCATCACCAAGCTGACGCCGAACATCACGGACATCCGCAAGCCCGCCCGCGCTGCCAAGGCCGGCGGCACCGACGCGGTATCGCTGATCAACACGATCAACTCGATTACCGGGGTCAACCTCGACACTTTCTCGCCGGAGCCCTCGATCGACGGCCGCGGCAGCCATGGCGGTTATTGCGGCCCGGCGGTGAAGCCGATCGCGCTCAACATGGTGGCCGAGATCGCCCGTGATCCGGAGACCCACGGCCTGCCGATTTCCGGCATCGGTGGCGTGACCACCTGGCGGGATGCTGCGGAATTCATGGTGCTCGGGGCCGGCAACGTGCAGGTCTGCACGGCGGCGATGACCTATGGCTTCAAGATCGTCCAGGAGATGATTACGGGCCTCTCCGACTGGATGGACGCTAAGGGCCATCGGTCGCTCGACGACATCAGCGGCCGTGCCGTCCCGAACGTCACCGACTGGCAATATCTCAACCTCAACTATATCGCCAAGGCGAAGATCGATCAGGACGCCTGCATCAAATGCGGCCGCTGTCATATCGCCTGCGAGGACACTTCGCATCAGGCGATCACCCAATTCGTCAACGGCGTGCGTCATTTCGAGGTGATCGAGGAGGAATGCGTCGGCTGCAACCTCTGCGTCAATGTCTGCCCGGTGGAGAACTGCATCACCATGGAGCCGCTCGCGGCCGGCACGCTCGACCGGCGCACCGGGAAATCGGTCGACCCGAACTACGCCAACTGGACGACCCATCCGAATAACCCGATGGCCCGCCAGGCCGCCGAGTGAAGACATCCAAGTCAGACCGGAGGGCCGCCGGCATCACCGGCGGCCCTCCCACGTTTCTATCGCGTCAAAACTCTATCACCACCTTGCCGAATGGGCCGCGGTCGAGATGCGCGAGGGCCTCGGGGACCTCGGTGAACTTGTAACGGCTGTCGATGACGGGCTTCAGTCCAAGGCGATCGACGGCCCCGACCAGATCTTCGAGTGCTCTGCGGTGACCGACGCTGATACCCTGCACGACGGGAGACTTCAGGAGAAGCGGCCCGACCGGACCTGAGACCTCGAAGCCCTCGAGCACGCCGATCACCGAGATGCGCCCGTCCGGCGCGACTGCCTTCAGGGACTGGCCGAGCCCGGCGCCGCCGGCGATCTCCAGAATGTGGTCGGCTCCGTGATCCGCGGTCAGCGCATAGACGCGCTCCACCCAGTCCTCCTCCAGGCGATTTATGCCGTGATCGGCACCGAGCGCAAAAGCCCGATCGAGCTTTTCGCGGCTGCTCGAGGTCACGATGACCTCGGCTCCGGTCGCCTTGGCGATTTGCAGCCCGAACAGCGCAACGCCGCCGGTGCCCTGCACGACGACACGGTCGCCCGCCCGCAGATGCCCCTTCTCGACAAGAGCGAACCAGGCGGTCAGGCCCGCACAGGGCAAGGTACTCGCCTCCGCCGCGTCGAGGCTCTTCGGAGCTGGGACGAACCAGCCTTCAGGGAAAACCACATATTCGGACAGGACGCCCGGATGCGCCCCTCCGAGCGTCTGATAGGCAGGCGTCCTGCCGGTGCCGGGTCGTAAGCCGTCAAGCCAATCGGGGGCGAAGGTGGAGATCACGCGATCGCCCGGCTGGAAACGCGTCACGCTCTTGCCGACGGCCTCGACCACTCCGCTCATATCCGAGGCCGGCACGAAGGGGAAAGCGAGATCGAGCCCCATGCCGGTCTCCAATACCAGCTTGTCGCGATAGTTGAGCGATACGGCAAGCGTTCGCACGAGTATATCTTGCTCGCCGACCTCCGGCACCGGCCGTTCGGCACGCTTGAGATTGTGGGGGGCCACCGTCTGCGTGCTCCATTCCTGCATCCATTTGGACATGCCCGTTCCTTTTCATCCGTTGCGGTAAAGCGACCATACTGTTGAACATTCGTCTTCGGTTGCGATATGATTTCCCATCATTGGTTCCTTGGAGGACGCAATTCGTGGAGCGCTTCAACGGCATTTCGGTTTTCGTGGAAGTTGCCGATGCCGGCGGCTTTTCCGCCGCCGCCGCGCGGCTCAACCTTTCGCGCTCGGCCGTGGGCAAGACGGTATCCCGGCTCGAACGACGGCTCGGCGTGCGCCTCTTTCACCGCACCACAAGGACGCAGAGTCTTACCGAAGAAGGGCAGCTCTTCTACGAGAGCTGCCAAAAAGCGCTGGGCGAAATCAGAACAGCCGAAGACCTCCTCGAATCCGGGAAGCGGGAAATTCGCGGCCGCCTGCGCATCTCGATGCCGGTCCTCTTCGGCCGCCAATGCGTGGCGCCGCTGCTTCGCGACCTGTTGCGGGCGCATCCCCGTCTGGAATTCGATCTCTCCTTCAACGACCGGGTCGTGGACCTTCTCGACGAAGGCTTCGATCTCGCCATCCGCAACAGCCCGCTCGGCAACGGCTCGGGCCTGATGATGCGCACGGTGGCGGAACAGCGGATGACCGTCTGCGCCTCCCCTGCCTATCTTGAAACGCACGGCACGCCGAGAACGGTGGCCGAACTCGCAGCACATGAAGGCATCGTCTACGCCCGTGGAGGCGAGCCGCTATCCTGGTCCTTTCCATCCGACGGCAAAGCGGCCGAAATCGTGCTCCCGCAAACGCGGCTGAGGCTCGATGATCTCGCCGCGATCGCCGATGCGGCTTCCGCCGGCCACGGCCTTGCCTGGCTGCCTTGCTGGCTGGTGCGCGAGCGCGTGCAGAAAGGCGAGCTTGTCCGCGTCCTCACCGACCGCCCCGGGCTGATCTTCAAGGCGCATGCGGTCTGGCCGCGAACGCAGCACATGCTGCCGAAACTGCGGGTGGTGATCGACAAGCTCGCCGCAGGATTGCCGCGCATCATGGAGTAGCACGGCATGGGACATGCGCACTCCGCGCAAGACCCGAAAAGCGAAACAATTCGTTTAGAAAACGTAAGTTGCCGGCATCGGTGATCTGGTTAATAAGGAGGACATTGACGCGAGCCTGTTTCGAGGCCGCCAGACCCAGGCAAGATTGTTTGACGATCCTATCCGCCAGCACGCGCAAGAAGATGCACCTGATTTCAGGGGCTGTGCTCGGCGTCTTTGTGCTCCTCCATTTCTCGAACCATGCGCTCGGCCTGGTGTCGATCGGAGCCATGGAAACGGGCCGGCGGATCTTCACCTCGGTCTGGCAGAGCATCCCCGGAACGGCCCTCCTCTACGGCGCGTTGTTGCTGCATTTCCTGATGGCGCTTGACAGTCTCTACCGGCGGCAAACCTTCAGGATGCCTGTCGGCGAAGCCCTGAAGATCATCTTCGGCCTGAGCCTGCCCTTTCTGCTCATTCCTCACGTTGTCGCCGCCCGCGTGGAGCCGCTTCTTTCAGGTGTTTACCCCGACTACCCCGCAATCCTGCGCACGCTCTGGTCAAGCTCGTTCAACACCTCTCGCCAGTCGCTTGCACTCATCGTCGTCTGGGGTCACGCCTGCCTTGGCGCCTGGTTCTGGATGCGCGGCCGCGCCTGGTTTCCGAAGTACGAAACGCTGCTCTATACCGTCGCCCTGCTGGTGCCGATCTTCGCACTGCTCGGCTTCGTCAACGGCGCCCGATCGCTGGAGCGCGACTACGCCGAACATGGCGGTTATGGCGACAGGGCCTATGCCAGCCAGGCACCTCGCGTCGACCCTGCCCTCCTCGATAGGATCAGGCTGGCATTTTATGGCGGCTTCGCAAGCCTGATCGGCGGCACCCTCGTTCTGCGCGCCCTGCCGGCGCGCGGGCGTATTCGCATTCGTTATCCGGACGGCCGGGTCGCTGCCGTCAGCCTCGGCTTCAGCGTTCTGGAGGCGAGTCGGGCGGCTGGAATCCCGCATGTGTCCGTCTGCGGCGGACGCGGCCGCTGCTCGACCTGTCGCGTGCGGATAACGCAGGGGCTCGAAGGCCAACCGACGCCGGAAGCCGCAGAACTCGCGACGCTGACCCGCATCGGCGCTCCCGAGAACGTACGCCTCGCCTGCCAGTTCCGACCCGTGCACAATGTGAGCGTCGTGCCCATCCTCGACACCGACAGCATCGGGATCAAGACGCAGCTTGCCCGCCAGAACGCCGGCGGACGCGAGCGCCGCGTCGCAGTGCTCTTCTGCGACCTGCGTGATTTCACCCGCATCGCCGAACACCGGCTGCCCTACGACACGGTCTTTCTGCTCAACCGCTACTTCGAGGTCGTCGGCGAAGCCGTCGAAAGTTCCGGTGGCGTCGTCGACAAGTTCATCGGCGACGGGGCGCTCGCGATCTTCGGACTGAAGGCCCCTCTGCCGGAAGCCTGCCGCCAGGCACTGTCGGCCGCCGCCCGGTTGTCGCAAGGAATCCGGGCGCTCAACCAGACTTTCGAAGGGGAGCTCGAGCAGCCGCTGAGGCTCGCCATCGGCCTCCACGCGGGGCCGGCGATCATCGGCGAAATGGGCTACGGCCAGGCAACCTCGCTCACGGTCGTCGGCGACACGATCAACACCGCGAGCCGACTGGAAGGCCTCGCGAAGGAGCACGACGTCGAGCTTGCCGTTTCGGCCGAACTGGTCGAGCGCGCGGGTTTAAGCTTCGAGGGCCACAGACGGCTCGAAATCAGCCTGCGGGGCCGCAAGGCAACGCTGGAAACCTGGATCGTCGGTGACGCCGCGCAGCTCTCCCGATCCCTGCCCACAGCCGGATAGGCTACTCCCGCACCTGCAGCCCGTCGACGAACAGCCGCTCGAGAAAGCGCGCGGCGTCCTCGAAGCGCCCTTCGCCGGCATTCTCCTGGCCGAGCACGGCGCGCACCTGAACGTCGAAGTCGGCATAATGCTGCGTCGTCGACCAGATGGCGAAGATGAGGTGATAAGGGTCGCATTTTGCGATCTTGCCAGCCTTTGCCCAGCTGCGGATAACCTCGGCCTTCTCGTCCACCAATTGCTTCAGAGGACCCTTGAGCTCGTCCACGATACGCGGGGCGCCCTGCAGGACCTCGTTGGCGAACAGCCGGCTTTCGCGCGGGAAGTCGCGCGCCATTTCGAGCTTGCGCCGGATATAGCTGCGGATCTCGGCGACCGGGTTGCCCTCGGCATCGAACGCGCGCAGAGGATCGAGCCAGGTGTCGAGAACGCGGTCTATCAGCGCGCGATGCATCGCCTCCTTGGTGCGGAAATAATAAAGCAGGTTCGGCTTCGACATGCCCGCCACGTCAGCGATCTGATCGATCGTCGACCCGCGAAAGCCGTTTGCGGAAAACACCTCCAGCGCCGCCTCGAGGATCTGCTCCTCCTTCTCCTCCTGGATGCGCGTGCGCCTCTGGGTTCTAGCCGCTCTCGGAAGTACCATCTCGTCCCCTGTCTAAGCCCCCAGCGAAAGACGTCGGCACAATTTGCCCAATATTCGGACGCGCCGATTTCTTGAGCAGTAACTCCTGTTTTTTTCTTTTTCCGGCTTGAGTGCCGCCACGGAAGTTGTAATGTTTACCAACCGGTCAAATTATCAGTCAGATTGCCGACAAAGGCAACGCCTGATCGAAGGGCATCACAACAAGGCCCCGATTCGGCCGACGGGAACATGAGGGCTATCCCGGGGAGGGACTGGCCGACAATAGAGGAGAACGCCATGGCAGCACCTGGCGAGAATAGGCGCGTCAATGCCGACCGTCTATGGGATTCGTTGATGGAAATGGCGAAGATCGGCCCCGGCGTTGCCGGCGGCAACAACCGCCAGACCTTGACGGATGCGGACGGCGAAGGTCGCCGGCTTTTCCAGTCCTGGTGCGAAGAGGCGGGGCTCTCCATGGGTGTCGACAAGATGGGCACCATGTTCCTCACCCGACCCGGTACGGATCCGGATGCGCTGCCCGTCCATATCGGCTCGCATCTCGACACACAGCCGACCGGCGGCAAGTTCGACGGGGTCCTCGGCGTCCTGAGCGGCCTCGAGGCCGTACGTACGATGAACGATCTCGGCATCAAGACGAAGCACCCGATCGTCGTGACCAACTGGACCAATGAGGAAGGCGCGCGCTTTGCGCCTGCCATGCTCGCATCCGGCGTCTTTGCCGGGGTCCATACCCTCGAATACGCCTATGCCCGCAAGGATCCCGAAGGAAAGAGCTTCGGCGATGAACTGAAGCGCATCGGCTGGCTTGGCGATGAAGAGGTCGGCGCGCGCAAGATGCACGCCTATTTCGAATACCACATCGAGCAGGGACCTATCCTCGAGGCCGAGAACAAGCAGATCGGCGTCGTCACGCACTGTCAGGGTCTTTGGTGGCTGGAGTTCACGCTGACCGGCAGGGAAGCACATACCGGCTCGACGCCGATGGACATGCGCGTCAATGCGGGCCTCGCAATGGCGCGGATCCTCGAAATGGTCCAGACCGTCGCCATGGAAAACCAGCCGGGCGCCGTCGGCGGCGTCGGCCAGATGTTCTTTTCGCCCAATTCGCGCAACGTCCTGCCGGGCCAAGTGGTGTTCACCGTCGACATCCGCTCACCCGACCAGGCCAAACTGGACGGCATGCGCGCCCGGATCGAAGCCGAAGCGCCAAAAATCTGCGAGCGGCTCGGCGTCGGCTGTTCCATCGAGGCGGTCGGGCATTTCGATCCCGTCACCTTCGACCCTAAGCTGGTCGAGACGGTACGCGGGGCCGCCGAGAAGCTCGGCTACAGCCACATGAATCTCGTATCCGGCGCCGGACACGATGCCTGCTGGGCCGCAAAGGTCGCGCCGACCACGATGATCATGTGCCCCTGCGTCGGCGGACTCAGCCACAACGAGGCGGAGGACATCTCCAGGGAATGGGCGGCGGCCGGCGCGGACGTCCTGTTCCACGCCGTGCTCGAGACGGCGGAGATCGTGGAATGAGTTTTGCGGGCGGGACGGTGGTTCCGCCCTTTTTCGTGGTGGCCTGAGCCGCCGAAGGCACCTTCCAGGGAAACGAACCAATGAGCACTGTCATCAAGGGTGGAACCATCGTCACGGCCGACCTGACCTACAAGGCCGATTTAAAGGTGGAAGGCGGCAAGATCGTCGAAATCGGACCGAATCTCTCCGGCGCCGAGACGCTCGACGCCACCGGCTGCTACGTGATGCCGGGCGGCATCGACCCGCATACGCATCTCGAAATGCCTTTCATGGGTACCTATTCCTCCGACGATTTCGAAAGCGGGACCCGGGCGGCACTCGCCGGCGGCACCACGATGGTCGTCGATTTCGCACTCCCCTCGCCCGGCCAGTCGCTGCTTGAGGCGCTGACCATGTGGGACAACAAGTCGACGCGCGCCAACTGCGACTATTCCTTCCACATGGCGATCACCTGGTGGGACGAGCAGGTCTTCGACGAGATGGAGACGATCGTAAAGGAAAAGGGCATCAACACCTTCAAGCACTTCATGGCCTACAAGGGCGCGCTGATGGTGGACGACGACGAGATGTTTTCCTCCTTCCAGCGCTGTGCGGCGCTCGGCGCGCTGCCGCTGGTCCACGCCGAAAACGGCGACGTGGTGGCGCAACTGCAGGCGAAGCTGCTGGCGGAAGGCAATAGCGGCCCGGAAGCACATGCCTATTCGCGGCCGGCGGAGGTCGAGGGAGAGGCCACCAACCGCGCGATCATGATCGCCGACATGGCCGGCTGTCCCGTCTACATCGTTCATACTTCGTGCGAACAGGCGCATGAAGCGATCCGGCGCGCCCGCGCCAAGGGCATGCGTGTCTTCGGCGAGCCCTTGATCCAGCACCTGACGCTCGATGAGAGCGAATATTTCGACAAGGACTGGGACCACGCCGCCCGCCGGGTTATGTCGCCGCCTTTCCGCAACAAGCTTCACCAGGACAGCCTCTGGGCGGGGCTTGCCTCCGGTTCGCTCCAGGTGGTCGCGACCGACCATTGCGCCTTCACGACCGAGCAGAAGCGCTTCGGCGTCGGCGATTTCACCAGAATCCCGAACGGCACCGGCGGACTGGAAGACCGCATGCCGATGCTCTGGACCTATGGTGTTGCGACCGGCCGCATCACCATGAACGAATTCGTGGCGGTAACCTCCACCAACATCGCCAAGATCCTGAATATCTATCCCAGGAAGGGCGCGATCCTCGTCGGCGCCGATGCGGACCTCGTCGTCTGGGACCCCAAGCGCTCCAAGACGATCTCGGCGAAGACGCAGCAATCGGCGATCGATTACAACGTCTTCGAGGGCAAGACGGTCACCGGTCTTCCGCGTTTCACGCTGACGCGCGGCGTGGTTTCGATCGAGGACGGAACCGTGAAGACCCGGGAGGGCCACGGCGAATTCGTCCGGCGTGATCCCTTCCCGGCGGTCAGCACGGCGCTTTCCACCTGGAAGGAAGTGACGGCGCCACGGGCGGTGCAGCGCAGCGGCATTCCCGCAAGCGGCGTCTGAGAGATGCCGCAACCTTATCGCATGCGAGAAACGGCGATCGCGCTGATGACTTTTCCCGGAATTGCTCTAGGCGGGCACGAGCCCGTCGAGCTCGGGCAGCAGCACGACGCTCTCGTTTCCTTTCGGATCCGTCCGGGCGATGACCGCTGTGCAAGGGGCGTGCGAGAGGTTCGCCGGCAGATGCGGCACGCCGGCGGGAATGTAGAGCATATCTCCGGCCCTGGTGATCACGTGTTCTTCGAGCCGCTCGCCGAACCAGGTATGCGCTTCGCCGGAGAGCACGTAGATCGCCGTTTCATGGGTCTCGTGAAGATGCGCCTTGGCGCGCGCACCGGGCGGCATGGTCACGAGATGCATGCAGATGCCGGTGGAGCCGACCGTTTCCGCGGCGATACCCTCGAAATAATCGAGCCCCTGCTTGCCGGCAAAGGCACCGCCCGGGCGAACCACGCGACAGCCAGGATTGGGTGATCGAGACATGACCGTCCTCCAGAATACGCTGAAAAACCAGCAGCAGGCGACCTCGCCGGCAAATCCGCCATTGCATGTTGCGGGTCCGGATAGCAGTCTGACACAGGCAGTCGATAATGAGAATCCGTCCATGACATCCAATCCCGCCTCCGTGGTCTCGGCCCGGAACCTCGGCCTGACGTTCGAGACCAGCGACGGTCCGGTCAATGCACTCACCGGCGTGAATCTCGACGTGGTCAAGGGCGACTTCGTCTCCTTCATCGGCCCATCCGGCTGCGGCAAGACGACGTTTCTGCGCGTCATCGCCGATCTCGAAAAGGCCACGGCCGGCACCATTTCCGTCAACGGCATGACGCCGGAGGAGGCCCGCCGGCAGCGCGCCTATGGCTATGTCTTCCAGGCGGCCGCCCTTTATCCCTGGCGCACGATCGAAAAGAACATCGCGCTGCCGCTGGAGATCATGGGCTACTCCAGCGAGGACCGGAAGGCGCGGATCGAGCGGACGCTGGAACTCGTCAACCTCTCGGGCTTCGGAAAGAAATATCCCTGGCAGCTTTCCGGCGGCATGCAGCAGCGCGCGTCGATTGCCCGGGCGCTGGCCTTCGATGCCGATCTCCTGCTGATGGACGAGCCCTTCGGGGCGCTCGACGAGATCGTCCGCGACCATTTGAACGAACAACTCCTCA
This sequence comes from Sinorhizobium sp. GQ132, assembly GCF_059758575.1. NCBI lineage: Bacteria > Pseudomonadati > Pseudomonadota > Alphaproteobacteria > Hyphomicrobiales > Rhizobiaceae > Sinorhizobium > Sinorhizobium sp. GQ132. Next base: position 100,337 of record NZ_JCAXDX010000002.1, on the reverse strand, counting down.
AACTCTGGGCGCGCACCAACAAGACAATCTGTTTCGTCACGCACTCCATTCCGGAGGCGGTCTACCTCTCGACCAAGATCATCGTCATGAGTCCCCGCCCGGGCCGCGTTACGGACGTCATCGAATCGACGCTGCCGAGGGAACGGCCGCTCGGCATTCGGGAAACGCCGGAATTCCTCGAGATCGCGCATCGCGTGCGCGAGGGCTTGAGAGCGGGGCACAGCTATGACGAGTAGCCGCCGGACGGAAATGACCCCTTCCCAAGCCCTCCCCACAAGGGGGAGGGGCTTAGCGGCGCCTGCCGCAACCGGTGCGGCAGGGTCGTCGCTCCCCCTTGTGGGGACGGTGGTGAGCGAAGCGAACCGGGAGGGGTTTTTGGCACACTCGAACATCGACCCGAAGACCGGACAACGCGCGAAGAAGCTGCGCACGGAAATGACCAAAGCCGAAGCGGCGATGTGGAACATGCTGCGCGACCTGCGGACGACGACTGGCGGGAGAGCGTGACCATGCGCGAGGAGAGCTTCCTTAAGGACAAACTGCTTCCCGTCTCCACGGTCGTTTTCCTGTTGATCGCCGGCTGGTACGTCGCAGCGGTTTTCCTGAACGCACCTTTCGAAAGAGATACCGCCGCGCGTGCCGGCACCGAGATCGGCTTCTCCGAAATCCTCCGCAATACCATGGCCCAGGAACGCCCGGTGCTGCCCGCTCCGCATCAGGTGGTCGCCGAAATCTGGGATACGACTGCCAATAAGGCCATCACCTCGAAACGCAGCCTCGTCTATCATGCCTGGATCACGCTTTCGGCCACTTTGCTCGGCTTCGGCATCGGCACGGTGCTCGGCGTGCTGCTGGCTGTCGGCATCGTCCACAACCGCGCAATGGACCGATCGCTCATGCCCTGGGTGATCGCCAGTCAGACGATCCCGATCCTGGCGATCGCGCCGATGATCATCGTCGTGCTCAACGCCATCGGGATTTCCGGCCTGCTTCCGAAGGCGCTGATTTCCACCTATCTTTCGTTCTTCCCGGTGGTCGTCGGCATGGTCAAGGGACTGCGCAGCCCCGAAACGATCCAGCTCGACCTGATGCACACCTATAACGCCTCGCCCGCCCAGACCTTCTGGAAGCTGCGCTGGCCTTCGTCCATGCCCTATCTCTTCACCTCGCTGAAGGTTGCCGTCGCGATCTCGCTCGTCGGCGCCATCGTCGGCGAGCTGCCGACCGGCGCAGTCGCCGGGCTCGGCGCACGCCTGCTCGCCGGGTCCTATTACGGACAGACCGTACAGATCTGGGCGGCGCTGTTCATGGCTGCGGCACTCGCCGCGGTCCTCGTCATGATCGTCGGCCTGGCGCATACGGCCGTCCTGAAGCGCATGGGGGCAAAACCATGAGTATTGCCGCTCTCGCCGGCGCCATCCTCTTCTGGCTCGCTGCCTGGGCCTTCAACGAATGGCTGGTCCGGCAGCAGTTCGCAAGCGACGCAGCAAACAATGCGGCACGTCTTGCCGTGCCTCTCCTCTTCGGCATCACCATACTCGTCCTCTGGGAAGGCATCGTCCGCGGTTTCGCCGTCCCCTCGGTGCTGTTGCCCGCCCCGTCGATGATCTGGCAGCGGCTGATCAACTCGCTGCCGACACTCGCGGCCGATTTCCGGCAGACCTTCCTGAAGTCCGTGCTGACCGGCTACGCGCTCGGCTGCGGCCTCGGCTTCGTCGTCGCAATCCTCATCGACCGTTCGCCCTTCCTGCAGAAAGGGCTGCTGCCGCTCGGCAATTTCGTCTCCGCCCTCCCCGTCATCGGTGTCGCCCCGATCATGGTCATGTGGTTCGGCTTCGACTGGCAGTCGAAAGTGGCGGTCGTCGTCATCATGACCTTCTTCCCGATGCTGGTGAACACGGTTTCGGGCCTTGCAGCCGCCAGCCACATGGAGCGCGATCTGATGCGCACCTATGCCGCATCCTGGTGGCAGACACTCGTCAAGCTCCGCTTGCCGGCCGCCTGGCCTTTTATTTTCAACGCTCTCAAGATTAACTCCACGCTGGCGCTGATCGGTGCGATCGTGGCCGAATTCTTCGGAACGCCCATTGTCGGCATGGGTTTCCGGATCTCCACGGAAGTGGGCCGCATGAACGTCGACATGGTCTGGGCCGAAATCGCCGTAGCGGCGGTGGCTGGCTCCGTCTTCTACGGGGTGGTCGCGCTCATCGAGCGCGCGGTCACGTTCTGGCATCCGTCCATCCGCAGTGGGCGAGCCTAGAGCACTTCCAGGAAAAGTGTGTAACGGTTTTCCGTCCGGAAGTGCGTTGGACCAAAGGGTTGGAGCAATTCAGTGTTTCCATGAAACATTGAAATGCTCCAGGGCACTTCCGGGAAAATGGGTAATGGCCTTCCCGGCCGAAATGCGTAGTTTCAAAGTGTTAGAACGACAAGGCAACGATAAGAGGGAACTGAAATGAACAAGAAACTTGGAATTCTGCTGGCAGCGAGCGTCTTTTCGCTTGCCGCTTTCCACGCCAATGCCGCCGAAAAGGTCACGCTGCAGCTGAAGTGGGTGACCCAGGCGCAGTTCGCCGGCTACTACGTGGCGAAGGACAAGGGCTTTTACGAGGAAGAGGGCCTCGACGTCGAAATCAAGCCCGGCGGACCGGATATCGCTCCGGCGCAGGTGATCGCCGGCGGCGGCGCCGACGTCATCGTCGACTGGATGCCATCCGCCCTCGCCACGCGCGAAAAGGGCGTGCCGCTCGTCAATATCGCCCAGCCCTTCAAGACATCGGGCATGATGCTCACCTGTCTGAAGGAATCCGGAGTGAAGGGTCCCGAAGACTTCAAGGGCAAGACCCTCGGCGTTTGGTTCTTCGGCAACGAATATCCGTTCCTCTCCTGGATGTCGCATCTGAAGATCCCGACGGATGGCGGGCCGGACGGCGTGACCGTGCTGAAGCAGGGGTTCAACGTCGATCCGCTGATTCAGAAGCAGGCCGCCTGCATCTCCACCATGACCTACAACGAGTACTGGCAGGTCATCGATGCCGGCATCAAGCCGGAGGATCTGGTCACCTTCAAATACGAGGACCAGGGCGTCGCCACGCTCGAAGACGGCCTCTACGTGCTCGAGGACAAGCTCAAGGACGAGGCCTTCAAGGACAAGATGGTGAAGTTCGTCCGCGCCTCGATGAAGGGCTGGAAATATGCCGAGGAGAATCCGGACGAGGCGGCCGATATCGTGCTCGAGAACGACTCCACCGGGGCGCAGACGGAAAAGCACCAGAAGCGCATGATGGGCGAAGTCGCCAAGCTGACTGCAGGATCCGACGGCGCGCTCGACGAGGCGGATTACCAGCGCACCGTCCAGTCGCTGCTGGCCGGCGGCTCCGACCCGGTCATTTCCAAGGAGCCGGAAGGCGCCTGGACCCACGAGATCACGGACGCGGCGCTTAAATAAGGCGCCGCATGACGATCAGGAGCGCGTGGCACTCGCCGCGCGCTCCTTATGCGGAGGCGTGCCGCTTGCCGCGAACTCGCACCCCGTGGTCAAAGGTCGCAGCGTTACTCCCGGAGAAGCGCACCGATCAGCGCCCGCCCGCGCACAAAGGCCCGATTCCAATGGCTTAGCATGGAGGGTTCGCTGTCGAACGGCGAAAATCTCGCACCACGCTGTGGTTGTTAAGACTACCTTCAGGTTGCACCCGTATTGCATCCGAAGACGCATGACAGTAGAAATAGTGAGGCACCATTGCTTCGCCGCTCTTGTAAGCATTTGCTCCGGCGACTACATAGGCCGGAACGTTTGACTGGAGGGCAAGCGAATGGAGGAATCTTTATTTCTTTAGGATTGCCCATCAGGGAATTTTCTTCCCATCCGGTGCCTGTGGCTTGAAACCGCTGCCCGGGCAGCGATTCAAAATGCTGCAGCGGTCCTTGCGCGTCCGAAAGACGCGCGGCGCTGTAGGTGAAATAGCGTGATTGCGGCCGGATATTCGCCCCTGCGCGGGCGTGATCGGGCACGTGTGCTTCAGCTTCGGGAAAACAGGCCTATGGCTCAGAAACTCCTGCCTCTCATCGGCGCTTGTGCAGCGATGCTCCTGTCCGCGCTTGTGAGCGCTTCGGCCGAAGAGGCCGCCAAGCCGCCGCAAAAACAGGCGCCGCCCTCCATCGTCGTGACCGAAGCGACGAAGCGTGCGATCACCGACCGCGTCATCGCCACCGGTTCCATCGAGGCGGTGGAGGAGATCTATGTCTCTCCCCTGGTGGATGGCCTCGCCATACGGTCGCTCAATGTCGACGTCGGTGACCGGGTGGAAAAAGGCAGCACGCTGGCCACCCTCAACCAGGACGCCCTGCTTCTGCAAAGAAGTCAGCTCGAAGCCAACCTCGCCAAGGCCGAGGCATCGCTCGCCCAGTTGCACGCCCAGCTTGCCGAAGTGACGGCCAATTCGGAAGAGGCGACGCGTGTCGCGAACCGTGCTGTGCAGCTGTCGGAAAACGGTACCGTCTCGACTGCCGAGGCCGACCGCTTGAAAGCGCTTGCCGCAGCGGGCCGCGCACGCGTCCGCTCGGCGGAGCAGTCGGTGAGCGTCGCAACGGCAGATATCAAGGTGGTGCAGGCCCAGATTGACGACGTCGACCTGCGTCTCGCGCGGACCGCCGTGAAGGCGCCGGTCAGCGGCGTCGTCTCGCGAAAGAACGCCAAGGTCGGTGCGATCGCCAGCGGCAGCGGCGAGCCGCTGTTCGCGATCATTCGCGACGGCGAAATCGAGATGTGGGCCGATGTCGCCGAGTCTGATGTGATCAAGCTTGCCGTGGGGCAGACCGCAACAGTCAAGCTTGCCGGCAGCACCACCACGATCGAGGGGAAGATCCGCCTGATCGCCCCTACGGTCGACCCGCAGACGCGCCTCGGCACGGTGCGTATCAGCCTGACCGACGCATCCAAGGCGCGCGCGGGCATGTATGCCAGCGCCGTGATCGTGGCGGAGCAGAAGGAAACGGTGGTTTTGCCGCAAACGGCCGTTACATCGGAAGACGGCAAATCCATCGTCCGCAAGGTAGAAGACGGCGTCGTGCGCCTGGTACCTGTCGAAACGGGCATCCAGGACGGACAATTCATCGAGATACTCTCCGGCATCGAACCGGGTGAACAGGCGGTGGCGAAGGCCGGTGCCTATGTGCGCGATGGCGACCGCATCAATCCGGTCGAATCCGCCGAGCCGGCAACCAACTGACGGGAACATGAGACCATGAATTTCTCCGCCTGGTCTATCCGCAATCCGGTCGCGCCCATCCTGGCGTTTTTCGTGCTCGTGGTGCTCGGGTGGCAGTCGTTCAATTCGCTGCCCATCACCCGCTTCCCGAACATCGACGTGCCGATCGTTTCGATCGCCGTCACGCAGAGCGGTGCGGCGCCCGCCGAACTGGAAACCCAGGTCACCAAGGAGATCGAGGACGCGGTCGCCGGCGTCTCCGGCGTCGACCATATCGAGTCGACGATCACCGACGGCATTTCGACGACCGCCGTCATCTTCCGCATGGAAGTCCCGACAACGCAGGCCGTGCAGGATGTCAAGGATGCCATCGATCGCATCCGCAGCGATCTTCCGACCTCGATCGAAGAGCCGATCGTTTCCAAGGTCGACGTGGAAGGCCAGGCGATCCAGACATTTTCCGTCTCGTCGCCGGGCATGACGCTGGAAGAGCTCTCCTGGTTCGTCGACGACACGATCAAGCGCGCCATCCAGGGCCAGACCGGCATCGGCCGTGTCGACCGCTACGGCGGCTCCGACCGCGAAGTCCGGGTCGAGCTCGATGAGGACCGCCTGAATTCCTTTGGCATCAGCGCCGCCGACGTCAACGCCCAGCTTCGCCGGATGAACATGGACCTCGGTTCCGGCCGGGGCCAGGTCGGCGGCAGCGAACAGGCGATCCGCACATTGGGCGACACGCGCGACGTAACGGCGCTGGCGAATACGATGATCTCGCTGCCGAACGGCCGCTTCGTCCGTCTGTCGGAACTCGGCAACGTTATCGACACCTATGAGGAGCCGAAGTCGTTCTCCCGCTTCAACGGGCAGCCCGGCGTCACCTTCGCCGTGTTCCGCGCCAAGGGGGCGAGCGAAGTGTCGGTCGCGGAAACCGTCGGCAAGACGCTCGATGAAATCCGGGCAAAGCACCCGGACGTTTCCATCGAGATGGTGGACGATTCGGTCTACTTCACCTACGGCAATTACGAGGCGGCGATTCATACGCTGATCGAGGGCGCGCTGCTCGCCGTCATCGTCGTGATGCTGTTCCTGCGCAATTGGCGCGCGACCTTGATTTCGGCGGTCGCACTGCCGCTCTCGGCGATCCCCACCTTCTGGGTGATGGAACTGCTCGGTTTCTCGCTGAACCTCGTCAGCTTCCTGGCGATGACGCTCGCGACGGGTATTCTCGTCGACGATGCGATCGTGGAGATCGAGAACATCGAGCGTCATATCCGGATGGGCAAGTCGCCTTACCGCGCAGCGATCGAGGCTGCGGACGAGATCGGCCTTGCGGTGATCGCCACCACCTTCACGATCATCGCCGTCTTCGTGCCCGTGTCCTTCATGCCGGGCATTCCGGGACAGTACTTCATCCAGTTCGGCCTGACGGTCGCCGTCTCGGTGTTCTTCTCGCTCCTGGTCGCCCGCCTGATCACGCCGGTCATGGCGGCCTATCTGATGAAGCCTTCGGATGCCGGCGGGCATCATGATGATGAAGGCTTCATGATGCGCCAGTACACGCGCCTCGTACGCTTCACCACGAAACGCTGGTACACGCGCTACTCCACGCTGCTCGTCGCCATCCTGCTCTCGGTCGGTTCGGTGGTCGCGCTGCTCGTCTTCGTCCCGGGCAGCTTCCTGCCGCCGGAAGACAGCTCGCGCGTAAGCCTGTCGATCGAACTGCCGCCGGACGCAATGCTCGCGGACACGGACCGGACCACCACCGAGATCTACAATCGCGTCAAGGATATCGACGGCGTGGAAAACGTCTTCGTGCTCGGCGGCGCCTCGCCCAAGGGCGACCTCGAGCTGCGACGCGCTGCCGTCACGGTGCTGCTCGAGAAGCTCGATCATTCGCTGATCAACAAGGTCGTCAACGACGTGATCGGCCGCACGCCGCTGATCGGCGAATACCTGCCGAAGCTGCCCCCGGCCGGGCGGATCAAGCCGCAATCCGAGATCGAGAGGGAAATCTTCGCCCGATTGCGATCGATTCCCGATGTCCGCGTCACCAAGCTCAACGATCGCGGCGAACGTGACCTGTCGTTCAACCTGCTTTCCAACAACGAGGAGGATCTCGACAAGGCGGTCGCCACCCTGGAAGCGGATCTGCGCCGAGACCCGCTGCTTGCCAATGTCAGCCCCGAGGGCGCGCTGCCCCGACCGGAACTGCAGATCCGGCCCCGCGACGACCAGATGTCGCGCCTTGGCATTACGACGGCGCAGATCTCCGAGGTGATCCGCATCGCCACGATCGGCGATATCGACGCGCAGTTGGCGAAGATCGCGCTCGATGGGCGCCTGATCCCGATCCGGGTGCAGCTCGACCGTGATTTTCGCACCGACCTGGCGGCGATCCGCAACCTGAAGGTCCGGACGGCATCCGGAGCGACCGTGCCGCTGTCGAGCGTCGCGGACATCAATTATGCGGAAGGGCCGAGTTCCATCAAGCGCTACGACCGCTACCGCGTCGTCAAGCTCGGCGCCGATCTGCCCGCCGGCGTGGCGCTCGACACGGCATCGGCCCGCTTCAGGGAAATCGCCGCCGACGCCGATCTGCCTGCGACGGTCCAGTTCCTCGAAAGCGGCGATGCCGAGGTGCAGGCCGAGATGCAGGAGAGCTTCGGCAACGCCATGCTGCTGGGTCTGATGATGGTTCTGGTCGTACTCATCCTCCTGTTCAAGGATGTGATACAGCCTTTCACCATCCTGCTCTCGCTGCCGCTCGCGATCGGCGGCGTGGCAGCCGCCTTGATCCTCACTCAGAACGCGCTGTCCATGCCGGTGCTGATCGGTATCCTGATGCTGATGGGCATCGTCACCAAGAACGCCATCCTGCTCGTCGACTTCGGTATCGAGATGATGCATCACGGCATGGACCGGACGCTTGCCATGATCGAGGCGGGACGGAAGCGGGCCCGTCCGATCGTCATGACCTCGATCGCCATGTCTGCGGGCATGCTGCCCTCGGCCCTGGGCGTCGGCGAAGGCGGTTCCTTCCGTGCACCGATGGCGATCGCCGTCATCGGAGGCATCATCGTCTCGACCGTCCTGAGCCTCGTCGTGGTTCCGTCCTTCTTCCTGATCATGGACGACCTGTCGCGTCTCCTCGCCTGGGCTTTCGGCCGCTTCATCGGCCAGAAGGACGAGGAAGAACCGCCGCTCGACCAGGAGGCGCTGAGCAAGCTTGCCGCCGAACAGGGCAGCACGATCGAGAGCCTCGAAGCGCGCATCAAGGCGCTCGAAGACGAGAAGCGCCGCAAGTCCGACGGCAAGGTCATCAGCCATCCGGCGCTTGCCGCGGAATAGGACGAGAGCTGCGCGGGGGTGCTCTGCTCAGAGTCCCCCGTGCACCGTCAGGAACTCGACGATCCGCTCCACCCCGTCGCCGCGTTTCATATCCGAAAACACGAACGGCTTTTCGGCTCGCATCCGTGCCGCATCGCGTTTCATGACCCCGAGGTCGGCACCGACGTAAGGGGCGAGATCCTTCTTGTTGATCACCAGCAGATCGGACCTGGTGATCCCCGGCCCGCCCTTGCGCGGAATTTCCTCGCCCTGGCAGACCGAGATCACATAGATCGTAAGATCAGCGAGATCGGGCGAGAAGGTCGCTGCCAGATTGTCCCCTCCCGACTCGATGAAGACGACATCGAGATCGGGAATGCGGCGGTTGAGATCGGCAATCGCCTGAAGATTGATCGACGCATCCTCGCGGATCGCCGTATGGGGGCATCCGCCCGTCTCGACCCCGACGATCCGCTCCGAAGGCAAGGCCTGCATACGCACCAGCGCTTCGGCATCTTCCTTGGTATAGATGTCGTTGGTGACCACCGCGACGGAGTATTTCTCCCGCATGGCCTTGCAGAGCTTGTCGGTAAGTGCCGTCTTTCCGGACCCGACCGGGCCGCCGATACCGATGCGCAGAGGACCGTTTTTCGATGGCATCTCTTCTATCCTTTCGAAGTCTGTCCATCGTTCCGTTAAGTGCGGAACAACCGTGAATGCAAGATCTCGTGTCGCAGCGAGGCAATGTCGGCAATGATCGCCGCGGCGCCAAGATCATCGAGCGAGGCGAGCGCGGCGCGCGCTGCCGCCGCCCCTATCGTCTCCTCCATACGCGCAAGCATGCCGACCCCGTCGCGCTGGCCGGTAACGCCGCAGCGGATGGCCACCGACACCGCGTTCGATATGGTGGCGTTGAGAAAGGCGGCGAGCGCCGCTTCGAGGCCGGTACAGTGCGCTCCGGCGACCGCGCCGACCGCCACCGGATAGGCGGCTCTCCCGCCGGGGAATTTAAGCGCCGCGTGCGGCCAGTGGCCGGCGGCGGCCAGGAACGCCTCGCCGAGGAGCATGGTTTCCATGTGCCGCTCGCGCGATCCGGCAAGCGCCTCGGCCAGTTCCGATGCCGCAATCAACCGCGCGGCATCGTCATATGCACGGTAACCTTCCGCCAGAAGCAGCGCGTCGTTCCACGTCGTGCCGTGATCCAGGAGCGTTTCGCACCAGAGCCGCAAATCGTCGGCACCGGTGACAAGCCCGTCATGAATGGCTTGCTCCAGACCGCCGGAATAGGAGAAGGAGCCGACGGGAAAGGCGGGCGAGAGCCAGGTAACGAGACGCAGGAGCGACTGCGTATCGGCATTCTCAGCCATGACGGTGGTGATCGCCGTGACCGTGCTGGTGATAGGCGCCGTGCAGGGGATGAAAGGGCTCGATCACGTCATCGACGGTGGCGCCCAGGCCCTCCAGCATGGCGCGAATGACCGGGTCGCGGGCTATCAGAATCCGTCCCTCTTCTACCGCCGCCGGCAGGTGCCGGTTGCCGAGATGCCAGGCAAGCTCTATCAGATGCAGCGCGTTTCGCGCGCGGATGTCGTAAAGCGCCTCCGCTGCCGCCTTCACCTCTATATGGCCGCCTCCCTCGAGCACCAGGAGATCGCCATCGGCGAGCATCACGGGCTCCTTGAGATCCAGCATCACCACATCGTCGTTGTCGAGGTGCAGGAGCTTGCGGCGCAGATGGCGCTGCTCATGCGTCAGGGTCAGGCGATGGAGCGGCGCCCTCTCGCCCGGACCGGGCGAACGAACTTCGGTCGAGCGATAGGGCACGTCAGACCACCTCGATCTTTTCCGGATGCACGATCTCGACGCGGGCGCTCGCCAGCAGGCTTGCCGCCGCCGTCTGAAAGGCCTTCAGATGCGGTTCGGCGAAATGGGCATCGATAGCTGCCCTGTCCTTCCATGTTTCCACGAACACCAGCGCATCGGGATCCGTGGGCTTGCGATAGAGCTCATAGCTGACGCAACCGGCCTCTTTCAGCGTCGCCTGGATCAGCGGCTTCGTCAGCGCCACGATCTCGTCGCCCTTGCCCGCATGCGCCGTCAGATATGCGATAATGTAAACCATGAATTTCTGCATTCCCCTTGCCGGTGAAAGAGGAAACGTGCGCGGTTCGCGCGCCCACATCCGCTTCCTCTTGGAAGTCTTCACTGTAGCAAGAAAAAGCCCCGGCACCAGCAAGAAGGCGAAAATCCCGTGGATTTTCAGGAACCTGCTTGCGGCAGCCGGGGTTTTATCGATTCGGTAGAATCGGGATCAGGCGGCGAGCTTCTTGGATTTCAGCGCCGCGAGAATGTTCTGCGGCGAGGAGACACCGTAGGGATCGCTGTCGCAATTGTCGGAGTAGCCTTCCTCTTCGAACCACTGCTCGACAACGCCGTTGTTGATGACGGCGGCATAGCGCCAGGAGCGCATTCCGAAGCCGAGATTGTCCTTGGCGACGAGCATGCCCATCTTGCGGGTGAACTCGCCCGAACCGTCCGGAATGAGCTTGACGTTCTCGAGGCCCTGCGACTTGCCCCAGGCGTTCATCACGAAGGCGTCGTTGACGGAGACGCAGTAGATCTCGTCGATCCCGAGACCCCGGAATTCGGAGGTGAGCTTTTCGAAGTCCGGCAGCTGGTAGGTCGAGCAGGTCGGGGTGAAAGCACCCGGGAGCGAAAACAGCACGACGCGCTTGCCGGCGAAATAGTCGTCCGAGGTAACGTCCTGCCAGCGGAACGGATTGGAACCGCCGACGGACTCGTCGCGGACGCGGGTGCGGAAGGTTACAGCGGGAACTTTTCTGCCGAGCATCATCATCTCCTAAGAACTGGCTGCCGGCGGCGCTGTCTTGGGAGGACAGGCGCACCGGCGAAATCGAGTGCCCTTCCTAACGAAATTTCCGCTGCAGTGCAGCATCAAAGCGACGGTTCGAGGCCTCCCGCATGGCAGCCATGCGGCCGATGCATGGCTGTTCGGCTCAGAAGAGGAAATAGCGCTGCGCCATCGGCAGCACCGTCGCCGGCTCGCAGGTCAGGAGCTCGCCGTCGGCGCGGACCTCGTAGGTTTCCGGGTCTACCTCGATATGCGGCGTCAGGCTGTTGTGGATCATCGACGCCTTGCCGATGCCGCCGCGGGTGTTCTGGACGGCGACGAGCTCCTTGGCGACGCCGAGCCTGCCGGCAAGCCCGGCATCGAGCGACGCCTGCGAGACGAAGGTGACCGAGGAGTTGGTCCGGCTCTTTCCATAGGCGCCGAACATCGGCCGGTAGTGGACCGGCTGCGGCGTGGGGATGGAGGCGTTCGGGTCGCCCATGGGTGCTGCTGCGATCGTGCCGCCGAGGAGCACCATGTCGGGTTTCACGCCGAAGAAGGCCGGATTCCAGAGGACCAGATCGGCGCGCTTGCCGACCTCGAGCGAGCCGATCTCATGGCTGAGGCCGTGCGCGATCGCCGGGTTAATCGTGTATTTGGCGATATAGCGCTTGACGCGGAAATTGTCATTGTCGCCGGTCTCCTCCTGGAGCCGTCCGCGCTGGCGCTTCATCTTGTCGGCGGTCTGCCAGGTGCGGATCGCCACCTCGCCGACACGCCCCATCGCCTGGCTGTCGGAGGAAATGATCGAGAAGGCGCCGATATCGTGGAGGATATCCTCCGCCGCGATCGTCTCCCTGCGGATGCGGCTTTCGGCGAAGGCGATGTCTTCCGGAATGCTGGGCGACAGGTGATGGCAGACCATCAGCATGTCGAGATGTTCCGCAAGCGTGTTCACCGTATAGGGCCGCGTCGGATTGGTGGAGGACGGGATGACGTTCGGCTGGCCGCAGATCCTGATGATATCGGGCGCATGCCCGCCACCGGCGCCTTCCGTGTGATAGGCATGGATCGTCCGGCCCTTGATCGCCGCGATCGTATCCTCGACGAATCCGCTTTCGTTGAGGGTGTCGGTATGGATCATAACCTGCACGTCGTATTCATCGGCCACGGAGAGGCAGCAGTCGATGGCGGCCGGCGTCGTGCCCCAATCCTCGTGCAGTTTCAGCGAAGTCGCGCCGCCGAGTACCATTTCAACGAGCGCTCCAGGCAGCGACGCGTTGCCCTTGCCCGCAAAGGCGAGATTCATCGGAAACGCATCGGCCGCTTCGATCATGCGGGCGATGTGCCAGGGTCCGGGCGTGCAGGTCGTGGCGAGCGTACCGTGCGCCGGTCCCGTCCCGCCGCCGAGCATGCATGTCAGGCCGCTCATCAGCGCCTCTTCGATCTGCTGCGGGCAGATGAAGTGTATATGGCTATCCATGCCCCCGGCCGTGACGATCTTGCCCTCGCCGGCGATAACCTCCGTGCCCGGACCGACGATAATGGTGACGCCCGGCTGCGTGTCCGGATTGCCGGCCTTGCCGATTGCCGCGATCCGCCCGTCCTTCAGCCCGATATCCGCCTTCACGATTCCCCAATGATCGAGGATCAGCGCATTGGTGATCACCGTGTCGACCGCGCCGCCTTCGCGCGTCACCTGGCTCTGGCCCATGCCGTCGCGGATGACCTTGCCGCCCCCGAACTTCACCTCCTCGCCATGCGTGGTGAAGTCCTTTTCGACCTCGATGAAGAGCTCGGTGTCGGCGAGGCGCACCTTGTCGCCTACGGTCGGACCGAACATGTTGGCATAGGCCGCGCGCGACATTCTGTAGGACATGGTTCAGGCTCCCTGGGGCAAATCTGAAGAGACAAATGGATGAAGCCTGCGAAGCCGCCCTTGCGCTGCGAGCGCATCGACATAGCGGCGCTCGGCGGCAAACGGGTGCCACTGCCAGCCGATATGGCCGAAGCCGGCAAGCACCACATCGTCGCCGGCTGCGGCAAAGCTCGACACGATGTCGGAAATGACCACCAAGCCGCTCGACGGCGCGACATAAGGCGACGGCGCGAAGCGGGCGAGATCGCGCTCAAGCCGGTCATGCGTCTCGCCCGCGATGACCCGGTGCTTGCGTGCCGTAGCCCGCGCGAAGCTCTCGAAGCCGGCCGTATAGTCGTCGCAGAAATCGTCGAGATCCGGATGTGTCTCGGCGAGTGCTGCCCGCATCGCGGCGAACCTGGCTGCGGCGCGGACGCTCCATAGCTCGCGTGCCTGCCGGACCGGCTCGCTCGTCTTCCAGCGCCCGCCGGCAAGCATTGACAGTGCCGGGCGGCCGGTGTTGCAGACGGCGATGATATCGGTCCTGCTGCCGCCCTTCCCGACCGAGCGGCAATCGTTGAAACGGATCACCAGATCGGCTGCATCGATCGTCGCGGCAGCGCCCTCGGGCACGTCACCATTGCCAACGATCATGATGACGCGGCCGCTTTGCAATGATCAATTCTCCGAAGATTCCATGAGTTTCTTGAGCTCGGCCGTGCGCTTGCGTGTCAGCTCTGCGAGGCAACCGGAGACCAGCATGGGCTCCATCGAGCCGCCCCTCGCCTCGAACCCGGCGAGTTCACATTGGCCGTCGCGATAGCCGATCCAGGCGCGCTGGGCTTTTTTCAGTGCCTCGAGCGCTCCGACGTAAGCCGCGTCGATGCCGCCAAGCTCCTTGTCGGTCGCCTGCATGGCCGCGACCGCAAGGCGGTAGGTCTTGTTCAGCTCCGCATCCGCCGCCCGGTAGTCCTGATCGGCGCATATGTTGAGATCCATCTGGGTCACGGCCTTCCCGCAATCCGGCTCGGGCTGTTGCGCATAGGCGGAAGCCGTGCAGCACAACAACAGGCTCAAAGCAGCGCCGGCCGCTCTCATAGCTTCCCCATGACCTGCTGGCGGAAGCCGAAAACCTCGCGCTTTCCCGAAAGGGGGATGAGCGTCACCTGCCGTGTCTGTCCAGGCTCGAAGCGGACGGCCGTACCCGCAGGGATGTCGAGCCGCTTGCCGCGCGCGGCGTCACGGTCGAAGATCAGGCCCGGATTGGTCTCGGCGAAGTGATAATGGCTGCCGACCTGCACCGGTCGGTCCCCGGAGTTGGCAACCTCGATGCTGACGGTTTCGAGGCCCGCATTCAACTCGATCTCACCGGCGGCGGCGATAATCTCACCTGGAATCATGATCCTTCCCCTCAGACGGCTCGTTCGGGCGCACAGCCTTCGGGCTTCAGGACGCGCTCCGTCGATGCCGGATATTTCTTCAGCATTGCCACAGGCCGCACCGGGCGCCGGACCAGTTCGCCTCCGCAATTCGGGCAAGTCCCGGCAAGCTTCGTTTCCGCACAGCCGGCGCAAAAAGTACACTCGAAGGTGCAGATCATCGCATGGCCGCTATCGGGTGGCAGGTCTCGATTGCAGCATTCGCAGGTTGGACGCAGGCTGAGCATGGTGCCTCCTCGCTAGCGGATAGGCTCGTGGACGGTGACGAGCTTCGTCCCGTCGGGAAAAGTCGCCTCGACCTGGATGTCGTGGATCATCTCCGCAATGCCCTCCATCACCTGATCGCGGGTAAGAACATGGGCGCCCGCCTCCATCAGCTCGGCGACGGAACGCCCGTCTCTCGCGCCTTCCACGACGAAGTCGGTGATGAGGGCGATCGCCTCGGGATGATTGAGCTTCACGCCCCGCTCGAGCCGCCGCCGCGCGACCATCGCCGCCATGGAAATCAACAGCTTGTCTTTTTCGCGCGGAGTGAGATTCATGCGTCGCCGTCCAGATCGATTGCAGGGATCAGAGAGTCCAGACTTTCGGCACTGACGCGTCTTTACGCAAGTGCGAAATGAGCGGGATCAGGATTTTTCTGAGCGCGAACCCATCGGCCGCAGCAAGGCGGGCGACGATCTTGTCCCGACCGCCGATTTGGTAATGGCTGACGCCGGACAGGGCATGTCCCGCGAGCGCCAAACGCATTCTGGAAAGCTGCGACTCGCAATCCGGCGCGGCATAGACGAGGGTCGCGAAGGCGGAAGCGCCGTCGAGGACCGCTCGCCGCGATGCAAGCGCCGCGACGTCGCCGGCCAAGGCGAGGTTCTCCGCGTGAATCAGCCTGCCGCCGCTTCGAATTCGCCAATTGTCGCGGAAGAGGCCGGCGCGCACCTCCTCGCCCATGGCCTTGCGGCCGATCAGAACTGCCTCCACCGCGAGAAAGGATGCGTCGGCGGCGAGGTCGACCTCCAGGCTCCGCGACAGGGCCGACCGATCGAACAGAATCGTCTCCTGCGGCAGCCAGTCGACGTGAGCGCCGGCGGCGACCGCTATGCGCGTCGCAATCTCGGCCGTGCCGGTGCTTGCCTTGTAGATCTTCTCGCAGGCCTGCGTCGTCAGCGTGAGTTTCGTGCCTTCTCCCGCCCTGAATTCCCAGGAAAGCCGGTCACCGCCGGTCACGCCGCCCGATGAATTGATGAGCACGGCCTCCATCGAGGCATCGAAGGTTCTGGGCAGACGGATCTTCGCACAGCCTTCCTGGTAGAGCTCGGCGATGCGCGTGCGTCCGCCTTCGGCCTTGGCGACGAGCCGCCCCTCTCCTCTCGCCCGCTGCGGTGCGATGATCGCTGCCGTTTCCATGGACGTTCGCCGAAGCTCCCCTTGGGACGGGTTTTCGCCCGAACCGCGTTGCAGAAGTCAAACCATTGTTACACAGGAAGAGCCGAAGCCTCGCAAAAGCGAGAGACCGACGCGTCTCAACCCCGCTCCACGGCCTGCGGCCAGCGGCGAGTGATAAGAATGCGCGGCTTGGCGGTCATCATATGTCTCCCGGAATGCTTCCGGATAGTGCATGAAATCGAGCCGATGGGTAGCCGGTCGGATACAAAAAAGGGCACCCGAGGGTGCCCTTTTTCAGCTGCTTTGCAATCCCGCTGGCTCAGGACCTTGCGAAGTCGAGCAGGTCCTTGTTGAGCTGGTCCTTGTGGGTATCCGTGATGCCGTGCGGCGCACCCGGATAGACCTTCAACTCGGCTTGAGGCACCAGCTTCTTGGAGGCACGGGCGGCAGCATCGATCGGTACGACCTGGTCGTCGTCGCCGTGGATGATGAGCGTCGGCACGTCGAATTTCTTCAAGTCTTCCGTGAAATCCGTCTGCGAAAAGGCGACGATGGAGTCATAGGCGTTCTTGTGACCGGCCGTCATGCCCTGCAGCCAGAAGCTGTCGATCATGCCCTGTGAAGGTTTCGCGCCGGGCCGGTTGAAGCCGAAGAACGGGCCCGAGGCGATGTCCCGGTAAAGCTGCGAGCGATCGGCGAGGCTGGCGGCTTGCAGGCCATCGAAGACCTCCTTCGGCAGACCGCCGGGGTTGTCGTCGGTCTTGACCATCAAGGGCGGCACTGCCGAGATTAGTCCTGCCTTGGCGACCCGGGCCGTCCCGTGGCGTCCGATATATCGGGCGACTTCGCCGCCGCCGGTCGAGAAGCCGGCAAGGAAGATGTCCTTGAGGTCCAGCGTTTCGATCAGATCGGCGAGATCGTCGGCATAATGGTCCATGTCGTTGCCGTCCCATGGCTGGCTCGAGCGGCCGTGGCCGCGGCGGTCATGGGTGACGACCCGAAAGCCGTTACTGGCGAGATAGAAGGCCTGTGCCTCCCAGCTATCCGACGAAAGCGGCCAGCCATGACTGAGGACGACCACCGGTCCGTCCTTCGGACCCCAGTCCTTGTAGTAGATCTCGACGCCATCACGCGTGTTGATCCTGCTGCCGGTTACTCTTGTGGCCGCCGCACCGGCTTGCGGCTCGGCGCCACCGGCGACGGCCGGGCTGGCGGCCGAGAGTGCGGCCGCGGCGGTGGCGGCGCCGATTGCGCCTGCCAGAATTTCTCTGCGGGAGACGTCGTTCGTGGTTGTCTTCGCCTGAGCCTTGGTCATTGGAAATGCTCCTTTCCCTGAAATCCGATCAAAATTCACGATCCGATCATCGCCGCGCGATTTATATCGGCAACAATTAAATCGTGCACGATATTTATCGCGAGCTGCGGCAAACGTCAATACCTTGCGATTATATCGCGAACGATTTATTATAGTCGGAAAGATAATGGGGACCGAAGCGATGGCAAAGGCAAACCTCCCTCCTTCGGAGGAACTCATGAAGCTCGACAACTTCCTGTGCTTTGCGATCTACTCCGCAAATCACGCCTTCACGCGTGTCTACAAGCCGCTCCTCGACGAGCTCGACCTGACCTACCCGCAATACCTCGTGATGGTGGCTCTTTGGGAAAAGGACGACCAGACCGTCGGCAGTCTGGGCGAGAAGCTGTTCCTGGAGTCGAGCACGCTCACTCCCATGCTGAAGCGGCTGGAAGCCATGGGCTACATTTTGCGCACCCGCGACAAGGCCGATGAGCGGCAAGTGCGCGTGCGCCTGACCGAGACCGGCCGCGCGCTCCGGGAGAAAGCAAGTCGGGTCCCGATCGGCATTGCCGATGCGACGGGAATGGAGCCGGCAGAGGTCGCCCGACTGAAACAAGAGATCGCGGCTCTCCGGGCATCGCTGCTGCGATAAAGTGCATCATTGAACAGGAAGCGTCGGCGCTCGAACAGAACACATTATTCCCTACCGCGTCGGGCGGGACATCGAAATCATCACCGTCATGCACGCGCATCAGAGATGGCCGAGATTGTTCTGATCGTTGATTTGCTCTTTCCAGGCAATCTCGCTGGCTTCAAACGGCAGAAGGCCCGGCGTTTGCCGCCGGGCCTTCCAGATTGCCTGTAAGAAGAACTATTCGTTCTGGAAGTAGCTGAACTTTCCGTCGTCACCCTTCTTCCAGGTGTACATGACGTAGTCCGGGCGGGTGATGTCGCCCTTTTCGTCGAAGCCGAGCTCGCCGATTGCCGTCTTGAACGGGCCCTTGGCCTTGATGGCTTCGGCGACCGCCTGCGGATCGGTGTTGCCGGCGGCCTTGGCGCCTTCTGCGATCACCTGAAGGGCCGCATAGGCATAGAGCGTGTAGGCTTCAGGCTCGAAGCCGGCGGCGCGGAACTTCTCGACGAGGTCCTTGGCAGCCGGGCTCTTGCGCGGGTCCGGTGCGAAGGTCATCAGCGTGCCGTCGACCGCATCGCCGGCAATCGAGGCCAGTTCGTTCGAGACGATGCCGTCGCCCGACATCATCGTCGCGTTCAGGCCCTGGTCCTTCATCTGGCGCATGATCAGGCCGGCTTCCGTGTGCAGACCGCCGTAATAGACGATCGAGACACCAGCCTGTTTCATCTTGGCGATAAGTGCGGAGAAGTCCTTGTCGCCGGTGTTGATGCCTTCATAGAGCGCCTCGGTGACGCCGGCTTCGTTCATCGACTTCTTGGTTTCGTCGGCAAGGCCCTGACCATAGGGGGTCTTGTCGTGAATGACGGCGACTTTTGCGTCCTTGAAATTGGCCGCTATATAAGCGCCCGCGACGGCGCCCTGCTGATCGTCACGGCCACAGGTGCGGAAGGTGTTCCACAGGCCCCGTTCGGTATATTGCGGGTTGGTCGAGGCCGGCGTCACCTGCAGGATGCCGTTTTCCGCATAGATTTCCGATGCGGGAATCGAGACGCCCGAGTTGAAGTGGCCAACGACGAATTTCACGCCATCGGCCACGAATTTCTGGGCGACGGAAACACCCTGCTTGGGATCCGAAACGTCGTCGCCGAGTACGACCTTGATCTGTTCCCCATTGATGCCGCCTGCAGCATTGATGTCCTCGGCCGCCTGCTCTGCACCTTTCTGGATCTGCGCGCCGAAGGCGGCGTTCGGACCAGTCAACGGAGCACCGACACCGACCAGGATGTCAGCCCACGCGGTGCCGCTGAAGGCGACCATTGCTGTCAGCGCAACGGCCGACAGAAGAGACTTTTTCATCTTGTTACTCCCAAATATTCGAGCGGGTCTCGTTTCATAAGCCTGCGCAATGCCCACCATCATTGCGCCGGTGTTCTTTCGCACCGGCCGCAGACCGGCACGCGCCGTTCCCTTATTTTGCCTTCCAGGAGAAAGGCGAAGTTTTTTCATAAAGCCAATAGTACATGCTGGCCATTTGCTTGGTCCGATAGTAACGGAAACCAGCGGCAGCAAACAATAAAAGGACGACCGTGTCCACTACATAGTATTGCAGCGTGAACATCGTTCCGTTGAAAAGCGCATGGTGGATGAACCGGATGCCCCAGCCCAACAGTGCGACATAAATCACGAGCCGCGGAACGTCACCCCAGCTTTCCGCAACGCTCTTGCCGGTCCGCCACGCGGTCCAGCCTCCGAGAACGCAGGTGATGAAAAAAAACTGCCAGATCGAGGCTTCTTCGTAGAGAATTCCGTGCATCTCACTCAACTCCACACCCGGCGGATCAATGGCGGCCGCCTTCGAGATAGGCCGCGCGAACCTCCGGATTGGCGAGGAGGTCCTTGCCTGACCCGCTCATCGTCACACGGCCGTTGACCATTACATAGCCTCGATCGGAAAGCTTGAGCGCTCCGAAGGCGTTCTGTTCGACGAGGAACACAGTGAGGCCCTCGTTCTTGTTGAGCACCTTGATCGCTTCGAAGATACCTTTGACGATCAAGGGCGCAAGCCCGAGCGACGGCTCGTCGAGCAGCAGGAGCTTCGGACGCGCCATCAGCGCACGGCCGATCGACAACATCTGCTGCTCGCCTCCCGAAAGCGTCCCCCCACGCTGTGCCTGCCGCTCCTTGAGCCGCGGGAAAAGCGCGAAGACCTTCTCTACGTCTTCCTTGAAGTGCTTCAGATTGTCGAGGCTCGCACCCATCTGGAGGTTTTCGAGCACCGTCATGCGTGGGAAAATCCGGCGCCCTTCCGGCGACTGGGCAATCCTCAGACGCGCGATCTCATGCGTGGGCAGACGCGTGATGTCCTGGCCGTCGAAGTGGACCGAGCCGGTGCGCGCCTGCGGGCTGCCGCAGATCGTCATCATGAGCGTCGATTTCCCGGCGCCGTTGGCGCCGATCAGCGCGACGATCTCGCCGCGATGGACCTCCATGTCCACGCCGCTCAGCGCGCGGATATTGCCGTAATAGGTCTCGACGCCTCTCACATGCAGCAGGGGCGCAGTCATTGTCCGGGCCCCCCACGCTCGCCTTCGATTTCCTCGATTTCTCCGATCACCTCTTCAACCTCTTCGTCCTCGACACCCAGATAGGCCGCAATGACCTTTGGATCGTTCTTCACGAAGTCCGGGGTGCCGTCGGAAATCTTCTGACCGTATTCGAGCACGACGACGTGATCCGATATTTCCATCACAACGGACATATCGTGCTCGATCAACAGGATGGAGGTGCCGGTATCGCGGCGGATCTCTTGGAGCAGTTCATTGAGGGCGAGCGATTCGCGCGGATTGAGACCCGCCGCGGGCTCGTCCAGGCAGAGAAGCTCCGGCCCGGTACACATTGCGCGGGCGATCTCGAGCCGCCGCTGGGCACCATAGGGCAGGTCGCCGGCCGGATCGTCGGCTCGCTCGGTCAGCGATGCCTTTTCGAGCCAGTGCCTGGCGAGCTCGATCGACTCCCTGGATGCCTCGCGATAGGCCGGGAAGCCGAACAGGCCGAGAATGGTATAGCCGGATGCCCGCATCAGTTTGTTGTGCTGGGCAACGAGCAGGTTTTCGAGCACCGTCAGACCCGAGAACATGCGGATGTTCTGGAAGGTCCGAGCCACCTTGGCCTTCTTGGTGATCTCAAAATCCGGCAGCCGTTCCAGAAGGAATTCGGCGCCCGACTTCTGCCGCATGGTGATCATGCCCATTGTCGGTTTGTAGAAGCCGGTGATGCAGTTGAACACTGTCGTCTTGCCCGCTCCGTTCGGACCGATCAACGCCGTGATCTCGCCGCGCTCCGCCTCGAAGGAGAAGTCGTTGATGGCCATGAGACCGCCGAAGCGCATCGACAGGCGTTCAACCTTGAGGATGGGGTCTTTTGTCATGGTGTCGGTCCCAAAGGCCATCAGCCGTGCCCCTCTTTGGTGAAGCTGCCGGAGATTGCCCTGCGTTCGCGCAGGAACGCGGTCGGCTCGCGTGATCCGACGAAGCCGCGCGGCTTCCAGACCATGACGGTGACCATGGCGAGGCCGAAGATCAGCATGCGATAGAGTTCCGGCGTGAAGGTCGGTCCGAAGATCATCTTGAGGAAGGTCAGTTCACGCAGGATTTCCGTGCCGCCGATCATGACGACGGCGGCAATGGCGATACCCGTCAGCGAGCCCATGCCGCCGAGAACCACGATGGCGAGGATAACGGCCGATTCCAGGAAGACGAAGGATTCCGGCGAGACGAAGCCCTGACGCACCGCGAAGAACGAACCGGCAAAGCCGCCGAACATCGCGCCCGTCGCAAACGCCGTCAGCTTGGTGGTGACGGTGTTGATGCCGAGGGAACGGCAGGCGATCTCGTCTTCACGCAATGCCTCCCAGGCGCGGCCGATCGGCATCCGGCGCAGCCGGATCGTGACGAACGCCGTCAGCAGGGCGAGACCGAGGATCAGATAGAACAGGAAGATCTTGTAATAGGCCGAAGACATCGGAAGGCCCATCATTGCCGCGAAGCCGTCCTTCGTGGCATCGAACTTGATACCGAAGAGCGTCGCCTTGGCGATGCCGGAAACGCCGAACGTGCCTTTGGTGACTTCCGTCCAATTGATCAGCACGAGGCGGATGATCTCACCGAAGGCGAGCGTCACGATCGCGAGGTAATCACCCCTGAGGCGCAGCACCGGAAAGCCGAGAACGACCCCCCAGCAGGCGGCGAGAAGGCCGGCAATCGGCAGCAGCACCCAGAAGGACAGGCCGAAATAGCTGGAGAGCAGCGCGTAGGAATAGGCACCGACGGCATAGAAGGCCACATAGCCGAGATCGAGCAGCCCGGCGAGACCGACGACGATGTTGAGGCCCCAGGCAAGCATCACGTAGATGAGGATCTGAATGCCGAAATTGTCGACCCATTTCAGCGATCCCTGGACGCCCACGAGCGCGACGATCACCGGTGGGTAGAACAGCAGCAGGATGACCGCGATCTTCGACCAGTTGCGGCTGAAGAAGGTCTCCTCCTTCACCACATCGGGCGCGGCCGCCTTTGCCGCCTTGCGCTGCGCCAGCCGCGGCTGGACATAGGCGACCATGAGGAAACGGCCGACCATGGCGATGGCTACGAAGGTCGCGAGCAGGCCAAATCGCTGCGTGAGGATGAGCTCGTTGCGGATGTTCTGGTCGGTTTTCAGGCCGACGAAGAGCACGAACATTCCGAGCGTGATGAGGCCCGCAAAGACAGCCTCGCGGAGCGCCCGCGCCGTCAGCTCGCTGCCGGCGCTTGCGGTTGTGGATGCGACATTTGCCATGGAACTATACCTTCTCGACTTCCGGTCGTCCGAGAATACCCGACGGCTTGAAGATCAGGACGATCGCGAGAATCGAGAAGGTCGCGACATCCTTGTAGTCGATGGTGAAGTAGGCGGACCACAGCGACTCGATGAGGCCTATCAGCAAGCCGCCGAGCACGGCGCCGGGCAGCGACCCGATCCCACCGAGAACGGCAGCGGTAAACGCCTTGACTCCCGGCGCGAAACCGTCGGTGAACACGACCACGCCGTAATACATCAGATACATGGTCCCGGCGACAGCGGCGAGTGCGGCGCCCATGATGAAGGTCACCGAGATCGTGCGGTCGACATCGACACCGAGCAACGCCGCCATCTTGCGGTCCTGCTCGGTCGCCCGCTGGGCCCGGCCGAGCGGGGTTCGGTTGACGATGTACCAGAAGACCGAGAGCAGGATTGCCGTGATGACGACGATGATGATCTGCTTCAGAGAAACCGAGATGCCGAACAGATCATAGACCGAGGAGACCAGAGGCGGGATAGGCTTGTTCCGCGGGCCCTGCGTCACCTGGATGAAATTCGACAGCACGATCGACATGCCGATCGCCGTGATCAGCGGCGCCAGACGGAAAGAACCGCGAAGCGGGCGATAGGCCACGCGCTCGATGGTCCAGTTCCAAAGCGCAGCCGTCAGCATACCGACGACCATCATGATCAAAAGCGCCAGTACAACCGGCACGCCGGCAATGAATGTCGTGAGAAGCAAGAAGACGATCAATGCGGCAAAGCCGCCAAGCATGAAGATATCGCCGTGGGCGAAGTTGATCATGCCGATGATGCCGTAGACCATGGTATAACCGATCGCGATCATACCATAAATAGACCCAAGCGTCAGCCCGTTGACGAGCTGCTGGACAAAATACTCCATCAATCTTCCCCTGGACCGGATCCTGTCGGTCCGATCTCTTGTTTTTTAATACTCATTTTCGAGCATGTGCTAGGCCCGATTTCATACCGCTTTCAATTGAAAATGAAAGCTAAAAAATGCGCCACCACCAAATTGTTCCGCGATAAAATCGATTTGACACTTTTCGAGCCAGAAAAATGAAAATTTCAGCAGCATTCGCTTGCGAAATAGCCTCCTTCGGCAGCAAAGGGCAGAAAGCGGCAATGAAGCGGGGCGCATTACCGTGGGCGGAAGCCCCATCCCGCCGCGGCAAATGACCCGCGCAGCAATTCAAGTGCTACAGTGGCCGTTGCCCGTCTGATAAGAGGCGAAGCGCTCCAAAGCGAATCGCCTCGACCGCAAGAACAGGAAGCAATGCTGGACATACTGGAGACATCGGCGCTCGCCGCCGGACAAGCAATTCTGGAAATTTACCGGGCCGGGCCGGCCGTCACCTACAAGGCTGACGCCTCGCCCGTGACCGATGCGGACCACCGCGCCGAGCAGATCATCCTTGCCGATCTGGCGGCCGCCTTCCCGGATATACCGGTCGTCGCGGAGGAGGAGGTCGCCGCAGGCCACGTTGCCGATATCGCCGGAACGCGCTTCTTCCTCGTCGACCCGCTGGACGGCACGAAGGAATTCGTCGAGCGCAACAGCCATTTCACCGTCAATATCGGCCTCATAGAAAGCGGCGCACCCGTCGCCGGCGTCGTCTATGCACCGGCTCTCGGCCTCATCTATTCGGCGGCCGCGGGCATGGCGAAGAAGGCGGCCGTCGAGGATGGCCAGGTCACGGGCGAATGGACCACCATCGGCTGCCGCCGCTGCGGCGACCGGCCGATGGCGCTGACCAGCCGCTGGCACAACAGCCCCGAAACGATCTCCTTCCTCACCGATCAGGGCATCAGCGACCATGAGGCCGTGGGCTCGTCGCTGAAGTTCTGCCTGCTGGCGGAAGGCATTGCCGACATCTATCCGCGCTTCAGCCGGACGATGGAGTGGGACACCGCGGCAGGCGACGCGATCCTGAGGGCGGCCGGTGGCCAGACGCTTACAATGGCGGGCAATCCGCTCGGCTACGGCAAACGCAACCAACCGGATGACGTCGACTTCGCCAATCCCTGGTTCATCTCGCGCGGCAGGGCGTGAGCCGCAACGGCAGTCACATGTCTCTTGAAGAGGCGGCCGTGGCGATTAGGCTGCTGAGCGTTCCTTCGCTGAAGGGTTTGTCGATCCTCGGAACATCGCGAAGATGGCTCGGCAGCGCCAACAGTTCCCCGTAGCCACTGGTGAAGCCGAAGCTGATGCCCCGCGCCATCAGCGCATCGGCAACGGCAAAGCTCGTGTCGTCCCCCAGATTGATGTCGAGAATTGCGAAATCGAACGTATGATCGGCGATGAGTTCCATCGCCTTTGCCTTGGTGGTGGCGACGTGAACGCTCGTCACCCCGAGAGCGACGAGCATCTCTTCCATGTCCAGAGCGATAAGGAAATTATCCTCGAGGACGAGGACTGACTTGATGGCCGGCGGAACCTGACTGACTGGCATTATATCTGCACCCTCGGCCTCTCGATTTTCCGAGACCATAGAGAAGCGGCTAATAGAACACCCGGGGGGCCGGGCGCATTTAAAAAAGACATGTTGTACGTAATTTGACGCATGACGATTCGCATCAAATCAGCGGCCGCTTCGGCTCGCTGAATCCGTCCCAGCCGGCAAGCGCAAGCAAGCCGTCGATATCGTGGACGTCGCAACCCTTCTCGGCCCAGCGCAGGAGGCCCCTGGCCGCCAGCTTCTTCAGCGTCTTGTTGGTGTGGACGATCGAGAGGCCGAGCGTGTCGGCAACGTGTTGCTGCGTGACGGGAATAACGGTCCAGCCGCCGCGGAAGAGCTCCAGCGTGACGGCCCTCTGGTAAAGAAAGGCGATGAGGTAGGCTGCACGCTCCAGAGCGGAACGGCGGCCGATGCTCAGCAGATTCTCGTCCAGCATACGCTCCTCACGCGCTGCGATCCAGGTCAGATCGTAGGCGAGGTCGGGATGCTGCCTGTAGAGTTCGCCGAGCCTGTCGCGCTGGAAGACGCAGAGCACGACCGGCGAAAGCGCCTCGATCGAATGCTGCATCTCGCCCATGAGAGTGCCTTGCAGCCCGACGATATCGCCCGGCATCACATAGTTCAGGATCTGCCGCCGGCCGTCATCGAGCATCTTGTAGCGAAAACCCCATCCGGAAAGCACGGTGAACAGATGCTCGCTTTGCTCCCCCTCCGCGAGTATCGTCGCGCTCGCATCGAAGACGAGCTCACCGATCTTGAAGTGGGAGACGAATGCAAGTTCTTCCGCCTTGAAGGGGCGGAACAGCGGAAGCGGGCGCAAGGGACACTCTTTGCAGGGCGTGCCTTTGTTGAATTTGCCTTCGGTTATCATGAAGTATCTCGAGGCCCGGCGGACCGGAGCGGATGGGGCAGACTTGACACACTAGCATGGTGCAAAAGAACGACAAGACCGAAGACGAAAGCTGGTGATCGTGGCAACGCAGCACGCATTTTTCCCGTCGCGCTCCACGCAGTCTCATGGACTTGCCGGCGCGCAGACCCTATGTCTGGCTGATCCGTTCCAAGCAGAATCGAAACCATGCTGTCCTACTCCGCCATAGCCAAGAACAACGTCGCCGTCGTGACCGGCGCCGCCTCCGGCATCGGCCTTGCCTCGGCGCGGCGCTTCGCCAGCCTTGGAATGAAGGTTGTGCTCGCCGATCTCGGCGGCGAGAGATTGCACGCGGCGGCGGCCGAGGTAGCGAAGGCGGCTCCGGGCGGCTCCGGCGATGTCGCCGCGGTCGAAACCGACGTGTCGCGGGCCGACGAGCTCGTGGCTCTGGCGCGTTCCACGCAAGAGCGCTTCGGACACGTGCATGTGCTGATGAACAATGCCGGCATCCAGCCTGGCAGCTCTGTTTTCGGCCCACTGGAAAACTGGGAGGCCGTGATCGACGTCAACCTCTGGGGCGTCATCAACGGCTCGCGCATTTTCGCGCCGGCAATGATCGCCCATGGAGAGCCCGCGCTGATCATCAACACGGGGTCCAAGCAGGGCATCACCGCGCCGCCCGGCGATCCGGCCTACAATCTGTCGAAGGCCGGCGTGAAGGTCTTCACCGAGGCCCTGCAGCACGAACTGCGTAATACCGAGGACTGCAAGGTCAATGCGCATCTGCTGATCCCCGGTTTCGTCTACACGTCTCTCACCGCGCAAGGGCGCACGGAAAAGCCGGCGGGCGCCTGGACACCGGAACAGACGGTGGACTTCATGATGGAGAGCCTTGCCCGCGGCGACTTCTATATCCTTTGCCCCGACAACGAGGTCGCGCGTTCAACGGATGAAAAGCGCATCCTTTGGGCAGCGGGAGACATCGTCGAAAACCGGCCGCCGCTTTCACGCTGGCACCCGGATTACGGCGAAGCCTTCCAGTCGTTTCTCGCCGGGACGACGACAGGGAGGACAAAACCGTGACGAGCGGCATTCACCACATCACCCTGATCGCCCGCAAGGTACAGGCCAACGTCGATTTCTATGTCGGCTTCCTGGGGCTGCACCTCGTCAAGCGGACCGGCGGCTACGAAGATCCCAATCAGTTGCATCTCTTCTACGGCGACGCCGCGGGCTCGCCGGGCTCTCTCGTGAGTTTCCTGGTCTGGGAAGACGGCTCTCCGGGCCGGGTCGGTCACGGCCAGCCGAGCGAGATCGCCTTCGCCATTCCGCCTGACAGCATCGGCTACTGGATGACGCGAGCGCTGAAGTTCAACATCCAGGCGACCGGCCCGTCGCAGGAATTCGGCGAACCGGTCCTGCGTCTGAAGGACCCGGACGGCGTGATCGTCAAGCTGGTGGGAACGAACGCGCTTGCGGAGCCTGCGCCCTGGGCGGGAGACGACATCCCCGAAACGGACTCGATCCGCCGCTTACGCGGCGCGACGGTGCTCACGGAAAAACCGAAAGACACGGCGCACTTCCTTCAAAACCACTTCGGCTACACCGAGACCGGAGCGACGGAGAGCATCCGTCGCCTCACCTCCTCGTCCGGGGACGTGATCGATGTCCGCGATGCCGGCGGCTTCTGGAGTGCCGCCCCTGGTACCGGCACGATCGACCACATCGCCTTCCGCGCCCCCGATGAGGCGACCGTGCTTGCGGTGAGAGCCGATCTCGAGCAGGAGCACGCCGGCGCCACCAATGCGCATGACCGGAAATATTTCTTCTCGCTCTATGTGCGCGAGCCCGGCGGTGCGCTCTGCGAGCTCGCTACGGACGGGCCCGGCTTTACCGTCGACGAAGCTCCGGATGCTCTCGGCACGACGCTGTTCCTGCCCCCGCATCTGGCGAGCGATCCCACGGCAACGCTGGTCAGGCTGCCGCAATTCGCGCTGCCCGGCGAACCCAGGGTGCCGCAGCGCGAGCTTCCTTTCATCCATCGGTTCCACCGTCCGGAAAAGGCGAACGATCGTACCTTCGTGCTGCTGCACGGCAGCGGCGGCAACGAAATCGATATGCTGCCCTTCGGGCGTCAGCTCGATCCGCATGCGACTCTCCTGGGCGTGCGCGGCCGCAGCACCGAGGAAGGCTTCCCGCGCTGGTTCCGGCGCTTTTCGATGACGAAATTCGACCAGCAGGACATTCGCTCGGAAGCGGAAGCGTTTGCCGCCTTCGTCGAGGGCGCGCGCGAGAGCTACGGCCTCGACCCGGAGAAGACCGTGTTCATCGGCTACTCGAACGGGGCCAACCTGCTCGCCGCGGTGCTGCATCTCCACCCGGGCATTGTCAGGAACGCGGTGCTGATGCGCGCGATGGCGGCGCTCGAAAGCGCGCCGGAACCGGACCTTGCGGGCACCAAAGTGCTGATGCTCACCGGCAAGGACGATCCCTACGGCAAGCACGCGCCGGAACTGAAGACGGCGCTCAGGGCCAGCGGAGCCGATTTCGAGGAAGTCGACCTCGATACCGGCCACGGAATAGGCGTCGAAGACATCGCCGTTATCCGGCCCTGGCTCGCGGAATCCGGCCTCTGAGCGTCATGCCTTGCCGGCGACGTGATCGGCGAAGGCCTGTACGAAGCCGCGCAGCCTCTCCAGGGTCTGATCGTCCTTCAGCTGTCCGTCGCCGTCGAACAATGTATCGGCTTTCGGCACCATCAGCCGCTTGCCCGACCACATTTCGGCGCCGAGCGTCCGCATCACCGACAGCCAGGCGTTTTGGCTGAGAATGGTCCCGAAGCTTCCCGAAGATGCGCCGGCGAGCGCGAACGGCCGGCCGCCGAAGACCTTCTTTATGTCGGCTGGCGGGCGACTCAGCCAGTCGATCGCATTCTTGAAAACACCCGGGACCGAATTGTTGTATTCCGGCGTGAAGAAAATGACGCCGTCCGCCGCGACGATCTTCTGCTTCAACGCCTCCGCAGCGGCCGGAACGCCGCTTTCGGCCTCCACGTCTCCGTCATACAGCGGAATGCCATGCAAGGTCGCGGTCTCGAATTCCACCCCGTCCGGCGCCACCGCTTGTGCGGCCTTGAGCAATGCAGTGTTGAAGGAGGCCTTCCGCAGACTGCCCGATATGCCGAGAAGCTTGGTCATGAACGACAAATTCCTTTCGCTGGCGCGATGCCGCGCAAATCCCGCGTCAGTCAAAAAACTAGCGGGCTCGCGGCAAAAGGAAAGCCGGAATCGCTTCCGGCTCTTCATGTCGCGGCCCGGCGAGAACGGCAGCCGTTATTCCAGAGGCTTCAGTCTCGCCTCGATCTGAGCCCTCATCGGCTCGAGGAACGGCGGCAGCGATAGGCTTTCGCCAAGGGTTTCCATCGGTTCGTCGACCGCAAAGCCGGGCCCGTCGGTGGCGATCTCGAAAAGGATGCCGTTCGGCTCGCGGAAGTAGAGCGAACGGAAGTAGAACCGCTCGACCTCGCCGCTCGACGGCAGGCGGAACTCGCCGAGGCGCTCCGTCCACCGATGCAGCGTTTCGACATCCGGCGCCCGGAAAGCGACGTGGTGGACGGCGCCCGCCCCCTGGCGAGCGGCCGGCAGATCGGGCTGGACCGCTACATGCAGTTCGGCCGCCGGCCCACCCTCGCCCATCGAGAAGACATGCACCTCTCCGACACCATCGGGTGACGGATAGCTCCGCAGTTCGGCCATGTTCATGACACGCGTCAGCACGAGCGCGGTGTTGCTGATGTCCGGCACGCTGATGGTGATCGGCCCAAGGCCCTTGATCTGGTGCTCGGCCGGAACCGGGCTCCTTTCCCAAGGGTGGGACGGCGCCAATCCACCGTCGTCGACGAGCCGGAAGCGCTGGCCCTCGCCGTCCTCGAAATCGAGGGAGATACGGCCGTCGATTTCGGCGACCTCGCCGGAAGCGACCTCCAACTCATCGAAACGGCGCTTCCACCACCGCACGGTTTCTGCGCTGCCGACTCGAAGCCCGGTCCGCGAAATGCTGTGCGTGCCGCGTCCTTCGGGTCCGACCGGCCAGTCGAAGAAGGTCAGATCCGTGCCGGGGGTCGCCTGCCCGTCGGCATAGAAGAGATGATAGGCCGTCGTGTCGTCCTGGTTGACGGTCTTCTTGACCAGGCGGAGGCCCAGCGTCCGCGTGTAGAAGCGCAGGTTCTCCGGCGCATTGGCGGTTATCGCGGTCAGATGGTGAATACCAGTCAGTTGCAAGCTCATGATTGCCTCCTATTCGCTATGCTGCAGCGCCTTTTGCGTCAGTTGCGCGGCGCTGCAGGGCGGGCATTTCGGTTGAGCACAATATCGATCCGACCGAGCGTTTCCAAAAGGGGGACGACGCGAACGGATTGTTCTCCGATTAAGAACGATCTGGCAGATCAGCCGCGTTTCAAGTCCATGAGATAAGTATTCTCCGCCCGGGAAATGGCAAATGCCTGCGGGTCGATTTCGGCGAAGATCAGGGTTTCATCCGCGGAACCGGCCTTTGCCAGTGCCTGGCCATCCGGTGACGCTATCAGCGAGAGTCCCGCAAATGAAAACATGTCGTCCGAACCGCAGTGGTTGACATAGGCGACGAAGAGCTGGTTCTCGAAGGCCCGCGTCCGGATCATATGGTCGGTGATGAAAGTGCCGGACCATCCGGCCGGGAGGGCCGTCGGCACCAGCACCGCATCGGCACCAGCAAGCGCCAGGCGACGGACGTTTTCGGGGAATTCGACGTCGTAGCAGATCAGCATGCCGCAAGTGACGCCGCGGTGGTTGAACAGACGCGTCGAGGGCTCCGCTGGCGTGAAGAGCGAACGCTCGTAATCGCCATAGAGATGCGACTTCCGATAGACGATCGGGGTGGCATCGCCGTCGACGTGGACGGCGCTGTTGTAGATGGCACCCGCGTCCTGCTCCGCGAACCCGGCAACGATGGCGATGCCGGTTTGCAGCGAGATGCGCCCTAATTCTCGAACGATCGGCCCATCCGCCGGCTCCGCGAGCCTGCGGATGGCTTCCCCCGCGCCGTAGCCGGTGATTGCGAGTTCGGGGGCGACGAGCAGGCTCGCCCCCTTCCCGCAAGCCGCGATCGCCGCCCGCTCGATGCGGGCGAGATTGGCGGCCACGTCGCCGCCAATGCTCTTCATCTGCAGGGCAGCGAACTTCATCATTTTCCGTCCGACGACATGGCGCCGAGCAGCTTCGGCAGGTCTCCGAAGCGGGCGACGAGGCTGAAGATGACCGCGGCCGTCGTGACGAAGAGGATCGTCACGGAAGCCATGGTGGGCGTATAGCCGTAGCGAAGCGCGTTGAAGATCTTGATCGGCAGCGTCTCCATCGTGAAGCCGACGGTCATGTAGGCGACGATATACTCATTGAGCGACAGCACGAAGGCGAAGGCATAGCCGGAAACGATATAGGGCAGGATCAACGGCAGAACGACGGTGCGGAAGACAGTGCGGTCGTCCGCGCCCATCGTCGAGGCCGCCTCGACCAGCGAGCGGTCGATCGAGGTGAAGCCGAGAGACAGCGTGACGAGCGGCAGCGTCACGAAGAAGATCGCGTGGCTGACGACGGCGGTCCAGGGCTGGCCGTAAAAGCCGGCCGTCGCCCAGAAGGTGAGCAGGCCGAGCGCCGTAATAACCGGCGGCAGCGTGAAGGGCGCGACCCCCAGAAGCTGGAAGATGTTCGCCCATGGCGCGACGCGCCGCCAGAGGAACCAGGCAAGCGGCAGCGCGATCGCGACCGCAAGTGCGGCGGAAAGGAGCGCCAGCGTCACCGAGGCAAAAAGCGCGCTGCGCCATTCGGGGTTCAGGAAGATTTCCCCGTACCAGGATGTGGAGAAACCCTGGGGGGGAAAGGCGAGCGTCTGCTTGGCGTTGACCGAGACGCCGGCGACGACGATCAGCGGCAAAGCGAGAAAGAGCCCGATCAGGGAGAAGTAGACCTTGCGGAAAATGGTGCTCATGCCGCCTCTCCCTTCCGTCCCGCGATGACCGTTAGAGCCACCAGCCCAAGCGTCACCAGGACGAGAAACACCGCCATCGCCGCGGCGAAGGGCATGTTGGACTGATAGATCGCCTGATCGGTGATGAGCACCGACAACGTCCAGTGCTGCGGCCGGCCGAGGAGTTGCGGCAGGAGATAGGAGCCGAGCGCGAAGATGAAGACCATGATCAGCGTCGCGGTGATCGTGTTTCTCAACGCCGGAACGACGACGGTGAAGAAGGCCCTGAGCGGCGAGGCACCGAGTGTGCGGGCGGCTTCCGTCAGTGTCGGGTCGAGGCGCACGAGCGCGGGGAAGAGCACGAGCACGGTATAGGGAAAGGCCTGATAGACCATGCCGGTCAGCACAGCGGCAAAACTCGGCGTGAGCGCCTTCGCCTCACCCATGAGCCCGAGCGCCACGAGGATGTTGGTAATGCCGGCCGTGCGCGAGAAAAGGGTGGACCATGCAAAACCGATGATGACTTCGGAGAGAGAAAGCACGGAGAGCAGAGCGACGAGCCACACGACCTGCACCCGGCGCGCCATACGCGTGAGCAGATAGGTGAAGGGCAGCGCCAAGACCACGCAGCACGCGGCGACCGCGATCGCCAGCATCAGGGAAAAGCCGAGCACGCCGCCGAAGAAGGCCGAGAGGAAGCGGGCATAATTGTCGTAGACGAAGGCCGGCGTATAGAAGCCGCCCTGCTGGCGCTGAAAGAAACTGACTGCGATCATCGTGCCGAAGGGCACCACGAAGAAGATCGTCAGCATTCCCGCGGGGAAGAGGATCGGCAGGTAATCACCGAAGGTTCGGGGCGGTTCGCGTCTCATCTGGCGAGCACCACACAGACATCGGGCGTGAGAGCGACGCCGACCTCTTGGCCGACCGTCACCTGCGGCCGGGCGCGCGGCGTCGAGACCGCCACGATCTGCCGGCCGGCGACATCGACGAATGTCTCGATCGTGCCCCCGAGATCGCGCACGAAGGTCACCGTGCCGGAAAGCGCTCCGGTACCCGGCGCGGTCAGGTGCACGTCTTCCGGGCGGATCGAAAGCATCGCCTTCGCCGCGCCCGGCGGCAACTGCAGGCCCGGCACCGGCTGACCGAGCACCGTCACGCGGCCCGAAGTGTCCGCCTCCGCTTCGATCAGATTGGTCTGCCCGATAAAATCGGCGACGAAGCTGTCGGCCGGCCGGCGATAGATCTCGATCGGCGAGGCAGCCTGCCGGATCTCGCCGCCGTTCATGACCACGACCGTATCGGCCATGGTCATCGCCTCGCGCTGGTCGTGGGTGACTACGATGGTGGTGATGCCGAGCTTCTGCTGCAACTGCCTGAGCTCGACCTGCATCGCCTCGCGCAGCTTGGCGTCGAGCGCCGACAGGGGCTCGTCGAGCAGAAAGAGCTTCGGCGAAATCGCCAGCGCCCGGGCTATCGCCACGCGCTGGCGCTGGCCGCCGGAGAGCTTCGAGACCGGCCGGTCGGCATAGCCCGACAGGTGAATCATCGAAAGCAGCTCGTCGACCCGTTTCCTCTGGTCTTCCTTGGGCGCGCCGCGGATGCGCAGCGGATAGGCGATATTCTCGCCGACGGTCAGGTGGGGAAACAGCGCCAGCGACTGGAACACCATGCCGAGATTGCGTTTATGCGTGGGAACCCGGGTGATGTCCTCGCCGTCGAGCCCTATGGAGCCCGAGGTCGGCAGGTCCAGACCTGCGATCATGCGCAAGAGGGTGGTCTTGCCGCAGCCCGACGGCCCGAGCATGCAGACGAATGTGCCGTGCGGCACCATCAAGTCGACATCGTTGACGGCCCTGAACGACCCGAATTCCTTGACGACGTTTTGAAGGGCAAGTCCCGACATATGTTCCCCGTTTCGCGCCTCATGCGCGGATGTCACCGGCCACGTCAGACGCTGCCGCGGTGACACTTCAAAATTCCAAATCAGCTTATCCCTAAACCGCTTCCGGTTTAAGGTCGCGCAATACGCTGCGCCGCCCCGGGATACCGAGGCGGCCGCTTATGGCCGGCCTCAGCCGACGATCAGTTCCGTCCACTTCTGGTTCAGCCAATCCGACTTCGTCTGATAGAGATCGTAGCGCGGAACGATCGGCTCGATGTCCGAGGAGACGGCAGCGAATTCCTTATCCGTCAGATCGGTGGACTCGCGTTTGACCGTCGGCGAGGTGCCGACCTTGCGCGAGAGCGTCGCCTGAACCGCAGGCTGGCACATGTAATCGATGAAGATGTGGGCTTCCTCGACCTTCTGCGACGCGCGCGAAAGCGCCCAGCAGCCGGAATCCTGGATGCCGCCCTCCTTGGGGAAGGTGGAACGCACCGGATGACCATCCGCCGCGGCAAGCCCCGTCACGTCGTGATAATATTGCCCCATCGGGATTTCGCCCGACTTCAGCGCCTGTTCGAACTGCGCTTCGTCGCGGTACCAGAGACGGACGTTCGGCTTCACTTCGGCGAGCTTTTCGAACGCTTTGAGAATCCCCTCTTCCGTGTCGAGCGCATTGGTGCCGCCCATGAAGGTCTTGGCTGTCACTTCGAGCAGGAAGGAGTTGGAGACCAGCGCCAGGAGGCCGAGCTTGTCGGCATTCGCCGGATCCCAGAACGCCTGCCACGAGGTCGGTGCCTCCTTGTAGACGTCGGTGTTGGTCACCAGCGTGATGTACCAGGAAACGGCGCCGATGCCGGCGATGCGGCCGTCCGGATATTTGTTGACGAAGCGGTCGAGCAGGTTCGAGCCGTTCTTGATCTTGGCCATGTCGATCGGCGTCCAGAGGTCGGTCGCCTGCCCTTTGAGCATTGCCACCTGAGACATCATGGAAACGTCGGCGGGCGCCTGGCCGGCGCGGGCGGCCTGTTCGAGCTGGACGAGCCATGCCTCGCCGGTGGGCTCGGCGACGGATTCGATCGCGATGCCGGTCGCCTTGGTGAATTCGGGGAAGATGTTCTTGTCGAATGAGTCCTTGAAGTAGCCGCCATAGACGCCGACCTTCAGCGACTTGTCCTGCGCCCTCAGCACCGCCGGAATTGCCAGCATCGACGCGCCGGCAAGCCCCGCACCGAGCAGCGTGCGGCGCTTGATGGAATTGGTGATCATCGCATGTCTCCTTTGTTTTTGGCGGATTGCGCCGCGTTCCCTTGTTCTAGTTGATTCCCTGCGCCCTTTGTCCCCGCTTCGCTTCAGCAAGGAAAATGATCTGGCAATAGATTATCGTGATCCGCTCGTGCCCGCCATGCGCATCGATTTCGGATCGTTCATCCGCGCATCAGCCCTTGCCGGCAACGGCCGAACTGAAGACCATCAGGCTCAGGATCTCGAAGAGCACCTGGGCGCCGGCATGGGCCGTATTGGTGGTCGTGTCGTATTGCGGCGCCACCTCGACGACGTCGCCGCCGACGAGATTGACGCCCTTCAGCCCGCGTATCAACTCCAGCACCTCACGCGTCGTCAGGCCTCCGACTTCCGGCGTACCGGTGCCCGGCGCGAAGCTCGGGTCGAGGCTGTCGACGTCGAAGGAGAGATAGGTCGGACCGTCGCCGACGATCTTCTTCGCCTTTTCGATGATCGCCGGAATACCCACTCCGGTGACCTCCTCCGCATGAACGACCGTCATGCCGGACTCGTAGGAGAACTCCCACAGATACTCCGCCGAGCCGCGGATGCCGATCTGGATGACGCGGGTCGGATCGAGCACACCGTCGAGGACGGCGTTGCGGAACGGGCCGCCATGGTGGAACTTGGTCAGGTCAAAGGCGCCGCCCGTGTCGCAATGCGCGTCGATATGGATCATGCCGACAGGCTGCTTCTTGCCCACGGCCTTGAGGATCGGATGGGTGATCGAATGGTCGCCGCCGACGGAGAGCGGCACGACGCCCGCATCGACGATCTGGTTGATCCGCTTCTCGATGTCCTCGTGGCTGATTTCGAGGCGATAGCGACTGCGGAAGGGAACATCGCCGATATCGGCGACCCTGAGATCGTGCACCGGTGCGCAGCCGAGCACGTGATTATAGGGCCCGATCCGCTCGATCGCGCGCAGGGCCCGTGGTCCGAAGCGCGATCCCGGACGATTGGTGACGCCGAGGTCCATGGGAACGCCGATCATCGCCACCTGAAGATTGCCGAAATCGGGCTCATCGGCATCGACCGGCATGTGAGGTGCGGTCAGGAACGTCGGAATGCCGGAATAGGGCGCCAGCCGCGTGCCGCTCTTCGTGAAAATCTTGTCCGCGACCTTGCGGAAGGTCGGATCGAAGAGCTCGCCGCCATGGCTCTCGCCATATTTCGCCTTCAATGCGTTGAGCTTCTGTTCATCCCAAGCCATGCGCCGGACCTCCGTATCGTTCGGCCGGGGCTGGGACATGATGCACCGCAATTCACGACTTGCGGTGTGCCGATCTGAAGCGGCGCAATCAGGTTCCCCGGCTTTTGCCTTTGTTGCGCATATTAGGAGACAATTCTTCTGGAAAAGCAATTGACATTGTTATACCGTTTGATGTGAGAAAAATTCACATAGATGCCGCCTCTCCGGAGCTTCTTCTTGTCGAGCCGCCTGCCTCCGCTGAATCCGCTGCGCGCCTTCGAGGCCACCGCCCGGCGCGGCTCCGTTTCCGCTGCGGCGCGTGAGCTCAACGTCACCCACGGCGCAGTAAGCCATCAGATCCGCGCGCTCGAACTCTCCTTCAACGCACCCCTTTTCGAGCGGGGCGGCAAGCGGCTGAAGCTGACGCCGCAGGGCGCGCTGCTCCTGCCTGCGGTGACGCATGCCTTCGCCGAGATCGCCGCGGCAACGGCGGCGATGACGCGGCCCGCGACGAGCGGGGAACTCACCGTCACCTGCGTCCCGGCACTGCTCTCCTTCTGGATGATTCCGCGCCTGCACCTCTTTACCGAGCAGTTCCCCGATGTCCAATTGCGGCTGATCGCCTCCAATGACGAGGCGAACCTCGATTCCCCGGACGTCGACGTCTGCCTGCTCTATGGCGACGGCAACTGGCAGGACTGCTGGTCGAGGCTCTGGAGCCGGCTCGAGCTTTTCCCGGTCGTCAGCCCGACGCTCCTCAACATGCGGCCGCTGCGATCCATCCGGGACATCCGCGACCACGTGATGCTGCATGGCGACGACGGCCGCGAGTGGAACACCTGGCTCGCCGCAGCCGACGCGATCGATTTCCAGCGCGGTCGCCAGCATTTCATGAGCGATGCGCGGCTTTCGACCGAGGCGGCCCTGCACAACCAGGGCGTTGCGCTCGGCGATACGATCACCGCCGGCAGCCTGATCGCCCGCGGCGAGCTGATCGCCCCTTTCGACCTGACGGTTCCGGCCAACGACGCCTTTTTCGTCGCCTGCCGTAATGAAGTTCGCGCCGCGCCGATCGTCCGCGTTTTCATCGACTGGCTGTTTGCCGCTCTCGAAAGCGATCCGATGCCGGAGCTGCAGATGTCCGCCCGCACGATCATCCGCAGCCGCATGCCGAAGCCGGAAGATGCCGGCCGCA
The DNA here is from genome assembly GCF_059758575.1 of Sinorhizobium sp. GQ132. Taxonomy (NCBI): domain Bacteria; kingdom Pseudomonadati; phylum Pseudomonadota; class Alphaproteobacteria; order Hyphomicrobiales; family Rhizobiaceae; genus Sinorhizobium; species Sinorhizobium sp. GQ132. The sequence continues at coordinate 62,598 of NZ_JCAXDX010000002.1, read as the reverse complement.
AGACAACACCGAAGAGCCTTCAGCCCCGTTCCCCGCCGCGCAACCGGCGTCCGGAACGTCCGCAGAGGCGCAAAATCAAATCATGATGCGGGGCTGAGAATCCCGTCCGCTTCAACAACAGGAAATCCGCCATGCCGCATTTCAATCCCCTCGTCGAAAAGCTCTCGCCGCCGCCGATACCCTCGGTGCTCGCATGGGCGAAGGCTTATGACGGGGCAAAAGGTCCCCTGATCGACCTCTCCCAAGCCGTGCCCGGCTATCCCGCTCATCCCGACATGCTGAAATGGCTGGGCGAAGCCGCGGCGTCGGCGGCCTACACGGGCTACGGAGCGATCGAGGGTGAAGCGGAACTGCGCCAGGCCTATGCCGAGCACGTGGCATCGCTCTATGGCGCGGCGGTCGCCGCCGGCAACGTCCACATCACCTCCGGCTGCAACCAGGCCTTCATCTGTGCCGCCATGGCCGTTGCCGGGGCCGGCGATACGGTGCTGATGAGCAATCCCTATTACTTCAACCAGGAGACCACGCTGGCGATGCTGGGGATCGATGTCGAGCTTGCGCCGCTCGATGCGGGCGCCGGGTTCCTGCCCGAGGTCGAGACCATCGCCTCTGCCTTGCGGCCGGGCATCCGGGCACTCGCGCTCGTTTCGCCCAACAATCCCACGGGAGCGGTCTACCCGCCCGAACTGCTGCAGCGCATCTACGAGCTCTGCCGCGCGAACGGAACCTGGCTCATTCTGGACGAAACCTATCGCGACTTCCTGCCGGATGCGGCCGCCGCGCCGCACGGCCTGCTTCGAACCCCGGGCTGGGAGGACGGTTTCATCGGTCTTTACAGTTTCTCGAAGTCCTTCTGCATTCCGGGCCATCGTCTCGGCGCAATCACCGCCGGACCGCAGGTGGTCGAGCAGGTCGCCAAGATCATGGACAATCTCCAGATCTGCGCCCCGCGTTCCCCCCAGGCGGCCGTCGCGAGGGCGATACCGGCGCTTGCCGACTGGCGGCTTGCCAACCGCGCCGAAATCGCCGCCCGCGCCGAGGCGCTGAGGACGATCATGACCCGGCTGCCGCAATGGAACCTGCAGGCAGTGGGCGCCTATTTTGCCTATATCCGCCACCCCTTCCCCGATATCGAGTCGCAATTCGTCGCCGAGAAGCTGGCGAAGCTCGCCGGCGTCCTCTGCTTGCCCGGCGATTATTTCGGCGAGGGTCAGGAGAACTACCTGCGCTTCGCCTTCGCCAATGCGGACGTGGCGACGATCCTCAAGCTCGAAGAGCGCCTCGCGCGATTCGAGCTGCCGGGTATCTGAGTGGCTCAGCCGCGGCGGGCGATCAGGATGCCGATCAGCACGATCGCGCCGCCGATCGCCTGCATGGCGCCCACCGGCTCGCTCAGCAGAACCCAGGCGAGCAGCGCAGCCACGACCGGCTGCAGGAGCAGCGTCAGCGAAGAAAAGGCCGGCGGCAGAAAAGCGAGCGCATAGGTGATCGCCACCTGCCCGCCGGCGTGGCTCACGAAGGCAAGTCCGAAGAGCATGGCCCAGCCGAAGGCGCTCGTCGGGAAAAGCGACTGCTCGGCCAACAGGGCCATCGGCAGCATGCAAACGGCTGCCGATGCGGTGCTCCAGATCATGATCCGGTTTGTGCTGAAGCGGCTTCGCAGACGCCCGATTGCGAGAATGTAGCCGGCATAGAACGCGGCCGCGACGATAGCGATCCCATCGCCGGCGAGATCGCCGCCGCCGAGTGCCGCCGGACCGCCTTTCAGGACGACCACGCCGACGATCGCCGTGGCGAGGCCGCCCAGGAAGATGCCGCTGACCGCCGAGCGGAACAGAGCCCATCCGGCAAGCGTCACGAAGACCGGCGCCAGATTGGCAAGCAGCGTCGCATTGGCGACCGAGGTCATGGTGAGCGCAAGGTGCCAGGCTGCGAGATCGATGGCGAGAAATACGCCCGGCAGGACAAGTTGAGCGTAATCGGACAGGCGCTGCGGGGGCTTGTCCGCGACTGCGCCGCCGCGCAGCCGTGACCAGGCCAGCAGCGGGATCAGCGCCAGCGCGACACGCCAGAAGGCAGTGGCCATCGGCCCCACTTCCGAGAGCCGCACGAAGATCGGCGATCCGCCGATGGCGGCACCGCCGATGATGAGCGCGGCCATGGCAAGTCTGTTACGGGGAGCGGCGGAACTGGCGGCTTGGGTCACGGCGATGTCCGATGGCTGGGAAGCGCGCGCAGAACCGGCGCGCGGCAAGCCAGCTATCAGAATCCCGCCGCAAGCGACAGCCGAATTCGCCCGATAGGCGAAAAACGACCACACGCGCAAACGTGCGGCCGTGGGAGAGACGACCCGTCAGGCTGCGTCCGGCAGGTGAACCGTTTTCACCTCCAGGAAGTCCTCGAGCCCGAACATCCCGCCTTCCCGGCCGTTGCCGGACTGCTTGTAGCCGCCGAAGGGGCTTCCGTAGCGGTGCGGACCGCCGTTGATGTGCACCATGCCGGCGCGGAGACGCGATGCCAGCCGCTCCGCCCTTTCGCGGTCGCGCGTCTGGACATAGGCCGCGAGGCCGTAATTCGTGTCGTTGGCGATCGCGATCGCCTCCTCTTCCGTATCGAAGGGAATGATCGAAAGCACCGGTCCGAACACTTCCTCGCGCGCGATCCGCATGGAATTGTCGACATCGGCGAAGATCGTCGGCCGGACGAAATATCCGGTCTCGAAGCCTTCCGGCTTGCCGGGGCCGCCGGCCAGGAGCGTCGCGCCCTCGGCAACGCCCGCTTCGATCAGCGCCTGCACCCGCTCGAACTGAATATGGCTGACGAGCGGGCCGATATGGGAGCCATCCTTCGTCGGATCGCCGACCCTCGCCTCCATGCCGACGCGCCTGGCGATTTCCACGACCTCGTCATAGGCGCTGCGCTCGACGAGCATACGTGTCGGGGCATCACAGGACTGGCCGGAATTGTTGAAGCATTCGAGAATGCTGGCGGTCACCCGCTCCTCGATATCGGCATCGGCAAAGACGATGTTCGGCGACTTTCCGCCGAGTTCGAGCGTAACGCGCTTGACCGTATCGGCGGCGTCCTTGCTGACGGCGATACCCGCCCGCGTCGAACCGGTGAAGGACATCATGTCGATGTCCTTGTGCTTCGACAGCGCAGCCCCGGCATGGATGCCGTCGCCATTGACGAGGTTGAAGACGCCGGCCGGAAAGCCCGCCTCTTCGATCATCTCGGCGTAGAGCATGGCGTTCAGCGGCGTGAATTCGCTGGGTTTCAGGACGCAGGTGCAGCCGGTCGCAAGCGCCGGGACGACCTTAAGCGCGATCTGGTTGACCGGCCAGTTCCACGGCGTGATGAGACCGCAGACGCCGATCGGCTCACGCAGGAGCGTGTCGCCGTTCGGCAGCTTTTCCTTGAGTTTCAGGCGCTTCAGGGCATCGATGAAGCCCTGAAGATGACCGACGCCCACATCCGCCTGCTGCTCGCGGCTCATCGTTCTCGGCGCACCGAGTTCGGCCGTGATGGTGTCGGCCATTTCATCGTAACGCCGCTTGTAGATCGCGAGCAGCTTTTCGAGCAGCGCCAGCCGTTCCTCGACGCTCGTCCGGCTATAGCTTGCGAATGCCTTCTTGGCGGCTGCAACCGCCCGGTCGACGTCGGCAGCGGTGCCGAGCGAGATAACCGCTATCGGCTTCTCGGTCGCCGGATTGAGCACCAGAAGATCGTTCTGCGTGGCCGGCTCAACCCATTTGCCGTCGATGTAGAATTTCCGTTTGTCGAGCATTCGCTCCTCCATCCCGTCTGATTTCCGCCGGCAAGGCTACGACGGCGGCTGCACGCGGACAAGGGCGGAAAAGCGGAAGGGAGCGTGTCGGGAAACGGCACCGGCCGATGAACGGCTGCAGATGCATGAGCACCTGCAGCCGTTGCGAAATCAGAACGCGCCGATGAGGAGCGCGCAGATGAAAGTGAAGGCTGCAGCCACCGCGATGGCCTGGGTAAAGTGTCTGGCAGTCGGACGACGGGCTGGTCGAGCCCGGTAGACGGTATAGCGGGATTGGGTCATCGCCTTGGTCGCGTTCATTATGTCTCTCCGCTGTTGGGGCGTGGCCTGTAGCCGTTGTTCTCCTATATTCTTGATCGAATTCCTAGATAATTTTTTGCCACGGATCAAACGAGAAATGAAAAATTCGTTTAACCGGCCTGCCGGGCAGCGCGGAATACACGGTTCTTTCGAGGTCTCCGATGCCCAGGAGCGATCGCCCCGGCTACCAGCCGACGGCGTCCTTGAGCATGTACCACCACGATCCGACAGTCGAATACTGCGCGCGGAACATCCGTCCGCCGGGGAATGGATACCAGGGCAGCTTCGCGAAGACATCGAAGCGCGCCGCGTCCCCGTCGATCGCTTCGGCAAGAGTGCGGCCGAAAAGGTGGGAGCCCGTCACGCCATGACCGCTATAGCCATGGGCGAAATAGGTATTGCTGCCGATCCGCCCCATTTGCGGCACGCGCGTGAAGGAGAGTGCGAAGTTGCCGCTCCAGGCATAGTCGATCTTCACGCCCTTGAGCCGCGGAAAGACCTTTTCGAGATTTGGCCTGAGCTTTGCCACGACATCCGCCGGGTCGGTACCGCCATAGACGGTGCCGCCGCCGAAAATCATCCGCTTGTCGGCGGACAGCCGGAAATAGTCGAGAATGTAGCGAACGTCCTCCACGCACATGTCGCTCGGGATCAGCGAATGGGCAAGCTCCTCGCCGAGCGGCGCGGTGGTGATCATCTGGGTCGAAACGGGCATGACGCGGGTGGCGAGCTTCGGCACGGCATCGCCAAGATAGGCGTTGCCGCAAAGCACGACGATCCGGGCGGAAACCTCGCCCCCCTCGGTATGGACGGTCGGCCGGGCCGATTCGTGGTCGACACGGGTCACCGGTGACATCTCGTAGATCACGCCGCCGAGGCTCTCCAGGGCGCGGGCCTCGCCGAGCACCAGATTGAGCGGATGCATATGGCCGCCGGTGGTGTCGAGCATGCCGCCGCAATAGGCCTCGGAATCGACGAGCTTGCGCAGCGCCTCGCGGTCGAGAAGCTGATGATCGTCCATCCCGTGTTTGCGCCAGAGCGCCTGCTTGGCCTCGAGCTCCTTCATGTGGGCTCCGGTATAGGCGGCATAGATATTGCCGGGCTTCAGATCGCACTCGATCCGATACTCGCTGACGAGCCGGCGGATGATCCGTCCGCCTTCCTGCACAAGGCCGCCGATGAAGCGGGCGGCATCCTCGCCGTAGCGGCGCTCGATCGTCGACAGGCCGGCATTGAGGCCGTTGACGATCTGGCCGCCGTTGCGTCCGGAGGCGCCCCAGCCCACCTGCGCACCCTCGACCACGGTGATTTTGTAGCCCTTTTCGGCAAGATGAATGGCCGTGGACAGGCCCGAATACCCCGCGCCGACGATGCAGATGTCGGTTTCGATCCGGCCTTCCAGCCTGACCGGATTGCGAATGATGTTGCGCGAGGCGGCGTAATAGCTCGTGGGGTAGCTGCCGTCCCCGGCATAGGATTTCTGCTTCGGTGCCATCAGACGATTTCCAGATAGGCGCTGAATTCGTAATCCGTGACCTGCTCGGCGAAGCCGGCGATCTCCTGGCGCTTGCAGGCGATCAGCATGGAGCGAAGCACGGGATCGAAGATCTCGGCGGCGATCGGTCCGGCCTCGAAGGCGTCGACCGCCTGCCCCCAATCGGCAGGAATTTTGGGCAATTTCTCCGTCGCATAGGCTCGTCCCTCGACGGGCGCCGGCGGCTTCCATTTGTTGCGGATGCCTACGAGCGCCGCGCCGAGGATCGCGGCGATGACGAGATAGGGATTGGCGTCGGCACCCGCGACGCGGTGCTCGATCCGCCGCGCCGCCGGGTTGCCGCCCGGGATGCGGATTGCCGAGGTGCGGTTCTCGTAACCCCAGGAAATCGAGGTCGGCGCATGCGTGTCGGGCCGCAGCCGCCGGTAGGAATTGAAGTGCGGGGCGAACATAAGCGTCGTCTCGGCCATGCCGCGCAGGAGGCCGGCCACCGCATGCTTGAGCACGGCCGATCCCTCGTCGCTGCCGTCGTCGAAGACGTTGTTGCCTTCCTCGTCGAGCAGGCTGAAATGGATGTGCATGCCGTTGCCGGAACGGGTGCCGTAGGGTTTGGCCATGAAGGTCGCCGCGAGCCCGTGCTTGCGGGCGACCCCCTTGACGATGCGCTTGAAGAAGATCGCGTCATCCGCCGCCTTCAGCGGATCGTCGCTGTGCAGCAGATTGATCTCGAACTGGCCGATGCCGTTTTCGGCGATCGCCGCATCGGCCGGCACGTTCTGCCGCGCGCACTCCCTGTAGACGTCGGAAAAGAACTCGCCGAAATCGTCGAGCTCGTCGATCGAAAGGATCGCGTCGGAATCGAGCCGCTTGCCGGTATAGGGCGAGATCGGCGGGACGGCGCTGTCCGGCTCGGGATCGATGAGATAGAATTCCAGCTCCGTCGCTACCACCGGGCGCAGCCCCAGTTCGCGATATTCGCGCATGATCGCCGCGAGCGCCTGGCGCGGATCGGCAAGAAAGGGCCTGCCGTTCTCGACGAACAGCCAGAGCGGAACCAGCGCGCTCGGCCGCGACGTCCAGTTGACCGGCAGGGCCCCTCGCCCCGTGACGCCGCAGATGCCGTCGCGGTCGCCGGTCGCAAAGACCTGCGCGCTGCCGATGATGTCCTCACCCCAGACGTCGACGCCGACGATCGAGAGCGGCATGCGGATGCCGCCGCCGAGCACCTTCCTGGCCTGTTCCACCGGCACCCGCTTGCCGCGCATGATGCCGTTCAGGTCGCAAATCACCGCCTGAATACTTTCTATCGGGCCGTTCTGTTCAAGCCAGGACTGGAACACTTCCGGGTCGTCCGCATCGATTGACATATCGTATTTCTTTTTGTGATCACATTATCGGGAAATTGACATAGTTGCAGTTTTGAAGTCAAGCTGCCCCGGGTCGGCAGGATCGACTCGTTCCAACGCCCGCGTGCGGGAGGAATCGCCGTCTTGAAGACCCTTGCTCTGCCCGCCCTTCATCGGCCGGAAGGCATGACGACCCACGACTATGCCTTTGCGCGTCTCAGGCAGGCGATCATGGTGGGCGCCTTCCGGCCCGGAACCTCCGTCACCATACGCGGGCTCGCAGATGCGCTGGAGAGCAGCCCCACGCCGGTGCGCGAAGCACTGCGTCAGCTGACCTCGATCGGCGCCCTGCAATTTCTGGAGAACCGGCGCATCGTCGTGCCGCGGATCACGCCGGCGCGTTTCGAGGAGCTGATCTCGCTTCGTATCGCGCTTGAAAGCCACGCCGCGCGCAGGGCCGTTGCCCATCTCTCCGACCGGCAGATAGACCGCATCATCGCATTGGATGACGCGATCGAGGCCGCGATCCTGGCGGGGCAGAAGGCGCAGGCGCTGATCGCCAATCAGGAATTTCACCGGCAGATCTATACGGCCAATCCCGATCAGGTCGTCATGCCGTTCGTAGAGAGCCTCTGGCTCCAGCTCGGGCCGATCCTCGGCATTGCCATGGAGCACGTCACGGAATTCTACGTCATCGACCGTCACCGTGAGGCCATCGAGGCCCTGAGACGGCGTGACGAGGACGCCGTGGCGCAAGCCATCGCCGCCGACATCCGCGAGGGCATCGGCGGCTTCGATCAGCAGGCGATCGGCAAGCTGCTCGCGCTTGCGCGGTGAATGAGCCTTGGGTCTGCCCAGTAGGGTAACCACCCTGATCTGCCCCTCACCCTAGCCCTCTCCCCGCGCGCGGGGAGAGGGGACACCCCTGTGTTCCGCTTCAGCCTCGATGGGTCGATACGGACTCGTCTCCTCTCCCCGCAAGCGGGGAGAGGCTAGGGTGAGGGGCAGACCTCAAGGCTTCGACGCTCATCTGGCCCTTGACCACCTCTCCTGTCCCCTGCATATTGCTCAGATGTCAGACCAATTGTGGTTCTGGGGAGAACCGGATGCCCCTGCAGGATAAAGCGATGCTCCTGCCCCTGCCGCCCGCAGACCGGGCGCAGCAGGTAATATCCGCCCTTGCCGATTTCATTCAAAGATCGGGGCTGAACCCCGGGGATCGCTTGCCTGCCGAGCGGGAAATGATGGCGGCGCTCGCCGTCGGCCGCTCCACCATTCGTGAGGTGCTGAGCCATTTCCAGGCGCTCGGCGTTGTCGAGGCGCGCAAGGGCAGCGGCACCTATCTCCTGCGCGCCATTTCCACCGCAACCATCCACATGCCGCTGGCGCTCGACACGGAGCACCTTCGCGACGCGCTGCTGCAGACGCTCGAAGTGCGGCGCGGCATCGAGGTCGAGGCCGGCATGGTCGCTTCGCGGCGCCGCACGGAGGCCGACCTCGTCAACATCGAAACGAAGCTCAACGAGATGGAGCGGGTCCATCTCGCCAAGGGAACCTCCGGCCCGGAAGACCTCGCCTTCCATCTTGCGATCTACGACGCGACCCACAATCCGCTCTTCAAGCAACTGCTCGAACAGATGCGCGAGGCCTTCGAACGCTTCTGGGACGAGCCTTTCGACCGCTCGGACTTCGCAAGGCGCTCCTTTCCCTTTCACCGAACGCTCTTCGATGCGATCGCGGCGCAGGACGCCGAGGCCGCGCGCGCGGAAACGCTGAAAATCCTCGCGGTCGTCGAGGAAGACATCAAGGAAATGTCCAAATGAACAACGGCCTCGATCCGTTCGAGAGAGCCTCCCTTATCGTCGCGCATGACGAGAGCAACGCTTTCGATGCAGTCGTACCGCCGATCGTGCAGACCTCGCTCTTCACCTTCAAGAACTATGACGAGATGGTCGCTTCCTATCGGGGCGAGCGCGTGCGGCCTATCTACACCCGCGGCCTCAACCCGACGGTCAGGCATTTCGAGGAGATGCTGGCGAAGCTCGAAGCCGCCGAAGACGCCATCGGTTTCGCAAGCGGCATGTCGGCGATCTCCTCCACAGTCCTCTCCTTCGTCGAGCCGGGCGACCGCATCGTCGCCGTGAAACATGTCTATCCCGATGCGTTCCGCCTCTTCGGCACGCATCTGAAGCGCATGCGTATCGAGGTCACCTATGTGGACGGGCGCGACGAAGAGGCGGTTGCCAAGGCGCTTCCAGGCGCCAAGCTCTTCTACATGGAAAGCCCGACCAGCTGGGTGATGGACGCGCACGATGTCGCAGCGCTTGCGGCTCTCGCACGCCGGCAGGGGATCGTCACGGTCATCGACAACAGCTGGGCCAGTCCGGTGTTTCAGCAGCCGGTCTCGCTCGGCGTCGACCTCGTCATTCACTCCGCATCGAAATATCTGAGCGGCCATAGCGATGTCGTCGCCGGCGTCGTCGCCGGGTCGAGCGACCTGATCGGCCGCATCCGTTCGGAAGCCTATCCCTATCTCGGCGGCAAGCTTTCGCCCTTCGACGCCTGGCTGCTGATCCGGGGCATGCGCACGCTGCCGGTGCGGATGAAGGCACATGAGCGCTCGGCGCTCGCGGTCGCCCGTCGTCTGGCAGAGCATCCGCTGGTCGAAACCGTCTGCCACCCGGGCCTCGGCAACCATCTGCCCCCCGGTCTCTCCGGCACCTCCGGACTTTTCTCCTTCATCTTCCGCGAAGGCGTCGACATGCGCCGCTTCGCCGATCACCTGAAACTCTTCAAGCTCGGCGTCTCCTGGGGCGGCCACGAAAGCCTCATCGTGCCGGGCGAAGTCGTCCTGGCGCAGAAAGCCGAGCCCAATTCCGCGGCAGCCTTCGGCATTTCACCGCGGTCGGTACGGCTCCATGTCGGCCTGGAGGGAACGGAGGCCCTCTGGAGCGATCTCGAAACGGCGATGACAGCCGCTTCATCAGGCTGACGAACACGCAACCAGCGAGAACAAAGGGAACGATAAAATGAGGAAACTGATCACCGCCACCCTGCTTGCCACGCTGATGGCCGGCAGCGCCCTTGCCGATACCAAGCTGAAGCTCGTCGAGGTCATCACCAGCCCCGAGCGCACCGAAACGCTGAAGTCGATCGTCGCCAAGTTCGAACAGGCGAACCCCGGCACGACCGTGGAGATCATTTCGCTGCCCTGGGGCGAAGCCTTCCAGAAATTCGCGACCATGGTCTCGGCCGGCGAAATCCCCGACGTCATGGAAATGCCGGACACCTGGCTGTCGCTCTACGCCAATAACGGCATGCTCGAAAGCCTCGAGCCCTATCTCGAAAAGTGGGAGCACACGCCCGGCCTCACCGAGCGCGCGCTCGAACTCGGCCGCGACGTCAACGACACCGCCTATATGCTGCCCTATGGCTTCTATCTCCGGGCGATGTTCTACAACAAGAAGCTGCTCTCCGAAGCGGGCGTCGCCGAACCGCCGAAGACGATGGACGACTTCGTCAAGGCTTCCGAGGCGGTCTCCAAGCTGCCGGGCAAATCGGGCTATTGCCTGCGCGGGGGTCCGGGCGGTCTCAACGGCTGGGTGATGTTCGGCGCGACCATGGCCGGCGACAACAAGTTCTTCAACGAGGACGGCACCTCGACGATGAACAGCGAGGGCTGGATCAAGGGTCTCACCTGGGTCATCGACCTCTACAAGAACGGCCTCGCCCCCAAGGACAGCGTCAACTGGGGCTTCAACGAGATCGTCGCCGGCTTCTACAGCGGCACCTGCGCCTTCCTCGACCAGGATCCGGACGCGTTGATCGCGATCGCCCAGCGCATGAAGCCGGAGGATTTCGGCGTCACCACCATGCCCAAGGGGCCGAGCGGCAAGGCCTTTACCACGATCGGCTTTGCCGGCTGGTCGATTCTTGCCGCCAGCCAGAACAAGGATCTCTCCTGGAAGCTGATCGAAACGCTGGAAGGCCCGGAAGGCAATATCGAGTGGAACAAGCGCACCGGCGCGCTGCCCGTCCATAAGTCGGCCGAGAAGGACCCCTTCTATGCGAGCCCGCAGTTCAAGGGCTGGTTCGACGAACTCGCCGACAAGGACGTCGTGCTGACGGTCATGCCGACCTATCTCGAAGAATTCGCCTTCTTCAAGGATTCGCTCGCCATCAAGACGACCCAGGAGGCCCTGCTCGGCGACATCACGCCGGAAGAGCTCGCCAATCAATGGGCCGACTACCTGACCAAGGCGCAGCAGAAGTACCTCGCAAGCAAGAAGTAACGCAGGCACCGGCGGCGGTCAGCCGCCGCCGGTCGTCCGACGCAAGAAAAGGCACGCCGATCGATAACGGCGGTCAAAAAAGGGGAAATTTCGATCGATGGCCTATGCCGCACGCCATGACGGCCTGCCCGCAACCCGTCCGCCGCTGATGAAGCGGATCGCCGACGCCTCTGCGCCCTATCTCTATACCGCTCCGGCGCTCATCCTGATCGTTACGGTCATGCTCGTGCCTCTGGTGCTCGGCATCTCCTACGCTTTCCGCGACATCCAGCTGCTCAACCCCTTCTCCGGCGGTTTCGTCGGCCTCGATCATTTCCGCGCGCTCGCCCAGGACCAGGCATTCTTCCGTTCGCTGCGCAACACGCTCTGGTGGACCGGCGCCTCCGTGTTCCTGCAGTTCGCCTTCGGGCTCATCCTGGCACTCCTGCTCGACAAGCCATTCTATGGGCGTGCGGTTGCACAGGCGCTCGTCTTCCTGCCCTGGGCGGTGCCGAGTTTTCTGGCCGGCCTCAACTGGGCCTGGCTTTTCAACCCCGTCGTCGGTCCGCTGCCGCACTGGTTCTTCGCTCTCGGCATCATGAGCCAGCCGACCAACATTCTGTCCGATCCCCAGCTTGCCATGTGGGGACCGATCATTGCCAATATCTGGTGGGGCATCCCCTTCTTCGCGATCACACTGCTGGCAGCGCTCCAGGCGATCCCGCGCGACCTTTACGAGGCAGCGAGCATCGACGGCGCCGGCCCGGTGCAGCGTTTCCTTTCGATCACCCTTCCCTTCCTGGCGCCCACGATCGCAATCACCATTCTGCTGCGTACGGTCTGGATCTCCAATTTCGCCGATCTCATCATCGTCATGACCAATGGCGGGCCGGCGGACCGAACCCAGATCGTCGCAAGCTACATCTTCACCCAGGCGTTCAAGCGGCTGGATTTCGGTTATGCCTCGGCGATCGCGCTGGTGCTGCTGGCGCTGCTCCTCGCCTATTCATTGCTGATCGTGATCCTGCGGCAATGGCTCCTGAGCAAGGATTGAGACCATGCGCGCCAAACAAGCATTTCTGACCATTGCGCATCGCCTGGCGATTCTCGCTTATATCGCCTTCGCGCTCTTCCCGCTCTTCTGGCTGCTCAAGGTCGCCGTCACGCCGAACGACCTCCTCTATTCGGAGGGCATTCGTCTCTGGCCGTCGCGGGCGAGCCTCGAACACTTCGACTTCGTGCTGCGGCACAGCGCCTTCCCGGTGTTCTTCCGCAACAGCCTGATCGTTTCGGGGTCGACCGCCGTCATCGTCACCATCCTCGCCTCGCTCTCCGGCTACGCGCTCTCGCGCTTCCGGTTCCGCGGCAAATACTGGCTGGTCACGCTGATGCTGCTGACGCAGATGTTTCCTCTGGTGATGCTGGTCGCGCCGATCTTCAAGATCCTCTCGCCGCTGGGGCTGACCAACAGCCTCACCGGGCTCGTCGTCGTCTACACCGCCTTCAACGTCCCCTTCGCGACATTCCTGATGCAGTCCTTCTTCGACGGCATTCCGAAGGACCTGGAAGAGGCGGCGATGATCGACGGCGCGACGCAGTTCGTCGCCTTCCGCCAAATCATCCTGCCGCTGACGCTGCCCGGAATCGCCGCGACCCTAGGCTTCGTCTTCACCGCCGCCTGGAGCGAACTGCTCTTCTCGCTGATGCTGATCTCCGGCAACGCACAGGCGACCTTCCCGGTCGGGCTCCTGTCCTTCGTTTCGAAATTCTCGGTCGACTTCGGGCAGATGATGGCCGCCGGCGTGCTGGCGCTGATACCGGCCTGCCTCTTCTTCCTCCTCATTCAACGCTATCTCGTCCAGGGCCTCACGGCCGGCGCGGTGAAAGGCTGATACGCAATGGCTTCCATCGACATCGCCAACATCAAGAAGTCCTACGGTACCCATCCGGTGCTGCACGACGTCGACCTCAAGATCAGCGACGGCGAGTTCGTCGTGCTCGTCGGTCCCTCCGGCTGCGGCAAGTCGACCCTTCTGCGCATGATCGCCGGGCTCGAGAGCGTGACCGGCGGCGAGATCCGCATCGCCGGCAGGCGGGTCAACGAACTCGCTCCGAAGGACCGCGACATTGCCATGGTGTTCCAGTCCTACGCGCTCTACCCGCATATGTCGGTCGCGAAAAACATGAGCTACAGCCTGAGGCTGCGCAAGACGGCCAAGGAAAGGATAACGACAGTCGTTGCTGGCGCCGCTGCCAAGCTCGGCCTCGACCCGTTGCTCGATCGCCGCCCCAAGGCGCTCTCCGGCGGCCAACGCCAGCGCGTCGCCATGGGCCGCGCCATCGTGCGCGAGCCGAAGGCGTTTCTCTTCGACGAACCGCTCTCCAATCTCGATGCGCGCCTGCGCGAGCAGATGCGCGCCGAGATCAAGAAACTGCACAAGGATCTGGGCGCCACCTCCATCTATGTGACGCACGATCAGATCGAGGCGATGACGCTGGCAGACCGCATCGTCGCCATGAACGGCGGCGTGGTCCAGCAGGTCGGAAGCCCGCTCGATCTCTACGACCGTCCGGCCAATCTTTTCGTCGCCGGCTTCATCGGCTCGCCGGGCATGAACTTCTTCGAAGGTACCTGCCACGCGGGCGACGCGCCGCGCTTCGAGATGTCGGATGAGATCGGCATCCCGCTCGACGCGGCCGCGCCCCTTTCGAATAACGCAAAGGTGACGCTCGGCATCCGTCCCGAACATGTCGTGCTTGCCGGCCACGGCCCGGAGACGCTGCTTGCCGGCGTCGATCTGGTCGAGCCGACGGGCTTCGGCATCATCCTGCATCTCTCGCTCGGGCGGGCGACCTTCAAGGTCTTCACCAACGACCGGTCGTTCCTGACGGCGTCCGGCACGATCCCCGTCCACTTCCCCGCCCACCACCTGCATTTCTTCGATGCGGAGGGCAAGCGCGTCTGACGCACGCGCCGAATGGCGGCCCGCAGGTTCAGGCTTAGCCGGAAGGAGCAATTGACTTCTCTACGACAAGGACTAGCTTCTTTCCTGTCGCACGTATCAACCGCCCCGGCGCACCATTCCTTAAGAGAAGCAAGCACCGCCAAAGCAGATTTGACGATAGCCTTCCTTGCCCCGCGCCGGGCGAAATTGAGGAAGTATCATGCGAATTGCACTTGCTGCCCTGTCTTTTTCGGCACTCTCGCTCTGTCCGCTCGCCGGGCTTGCCCAGGAGGGCGATGCCGAGGCCGGCGCCACCGTCTTCAAGAAATGCGCCACCTGTCACGTGATCGACAAGGACCAGAACAAGGTCGGTCCTTCGCTGCAAGGCGTCATCGGCCGGACGGCCGGCACCCATGCGGACTTCAAATATTCGCAAGCCATGATCGATGCGGGCAAGGGTGGTCTCGTCTGGGACGACGCGACGCTCGCCGAATATCTGCGTAACCCCAGGGCCAAGGTCAAAGGCACGAAGATGGTATTCCCCGGCCTCAAGAAGGACGAGGAGATTGCCAATGTGATCGCCTACATGAAGCAGCATCCCAAATAGGAATACTTGCGGGAAGTGAGAATTCGATCTCGTCCCGATGATTTGCCAGTATTTTCCGTTCGTGCAATAATTGTGATCGGAACTCTGCGATTGCGTATTCGTCTCACGGCCGATCACGGCGGGGGAGGGTCAGGGAATGGCCGTGGTAGTGATTCTGGTTCTGCTGGCCGTCGGCTCGGTGTTGTTCCATTTGCTTAGTCCCTGGTGGTGGACCCCGATCGCCTCCAATTGGAGTTACATCGACAATACCATCACCATCACCTTCTGGATCACCGGCATCGCCTTCACCGCCGTGGTCCTGTTCATGGCCTATTGCGTCCTGCGCTTCCGCCACCGACCCGGCAATACCGCCGCTTACGAGCCCGAAAACAGGCGGCTCGAAGGCTGGCTCGCGACGGGCACGACCTTCGGTGTCGCGGCGATGCTGGCGCCGGGCCTCTTCGTCTGGAACCAGTTCGTCACCGTCCCGCAGGATGCGTCCGAAGTTGAGGTGATCGGCCAGCAATGGCTGTGGAGCTTCCGGCTGCCCGGCGCGGACGGTAAGCTGGGCACGACCGAAACGCGCGATATCGCCCCCGAAAACGCGCTCGGGGTCAATCGGGACGACGCCGCCGGGCAGGACGACATCATCATCGAAGGCGGCGAGCTTCACCTGCCGGTCGGCAAGCCGGTCAAGATGCTGCTTAGGTCGGTCGACGTCCTGCACGATTTCTACGTCCCCGAATTCCGCGCCAAGATGGACATGGTGCCAGGCATGGTCACCTATTTCTGGTTGACGCCGACGCGGACCGGAACCTTCGAGATACTCTGCGCGGAACTCTGCGGCGTCGGCCACCCGCAGATGCGCGGTACCGTCGTGGTCGACACCGAAGAAGACTACCAGGCCTGGCTCGCCGAGCAGCAGACCTTTTCGCAACTGTCCGCATCATTGGAAACAAAAGCAATTCCGGGAAAAGCGTGTAGCGGTTCTCCGTCCGGAGTTGCGATCGAACAAGGAACCGGAGCATTCGCGCTTTTTGAAGAAGAGCGAGAATGCTTCGGCCCGGCGGCGACAACGGTCGCCGCCTCAGCGGCACAGTAGGAGGTGCCGTGAAGTAGCCCCTGGGGAGGAGATATGATGGTCGACGTCCGGTCCGGTATTGGCGAGGCACTTCCGCCTCCCGAAGTCGAGGATGTTGAGCTTTACCATCCGCATAGCTGGTGGACGCGTTATGTCTTCAGCCAGGATGCGAAAATCATCGCCATTCAATACGGCACGACCGCGATCGCCATCGGCATGGTGGCGCTGGTGCTGTCCTGGCTGATCCGGCTGCAACTCGGTTTTCCCGGCACATTCGAGCTGATCGATGCCGAGCGCTACTATCAGTTCATCACCATGCACGGAATGATCATGGTGATCTACCTGCTCACCGCCCTCTTCCTCGGCGGCTTCGGCAACTATCTGATCCCGCTGATGGTCGGCGCGCGCGACATGGTGTTTCCCTATGCCAACATGCTCAGCTACTGGATCTATCTACTCGCCGTGATCGTCCTGGCCGCAAGCTTCTTCACGCCCGGCGGACCGACCGGCGCCGGCTGGACCCTCTATCCGCCGCAGGCCGTCCTTTCCGGCACGCCCGGCGGCAGGGACTGGGGCATCATCATGATGCTCTCGTCGCTGATCATCTTCGTCATCGGCTTCACCATGGGTGGCCTCAACTATGTCGTGACCGTGCTGCAGGGCCGCGCACGCGGCATGACGCTGATGCGGCTGCCGCTGACCGTCTGGGGCATCTTCACCGCGACGGTGATGGCGCTGCTTGCCTTCCCTGCCCTTTTCGTCGCCTGCGTCATGATGCTCTTCGACCGGCTGCTCGGCACGAGCTTCTTCATGCCGGCCATCGTCGAAATGGGCGAGCAGCTGCAATATGGCGGCGGCAGCCCGATTCTCTTCCAGCACCTGTTCTGGTTCTTCGGCCACCCCGAAGTCTACATCGTCGCCCTGCCCGCCTTCGGCATCGTCTCCGATCTCATCAGCACCCATGCCCGCAAGAACATCTTCGGCTACCGCATGATGGTCTGGGCGATCGTCATCATCGGCGGCCTCTCCTTCATCGTCTGGGCGCACCACATGTATGTCAGCGGCATGAACCCGTATTTCGGCTTCTTCTTCGCCACGACCACGCTGATCATCGCGGTGCCGACGGCGATCAAGGTCTATAACTGGGTCCTCACCCTCTGGCGCGGCAATATCCATCTGACGCTGCCGATGCTCTTCGCCCTCGCCTTCATCGTCACCTTCGTCAATGGCGGGCTGACGGGTCTCTTTCTCGGCAATGTCGTCGTCGACGTGCCGCTCTCCGATACGATGTTCGTCGTCGCGCATTTCCACATGGTCATGGGCGTGGCGCCGATCATGGTGATCTTCGGCGCCATCTATCACTGGTATCCGAAGATCACCGGGCGCATGCTCAACGAGGCGATGGGCCAGATCCATTTCTGGGTCACCTTCATCGGCGCCTACGCCATCTTCTTTCCGATGCATTATCTCGGCCTCATCGGAGTCCCGCGCCGCTATCACGAGCTCGGCGAGGCATCTTTCGTGACGACTTCGATCGCCGAGCTCAACGCTTTCATCAGCGTCATGGCGCTTCTCGTCGGCGCTGCGCAGATCCTGTTCCTCTTCAATCTGGGCTGGAGCCTGCGCCACGGGCGGGAGGCCGGGGGCAATCCCTGGCGCGCGACGACGCTCGAATGGCAGACGCCCGAGACGCCGCCGCCTCACGGTAACTGGGGCGATGAACTGCCCGTCGTCTACCGCTGGGCCTATGACTACAGCGTCCCCGGCGCGCCGGAGGATTTCATCCCGCAGAACCAGCCGACGCCCGGCCGCCTCAGTCACGAGACCGTCTCATGAGCATCGTCGCCTTCTTTCTGGCGGCGATCGCCGCCATCGTCGTCTGGTGGCTCGCAGGGCAGCGCCTGACATCGCGCCCCTGGCTCGAGGTCGGTCACTTCCACGACCGGCGGGGCGCAACACGTTTGCCACCGGCAAAAATCGGTCTCGGCGTATTTCTCACCGTCGTCGGCGCGCTGTTTTCACTTGCGATCAGCGCCTATTTCATGCGCATGGCGTCATCCGACTGGGGCGCGCTGCCTTTGCCCGGCCTTCTCTGGCTCAATACGGGCATCCTCGCCGCCGGCAGCATCACCCTGCACTGGACCAGGGTCGAGGCAGGGCGGCGGAACGACGAGGCGGCTCGGATCGGTCTCCTGGCGGCGCTCGCTCTTGGCCTTGCTTTCCTCGTGGGTCAACTCTTCGCCTGGCGTGCGCTGTCGGACGCCGGATATTTCGTCGCCGGGAATCCGGCCAACAGCTTCTTCTATCTGCTTACGGGCATGCACGGCCTGCACATCATCGGGGGGCTCTTCGCTCTCGGCCGGGTAACCGCACATGCCTCGCAAACACCGCTCGACAACAGAACGCGCCTGTCGATCGAGCTTTGCGCCATCTACTGGCATTTCATGCTGATCGTCTGGCTGGTTCTCTTCGCTCTTTTTGCCGGCTGGGCCAGCGGCGTGATCGATTTCTGCCGCCAACTGCTGACATAGGAACCGTTGAACATGTCTGCACCGATGAAGAAGCCCGCAGCAGAAACGCTCCCGCGCCCCGCCGGTCTGGCGGGTCTCGCGTCGGACTGGGCCTCCGACCAGCGCACCTTCAAGGATGTTTCCTGGGGAAAGGCCATGATGTGGATCTTTCTCCTCAGCGACACCTTCGTCTTCGGCTGCTTCCTGCTTGCCTACATGTCGGCGCGAATGTCCACCGCCGTTCCATGGCCCAATCCGAGCGAGGTTTTCGCACTCGAAATCGCCGGAACGCACATGCCGCTGATCCTCATTGCCATCATGACCTTCGTTCTCATTTCGAGCAGCGGCACCATGGCCATGGCCGTCAACTACGGTTACCGCCGCGACCGGCGGAAGACCGCGGCGCTCATGCTTCTGACGGCGCTTTTCGGCGCCACCTTCGTCGGCATGCAGGCGTTCGAATGGTCGAAGCTGATCGCCGAGGGCGTGCGGCCCTGGGCCAACCCCTGGGGAGCCGCTCAATTCGGCTCTTCCTTCTTCATGATCACCGGCTTTCACGGGACCCACGTCACCTTCGGCGTGATCTTCCTGCTGATCGTCGCCCGCAAGGTCTGGCGCGGCGATTTCGAAACGGAGCGGCGCGGCTTCTTCACCAGCCGCAAGGGGCGCTACGAGATCGTCGAGATAACCGGCCTCTACTGGCACTTCGTCGACCTGGTCTGGGTCTTCATCTTCGCATTCTTTTATCTTTGGTGAGGGAGGGCATCGTGGCTCACGCGGAAATACATCCGGCACAACCTGCGGCCGCCCATACGGAGCACCAGCAGCACCCGATCAAGCTCTACCTCCTGGTCTGGGGGCTGCTCTTCGTCCTCAGCGCTCTTTCATACCTCGTCGATTACTTCGGCCTGCAGGGCTATCTCCGCTGGTCGTTGATCCTCATCTTCATGATGCTGAAGGCGGGCCTCATCGTGGCCGTGTTCATGCATATGGCGTGGGAACGCCTGGCGCTGATCTACGCGATCATTCTGCCCCCGCTGCTGGTGCTCGTCTTCGTGGCGCTGATGGTGTCGGAATCGAACTATGTCCTCTTCACGCGCCTCACCTTCTTCGGTGGCGGCGAGTAAAGGCGGCTGCCGAAAGGCCGCGTTTCGGCGACGCGTCCGCCTGCCGCCTCCCTGTTCGAGGAAAAACCTGTTCCTCGCCGCCCCGCAGGGTGTATTTTCTCGCTATATCAGCTAGATGAGCGTCCTCGCGGCCGCGACCGTGCCCGCCCGCCGCCCGCAACATTCTGGTCGTGCAGCACGACGATTATGTCGTAGACAGGCTCAACTCGCGGCGCGGCAGGCTCTAATATCCGGCTTCAAAACCAAACCAGGGTCGCATCAATGGCAGAGTTTCCGGAAAAGGCGAAGGTCGTAATCGTAGGACTGGGTGGCATCGTCGGCGCATCGATCGCCCACCACCTCATCGAGCGTGGCTGGGACGATATCGTCGGCATCGACAAGTCGGGCATCCCGACGGATATCGGCTCTACGGCACATGCCTCCGACTTCTGCTACACCACAAGCCACGACTATCTCTCGGTCTGGACGACGCAGTATTCGATCGACTTCTTCGAGAAGATGGGTCACTACGCCCGCATCGGCGGTCTGGAAGTCGCACGCACCGGCGACCACGTCTGGATGGAGGAGATCAAGCGCAAGCATTCCTCCGCCAAGGCCTTCGGCACCCGCGCACACTATGTCTCGCCGGCCGAAATCAAGAAGCTGTTCCCGCTGATCGAGGAAGATCAGGTGATGGGCGGCATGTTCGATCCGGATGCCGGCCTCGTCATCCCGCGCTCGCAGACGGTTGCCGGCAAGCTGGTCGATGCGGCGG
Source organism: Sinorhizobium sp. GQ132 (assembly GCF_059758575.1). NCBI lineage: Bacteria > Pseudomonadati > Pseudomonadota > Alphaproteobacteria > Hyphomicrobiales > Rhizobiaceae > Sinorhizobium > Sinorhizobium sp. GQ132. Next base: position 42,396 of record NZ_JCAXDX010000002.1, on the reverse strand, counting down.
AAAAGTCCGGCAAGCTGCAGATATTCGGCAATACGCCGGCAACTGCGCTGCTCGTCGAAAACGGCCGTATCAAGGGCGTCGTCACACATCGCGGCACGATCATGGCCGACCATGTCGTGGTCTGCGCCGGCATCTGGGGTCGCCTGATCGCTGAAATGGTCGGCGAGGACCTGCCCGTCATGCCGGTCGATCATCCGCTCACCTTCTTCGGCCCCTACAACGAATTCGAAGGCACCGGCAAGGAAATCGGCTTCCCCCTGCTGCGCGATCAGGGCAACTCGGCCTATATGCGCGACACCGGCGACCCGAGGACCACCGAGGGCGGCCAGATCGAATGGGGCTATTACGAAACAGACAATCCGCGCCTCTGCCATCCGCGCGACATCCTCGAAAAGCACGAGGCACGCCTGTCGCCCTCGCAGCGCGACCTCGATATGGAGCAGATCATCGAGCCGCTCGAGCGCGCCATGGAACTTACGCCGATCCTCGGCGAGCTCGGCTATAACGAGGGCCACTCCTTCAACGGCCTGCTGCAGGTATCGGCCGCCGGCGGCCCCTCCTGCGGCGAGAGCCAGAAGGTACGCGGCCTCTGGTACTGCGTCGCCATCTGGGTCAAGGACGGCCCGGCCTACGGCAAGCTGATCGCCGACTGGATGACGGACGGGCGTACCCATACCGACCACGCCTCGATCGACTACGCGCGCTTCTACCCGCACCAGCTCGAAGAGAAGTTCATCGAAGGCCGCTGCTTCGAGGCGGCGCAGAAGATCTATTTCCCGGCCGTGCATCCGCGCGAGCCCTATGCGAGCGGCCGCAACGTCAAGCGCTCGCCCTTCTACGAGCGCGAGAAGGAGCTCGGCGGCTACTTCATGGAACTCGGCGGCTGGGAGCGCGCGCACGGCTATGCCGCCAACGAGCACCTGCTCGAAAAATACGGCAACCGCATTCCGGTTCGCGAGAACGAGTGGGACAACCGCCACTTCTGGCGCGTTTCCAACGCCGAGCATCTGGCGATGAGCGAGGATTGCGGCATCGTCAACCTCTCGCACTTCCACATGGTGGATATCGAAGGGCCGGACCATGTGGAGCTTCTCGAGTGGCTTTGCGCCGCCAAGATCGGCGGAGACGGCAATATCGGCAAGGGCATCTACACCCACTTCCTCGATGACGAGGGCATGGTGCGCGCCGACTTCACCGTCTTCCGCATGAGCGAACGCTGCCGCCTCGTGAACGGTGCCGATGCCGGCCCGCGTGACTTCCACTATATGCGCCGTGTCGCGGAAGACCGGGGGCTCGACGTCACCATCACCGACGTTTCGGAGAAGTTCGTCACCATCGGCATCTGGGGCCCGAATGCCCGCGAAACGCTGAAGAAGGTCGTGGCGGAACCGGCCGGCCTCGATCCGGAGAATTTCCCCTTCGCCGCGATCAAGCAGATCGAGATCGCCGGCAGGCCGGTCTCCGCCTTCCGCATCTCCTATGTCGGCGAGCAGGGCTGGGAACTGCACATGAAATACGAGGACGGCCTGGCCGTCTGGGATGCGCTGCGCGCCACGGGCGTCATGGCCTTCGGCGTCGAGACCTACGCGAACTCGCGCCGGATGGAAAAGAGCCTCCGCCTGCAGAACGCGGATCTTCTCACCCACTACAATCTTATCGAGGCGGACCTTGCCCGTCCGAAGGTCAAGGAAGCGGACTTCCGCGGCAAGGCGAAGCATATGGAGTACAAGGCGCGCGAGCACCAGCCCGCCATGCTCTGCACGCTCCTCATGACGGAGAACACCGACAGGAACGGGGTGAAGCGCTACCCCGTCGGCAACCTGCCGGTCATGGACCCGGAGACCGGCGAGGTGCTGGTCGACGAACTCGGCCGCCGCTCCTACACCACTTCCATCGCCTACGGCCCGACGATCGGGAAGAACATCGCGCTCGCCTATCTGCCCTGGTCTTACTGCCAGGTCGGCCGCAAGCTCAATGTCGAGTATTTTGCCGAGACCTACCCGGTCGAGGTCGCCGGCGTCGGCTACAAGCCGCTTTACGACCCGGAGAACCTGAAGCCGCGGACGTAACCGGGCCGGATAACCTGTCCGTGGTTTCAGGCCAACCGGCGTGAAACCACGTGGAAGCTCTGGCCGGTCTTTTCGGCATGTTTCCTTGTTCGTAGTCGATCAAAGGACGAAAACATGCAGCATAAGACGCGCGGCGCTGTAGGAAAGTTGTCGGAGAACTGCAATCTCTCCGTCCTCATCCGTGTGCTCGTCACAGGGATGAAAGCAGCGCCGCGTCTGCGGCGCGGAAAGCGTTCTTTCAGCCCAAGGACTTGGTCTGGCTGGATTCCTGTGACAAGCACAGGAATGAGGGACCGGGGATGTGCGGCTCCTACAACTTTCGCTTGCGAATATGCGAGGAATGATCAGCCTGTCACGCAATGAAAGGTTACGTCTACATCCTCGCATCGAAGCGAAGCGAAGCGGGGCGCTGTATACGGGCGTGACCCGCGACTTTCCGCGCCGCCTCGCTATCTTCACGGTTTATGAAACGCCCCGAGGGACCGCACCCTCTCCGCCCTCCCTGTGCTCGTCACAGGGATCCAGCAGCGCCGCGTCTGTGGCGCGGAAGAGCCTTTTCAGCCCAAGGACTTGGTCTGGCTGAATTCCCGTGACGAGCACAGGAATAAGGGACCGAGATGTGCGGCCACTACAACTTTCGCTTGCGAATATGCGGGGGAAGAGTCAACCTGTGACGCCGATCAGCTTTACGGCCGGCACCTGCCCGCGTTCGAAGAGCCGCGCCACGGGCTCTTACGCCGGCATCTCGATCTGTATCTTCACGTCCGTGGGGCGCGCCTCGACGGCGCGGTCGAAGGCGGCGATGCTCTCGTCGAACGGAATGGTAGCAGAGATCAGCGGTTTCAAATCGACCTTGCCGGAGGCGATCAGTTCGATGGCGCGGTCGTAGACATTGGCATAGCGGAACACCGTCTCGATCCGCAGTTCCTTGGCCTGCATACCGACGATGTCGAAGGGGACGGGGTCGACGGGCATGCCGACGAGCACGACGGTTCCGCCAGGACGCGCAAGACCAGGAAGAGCAAGGATTGCGGGTGCGGCCCCGGAGCACTCGAAGACCACATCCCCCCCCAGCCGCCCGTCGCCTGCGCGAGAGCCTCGGATGCCGCCTGCTGGCGGACATTGATTGTCTCGATACCCTCATAGGCCCCGATGACATCCAGTTTCGGCTGCGCGAGGTCAGCCACATAAACCTTGGAGCATCCCCCCGCGAGCGCGGCCAGTGCCGTCATCATGCCGATCGGGCCGGCCCCCATGACGACGCCGACATCCCCCGGCTTGATGCCCGCGCGAAGGGCGGCCTGCACGCCGATGGCGAACGGCTCGACCATCGCCCCTTCCGCGAAGGACACGTGGTCGGGGAGGCGATAGGTGAAGGCCGCCGGATGAACGACCTCGGGCGTCAGGCACCCATGGACCGGCGGCGTGGCCCAGAACCGTACGGACGGATCGACATTGTAGATGCCGAGCTTGGACGACCGGGAGGAGAGGTCCGGAATGCCGGGCTCCATGCAGACACGGTCGCCCTTCTTCAGATGCCGGACTTCCGAGCCGACCTCCAGGACGACGCCCGCGGCCTCGTGACCCAGTATCATCGGTTCGTTGACGACAAAGGGCCCGATCTTTCCATGGGTATAATAGTGGACATCGGAGCCACAAACGCCGACGGTGCGGATTCCGATCAGCACGTCGGCGGGCGACAGATCCCGCCTGACCGGAATGTCGCGCAGCGACAATTGTCCCTTCTTTTCAAGTACAAGCGCTTTTGCCACTACCCGTTCTCCTCGTACAATAAGTTGCCGTTTACTGCCCTGGATCGAGATGGTTTTTGGGCCCGTGCCGCCTCTGCAGCAATTCCGGAAGACCCGCGCAGCGATTTCCGTCAGCAATTCCATCAAGTCAGAAGAGCTAGTGTGTTTTTGCGATTCGATGAAGAGAAGAACGCCCGGCGAAGCTTATTTGCCGATGCAGAACATCTCACGAGGTGGTGGGGACGGTCGACCCCTGACGGAAGGATCGAAACCGAAACCATCATCGGACCGATGGATCATGAAAATGCGACCCCGGCATGACATCGGCCGGGATGGGGCAGACATAGGATTTCCCGTCCGTCTTCTCCAGCCATTCCGCCCTGGCGGCGGCAAGCAGGTCCGGCGAAGTCATCAGCGACAGACCCGTCGTGGCGAGCGTCTTGGCGGCATGCGCCGTCGCCTTGTGGGCGATCGGGCTTTTGCCCTGCGCAACGACCTGCCAGGTATGCGGGTTGGTGCCGATCGCCCATGCCGGCGCCCAGCACTGCGCCGTCGGCGTCACCCAGCTGACATCGCCGACATCGGTCGAGCCGGCGCGGAAGTGTGAATGGCCTTCGAATTCGCGCAGGCCGAGATGCAGTGGTGACGATCCATCGACATTGGCGTTGGAGAAGACGTCGCGCTTCATCTGGTAGAGGCGGATGCTGCTTTTGATTGCCTCTTGCGAGAACGTCTCCTGAATGGATCTGGCGAATGCGACGTCGGCCTCGTCGAAGGCGACCGGGCCGAGCGCCACCATGTTCTCATGCATGGCGGTCTCGATCGTGATGTTGGGCAGGAGGTTGGTCGAGGCCGTGTCGAAGGCGATTTCCACCTCCGTCTCGGTCATCATGGCTGCGCCACGGGCCACCTTCTCGACACGGCTGGCGAGCTCGAGCGCCTGTGGCATTTCCGGCGCGCGGATCAGGTAGAGTACTTCGGCGTTCGCCTGCACGACATTCGCCGCCTTGCCCCCGGTATCGGTGATTGCATAGTGCACCCGGCAATCCTGCGGCATGTGCTCGCGCAGAAAGTTGACGCCGACATTCATGAGTTCGACAGCGTCGAGTGCCGAACGGCCGAGATGGGCTGCGTTCGCGGCGTGCGCGGCCACGCCCTTGAAGCGGTAGAAATATTCGAGAACGGCAAGATTGTTGGTGGAGCGCACTCCGTTGAACGGTGCCGGATGCCAGGTAAGCGCTGCGTCGACGTCGTCGAACAGGCCGGCACGCACCATGAAGGTCTTCCCGGAGCCGCCCTCCTCGCCGGGGCAGCCGTAATAGCGCACGGTCCCGGGCAGATTGTGGGCCTTCAGATGCCGGGCGAGTGCGATTGCCGCCATCAGCGAACCGACGCCGAGCAGGTTATGGCCGCAGCCATGGCCACTGGCACCTTCGACAAGCGGCTTCGCCTCGGCGATCCCGGCCGTCTGGCTCATGCCGGCGAGTGCATCGAATTCCCCCAGAAAGGCTATCACCGGCTTGCCGCTGCCGGACTCGCCGATGAAGGCCGTGTCCATGCCCGCCACGCTGCGCCGAACGGAAAAATCATTGTCTTCGAGAGCCTTGGCAAGCAGCCCGGACGAGCGCTGCTCCTCGAATTTCAGCTCGGCGAAATCCCAGATGCTGTCGCTCAAGCGGGTAAACTCCGGTTTCATCGATTCGATCGCCGTGGCGATCGAGATCACGTCCTCTCGGTTCATGACATGTCCTCGTATTTCGAAGGGCGGGCGCAGGAGATCGCCGGCGCCTGCAGCGCAGCGCGTCTTTTCAGACGCGCAAAGGTCGCTTCACCGGGTCGGTCCGATGGGTGATGGATTGGCCGGGTCGGTGTTCTGCCGCCCGGCGCAGGCGATCAGGGGGCTAGTCGGCGACCGACACCTCCCAAAGGCGGGCGTTCGACTGCCAGACCGGCTGGCCCTTCAGCTTCCTGGTCGCGCCCCAGACATCGACCATGTCGTAAAGGAAGATGCCCGGCATTTCCTTCAGCATGAGCTCGTGGAACTCGTCGAAGATCTTCTGGCGCTTGCCCTGATCAGCCTCGGCATAGGCTGCGTTCATCAGTTCGATAGCCTTCGGATCGTCCCACATCAGGGAAGCGTTCTCGTCCTTGTCGCCAACGTAGAAGGAATACATCAGGGCGGGGTCGAGACGCGGCGCGACCGACTGCGAAATGACCTGGTAATTGCCGGAACGGCGGCGGTCGACCTGGGTTGCGTAGTCCAGAACCTCGATCTGTACGTTGAGGCCGGCCTGCTGCATCATCGCCTGCGCCATGACGGCGGCCGGGAAGCTCGGCACGTTGCCGCGCTTGTTGGCGATGATCGAGATCGGCTCGCCGTTGTAGCCCGCATCCGCCAGCTCCTTCTTGGCGGCCTCGATGTCATAGGGAAGACGCTTCTTCTGCGTTTCGCTGAAATAGACCGAGTCCTGCGACACCATCGAGCCGTTCGCCTCGCCCGTGCCGTTGGAGGCGGCAGCAACGAGCTGATCCAGATCGAGCGCCATCGCCATGGCGCGGCGCACGCCCGGATTGCTCAGGACCTTGTCGCGGGTCTGAATGTAGAAGAGGTTCTTGCCGTTGTTGCGCGCGACGATCAATTGCATCGTTTCGCTCGACTGGAATTCGGGAATGAGATCCGGCGAGATTTCCGCCGTGTCGAGCACACCGGATTCCAGGCCTGCCTTCACGGTCGAGGCATCCGGAATGACCATGAATTTGACACCGTCTGCAAGGGGCCGCTTTGAACCGACCATGCCATCCGGCTTTCCATCGTTTGCCGGCGATACATAATCCGCGAATTTCTCGAGATGGATGTACTCGCCTTTCTTCCATTCCCCCCACATGAAGGGGCCGGTCCCGATCGGCTGGACGAAGCTGCCGTCGGCAGCGACGGATTCAGGCGAAATCATGCCGGTAAAGCCGCATTCGGGACGCGACATCAGGCCAAGGAAAACGGCCGACGGCTTTGCGAGCGTGATCTCGACGGTTGCCGCATCTGTGGCCTTGACGCCGGCTACAGGCGCGGCCCCGCCTTCTGCGAAATCTTTCAGGCAGGTCCACTTCGTCTCGGGCTTGAGGTAGCGCGTCCAGTTCCACACCACGTCGTCGGCCGTCATCGGTTTGCCGTTGTGGAATTTCACGTCGGTGCGCAGCTTGAACGTATAGGTCAGCCCATCGGCCGACATCTCGAAGCTCTTGGCTAGGAGCGGCTTCACTTCGCCGACATTGTTGTAGCCGACGAGGCCTTCGACGATGTGAAGGATGATGCTGTCGGTATTGCCGTCGCGGTTGACGCCCGGATTGTTGCTGCGCAGATCTGAGCTCTGCGCGATCGTGATGTCGCGTGCTGCTGCCATATTGGCCGTGGCGAGCAGTGCGGCGCCCGCAAGAAGAAGCTTTCTCATTGTTCTACCCTCTTTATTGATCGTTATGAGTGGAATCCGTCCCAGCAGGCACGCGAAAGCCTGCCGATCGTCTCGAGCGCCATCGTGTAACCCGGTGTGCCGTCCGGCATGACCTGCGGCACTTCGTCGGTATAGGCGGAGATGATGTAGAAGGGGGCGCCGTCGCGATAGACGATGCCGGCATTCATGCGGCCGCGCTTACCCGTGCCGCCCTTGTGCGCAACCACCGTGCCGAACGGCAGGCGCGACGGAATGGCATAGCGCAGGATCTGGTTCTTCAGAGTCTGCAAGGCATAGGCGCACAACTGCGGCGATGTGCCGAGCTTCGCGATCGCCTCGGGAGAGGTCTGCGCGTCCAGGATCGTCTGCAGCAGGAAGGCCTGGTCGCGGGCTGTCGTGGTCGTGACCGAGGTCAGCGAATGGTCCGGCGGCAGGGCCAGCGGCGGAATGAGGAAGCGATGATGCGTACCGTGCATGCCGATCGATTTGCAGTAGCTGTCCACTTCCTCCAGCGTCAGACGCTCGAACACCATCTTGGTGCAGACATTGTCGCTCAGCACCATCATACCGGTTATCGCGTCGCGCAACGAAATCACGATCCCGGGCGTCAAATACCGGAACATGCCGCTGGCGACTTCCTCGGCAAAGCGGGCTTCGTAAGTGATGGGCTCGTCGAGATCCAGCCGCCCCTCGTGCACCGCCTTCAGCGCCGCCATCATGATCGAGGTCTTGCGCGTGCTGGCAGAAGGCGTTTCCTCGTCGGCCCCGCGTTCGATCGTCTCTCCGGTCCTGAGGTTGCGCACAACGAAGCGTGTCACGAAAGGCTGCGCGTCGCAGATCTCCGCAAGCCTTTCCTTCACCCGGCCAGAATCGGTTAGCCTATCCACATCAATTCTCCAGACGCCATTTGAGTGTCACGCCGCCCTTTTCGTTCTGGTCGAGGGCGGGAATGGCCGAGAGAAGCCGGCGCGTATAGGCTTCCTTCGGACTGTCGAAAATCGTGTCGCGATCTCCCTCCTCGATGATCCGGCCGTCCTGCATGACGACGACGCGGTCGGCCACCTGTTCGACGACGCCGAGGTCGTGACTGATGAACAGGCAGGAAAAGCCGTAGCGTTTCTGCAGATCCGAGAAGAGATCGAGGACCTGCGCCCTGACCGTCACGTCGAGCGCGGATACCGGTTCGTCCGCGATCAGGAAGCGCGGGCGCCGCGCGATCGCACGCGCAATGGCGACGCGTTGGCGCTGACCTCCGGAGAGTTCGTGCGCATAGCGGCCGGCATAGTCGACCCCGAGGCCGACTTCCTCCAGCGTTTCCAGGGTACGCTTGCGCTTGGCCTTGCCATCGAGGCCCGGGACCAGCCTCAGGGCCTCCTCGACTAGCGCGTCGATGGTCATGCGCGGATCGAGCGATGAATAGGGATCCTGGAACACCATCTGGCAGTTGAGCCGATAATCGGTCCAGTTTTCGGTGCGCGGCCGTCCCTGGAACTGGATGCGGCCCTCGCTTTCCGTGACGAGACCGGCAATGGTTCGGCCGAGCGTCGTCTTGCCGGAACCGGAACCGCCGACGAGTGCCACGACCTCGCCTTCGTGAATGTCGATGCTGACGCCATGCAGCGCGCGCTTCGGCCTGTTCTTCCTGAACAGCGACTTTCGGCCCGCATAGTCCACGATGATATCGCGGGCCGAGATCATGGGCACCCTCGTCATGTCGATCTGGCGCGCCCGGCCGCGGAAGGGCAGCGAGGAGAGGAGCTTCTTTGTGTAGGGGTGCTGCGGTGCCTTGAGCAGGTCCTCGGTCCGGCCCTGTTCCACGATCGAGCCTTTTTCCATCACGACGATACGGCTCGTGTAGCGCGCCACCATCGGAAGATCGTGGCTGATCAGCAAAACGGCCGTACCTTCCGCCCGCGTCAGTTCCACCATCAGTTCCATCACGTCGCGCTGGATGACGGCATCGAGTGCAGTGGTCGGCTCATCGGCAATCAGCAGCGACGGCTTCAAGAGCATGACGGAGGCGAGCATGATGCGCTGGCGCATGCCGCCCGAAAACTCGTGCGGATAGGAGGCAAGCGCCCCGTCCGGATCGCGGATTCCGACCCGCTTCAACATGTCGAGGATGAGGGAGCGTCGCTCCTGCGCCGAGGCCTTGGTGTGCAGGATGAGGCCTTCCTCCAGCTGCCGGCCGATCGTCATCGACGGGTTGAGCGAGGTCATCGGCTCCTGGAAGACGACGCCGATCTCTGCACCGCGCAGATGGCGAAGCTCATTTTCCTTCATCTTCAGCACGTCGCGGCCCCTGTAGGACACCGACCCGCCGGCGACCTTGACGGTCGGCGGCAGCAGCGAGATCAGCGCTCGGGTCGCCAGCGTCTTGCCGGAGCCGCTTTCGCCGACGATGCCGAAGATCTCGCCCGGCGCGAGGTCGAAGGAGACCGACTTGACGACTTGATGGCCGGTTCTTGCGACTTCAAGCGCAAGGCCGCAGACGGTGAGAAGCTTGTCCATCGTCATTTCAGGCCCCTCATGCGCGGGTCGAGCCGGTCGCGGAGCGCGTCGCCCAGAAGATTGATGCCAAGCAGCGTCAGCGCGATGCACAGGCCGGGGAACAATCCGAGCCATGCGGCCTGCTGGAGGAATGGCCGCCCGGCCGCCAGCATGTTGCCCCAGGTCGGCGCCGGAGGCGGCACGCCGAGGCCCAGAAACGAGAGCGCGCTTTCCGACAGGATGGCCCAGCCGAACATGGAGGTGGCGAGAACCGTGATCGGCGCCACGCAATTCGGCAGGATATGGCGCAACATCGTATAAAGTTCGCCATTTCCCATCACCCGCGAAGCCTCGATGAACTCCCGCTCCCTCAGCGAAAGCACGGCGCCGCGCACGACGCGCGCCATGGAAGGCGTATAGGCGATGCCGAGCGCGAAAATGATGCCGTACTGGTTGGCGCCGAAAACGGCGAGCAGCCCGAGCGCCAGCAATATGCCGGGAAAAGCGAGAAGCGCGTTGTTGACAGCCATGATGATGCCGTCCACCCAGCCGCGCGCATAACCGCTGATGAGGCCTATGAGCGTCCCCCAGACAGTGGCGAAGCCGACGGTGAGCGCGCCGATCCAGACGCTGGCTCGGGCGCCGACCATCAGGCGGCTCAAGACGTCCCGGCCGAATTCGTCGGTGCCGAGCAGATGCGCGCTGCCGGGAGCTGCAAGCCGCGCGGTGAAGGAGAGCTTCATCGGGTCGAAGGGTGTCCAGAAGAGACCGACGGCAGCGGTGACGATCAGGGTGGCGATCAGGATGCCGCCGATCAGTCCGTTGAGGGTGAAGTTTTTCATTCGGCGACAACACGCGGATCGAAGAGAGGGTAGAGAAGGTCGACGACGAGGTTGACCAGCACATAGGAGAGCGAAACGAACAGAAGGCATCCCTGGATGACCGGGTAGTCGCGCGCGAAAATGCTGTCCACCATCAGTCGGCCGAGCCCCGGAATGGTGAAGACCGTCTCGATGACGGCAATGCCGCCCAGCAGATTGCCCAGGATGAGGCCGATCATCGTCCAGGTCGGACCGAAGGCGTTCTTGAACGCATGGCGCCAGAGCACGGCGCTTTCCGACAGCCCTTTCGCACGGGCGTGGGTAATGTAGTCGAGACGCAGCACTTCCAACGTGGAGGCACGCGCCATGCGGATCAGCACTCCCGCTTCATGGATGACCAGCGTCACGACGGGCAGGACGAGATAGAGCAGACCGGCGGTCAGATTGTCGCCGATCGAGACATAGCCCAGAACAGGCAGCCAGCCGAGTTCAAGCCCGAAAAGCAACAGCAGCAGCAAGCCGAGCCAGAAGGTCGGGATGGACAGAAGAACCGTTGCCGTTCCAACCAGAGCCAGGTCCGTCAGGCTATTCTGACGCCACGCGGCAATTACGCCGGCCGGTACGGCAATCAGGCTTGCCAGAAGCACGGCGACGACCACGATCTCCGCACTCACCAGAAAGCGCGAAACGACCAGCGGCAGCACGGCCTCGTCATTGACGATCGAGCGGCCGAAATCGCCTCGCAGCACATCGCCGGCCCAGATCAGGAATTGTTGGGGCATGGACTTGTCGAGACCGAGCTCCACGCGCATTGCTGCGATCTGATCGGGCTGAGCCATGTCCCCCAGCATCAGCGCGGCGGGGTCACCGGGAATGAAGCGGATCAGTGCAAAGACCGCCACGGCGACAAGCACGATCGTCGGAATCGCCATCATCAGACGGCTCAGGATAAAGCGTAGCATCGGTTCCCCACGATTGATGGTCGAGTTGAAATCGAGCCATCATCGGTTTCTTCGGCCCAGACTATGCGGGAATGAGGAATGACGCGCAATATTATGCATATTCGTCATAGCCTTATGCGGGCTTTGGAAGATTGCGGAGCAATGGAACTGAGGGCTCAAAAAGAGCCAATATTTTGCTTTTATTGATCTTCTTGCGAAAGTCGGATCTGCTTCTTCAGGGCGTCGCTGAGTGCCTGGGCGGCGATGGAGAGCGGAACTCCGGCGGCACGCACCAATCCGAATTCCTGTGTCGCGCGAGGCACGAACGGCCGGTATACGACGGGCAGGTGACGGTAGAGATTCGCATAGAAGCTGCTGATGATCGACACGCCCAGTCCATGCGCGACATAGGAGCACGCCGAACTGTTGGTGTGGGTTTCGATCTTGACCATCTGCTTTACCCCCGCCCGCTGAAAGGCCTGGTCGAGCGCCATGCGGTTCGGCCGCTGCCGACCAATCAGGATGAGCGGCACGTTTCGCAGATGCTTGATGGTGATCTCGGGCAATTCGGCAAGCGAGTGATCCTTCGGAACGACGCAGACGCTTTCACCGCTCGCAACCTTGTCGATCGCAATGCCCGGCCCCGTTTCACCTTCGATACGTAAAAAACCGAGGTCGATCACGCGTTCCTCGACCAGTTTGGTGATCGCCGTGGTCGTCTCGAAGAACGTTTCGATGCGAACGCCTGGAAAATCCCTGACATAGTCGATCAACATGGCGGGTGCGAAATTTTCCCACATGCTGCTCGGCAGCCCGATGCGGACGATCTCCGGCCCGGAGGAGCCGTTGCGAAGATCCTCCGCATGGCCGGACATGCGCTCGATGGCCAGCAGGACGTTTTGCGCATCACGCCCAAGAACCGTCGCCTCCGGAGTCGGAATCAACCGGCCCTTGTCGCGGGCGAAAAGCGTGATAGCCAGATCGCTTTCAAGCTGCTGCAGCATGCGGCTCACTCCCGACTGGCTGAGACCCATGGCCTTCGCGGTCGCGATGGTCGAGCCGGTTGCAAGGAGTGTCCGCAGGACTTCCAGTTGCTTGATGTTCATGGGGTCAACACCTTCGATGGCGGCAAGTTCGTCCCGGCCAGCCGGAAATGCCCTGCTGGAAGGCCGGCGGTATCTTCGACAGAGGAAGCTCTTCGCCGCCGACAAAGCAATAGGTGAGCGCCAGATAGAGCGCTTCACGGTGTCATTTAAAGACTGAAACGCTCTGTCACTTTGAATCTACGCACTTCCTGACGGAAAACCGCGCACACTTTTCCGCCTCCGCTCTATTGCAGCGCCGGGCCCGAGGCTTGCTCTTCATGGACCTCAAACGCGGGTCATGCTGCGACGGCGCCATTGGTCGAAGATCACCACGACCACGATGACGACGCCCTGCCGGTCGGCACGGGTCTTGAGCATCGGCCGCGCGCATCGAAGTCGGTTGATCAAATTTCGCCTAGCGGCACACCTCTCGCCAAGGCCAACTTCAGGAGCGCTTGAGTGCCGGGTCGTCGAGCGCCGGATTGTAGAAGAGCGAGAGCGTCAGGCTACGCGCGATGCGCTCTGCTGTGGCCATGAACCAAGCCTTCGCTTCCTCATTCGGCGCAATGTCGTCGAGCGTTCCAGCAAAGAGCCCCAGCCATTTCGGGAAGAGTTCCGGAGACATGTTGGCGACGCCGAGATGCGCCTGCACCGGCTTTCCGCCGTAAGCGCCGCTGCGGAAGGCAACGGCGGACCAGAAGCTTTTCATCTTCTCCATGTGCTCCGGCCAGCGTCCCGAAAGCCTTGCGTCGAATACCGGCCCAAGCTCCGGATGCGCGAGCACACGCGCATAAAACGTCTCGACCAGCCTACCGATGAACGCTTCATCGATCCCGAGTGCTTTCATCTCCGCTCTTGCGCGTTCGCGCATAGCGGGGCTTTGCACAGCGTGGCCCTGCAATTCGTCGCTCATACCATCCGCCCGGTTCGGTCGCATCTGCTGCCACTATATAGGGATTGCGGACGTCGCGCCCAAAGCCGAACTGCAGAATGCGGCAATCTGCCCGACACGGATCAGGCCGTAAACGGCAGCGGCGGCAGTTGCAGTCAATAGACGCTGTCGTAGGCCGCACAAATCTCCGTCTGCGTCTTGTCCGCCAGATAGGCGATCTCGCCCTCCTTATGCTTGACGTAGACGTCGGCAAAGCCTTCGGGGAACCAGCTGCACACTGTCGCATCTTCCTTGAAGCGCTGGAGGGCCGCTTCGAGTGTCTGCGGCAGGCGGACGTAGCCGCGGGCGGCAAGGGCCTCCCCGCTCAGGAGCGAAAGATCTTCCTGTGTCGCCTCCGGCACCGCAAGACCCTCCTCGATGCCCTGTACCCCGGCATGGACGATTGCCGCGAGGGCAAGATGTGGATTGGCGGTCGCATCGGCCGCACGAAACTCGAAGTTGAACTGGGCGGCGCGGGCGATGTCGCTGATATCGGAAACCGGGCAGATGCGCACCGATGCCTCGCGATCCCGAAAACCGAGATTGTTGAAGGCTGCGCTCCAGCGATGCGGTGTGAGACGCAGGTAGGAGACCACGCTCGGCGCCGTGATCGCAATGATGGAGTCGAGATATTTCAGAATGCCGGCGACGAATTTTCCCGCAACTTCGGAAAGCTCATGTTTGCCGTTCGGATCGTAAGTGACCGGGGCACCCGCCGAATCCAGCATGCTCAAGTGGACATGCACGCCGTTCCCGACTCCGGCCGGATCGCGGATCGGCGTGAAGGTCGGCTCATAAGAAAGCTCGCGCGCGACGAGGCCGACAAGTTCGCGGGTAATCAGCGAATGGTCGGCGATGGTGACGCCCCTCTGGGGACCCATCGTCACCTCGAACTGACCGGCGCCGAACTCCTTCAGGATCGTATCGGGCGTCACGCCAGCCTCGCGCATTGCCGCGATGATCGCCTCGCAGAAATGCCGTTCCTCCTGGAACCCTCCGAGCGTGAAGGCCTTGCCGACTTCGCCAACGCGGTGCTTGAGCTGGAATTCATGCTCGAAGGCACCGTACAGCGTGACACCCGCCACGCTCTGCAATCGCTCCAGGGCGGCCTCGAGAATAGAGCGCGTGCAGAATTCCCAGGGGCGGCCGTCGGTATAGCGAATGTTACCGAGAACAAAGTTCTCCTTCGGCGCCCCCTCCTCGCTTTCGAAGCTGACGCAGGTCGACGGATCGGGAATGAGCACGAGGTCGCCGAGCGAGCCGAAGGGGCTTTCGGCGATCGCGTCGAAGCAGGTGATCTGTACATTGGTCGGCGTCCAGCCGACGCCCCGCTGCAAGCGCTTTTCCATCTGCGCCAGCGGAAAGGCCTTGCCGCGCACCTTGCCCGAGAGATCGCCGCAGCAGGCGACCATCATTTCCTCACGTTTCATCTGCGTCCCCGTTGATCCTGTCTTGGTCGTAGCCCGGCATCGCAAAGCGGATGCCGTCCCAATCCTTGATGCGCTTCTGCGTCGCCTCCCAATCGGTCTCCGAGACGCGCACGATGAGTGCCTCGACGAGCGCCATGGCAGCGGAAACCGTGTCCCAGGCCGTGCCGGCGTCGATCGGCAGCGCGACGATGTGATCGGCGTTGCGGGCAGCCGGCGACATCCACTTGTCGGTGACGACGACGATGGTCGCGCCACGCTTCTGGGCGATGTTCTCGGCAAGGCGTGCGAGGCTGAGCTGGTAACGCCGGAAATCGATCAGCAGCACGACATCCTTCCGGCGCATGCGCAGCACATGCTCCGGCCAGAACTCCGGGTTGTCGGCCATGTGGTAGATGCCGCTGCGGATCTGCCTGAGATGGATCGACAGGAAGGAAGCGATGCTGTTGCTGACGCGCCCCCCGAGCAGGAAGATGTTGCGCGACGGGTCGGCGAGAAGCTCGGCCAGAATGTCGAACTGTGTCTGCGAAACCATTCCGGTCATTTCCCCCATGACGGCCGAAACACGCGCGACATATTCCGACAGGAACTCCGAATGGCCGACCGGCCTCTGGCTGGATTTGAGGTCCAGGGGCGAGCGCCGGCCCTCCTTCAGCTCGGCGATCAATTGCCGTTGCAGGTCCTGGAAACCGCCGCAGCCGATCTTACTGACGAAACGGGTGATGGAGGGCGCGCTGACGCCAGTCTTGGCCGCCAGTTCCTGAATGCTTTCCAGGCCGGTGAAGGGGTAATCGGCGAGAATGGCATTGGCGATCTTTCGCTCGCTGGCCGTCAGCTGCCCGGCGGCCTCGCGGATCCTCGTGCGGATCGTCGTCGACGATTTCCCATCGCTCATCGGTGTGTCTTCCCTTGGTTGGAACGAATATTCGCGTCCTGAAAAAAATTAGTCAAACGGAAAAATCAGATTGACTATGATTGAAAAATTTCTTTGACTGTTCGCCATCGAAGGCCACGCCGCCGGACCGCACGACGGATCTCAACTCATGCTCAGGCTCGCAGATCGCGACACGACCAGATTGCTGCAGGCGGGTGACCCGGATCCCGTAGAATGGATCAATCCTACCGGCCGATCGGCGATCTTCTTGACCTGCGAACATGCGGGCCGCGCGCTGCCTGCAGCGCTTGGCGATCTCGGCATTGCACCCGAGGAAATGGACCGTCACATCGCCTACGACGTCGGCGCCGAGGGTGTTGCACGCGGCATTTCCGAACGCCTCGATGCAGCACTCGTCCTGCAGCGCTACAGCCGGCTCGTCATCGACTGCAATCGCCCCTTGGAAGCGACGGACTGCTTCGTGGCGCAGAGCGACGGAACCGTCGTTCCGGTCAATGCCGACCTGTCCGATCGCGAACGTCGCGGCCGCTACGTGGAAATCCATCAGCCGCTGCACGAGGCGATCGCCGTCGCGCTCGACCGGCGACAGGCGGCCGGCAAGCCGCTCTTCCTCGTCTCGGTACATAGCTTCACGCCCGTCATGCGCGCGACCGGCGCCGTCCGGGATTTCGAACTCGGCCTTCTCTACAATCGCGACGCCCGTTTCGCCGAACGGCTGGCCGAAGTCTTCCGCGCCGCCAATACGGACGTTACCGTCAGGCTCAACGAGCCGTACCACGTCGACGATCTCTCCGACTACACGATCCCCGTGCACGGCGAGCGGCGCGGCATTCCGCATGTGCTTCTCGAAGTGCGCAACGACCTCATCAACGACGCCCGCGGACAACAGGAATGGGCGGACCGGCTGGCCGGCCCCCTCCGACTTGCGGCAGAAAGCATCGAAGGAACCAATGATGGCCGCTGACCATCCGACCACCCGCGACGTGCCGCTCGACCCGGCCGCTTCCGCCATCCTGTTCATCGACGTGCAGAACTTTTCCGTCAGCCGCGAGGGGGGCGAGTTCAAGGATGTCTCGGATGCGGATATTGCCGGCAAGTACGGCTACTACTTCAACCGTATCCGCGAGGTGGCGATACCGAACATGCAGCGCCTGCTCGCCGGTTTCCGCAAGGCCGGCATCGAGGTGCTGCACACGACGATCGAGAGCCTGACGAAGGACGGCCGCGACCGCAGCCTCGACTACAAGATCACCGGCTTCAACGTGCCGAAAGGCTCCTGGGATGGTAAGGTAATCGACGAGCTCGAACCGCTGGAGGACGAGATCGTCTTCCCGAAGAGTTCCTCCAGTGTCTTCGTCTCCACCCATATCGACTATGTGCTGCGTAATCTCGGGGTGAAGCAGATCGTGCTGTGCGGCCTCCTGACCGACCAATGCGTGGAATCGGCAGTGCGCGACGCCTGCGACCTCAACTATCTGGTGACGCTCGTACCCGATGCCTGCGGCACCTATTCGGAGGAACGCCACTATACCTCGCTGAGCGCAATCAAGGGCTATTGCCGCCAGATATCGACCGACGATCTTTTGAAGGAAATCGGGCAGTAACCTGCCCGAACGGCCGACGGGAGGCAAATAGGGAGCATACGAGGGCGGTCCGCACAAGAAGGTCAAAAGACCAGGCCGCACAACGACCACCGCCGAATGGCATCAATAAGGGGAACGACCATGATCAAGACTTCCAGACTGTTTCTGGCAGCGGCAAGCTTCGCGCTTGCCTCTTCCACAGCCATTGCCGACGACGACAAGATCCTGATCGGCGGCGCACTCTCGATGACGGGCATTCAGGCTCCCCTCGACACGCCCGGCTACAACGGCGCGAAGGTCGCCGTGAAGTATCTCAACGACAATGGCGGCTTGCTGGGGAAGCAGGTCGAATTCGTAAATATCGACGGCAAGTCGGATCCGGTGACGGTCGGCAATGTCGCGGTCGAACTGATCGACAAGGGCGCCGAGATCATCGTCGCACCGTGCGATTTCGACTTCGGTTCGCCCGCGAGCCGTGAAGCGCAGTCGGCGGGCCTCGTCGGCATCTCGACCTGCGCCTCCGACCCGCTCTATTCCTCGTGGTCGCTCGGCGACAAGCAGTTCACGCTCTCCATGTGGAATACCACGATGGGTGCGACGGCCGCCGATTTCGCCGTCAAGGAAAAGGGCTGGAAGACGGCCTACGTCGTCACCGACCAGTTCATCGCCTATACAAAGTCGCTCTCGAAATATTTCGTGGAGCAATTCAAGGCCGATGGCGGCGAGATTCTGCTCGAAGACACCTACACGAACGGCGACAATAATTTTTCCGCCCAACTCGCCCGTCTCCAGGCGCTCGGCAAGAAGCCGGACGTGATCTTCGTCTCCTCCTACGGCACGGACATCGGTGTGATCATCCGCGCGTTGCGCGAAGTCGGCTACGATGCGCCGGTTCTCGGTGGCGACGCCTATGACGACCCGGCCATGCACGAGGCGCTCGGCGAAAAATTCGGCAATGACGTCTATTTCGTCACGCATACCTGGATGGGCCCGGAGGCGCATCCGGACATGCCGAAGTTCATCGAGCTCTACAAGGAGATGTTCGGCAAGGCGCCCGACACGTCCTTCGTCTCGACGGGCTGGGATACGATCATGCTGCTCGCCGAGGCGGTAAAGGCGGCCGGAACGACCGAAGGCGCAGCGCTCGCCAAGGCACTTGAAGATGGCCAGTTCAAGCTGCTGACGGGCGATCTCGACTACGGCACGAACGAGGAAGGCCATGTGCCGAACAAGGCTGCGGCCGTGATCGAACTCAAGGGCGGCAAGCCGAGCTTCGTTGGATGGCGTAAGCCGGAATCCCTGCCTAAGCCCTGATCGGTCAATTCGGGCCGGCCGCAAGGCCGGCCCCATCACCTCGGAAAAGCCATGTCTGAAACGCGTCTCGCGGTAAACGACGTGTCGGTGGAATTCACCGGCCTGCGCGCACTCGACCATGTCTCGCTCTCGGTCTCCGCCGGCGAGGTCGTCGGCCTCATCGGGCCGAACGGCTCCGGCAAGACGACGCTCATCAATGCCATCACCGGCCAGGTGAAGCTGGCGACCGGCACGATCGCCGCCGGCGACATCACCCTGTCGGGTCTCTCGCCGCGCGAGATCGCGCTTGCGGGCGTAAGCCGTTCCTTTCAGATCGTGCGCATTTTCAACTCGATGACCGTCCTGGAGAATGTCGAGGCGGCGGCGCTGGCAAAGGGCGCCTCCCGCGCTGTGTCGGCTGAACGCGCGAAGGACCTGCTGGCCGAACTCGGCCTGACGGCTAAGGCGGACGAGCTTGGCGAAAGCCTCAGCTATGGCGACAAGCGCCGCGTCGAAATCGCCCGGGCGCTCGCCGCCGAACCGCGCTTTCTGCTGCTCGACGAGCCCGCCGCCGGCATGAACGATGCCGAGACGGAAACCCTACTGCACACGCTCGCCGAATTGCCCGAGAAGCGCGGGCTCGGCCTTCTCATCATCGACCACGACATGGGTCTCATCATGCGCCTCTGCCACAGGCTGCATGTGCTCGCCTCCGGCCGCACGATTGCAGAGGGCGACGCCGCCCACGTCCGCAGCCACCCGGCCGTTATCGAAGCCTATCTCGGCAAGGGGGCGGCCCATGCTTGACGTCGCCGACCTTTCCGTCAGCTACGGTGCGATCCGCGCTGTACGCAGCATCAGCTTCACCCTTCGAAAGGGTGAGCTGGTGAGCCTGCTCGGCGCCAATGGTGCCGGCAAATCCTCGACCATCAAGTGCATCGCCGGCGCGCTGAAAGCCTCCGGCGGCACGATCACGCTCGAAGGCAAGGACATCACCGCGGCGAGCCCCGAACAGGTCGTGCGCGCGGGCCTTGCCACCGTGCCGGAAACCCGCGACGTCTTCCCGGACCTGACGGTCGCTGAAAACCTGATGCTCGGCGCCTATATCCATCGCCGCGACCAAGCTGGCAACCGCGACAACCTCGAGAAGCTGAATACGCTCTTCCCGCGCCTTGCCGAGCGCTCGAAACAGGCGGCCGGCACGCTCTCCGGCGGCGAGCAACAGATGCTCGTCATCGCCCGCGCGCTTATGGCGAGGCCACGGGTGCTTCTTCTGGACGAACCCTCGCTCGGCCTTGCGCCGGCCATCGTCGAACGCATCTTCGAGATGATCGAGGCACTGAAGAAGTCCGGCCTCACCATCCTGCTCGTCGAGCAGAACGTGAACCAGGCGCTCGCCGTCGCCGACCGCGCCTTCGTCATGCGCCTCGGCGCCATCGTCGCATCCGGCACGGCCGAGGAAATCCGCTCGACCAGCGACCTCAGCGCGCATTATCTGGGAGGCTGATCCATGGCTTTCGCGATCCAGTTCGTCATCGACGTCCTCAGCCTCGGCGGCGCCTATGCGCTCATGGCACTCGGCCTCGTCATCATCTACGGCATCCTTCGCCTCGTGAACTTCGCCTATGGCGAACTCATCATGGTGGCCGGCTATACGATGTTTCTCGCCAGCGGCTCGGGCCTGCCCTGGCTCGTCATGGCGGTGCTCGCCGTCGGTATGGCGATCCTCTTCGGCATCATCACCGACTACGCCGCCTTCCGTCCGGTGCGGGCCAAATCGGTGACGGCGGTGCTGATTACCTCCTTCGCCTTCTCCAACCTGCTGCAGAATGCGGCGCTGCTGTTCATCTCGCCGCGCCCACGCAACGTGCCGCTGCCGGACATCTTCTCGCAGACCGTCTCGATCGGCGGTGCGATCACCCCGGTCCGCAACCTCATCACCATCGCCGCCTCCATCGCACTGCTCGCCTGCGTCGCCTTCCTGATGCGCAGGACGACGCTCGGCATCGCGATGCGCGCAGCGGCGACGAACTTCACCATGGCGCGCATGCTGGGAGTGCCGGCGAACCTCATCATCTCGTCCGCCTTCGCCCTTTCCGGCTTCCTCGCCGGCGTCGTCGGCATTCTCTGGATCGGCCGCATCGGCACCGTCGTTCCGGGCATCGGCCTGGAGCCGCTGCTCGTCGCCTTCATCGCCACGGTCATCGGCGGCATGCGGAGCCTGCCCGGCGCCGTTGTCGGGGGTTTCCTGCTCGCGCTCATCGACACCACGCTCAACTACACCCTGTCGCAGGACCTGCTGAAATTCCGCGACGCCTTCACCTTCAGCCTCGTCATCCTGATCCTGCTCTGGCGCCCCGACGGCCTCATCAGGGGTCCGGCGAGCGGACAGCGGACCTGAGGGGGGCGCGACCATGAAACACTCCTATTTCACCGCCCTCATCCTCATCGGCGTCATCGCCATCATCGCCGTCGGAAGCCAGCTCCTCGGCATCCGCCTCTATGACCGTATCGCCACCAACCTGCTGATCTCGCTCGTGCTGGTCATCGGCCTGCAGACCTTCATGGGCAATTCGGGCCTGCTCTCCTTCGCCCATATCGGCTTCATGGGCCTCGGCGCCTACACGTCCGCCGTGCTCACCATCCCGGCTCAGATGAAGGGCATGGCGCTGCCGGATCTCTACGATTTCATGAAGGTCGTGGAAGTTTCGCCGCTCCTCGCCATGCTCGCGGCGGGCGTGCTGGCCGCCGTCGTCGCGGCCGTCGTCGCCTATCCGCTGATGCGGCTTTCGGATGCGGCATCGGTGATCACCTCCTTCGCGCTGCTCGTCGTGCTCTACACGGTCATGAACAACTGGAGCGCCTTCACCAACGGCCCGCGCACGCTCTTCGGCCTGCCGAAGACGACGGACATGCCGATCGCCGCCATCGTCGCGGCGATCGTGGTGGTCGTGGCGCTTGCCTTCAAGGAATCGCGGACAGGCAAGCTGCTGCGCGCCTCGCGGGAGGACGAGGTCGCCGCTGCGGCCCTCGGCGCCGACATTCCGCATCTGCGCTGGCGCGCCTTCATCCTCGCCGCGTTCATCGCCGGCATCGGCGGGGCGCTGTGGGGACATTTCATCACCTCGTTCGCGCCGAAGGCCTTCTATCTGAAGGAGACGTTCCTCATCATCACAATGCTGGTGATCGGCGGCGCCAACACGGTGACAGGCGCGGTGGCAGGCACGATTCTCGTCACCTTCGCCTATGAGGGGCTGCGCGGCACGGAAGGCGCGCTCAACGCCACCGCCTTGGGCGCCGGCCAGATCGTCGGCCTCACGGAAATCGTCCTCGCGCTCGCCATGATCGCGGTAATGATCGTCAAGCCGGGCGGTCTCTTCCCGAACCGCGAGATAGGCCACATCCTCACCCGCGCCCGCCGCAAGAAGGAGACAGTTGCATGAGCTGGAAGACCGCCTACCGATCTTTCTACTATGCCGGTGCCGAGGAGCCGGACGACATCGTGCTCGATCCGGCGACGACGGCGCTGCTGGTCATCGACATCCAGAACACCTATCTCGACCCGAAGGATACGCCTGAAGAAACCGCCCGCTGGCAGCCTTTCTACGAGCGTATGCGCAAGACGGTGATACCGAACACGGCGCGGCTGATCGACGAATGCCGCAAGCGCAAGGTGGAGGTCATCTTCGCCCGCATCGCCTGCCTGAAGCCGGACGGGCGCGACCGCTCGCTGAGCCAGAAGAAGCCCGGCTTCAATTACCTGCTCCTGCCGAAGGAGCTGCCCGAGGGCCAGATCGTTCCGGAACTGGAGCCGCGCAGCGACGAGATCGTCGTCACGAAGACGACAGACAGCGCGCTGACCGGTACGAACCTTCGCCTCGTCCTGCACAATATGGGCATCAAGGACGTCATCTGCTGCGGCATCTTCACCGACCAGTGCGTCTCCTCGACCGTGCGCAGCCTGGCGGATGAAAGTTTCGGCGTGGTCGTCGTCGACGACTGCGGCGCCGCGGCGACGGACGATCTGCACCGGCGGGAACTGGAGATCATCAACATGATCTACTGCCATGTCGTCTCGCTCGAAGAGGTTCTCACCTTTTTCAAATAGAGGAGATTGCCTGCGTGCCCGATCTCTACGCCCGCGAAAGCCGCTCGGTTTCGAAAATGGCGCATCTGCGGTTTTTTCCGCAGGCGGTCGTCGGGGGCAGCGGCGCTTATCTGACCGCCGACGACGGGCGGCAGCTTCTCGATTTCTCCGCCTCCTGGGGCGCGGCGAGCCTCGGCCACTCTCATCCGGCGATCCGTGAAGCGGTGGGCCGCGCGCTCTCCGATCAGGCGGGCGCGAGCTATCTTTCATCGGCCAACGAGGCTTGCGTGCTGCTCGCCGAAAAGCTGCTTTCGCTCGTGCCTGAGCGCGCCCGCGGCCGCGTCTGGTTCGGCCATTCCGGCTCCGACGCCAATGAGACGGTCGCCCGCATGGTCGTCGCCGCCACCGGCCGGCCGCGCCTTCTAGCGTTCCACGGGGCCTATCACGGCGGCACCATCGGCTCCATGGGCGTTTCCGGCCATCCGGCACAACAGGGCAGTCGGGCACAGGGCCTGACGCTCGTGCCCTATCCGAACAGCTATGCCGCCGGCAGCCCCGAGGTTGCAAGCGACGCCGCGCTCGCCCGCCTCGAGCGGCTCTTCGCGACCGAAGTGCCGCCGGAAGAGGTCGCAGCGTTCTTCATCGAACCGATCCAGTCGGACGGCGGCATGCTGGTGCCGCCGGACGGATTCTTCAAGGCGGTGGAAGCGCTCTGCCGCAGGCACGGCATTCTGATCGTATCGGACGAAGTGAAGGTCGGCCTCGGCCGGAGCGGCCGCTTCAACGCCTTCGAGCATTCCGGTATCGAACCGGACATCGTCGTCTTCGGCAAGGGCCTTGGCGGCGGCCTGCCGATTTCTGCGGTGGTCGGTCCGGAAGCCATCATGAATCACAGCGTTGCCTTCGCGCTGCAGACCGTGCACGGCAATCCCGTCTGCGCGGCCGCCGCGCTGGCCGTGCTGCAGACGATCGAGCGCGACCACCTCGTCCTGAATGCGGAAAGAAGCGGCAAGGCGCTGCGCGCCGCGCTTGACCGCCTTGCCGCCGGCCATGCGCTGATCGGCGATGTGCGTGGCCGCGGCCTAGCCCTCGGCGTCGAGCTTGTGACCGATCCCGCCAGCCGCGAACCGGCTTCGCGTCAGGCGGCGCTGACCGTCTACCGCGCCTTCCAACTCGGCCTCGTACTTTACTATGTCGGCGTGCGGTCCAACGTGCTCGAACTCACGCCTCCGCTGACATTGACGCAGGCGGAGGCCGAGGCGGGTGTCGCTCTGCTCGACCAGGCGCTCGCCGATGTGGCCGCCGGACGCATCGATGAGGCCTTGCTTGGAGATTTCGCGGGCTGGTAACGGCGTCGCTGGCCTTTCATGGACGCATTGCGGGCTTCCAGGTCTCCAATCAGCTGCGTGAGTTCAATGCTCCGGCACGGGCGGTAGCGGAACAGGCCTTTGAAACGTGCGATGTAATTGCTTCCAGCCGGGATCGTGCATGTGAGCGTGCAGACCGGCCCGCTCCACGAGCGCCTTTGCTTCGGCTTCACCGAAAGCCAGCGCCTCATACATGTCGGCGGTCAGTACCCTGCCCTCCTCCATGATGATCCTGCCGTCGACGATCACCGTATCGACATCGCTGCCGAGAACCTGGTGGATCAGCCGGTGAACCGGCATCCAGTTGGGCGTCAGATGCGGCTTGCGCATGTCGATGATGACGATATCCGCCTTCTTGCCCGCCTCGAGCGAACCGATCTCGTGACCCATGCCGATGGCGCCGGCCGCATCGATGGTGATCATCTCGAAGACCTTGCCCGGCGGCAGGATATAGCGGTCGTGATTGTGTAGGATGTGCTGGGTGGCTTGGGCGCTGCGCGCGATCTGGAGCATATCGAAATGACGGCTCGGAGCCGCGCCGTCCGAAGTGATCGCGACCGGCACGCCCCGGGCCATCATCTCCATGATCGGCGTGGAGCGTCCGGGTGGCGCGTGGGTGACATGGGTGCCGGTTTCGGCCAGGATGTCGATCTCTTCGTGGGATATTCCCCAGCAATGCTGGAGGTGCACATCGGGGCCCAGCAGCGCATTTTCCTTGTCCTGCCAGGCCATGCGTATCTGTCCGGCGAAGGCATCGGAATGGATGCGCACGCCCCATTTGCGCGCGGTTTCACGGATGCGCCGCGCCTGCATCCGGTCGTTTTCGGTCAGATTGACGGCAAAGTCCGGCGTCGAGGCGTTCGACGGTTCGACCGAAGGCACGATCGTGAATGGCGTCAGGAAGACTTTGATGCGCCCGTCGGCGGTTCCGTTCAGGCTTTCGATGACGGCTTCGGCGCCCTCGATCATCTCCTCGAAGGAGACGCTGCGGCGCTCCGGCTTGCCGCTTTCCCACCGCGTGACCGATTGCGGCCAGGGCAGACCCGCTGGGCCAACGCAGATGATCTCGCGAAGCCCGAGTTCCGAATAGGCGCGAGCATGATTGATGGCGAATACCGGATCGTCGCTGCGCGGCATCGATGTGATGATGCTGGCCGAGGTGGTCACGCCCGCACGAAGTCTTTCCAGGCCCGAGACGAGGCCATCCGCATACCAGTAATCGCGGGTGACATAGTGATAGTAGGTCGGCGTCACGATGCGCATCCACAGCGAATTGGTGTCGGCGCCGATGCTGCGGATAAGCGCATGACCCGCATGCCCATGAGCATCGATCAGCCCGGGGATGATCATCTTGCCCCGGCAGTCGATCACTTTCTTTCCGGCATGACGAGGAGCCAGCGCCGATGTCGACAATCCTGTCCTTCTCGATTGCCAGCGCACCGTCCTCGATGATCCGCCGTGTCTCGTCAACGGTGACGATCGTCCCGTGAAGCAGCAGGAGCCCATCCATTTCCTATTCCCCTTGAAAATGCCGTTGGCGTTATTCGATGCGTGGTTTCCGCGCCCCGTAATGTCATTCCGAACTGTCGATGTTCTGATTCATAATTGCCAACAATATCGTTGACAATAAAACAATCGATTATGATACTGCCGAAAAATTCGGGCCAACCACTCTATCGACCGTCATAAGGGGAAGTTCATGTCGCGTTTAAACAGGTTTCTGATATCGGCGCTGGCCGCAGCGGCTATTGCCGCGCCGGTGCTGGCCACTTCGGCAAGCGCCGCCACGCTGCGCTGGGGCAGCCGGGCAGATATCTATTCGCTCGACCCGGATTCCGTTCCCTCGACATCCAATCTGGCGTTCCTGAACCACATCTATGAAGGTCTGATCCGTTATGGCCCGAACTTCGAGATCGAGCCGGCGCTCGCCACCGAGTGGAAGCTGATCGACAGCAAACACTGGCGTTTCACCCTGCGCAAAGGCGTGAAATTCCACGACGGAGCGGATTTCACGGCCGACGACGTGGTCGCCTCGATGAACCGCGTTTCGGACCCGACTTCGCCCCTGCGCGGCAACATTCCGCTCTATGTCGGCGTCAAGAAGGTCGATGATTTCACGGTCGATATCGAGGTTTCGGCACCGACCGCGCTGTTCCTGAACGACATGACCAATATCTTCATGTTCAGCGCCAAATGGCTGAAGGACAACAACGCAGAAAAGCCGACCGATATTGCGTCCAACACCGAGAATTACGCCACGCACAACACGAACGGCACAGGCCCGTTCAAGCTGGAAAGCCGCGTCCCGGACAGCAAGACCGTTCTCCTCGTCAACGATCAGTGGTGGGATCAGAAGAAGCACAATCTGGACCGGATCGAGTATATTCCGATCTCGTCGGCGGCAACGCGTGTAGCAGCGCTTCTTTCCAACGAAATCGATCTGCTCGATTCCGCCCCCATTCAGGATCTTCCCCGTCTGGAATCCTCGCCGGGTATCACCGTAAGCAAGCGCACGGAATTGCGCACGGTTTTCATCGGCTTCAACGGCAAGGAGAAGCTCGAAGACGGGCGTCCGAACCCGTTCCTGGACCTTCGCGTGCGCCAGGCAGTGGAAGCAAGCATCGACCGCGATCTCATCAACAAGAAGATCATGCGCGGGCTGGCGCGCCCTTCCGGCTCGCTCATAGCACCGGAAATCGCCGGCTATGCGAAGTCGCTCGACACTTATCAGCCTGCCGATTCCAAGCTTGCCCAGAAGCTGCTCGAAGAGGCCGGCCAGAAGGATCTCGCCTTTACCTATCTGTGCATGAACGACGAGAGCATCAACGAGGAAGACATCTGCTCGGGCATTGCAAACATGCTCAAGCGTGCCGGCTTCCAGCCCACCATCGACATGGGCCCGCGCGCCGTGCAGCAGCCGAAGCGCACCAATGGCAAGGCCGACATGTTCAATCTGAGCTGGGCAAACGAACCGACGCTCGATGCCTATTCGCTGCTCTCTCAGGTTCTCTCCACGCGCAGCGGCTCGACGGGCGTGTCCAACTATGGCGGCTGGTCCTATCCGGAACTCGACGATCTGGTGAAGAAGGCGGCACAGGAACCTGACACCGCCAAGCGTCTCGCGCTGGAAGAACAGGCGCTGAAAATCGCCAAGGACAGGGCGATCCTGATCCCGCTTCACCAGCAGCCGATCGCCTGGGGCATGCTGGACAAGGTCAAGAGCGTGGATTTCCGTGCCGACAACAAGCCGCGCCACTGGCATACGCAAATGGCCGAATAGGCCTGACCTTCCGGCCCGCAATCAGAGCGTTTCACCCCGGTGAGGCGCTCTTTTGATATGCAGCAGGATCGAAAATCCCATGAAACCTGATCTTTCCAGCCAACTCGTTCTGGGTGAGCGGACCGAGGGGCGAACGCTGATAACCGCACAATGGGTGCTCGCCTGGCGCGATGGCGGCCACGCCCTGATCCCCGACGGCGAAATCGTCGTCGAGCGAAACGAGGTGCTTTATGCCGGGCCGCGTTTCGAGGGGGACGTGGCGCGCCGCATCGATTTCGGTTCGGCGCTGGTCAGCCCCGGCCTGATCGACCTCGACGCCCTGTCCGATCTCGATACCTACCTGCTCGTCCATGACAACCAGCCCGGTTGGGCCAAAGGGCGCATCTGGCCGCGCTCCTATGTGGAGAGCGGACCCTATGAGATGTATTCCGCGGAGGAGCTGGCGTTCCAGAAGCGGTTCGGTTTCGGCCTCCTGCTGTTGAACGGCATCACCACCGCCGCGCCCATCGCGTCGCTCTACTATCGCCAATGGGCCGAGACCGTCGCGGAATTCGAAGCTGCGGCCGACGCGGCGGGCGATCTCGGGCTCAGGGTCTTTCTAAGCCCCGCCTATCGCTCCGGTGGGATGATCCTGGAGGGTCCGGGGCGTATCGAGCCAGTATTCGATGAGGCGCGGGGACTGCAAGGCCTTGCGGACGCGATCGATTTCATCGAGCGCAACCATGGCCGCCATAACGGCCTGGTCAACGGAATGCTGGCGCCGGACCGTATCGAAACCTGCACATTGCCGCTGTTGCAGCGCACCATGGCCGCGGCGCGCGATCTCGATTGCCGCGTCAGAATTCATATGGCGCAGGGCAATCTGGAACTCGACACCATGCGCAGACTGCATGGCGTTTCCGCGCCGCAATGGCTGGCGGATCATGGGCTCATGAGCGAAAGGCTGATCGCGCCGCATGGAACCTACGCCTCGCCACAGGATCTGCAGCTTTACGCGCAACATGGCGTTTCGATCGCGCATTCGCCGCTGGTCTCGGCGCGCATGGGCAGCATTCTCAATTCTTTCGCCGCCTGCCGCAGGCTCGGCATCAATATCGGCATGGCTACCGACACCGCGCCGCCCGACATGTTGATGAACCTGCTGGTCGGGCTGATCGCCTGCCGTATCGGCGAGAAGGCTGCGGATGCGGTATTCTCCAGAGATCTGTTCGATGCCGCCACGCGCGGCGGCGCGAAAGCGCTGGGTCGCAGCGACCTCGGGCGGCTCGCCGCCGGCGCCAAAGCGGATATCGCCGTCTTCCGTCTCGACGATGTCCATATGACCCCGAGCGTCGATCCGGTCACCACACTGGTCGTCGGGGGTTCCGGCAAGGTGACGCAGGCCGTGTTTGTCGACGGGCGGTTATCGATGCTGGACGGCAAGGTCGCCGGCATCGACATGATTGCGGCGCGCGAGCGGGCGCAGCAACAATATGACGGCCTGATTGCCAAATATCCGGATCGCAGTTGGCAGCATCCGCCCGTCGGGAAAATCTTCCAGCCGAGCTATCCGGTATGGAAGGTCCAGTAGGGACTCACCTGGAACCGAGCATTTTGTCGACATATCCGACAGGGCCGATAGGACAAATATTGTCTACAATCACGTTGACAACTTTTTGCCGATCGCCATACTGTCCTCATATGACCTGGGAGGCAGGTCATATCGTATGGAGGAAAATCACACCCAACCCCGGTGTGCGCCCATCCGGCGCAAGCATTTGAGAATACCGCAACCGGCGACGGATGCGGCAGTGCATGACAACAGACCTCCGAAAAGGAGGCGCAAATTTCCAGAAGCGGAGCAAACATATGATGAAGAAACTTGGCCTCGCGGCCACGATGCTGATGGGCCTGACCTTGTCCGGCCATGCCGAAACGCTGAAATGGGGAGCGGCGCGCGATATCTACTCGCTTGATCCCTATTCCTATGGCGACAGCTATACGCTGTCCTTTCTCAATCACGTCTATGAAGGATTGGTGCGCTACGACGCCAATCTGAAGATCGAACCGGCCCTTGCCGAATCCTGGGAAACCGTTTCCGATACGGTCTGGCGCTTTCACTTGCGCAAAGGCGTGAAATTCCACGAGGGCGCGGATTTCACTGCCGACGACGTGCTCGCATCCCTGAAGCGCGTCAGCGATCCGGTTTCGCCGCTTCGCGGCAATCTGCCGGCCTACAAGTCCTCCAAGAAGGTGGACGACCATACGATCGATATCGAGCTGAGCGGGCCCTATCCGCTGCTTCTCAACGACCTCACCAACATCCACGTCTTCGACGCCGGCTGGCTGAAGACCAACAATTCGGAAAAGCCGACCGATGTCGGCGCGAAGATCGAAGGCTACGCCACCTATCACACCAACGGCACCGGTCCGTTCAAGCTGGAAAGCCGGGTCCCGGATTCCAAGACGGTCCTCGTGAAGAACCCGGACTGGTGGGACAAGACCTCCAAGTCCAACATCGACCGCATCGAGTTCACGCCGATCACCTCGGCGGCGACGCGCGTCGCCGCGCTCCTTTCCGGCGAAGTCAACTTCACGGAAAACGCACCGTCGCAGGATCTGCCGCGGCTGCAGGCGCAGCCCGACCTGAAAGTCATGGAGCGCACCGATCTGCGTACCGTCATGGTCGGCTTCAACCGCAAGCCGGAACTCGCGAACGGTTCGGAGAACAAGTTCAACGACCTGCGCGTGCGTCAGGCTTTTGCCCATGCGCTCGACCGGGACCTGATCCAGCAGCGCGTCATGCGCGGCAAGTCGCGCACGGCAGGCGCGGTGGTCGCGCCGGAAATTCCGGGTTACGCTCCCGAGCTGGACACGACGCTGGCATTCGATCCTGCCCTCTCGAAGAAGCTTCTGGCCGAGGCTGGCGCTTCGGACTATCCGTTCACGCTGGTCTGCACGACCGACGCCTATGTGAACGAGGAAGAGCTTTGCCAGGGGCTGGTGAACCTGCTGAGCCGCGCAGGCTTCAAACCGCAGCTCGACATTGCCCCCACCGCCGCACAGGCGCCGAAGCGTACGAGCGGCAAGGCCGATGTCTATCTGATCGGCTGGGCCACGGAACCGATGCTCGACAGCTATTCGATCCTTCTCCAGATGATTCAGACGAAGACGGCCAATGCCGGCGTCTTCAACTGGGGCGGCTGGAGCTATCCGGAGATCGATAAGCTGATCGTGCAGGCGTCGACCGAAATGGACCGCACCAAGCGCCTGACGCTGCAAAGCAAAGCGCTGCAAATGGTGAAGGACGAGATCGTGATGCTGCCCTTGCACCAGCAGCCGATGGCCTGGGTCATGTCGAACAAGATCGAAAAGATCGTGCAGCTGCCGGACAACAAGCCGCGCCACTGGCTGACGCAGTTTGCCGAATAATTCATCCACGACGCTCCGGGATGGACTCCCGGAGCGTCCTGTGACCGAGGAATTCCTATGCTGGTTTTTATCATAAAGCGCCTGGCAAACGCCGTCATGGTGATGTTGGCTGTCGCTTTGCTGGCCTTTCTGATTTTCCGGCTGGCGGGCGATCCCGTCGAGATGATGGCCAACGAGCAGATGACTCAGACCGACCGCGACAATCTGCGCGAACGTCTGGGCCTCAACGATGGCCTGATGACACAATATACCCGGTTCGTGGTCAACGCCGCGCAGGGCAATTTCGGCATCTCCTACCGCAACGGCCAGGACGTGCTGAGCCTGATCGCCGAACGCTTTCCGGCGACCCTGGAGTTGGTGCTGGTTGCCACGCTGATTTCCCTGCTGCTTGGCCTTCCCCTCGGCGTGCTGACGGCGATCAAGCGCGGCAAATGGTATACCGAGGGCCTGCAGTTTATCTCCATTGTCGGGGTCTCGCTGCCGAGCTTCGTCGTCGGCATCCTGCTGATCCTCGTCTTCTCGGTTACGTTCGGCTGGCTCCCGGCTTTCGGTCGCGGCGATGTCGTGCAGCTTGGCTTCTGGTCGACGGGGCTCCTGACGCCTTCGGGCCGCGCGGCGATCCTGCTGCCGTCCGTCGCTCTGTCGCTTTATCAGGTCACGCTGGTCATGCGTCTGGTCCGCGCTGAAATGCTGGAAGTGCTGCGATCTGATTACGTGAAATTTGCCCGCGCGCGCGGCATTCCGCGCTGGCGCATCTATTTCCGCCATGCGCTGCGCAACTGCCTGATGCCGGTCGTGACCATGACCGCGATGAATGTCGGTTCGCTGATTGCCTTCGCGCTCATCACCGAAACCGTGTTCCAGTGGCCAGGCATGGGCATGCTCTTCATCCAGGCCGTGACCTTCCTCGATATTCCGGTGATGGCGGCCTATCTCTGCATCATTTCCTTCATCTTCGTCGTGCTCAACACGCTGGTGGACATTGCCTATGCGGTAATCGATCCCCGCTTGCGTACAGCCCGCTGAAACGCCCGTCGAACCGACTGTGGGGCCAAGACCGATGAGTATCCAGACTTCTCAAACTCCGCCCGTCACCCGTCCATCGCTTTTCCAGCGTATCCGCCAAAGCGATTTGTGGTGGTCGTTCACCCATAGCAAGACGGCGATGTTCAGCGCCGCGTTGCTGGCGATCCTGATCCTGACGGCACTGTTCGCACCGCTGATCGCACCGCAGAACCCCTATGACGGCGCAGCGCTCGACATGTGGAAGGCCGAACTGCCGCCGGTATGGGAGGAAGGCGGAGAATGGCCCTATCTTCTCGGCACCGATACGCAGGGCCGCGACATGCTGTCGGCCATTCTCTACGGGACGCGCATTTCCATCGTCATTGGCATCGCCTCGGTGGCGCTCTCCCTGCTGATCGGCATGAGCGCGGGGCTGATCGCCGGTTACTTCGGCGGGTTCATCGACAATCTGCTGATGCGCTTCGGCGACATCACGCTGTCCATTCCGACCATCCTCGTCGCCATTCTCGTCTCGACGGTCGTGCGTCAGATGCTGCCAGTCAGCCTGCGAGAGGTCGGGGCGTCTGCGGTGCTCATCCTCGCCATCGCGTTATCCGCCTGGGTGCAATATGCCCGCACGGTTCGCGCGCAGACCATCGTCGAAGCCGGAAAGGACTACGTGTCGGCGGCGCGGCTGATCGGCGTCCCTGCCCGGCGCATCATGGCCAGTCATATCCTGCCCAACACGCTGACGCCGATCATGGTGGCGGCCACGCTCAACTTCGGCATGGCGATCCTCACCGAAGCCACGCTTTCGTTCCTCGGCATCGGCATGCCGCCGAGCCAGCCGTCTCTGGGAACGCTGATCCGCATCGGCAATCAGTTCCTGTTTTCCGGATCCTGGTGGATCGTGCTCTTCCCAGTCATTCAGCTCTGCCTGCTGGTCGTGGCCGTCAACATGCTCGGCGACTGGCTCCGCGATGCTCTCAATCCGAAACTGAGGTAAGCCTTATGAACGACCTTTTGCTCCGCAATGTCCGGCCGATGGCAGGAGAATCCTGCGATGTCCTGATCAGGGACGGAAAGATTGCCGGTTTCGGGCGTTTTGAGGCTGAACCGGGAATGGCCGTGGAAGACGGCGGCAACGCCATCGTCGCGCCCGGCCTGATCGATGCGCATACCCATCTCGACAAGACCACCTGGGGCATGCCGTGGCATGTCAACAACCGCGCCGCGATCCTGCGCGAGCGCATCGATTTCGAGCGCGAGCACCGTCTGGACATCGGCATCGATCCGCATCGCCAGTCGATGCGCCATGCGATCGGTCTGGCGGCTCATGGCGCAACCCATATCCGCAGCCATGTCGACATAGATCCGGTCCACGGCCTGTCGCTGGTCGAGGGCGTCTGGCAAACGCGCGAAAAACTCAGGGGCGTCATCGATATCGAAATCGTGGCGTTCCCGCAGTCGGGCCTGATGGTCATGCCCGGCACGAAGGAGTTGCTCGACGAGGCGCTGCGTCAGGGCTGCGAAGTGCTGGGCGGCATCGATCCGTGCGGCATCGACCGCGATCCGAAGGGACAGCTCGACATTCTGTTCTCGCTCGCCACCAAGCATGGCGTGCCGATCGACATTCACCTGCATGAGACGGGCGATCTCGGCGCCTTCACCATGGAACTCATCTTCGAGCGCATCCGCGCCAACGGCATGGAAGGCAAGGTGGCGATCAGCCACGCCTTTGCGCTCGGCATGAGCGATTATCTGCGTGTCGGCCAGTTGATCGAACAGCTCGCCATTCTGGACGTCGCCATCCTAACGACAGGTGCGCCTTCGGCCACAGTGCCGTCGATCAAGCGCCTGAAGGAAGCGGGCGTGCGCATCGGCGGCGGCTGTGACGGCATCCGTGACACCTGGGGTCCGTGGGGTCAGCCGGACATGCTTGATCGCGCCAAGGTCATCGGCATGAAGAACGGCGTGCGCTCGGATCACGATCTGGAACATGTGCTGCACATCGTCTCGCAGGGCGGTGCGGATGTCATGCGCCTGGAAAATTACGGCCTCGAGGTCGGCCGCAATGCCGATTTCACCCTGCTGACCGGTGAAACGCTGGCGCATGCGGTGGTGGACGTCGCTCCGCGTCCGCTGGTCGTCAAGGGCGGTTGCGTCACGGCCCGTCAGGGCGTCGCTGTGGTGGAGATGCCGTAATGAGCGAGACTTTCGATACTCTTCCGCTCGGCCGTCGTCCGGATGGGCGCACACTGATCACCGCCGGCTGGGTGGTCGGACATAAAGACGGCAGCCACCGGCTTCTGCGCAATGGCGAGGTCGTTTTCGAGAACGGCGAGATTCTATTCGTCGGGCACCGTTTCCCCGGCGAAGTGGCCCGTCGAATCGACTTCGGCGATGCCTTGATCAGCCCTGGACTGATCGATCTCGACGCACTGTCGGATCTCGATACGACCATCCTGGGCATCGACAATCATCCCGGTTGGGCAAAGGGCCGCGTCTGGCCGCGTTCCTATGTCGAAGCTGGTCCTTATGAAATGTACACGCAGGAGGCGCTGGCCTTTCAGAAGCGGTTCGCTTTCGGCCAGCTGCTGTTGAACGGTATCACCACTGCCGCTCCCATTGCGTCGCTGTTTTACCGTGAATGGGGTGAAACGGTCGCCGAGTTCGACGCCGCTGCGCAAGCCGCGGGCGAGCTGGGCCTGCGTGTCTATCTCAGCCCCGCCTACCGTTCGGGCGGCATGGTGCTGGAAGCACCGGGCAAGATGGTGCCTGTCTTCGATGAGGAGCGCGGCTTTCAGGGCCTGAACGACGCCATTTCCTATATTGAACGCCAGAATGGCAGCCATGGGGATCTGGTGCGCGGCATGCTGGCGCCGGACCGTGTCGAAACCTCGACGATCAAGCTTTTGCAGCGCACCGATGCCGCCGCCCGCGATCTCGGCTGCAAATTCCGGCTGCACATGGCACAGGGCGCGATGGAAGTGGACACGGTGCGGATGCTGCACGGCTCGACCGCACCGAGCTGGCTTGCAAAGCACGGTCTGTTGAGCGACCGCCTCATCGCGCCGCATGCCACCAACGCCACGGACGAGGATCTCGGTCTTTACGCGGCGAACGGCGTTTCCATCGTCCATTGTCCGCTGGTTTCGGGCCGTGGCGGCTCGATCCTCAACTCCTTCTCCGCCTGCGTCAGGCGCGGGATCAATATTGCCATGGGGACGGATACGACACCGCCCGACATGCTGATGAACCTGCTTACGGGCCTTATCACGGGCCGCATCGCCGACGGCGCACCCGACCGCCTGCGGTCTGCCGACCTGTTCGATGCGGCGACGATTGGCGGCGCGAAGGCACTGGGCCGTTCCGATCTCGGCCATCTGTCACCGGGGGCCCGTGCAGATATCGCGGTCTTCCGCCTCGACGACACCGTCATGGCTCCGTCCATCGATCCGATCACCACGATCGTCACCGGCGGGTCTGGCAAGATCACGCATGCGGTCTTCGTCGATGGCCGCGTCTCCATGCTGGATCGCCAGCTCGCCGGCTTCGACATGCAGGAGGCGCGCATTCAGGCGCAGGCTCAATATGACGGGCTGATCGCCAAATATCCCGAGCGGAGCTGGAACAATCCTCCGGTCGCCGCAATCTTCCCGCCCAGCTATCCGATAGAGGGGGACGCAAATGGGTGACATCCAGGAACCAGTCATTGAAGTTCGCAATCTGCGTGTGGATTTTCCGGGCCGTCGCGGCACGGTGACCGCGCTGTCGGATGTCAGCCTGTCGATCCGGCCCGGTGAGATTCTCGGCGTCGTCGGCGAGTCCGGCGCAGGCAAGTCCATGACCGGGCTCGCCATTCAGGGCCTGCTCGAAGCGCCGGGCCATATCGCCGGCGGCGAGGTCTGGCTCGGCAAGCGTCGCATCGATACGCTCGACGATCGCGCCATGGAAAAGATCCGCGGCCGCGAGATCGGTGCGATTTTCCAGGATCCGCTTACCTCGCTCAATCCGCTGTTCTCGGTCGGCGCACAGCTCGTCGAAACCATTCGCCGGCACCTCGGTCTCGGCAAGGCCGAAGCCCGCGCCCGCGCCGTGCAATTGCTGCGCGATGTCGGCATTCCCTCGCCGGAGGAGCGGGTCAATCAGTATCCGCATCAGTTCTCGGGCGGCATGCGCCAGCGTGTCGTGATTGCGCTGGCGCTTGCAGCCTCGCCGAAACTCGTCATCGCCGACGAACCGACGACGGCGCTCGACGTGTCGATCCAGGCGCAGATCATCTCGCTCCTGCGCAAATTGTGCAAGGAGAAGCAGGCCGCCGTCATGCTCGTCACGCACGACATGGGCGTGATCGCGGAAGCTGCCGACCGCATCGCGGTCATGTATGCCGGAAGGCTGATCGAGATCGGGGCTGTCGAACAGGTGCTGCACCAGCCGCGCCATCCCTATACGCAAGGTCTGATGGCTTCGATTCCGTCGCTCGGCGCGCGTGTCGAGAGGCTCAACCAGATCGACGGCTCCATGCCGCGGCTGGACGCGATACCAGAGGGCTGCGCCTTTAATCCGCGCTGCAAGATGGCGGGGCCGCGGTGCCGGCGCGAACGTCCGGAACTCATTTTTGCCGGCCAGAGTGCAAGCGCCTGCTGGCTGAGCGCAGGAGGCACCGCATGACCAAACCGTTGCAAAAGACCCCGGCTCTGACCGTCGACCGGCTGGTCAAGACATTCGACGTGTCCGCTCCCTGGCTCAACAGGGTAGTGGAGCGCAAGCCCCGGCAGTATCTGCAGGCCGTGAACGATATCAGCTTTACCGTTCCCGCCGGCGGCTGTCTCAGCATTGTCGGCGAGAGCGGTTGCGGAAAATCCACCGTTGCGCGCCTCGTCACCGGCCTGCATCGTCCGACGAGCGGCGAAATGCGCTTTGCGCCCGGCAGGAGCGGCGCGCCGCTTTCGGCGCAGATGATCTTTCAGGACCCTTACGCCTCGCTCAATCCGCGCTGGCGGGTGAAGAACATCATTGCCGAACCGCTGCGCGAACTGAAGCTGCGCAAGACCGCGGCCGAGGTGACGGAGCGCGTCGAAGAGCTTCTGGGCATTGTCGGGCTCTCGCCATCCGATGGCGAGAAGTTCCCGCACGAATTTTCAGGCGGGCAGCGCCAGCGTATCTCGATCGCCCGCGCGCTGGCGAGCGAACCCGAATTTCTGGTCTGCGACGAGCCGACCTCGGCGCTCGACGTGTCCGTGCAGGCGCAGGTGTTGAACCTGATGCGCCGTTTGCAGGACGAGTTGGGGCTTACCTATCTCTTCATCAGCCATGACTTGAGCGTCGTTCGCCAAATGTCGGACCGCATCGCGGTGATGTATCTGGGCCGCATCGTCGAGGAAGGCGATACGGAAGAGTTGTTCGCTCAGCCGCGCCATCCTTACACGCGGCTCCTGCTGCAGACGATTCCGAACATCGAGGCACCGAACCGCAACCGCGAGCCGGCCAGCGGCGAAGTGCCGAGCCCGCTGAAATCGCCTTCCGGCTGCGCCTTCCACCCGCGTTGCCCGATCGCCACGGCGCGCTGCTCCAAGGAAGTGCCTACGGTGCGGGTCTTGCAAAACGGCACCCGGGTAGCCTGTCATCTGGCAGAGGACGTGATCGCGGAACGTTTACCTGAAGCGGGATGAGGAAAAGTCTGTGCGGTTTTCCGCCCGCGTCCCGCGTCTCAACTTCTTGGAATGGATCACAATGCCGGCGTTCCGCCGTTTCAAGCCAGTGCTGCGCGCAGATCGTGCGAAAAGTCGCGTATCTCGCTCAAGTCGAGCTCGGATTCCACATGTTCCAGATGATGCGACATGAGATGGACGGCTCTCTGGGCTTCTTTGGCCGCAATCGCCTTGACGATGTCGGCATGTTCGTCGGGACCGCAATTGAAGCGTGTGGTGTTCCGGTAAACGGCCGTAATCAGCGAACTGCGGGCGATAAGGTCGCGCATTGTCGTAAACAGGAAATCCGACCCGGTCAGTTCGGCCAGCAAAAGATGGAAGCCGCCGGAAAGCTTGATGATATCCGTGGTGCTGTCTTCGGCATTGGCGATCCGCTCATTTTTGACATGATCGCGCAGCCGCTTCACGCTATCCTTCGACATCGAACTGCAGAGACGCTCCACGACGCATCTCTCCACCGCCTGGCGAACGAAAAACACGTCGCGCGCCTCTTCCACCGACGGCTTGCAAACAAAAGCACCGCGATTGGGAATGATCGTTACGAGGCCGTCGCGCGCGAGAACGGTCAGCGCCTGACGAACACGTGCGCGACTGACGTGAAAAATCGAGGCCAGCTGTTCTTCTTTGAGTTGCACGCCAGGACGCAATCGCCGTTCAGCGATGGAAAGCCATACCCTTTCGACAATCTGCTCGACCGACATCGCGGCTTGTTCGCGCATACCCTGTTCTCCTTGCTGAAACAGACAATCGTCAAGCGCGTGAAAAAGTCAACTCGCGGATTCAAATGGCTTGCAATATTGTCTACAATATGAAAGCTTATTGTAGATTATAAGACCGACATTTTGGGACCGCGATGGAATTCGACTTCGAAGAAATTGAGCCGCAAAGCCGCTATCGGCTGCTGACGAATTTCATCGGCCCGCGTCCGATCGCGCTCGTGACGACCCGCTCCGAGAGCGGGCATAGCAACGCTGCGCCGATGAGTTTCTTCAACGTGTTTTCACATGATCCGGCCATCGTCGTCCTGGGCATCCAGCCGCGTTTGACCGGTGAGCCGAAGGACACGATGGTCAATATTCGCCGCTCCGGTGAATTTGCCATCAGCATGGTCGATATGGCGTTGTCTCAACAGATGTTGATCTGCGGCCTTGGCTTCGACAGCGAGGTCGACGAGTTGGAAATGGCCGGATTGAAAGCCGCCCGGTGCCGCAAGATCGATGTTGCCTATGCCGAGGAGGCGCCTTGCATCTTCGAGTGCCGCGTCGAGCGCCTGATCGACTATCCCCGCCGCACCCTCGTGCTGGGCGAGGTGGTGCACATGCATGTGCGCCGCGACTGCCTCGACGCCGAAGGTCATTATGTGGACCCGGAACGTTACCAGCCGATCGCCCGGCTTCATGCCGACAATTACATCACGTCAGACCGCCAGTTCGTTTTGAAGGCCCCGCCGATCGCCGATTTCGTCAAAAAGAAATAGGCGTCAATGAGAGGCAACGAGAATTTCATCATGCATATTCATCTCATCAATCCCAATTCTACAGCTTCCATGACCGCGCAAGCGCTCGAAAGCGCCTTGCTGGTCAAACATCCCCACACGCACGTCTCCGCCTCCAATCCGACCGATGCCCCGGCCAGTATTGAAGGTGGTGCAGATGAAGCCATGTCGGTTCCGGGAATGCTGGCGGAGATCCGCCACGGCGAAGCGCAGGGCGTCGACGCCTATGTCATAGCGTGTTTCGATGACCCCGGACTGCATGCCGCGCGCGAAGTCGCCAAAGGCCCCGTGATCGGTATTTGCCAGGCTGCGGTACAGGTGGCCATGACGATCAGCCGTCGCTTCTCCGTCATAACGACGCTTCCGCGCTCGGTGCCGATCATCGAGGATCTGGTCAGCGATTACGGCGCCGAGCGTCATTGCCGGAAAGTCCGTGCTATCGATCTTCCGGTCCTTGCCCTCGAGGAAGATCCGCAAAAAGCCGAGCGGCTGCTGCTCGAGGAAATCGAGATTGCCAAAGCCGAGGATGGTGCCGAAGCGATCGTCCTTGGCTGTGCGGGAATGTCATCCTTGTGTGCCCGCCTCCAGAGAGCGACGGGAGTGCCGGTAATCGATGGAGTGACTGCTGCAGTAAAGATGGCCGAAGCGCTGCTTGGCGCAGGATACACGACTTCCAAGCTCAACACTTACGCCTATCCCCGAGTTAAAACCGCGGCCAGTCAAAAGGTTTGCGCTTAAAGGACTTCCAAGTGCGCGTATCATAGGAAGCGCGGCGCTGTGGGAAAGTTTTCGGAGGACTGCACCCTCTCCTTTTCCTCATCCCTGTGCTCCGTCACAGGGATCCAGCAGCGCCGCGTCTGCGGCGCGGAAGAGCCTTTCCAGCCCAAGGACTTGGCCTGG
The DNA here is from genome assembly GCF_059758575.1 of Sinorhizobium sp. GQ132. Lineage (NCBI taxonomy): Bacteria > Pseudomonadati > Pseudomonadota > Alphaproteobacteria > Hyphomicrobiales > Rhizobiaceae > Sinorhizobium > Sinorhizobium sp. GQ132. Next base: position 2,405 of record NZ_JCAXDX010000002.1, on the reverse strand, counting down.
CTGGATTCCTGTGACAAGCACAGGAATGAGGGACCGGGGAAGTGCCGCCACTACAAGCTTGACTTGTGGATGTGCAAGGGAATGGTCAACCTGTGACGCAATGAAAGGTTACGTCTACATTCTCGCATCGAAGCGAAGCGGGACGCTGTATACGGGCGTGACCCGCGACCTTCCGCGCCGCCTCGCTATCTTCACGGTTTATGAAGCGCGCCGAGGGACCGCACCCTCTCTACCCTCCTCCCTGTGCTCGTCACAGGGATCCAGCAGCGCCGCGTCCGCGGCGCGGAAGAGCCTTTCCCGCCCAAAGACTTGGTCTGGCTGGATCCCCGTGACGAGTGCGGTTCCCCTAATGCAGCTCATGCCGCGTGCTTCAACGGTCGCGCTCGCTCGACACGCTCGCGTTCCTTGGGCGTGTTCATTACCTCCCAAAGATCGTTGCGACGCTGCACGTTGAGCCAGAAGTCCGGGCTGTTGCCAAAAACGCGGGCAAGGATGAGTGCGGTTGCGGCGGTCACGTTCCTGCGGTTCCCGCACAACTCGTTGACGTGCTTGCGCTGCACGCCCATCGCCTCGGCTAATGCGCCCTGCGTCAGACCCATCGGCTTCATGAATTCCTCGGTCAAAATCTCGCCGACAGTCGCCGGCTTGCGCTTGGTCGTCAGCATATCTGCCTCGCTCTCATCGGTAGCTGTGATCATCCAGGTAAATCCCGTCCGCCTCGCCGCGTTCGCCATCCCAGCGGAAGATCAGCCGCCATTGCTGGTTCACATCTCCACCGCGGAGTTAATGTACCGCACCATGACTCATAGCGCAAAGGTAATCCTGTCAGATACTTGTGCGCGTCACAGGAATGAGGAAATCAAACAAGCGGCGGCGGGCGGCCCGATCTCAACAGGCCTTAGAGAACGGACTATCGCTGACATTTTTTTTTCGGGGTGAGCTCGCCGCTCCCTACTCCGCGGCGAAAGGGCCCGCTTTTGCGGCTCTTATGTCTTTTGTTCCAAGGGGCCGCTTTTATCTTTCCTTGCGATCAGGATACCATCTCTGATTGCGGATGAATTCGAGGAAAGCCCGCACGGCCGCGCTCGTATGTCGCCGGCTCGGATAATACAGATACCAACTCGGCAGCTTCTGCTTCCAGTCGCAGAGCAACTCAATAAGTCTGCCTTGTTCGACATCGTCACGGACATAGTCCTCGAACAGGTGAGCGATTCCCGATCCCGCAAGCGCGGCCTGGAGCTCCTGATGCGCTGAGCTCAATGTCAACCGACCTTTCGGGGTGATTTCCACTTCGTCGCCGTCACGCGCAAATTTCCACGTCACCATGGTTCCGCCGGGGAAGCGGCGGCGAATACAGTCGTGCTGTAAGAGATCGCCTGGTGAGCCGGGTCGACCGCGTTTGCGAAGATAGTCAGGCGAGGCCACGATCGCGTATCGCAAGGCCGGACCGAGGGGCATAGCGATCATGTCCTGGGCGAGCTGATTCCCGAAGCGCACCCCGGCGTCGAAACCTTGCTCCACGATATCGATGATCGCAGCATCGCTGACGATCTCGACATTGACGTCGGGATAAATTTTCATGAACTCAAAGGCCAGAGGGCACAGAACGTGGTCGGCGGCCGGTCCCGGTGCGTTGATCCGCACCGTGCCAGATGGGCGCTCGCGAAGCTGATTGAGGTCGTCGACCGCTGTTCTGATTTCGTAAAGAGCGGGCCTTAGTCGCTCGAGAAGCCGCTCGCCCGCTTCAGTAGGCGCGACGCTGCGTGTCGTTCGGTTCAGAAGCCGGATTCCCAGCGCCTCTTCGAGCACGCTGATCGATTGACTGATGGCGGACGACGAAACACCCCTGCCAAGCGCGGCGGCTCTAAAGCCACCACAGCGCACGACGTCCTCAAAGATTTCCAAGCTGTCGAGCCGTAATGGCCGCATTGCAAAGCCCTGCTTAATAAGCTGATCGGTTTTGATTAGCTTATCCTCACGTCCAACCTGTGTCATCCCTAGAAGAAGTCGCCAGACGGCGGCACCAGATGCAGCACCTGCGATCAGCTATTCGGACGGGATCAAAAGCATGAGTGAAATTACTCTGAATCGTAGGAAGATCATGCTGACCGCCGCATCGGCGGTCACGGGAATGATCTTGCCGACCGGGATGGGCTCTGCGCAGGCAGCTCCCGCCGCGTCGCTTCCGGCTCACGGTGGAAATGCCGGCTATTACCGCTTCCGCGTCGGCGACATCTCGGCGACCGTGCTGAGCGACGGGCTGATCGGCGGCCCTCCCCGCATCTACGCCAGCGATGCGCCAGAAGCAGAGCTGCAGGACGTTCTGAGCCGCGCTTTCCTGCCGACCGACCGGCTGACGCTGAATCTCAACACCCTTCTTCTCGAAACGAATGGCAAGCGGATCC
>NZ_JCAXDX010000019.1:0-54362 GCF_059758575.1 Sinorhizobium sp. GQ132 | reverse complement strand
GTCAACGACTTCGATCGCTGCTTCCATACCGGAATAGGCGGTGTCGACCTTGGCTGCACCGAGGCCGAGGGCGTCCTGAACTGCGGAGAGCGCCGCGTTGTCGGAGCGCATGGTGGTCGCGATCGACCAGTAGGCGGCGTTGTCGGAGGCCGAGCCGACGCGGAGGCCCGAGGAGATGCGGCTCTGCGTGTCTTCCATGTTGGAAGAGATCGAGCGCAGCGTCGAAAGCGCGGCCATTGCGGAGTTGTTGGTGAGAATGCTGGTCATATTCGTTGTCCCTACGAAATACTGATTGGGGGGACATACCGGACTTAAAAACGCTACCGGTCCCGACGGTCCGGCATCATGCCACTCGGCTCCGCTCAACTCGTGATGGATACCAAACCCGTCGTGTGAGGACGAAATTCGCAGCCATTCATTGCCAACTGTTTAACCGGAGAAGACTCATCCGGACTCGGCGAAAGCGTGGTTAATCGCCTGTAAAATCCTATGCTTAACGGATTCTTATCGAGCCGGCGTGCCTGGCGGCGGGGCTCAGATAAACGAGCGCACCAGGCTGCCGACGAGCAGGTTCCAGCCGTCGATCAGCACGAAGAACAGAATCTTGAAGGGCAGCGAAATCGCCGTCGGGGGAAGCATCATCATGCCCATGGCCATGGTGATGGTCGCGACGATCAGGTCGATCACGAGGAAGGGCAGCATGATCAGGAAGCCGATCTCGAAACCGCGGCGGATCTCCGAGATCATGAAGGCCGGCACGACGGCACGCAGGTCCACCTTCTCGTCGACGACGACGGTCTGGCCCTTCTCCCGGGCGATGTCGATGAAGAGCTGCAGGTCCTTGTCGCGGGTGTTGGCCAGCATGAATTCGCGGAAGGGCTCGGACATCCGCTGCATCGCCTCCGTCTCGGAGATCTCGTTCTTCAGGAGCGGATCGATGCCGTCGCTCCAGGCGCGGTCGAAGGTGGGCGCCATGACATAGAATGTCATGAACAGCGCGAGCGACACCATGATCATGTTGGAGGGCGTCGTGGCGAGCCCCATGCCTGAGCGCAGGATCGCGAAGGCGATGACGAAGCGCGGGAAGCTCGTCACCATGATCAGGATACCCGGGGCCACCGAAAGGACGGTCAGGAGGCCGAAGGTGCGGATGATCCACGAGGCGACGGAGCCGTCGACCGGCGTGTTCAGGATATCGGCGGGGAAGCTCTGAGCCCCGGCAATTCCCGACATCGCCATCATGGCGATTATGAAGGTGGCAAACCGGAGCATCAGCGAATCATTGGATGACGAAGGTGCGGAACATCACATTCGTTACGCGGCCCTCGGAGCGCAGGTCAACCCGCTCCTGGATGTCATCCCGGAGATATTGAAAGCCGCGCGGCCCCTGGATCTGCTGCAGCGACACGGTCTTCAGATAGGCCGCAATATCCTGGTGTATCGTCTCCGCCAGCGCAACGTCGGGAGCGCCATCGAACTGGAGCGCGACCTCGAGGCGAACCCAGTTTTCGGTCGGATAGGCAAGGTTCGTCGTAATGGGATCGAGCTGCACGATGCCGTGTGCCGCCGCGGCGATTTTCGGTATGTCCTCCTCGCCGGTCGCGTTGGCGGGAAGCTCGGCCGGGATTTCCGTCTTCTCGGACGGCGGCGGCGCGAGCAGCATGCCTGCAAGCCAGCCCCCGCCGCCGGCGAGGAGCGTCAGCACCGCTACAGCCGCGATGGTCGTCAGCCGCGAGGGGGCCTTCGTTTCTTTGCTCTCGATTTCTTCCATTGTGCGTTCCGGCCGATCAGAGGGGCGAGACGAGATCGACGAGCTGCTGACCCCACGGCGGCTGCTGGACCTCCGTCAGGCGGCCGCGGCCGCCATAGGAGATGCGCGCCTCGGCGATGCGGTCGTAGGAAATGACGTTGTCGGCGTCCACGTCGCGCGGCCGGACGATGCCCGCGACATTGAGGATGCGCAGCTCGTGGTTGACGCGCACTTCCTGGGAGCCGCTGATCAGCAGGTTGCCGTTTTCGAGGACGCCGGTCACGACCGCGGCGACCAGCAGCCTGAGCTTCTCCGAACGCTCGGTCTTGCCGTCGCCTTCGGTCTTGGTGTTGGAGCCGTATTCGAGATCGCCCGACCAGGCGAAGTCGCTCGTCTGGGACTGCCCGCTGGCGCCGAGATTGAAGCCGCTCGAATTCTTGCGGCTGCGGTCCGTCTCGTTTTCGAAGGAGGCCTTGTCGTCGATACGGATGTCGACCGTCAGAATGTCGCCGATATTGATCGCGCGCGCATCCTTGAAGAGGGCCGCCTGCTGGTCGTTCCACAGGGAGTAGCCGTTGGTGACGTGGCGCGGCTGCTTCGGATACATGGCAAGCTGCGGCGTCTGCGTATATTGCAGGCCGCTGCCGATCGGGCTCATGGCCGGCGCCCGCCCGATCTCGTTGAAGGCCTGATTCTGGCAACCCGCCAGGAGCCCTGCGGCCAGTACGGCCGTGATGCGCGTTCTCATGATGGCTCCTTGGAGGTATTGGGGTCGCTCGCGCTCGAAATGATGTTGGTCAGCACCGCTGCCCTTTCGTCGCTCATCTCGCTCAGGATCAGCGACGACTGGCGTGGCGGCAGCCGCATGACGATCGCCGCCGCGATCTCGGGACGCACCATTTCGAGCTTGCCGGCGGCGGCATCCGGCTTCATCGTCTTGTAGATGTCGACGAGGCCGAGCTCCGCCTGTTTGAGGAAATCGTTGCGGCGCTTAAGCCAGTCCTCGTATTCCGCCCGGCGCGCCTCCAGCGTCGCAATCCGTTCGTCGACATTCGCTTTCAGCTTCTCCAGGTCCTGGCGCTGCAAAACGTAGCGCTGGTCGCGCGCGGCGTCGGCGATATTGGTGCAGAACTTTTCGATTTCGCTCGCGGTCGCGCTGTCGGCCGGCGGCGACGTGACGTCCTGCGCGAAAGCACCGGGCATCGAAAGCATGAGCGCGGCGGCGACCGAGCCCAGGAGAACGCGGCGTGCCTGGCCGAAAAGACGATCGAAGTTTCCGGTCATTGCAGAACAAGCTCCGCCTGTAGGGCTCCCGCCGATTTGATGCTCTGGAGGATCGCGATGATCCCGTCCGGCTTGACGCCGATGCTGTTCAGGCCCGCGACCAGCGAACGCAGGCTGGAGCCGTTGAGGATGGCGACCGTGCCGCCGTCGGCCTGCGCTTCGATCGTGGTGTTGGGCTCGTAGGCCGTCTGACCGCGCGAGAACGGCTCCGGCTGGACGATCGTCGGCGTCTCGCTGACCTGCACCGTCAGCGTACCGTAGCTGACGGCCACTTCGGCGACGCGGACGTCCTGGCCGATGACGATCGTGCCCGTGCGCTCGTTGATGACCACCCGGGCCGGCGCGTCGGTCTCGATCACCAGGTTTTCCACGTCGGCCATCAGGCGCGCGAGATCCGCCATCTTCGGCTTCTGGACCAGGACGGACTGCGAGTCCAAGGCTTCGGCGATGCGGCCGCCAAATTGGGCCGCGGCATATTTGTTTATCGCCGCGGCCATGCCGACGGCGGTGGAAAAGTCCGGGTTGCGCAGCTGCAGCACCAGGTTGAAGCCGTCCTTGAATTTCGACGGCAGTTCCCGCTCGATGATGGCGCCGTTCGGGACACGTCCCGCCGTGGTCACGCCCTGGCTCAATTGGGCGGCTTCACCTTGCGCGTTGAAACCGCTGACGACCACCGAGCCCTGCGCCACGGCGTAGATCTGGCCGTCGGCGCCCGAAAGCGAGGTCATGACCAGCGTCCCGCCGCGCAGCGACGTCGCATCGCCCAGCGAACCGACGGTCACGTCGAGCCGGCTGCCGGGGCTCGCGAAGGGCGGGAGCGTGGCGGTGACGAGCACCGCGGCGACGTTGCGCGTGCGCGAGTCGCCGCCCTGCGTAGAAATGCCGAGGTTCTGCAGCATGGCGCGGATCGACTGATCCGTGAATGGAGACGAGCGCAGGCTGTCACCGGTGCCCTGCAGGCCCACCACCAGGCCGTAACCGATGAGCTGGTTGTCCCTGCCCGACTGCAGGGACGCGACGTCCTTGATCCGCGAGGCCGCATAGGCAGAGGTCAAGCTCGTGGCGAAGACCACCGCGAGCGTCAGCAGCCACTTGCATGCATTGATGTTCATTTCGCCACCACATGGATCGTGCTGTCCGCCATCACCGTCCCGGAGACGATCACGCCCGTATCGACGTTGCGCACGCGGATCAGATCGCCGACCGCGGCATCCTGCAGCGGCGAGCCGGCGGCCGTTATCGTCAGACCGCCATTGTTGAAGACGAGACGAACGGTGGAGCCGCGTTCGACCGCATATTGCTCGCGCAGCGCCGAGGCCAGGATGACCCGCCCGGGAAGAAGGGTCCGCTTGGTCACCATGCCGTCGACCTCGTCGATCGAGCGCACATAGCCGTCGCGCAGGTCCGGATTGGTCACGTCGACCACCTCCAGCATGCTCGCATCGAGCTTTTCGCCGGGATAGATCGTCTGCTTCGGAATGACGGCCGTCGGCGGCTCGGCAAGAGCTGCGGCCGGCGAAAGCAGGCAACCCGCCATTGCGGCAAACAGAACGGCACGCGCCGGCTGCGCGAGGCCGCCTGAAATTGCTTTTCCTCCGGGGGATCGGCGAAACATCATGTTTGCCTCCTCTTCCTGTTACCTCAGGTTCTTGCTCACCGTGGCGGCCATTTCGTCCGCGGCCTGGATGATCTTCGAATTCATCTCATAGGCACGCTGGGCCGAGATGAGGTCGGTAATTTCCTTGACCGGGTCGACGTTCGAAGATTCCAGGTAGTTCTGCTTGATCTGCGCGAAGCCCGGATCGGCCGGCGTGCCGACGATCGGATCCCCGGACGCCGGCGTCTGCCGGAACAGGTTCTCGCCCATCGGCTCGAGGCCCGCCTCGTTGACGAAGTTGGCGATCGTCAGCTGTCCGACTTCCTGCAGTTCCGTGTCGTTGCCGATCCGCACCATCACCTGGCCCGAAGAGGTGAAGACGATCTCGGTCGCGTCCTGCGGCACGGTGACGCCCGGCACCACGGTATAGCCGTCGATGGTGACGAGCTGGCCCGTAGCATTGGTGTTGAAAGCCCCCGAGCGGGTGTAGACCGTCTCGCCATCCGGCGTCTCGATCTGAAACCAGCCGCGGCCGACGAGCGCGAGGTCGTAGTCGTTGCCGGTATTGACGAGGCTGCCCTGGATATGAAGGTTGCGCACGGCGGAGGTCTGGACGCCCAGGCCGATGATCGCGCCTTCCGGCACGATCGCCTGGTTCGAGCGGTTGGGGACGCCCTGCGCCCGCTCGGTCTGGTAAAGCAGGTCGGAAAATTCTGCGCGCGCCCGCTTGTAGCCGGTCGTGTTGATGTTCGCGATGTTGTTCGCGATCACTTCGAGATTCAGTTGCTGGGCGTTCATGCCCGTGGCGGCGATGGAAAGGGCCTTCATGTGTCTTTTCCTCAGATCTGCATGCGCGCGATTTCGAGATAGGCGGTGACCACCTTGTCGCGGATGGCGATTGCGGTCTGGAGAGACTGCTCGGCGCTCATGACGGCATCGACGACTTCGCGGGTATTCGCTTCTCCGCGGATCGCCTGAAGCGAGACCCCCTCGGCCGACTTCATCGAGCGGATGGCGTCCGTGGTCATGTTGCCGAGGACTTCGGCGAAGCTCCCCGCCTGAGGCGCGGCCGCGCCGGCACCCGGCATAACGAGCGAGCCGGAAGAGGCCGAGCCGGCACCTTCGGTCTCCCTGATGGTCGAAAACGCCCCTAAGGACTGAATTGCGTCGATCATTATTGCGAAGCCCTCAACAGGTCGATTGTCTGGGAGATGAGATCGCGAGATTGCTTGATGGTCTGCAGATTGGCCTCGAAAGCGCGGTTGGCCTCGCGCATGTCGGCCATCTCGATCAGGATGTTGACGTTCGGCAATTTCACCATGCCCTTTTCGTCGGCGGCCGGATTGCCCGGGTCGAACTCGATGTTGAAATCGGAATCGTCCGTGCCGAGGCGTTCGACCTCGACGAGGGACGCGCCGCTTGCCCGGTCGACCTCCGCGGCGAAGCTGATCGTCTTGCGGCGGAAAGGATCGGCGCCGGGGGCGTCACCGGTGGAGCGGGCATTGGCAATGTTTTCCGAGACGATGCGCAGGCGCGTCGATTCCGCCTGCAGACCGGAGGCGGAAACCTTAAGGGCGGAGGTCAAAGGATCCATGGTCGCTTACTTCCGTACCGTCATGAGAATCATCCGGTGAAAGGACTTCACCAGCCCGGCATTGAGCTCGTAGTCGCGCTTGATCGCGCCGGTCTTCATCAATTCCTCTTCGAGCGCGACCGTATTGCCGGACTGCTGCACCGCGACATCGTCGAGAGCGCTGACTTCGGTCACATGGGCGGCTTCCGGGCTCTCGGTGAAATGGGCGCGATGCGTCGCGGCCATTTGGATGCCGGTGTTCTGGAGCACGCTTTCGAAGGGCTGGACGTCTTTTGCCCTGTAGTGCGGCGTATTGGCATTGGCGATGTTGCCCGCCACCACGTTCTGGCGGACGGTGAGCCACTGGGCCTGCCGCGACGCGAGTTCGAAAAGCTGAATCGGTTCCATCAAGAGCTCCTGCTGATGATGGCGAACCTAGGCCGGTAATCTTGCGTGGGACTTGTCGAAGATGCGGAAGGAACGGTTTCGGGCGTCTCATAAGCCCCCTCCCCAACCCCTCCCCACCAGGGGCGGAGCTACTTCTGCCGCACCCTCGCCGCCCGAAAAGCCCCTCCGGAGGGGTTGGGGAAGGGTCTGGACGTCCTTCGCCACGCCTCGGACAAGGCGCTACTTCGCCGCGAAAATCTCGCCCTTGGACGTGATCATCACCCAGCGGCCGTCGCGCTCCTCGAAGGTCGCAAGCCGGCTGTTGTCCGGCAATACCGAACCGATACGGACGATATACATGCCGCTGGCATCCTCGATGAGCGCGCGGCCATTGGCGACGTGCATGAGTTTGAAGCTCTCTTTTGCGGGGAACGGCTGATCGGGAACCCCCATGTCCGTGCTTTGGGCGGGATCCTGATCGAGCCCCGGCACCGTCGCGGTCGTCAGGCGATCGACCGCGGCGGCGGTCTCCTCGTCCATGTCCGTCATCGCCAGCGGCGACACCGAGAGGATCTGCCGTTCCGGACGCTCCGGCAGATCGCGCGTCGTTCCCTGCCAGAGCGAAGGCATCGAGAATTTCTCCGGATGCAGATAGACGTACCACGGCAGCAACGTCGCGCAGGCAGCCATGGCCAGGCCGATCGCACCGAGTATCCTGTCGATCAGCGGCATCCCGGTTTCGCGGCGGCGTTGGCGCACGATCTCGTCTGCATCGAAGTCCGTCAAATTCATCCCCTTCCGCGCAGGCCGGCGGCGCCCGGCTGATTGCCCATCGCGGCTGCCTTCAGCGCGTTGGCGAGATCCGTGAAGGCGTCGAAGGCGGGCCGTTCGCCGGGCATCTGCTTCAGTACGTCGTAGATGACCGGCACCTGCTTGATCGCCATGTCGAGATCGGCGTCGCCGCCCGGCCGATAGCCGCCGATGAGCCGGAGGTCCCGGGTTTCCTCGAAGCGGTGGATCAGGGATTTCAACCGGGCAACCAGCTTCTCCTGGTCCGGCGTCCAGGCCTTTCTGGCAAGGCGCGAGATGGAGGCGAGCGGATTGACCGGCGGGTAGCGCCCCTCTTCGGCAAGGCTTCGGTCGAGGACGATGTGCCCGTCGAGAATGCCGCGCGCCGAGTCGGCGACCGGGTCGTTGTGATTGTCGCCGTCGACCAGGATCGAAATGATCGCCGTGATCGTGCCCGTTCCCTCGGCGCCGGGCCCGGCGCGCTCGAGCAGCCGCGGCAATTCGGTGAAGACCGAGGCCGGATAGCCGCGGGCGATCGGCGGCTCCCCCGCTGCCGTCGCCACCTCGCGGATCGCATGAGCGAAACGGGTGACGCTGTCGACGATGAGCAGCACGTTGTCGCCCTTGTCGCGATAATGTTCGGCAATCGTGACCGCGGTCAGCGGAGCCATTTTTCTCAGCATCGGGCTCTCGTCGCTGGTGGCGACGACGGCGACCGATTTCGAAAGATTGTCGCCCAGCGTGTCCTCGATGAACTCGCGCACTTCGCGGCCGCGCTCGCCGACCAGCGCGATCACCACCTTGTCGAAGGCGTCGGCGCGGGCCAGCATGGAAAGCAGCGTCGATTTGCCGACGCCGGAACCCGCGAAGATGCCGAGGCGCTGCCCGAGGCAGAGCGGGGAGAAGATGTCTATCGCCCGCACGCCCGTCCTGAAGCCCTGCTCCACCCGCTTTCGCGTCATGGAGGGCGGCGCGGTGTTCGCGATCGAGCGGCGGATGTCGCCCTGCAGCAGCGGACCCAGACCGTCGATCGGCTCGGCCAGCGCATTGATGGTGCGGCCGCACCAGTTGTCTGTCGGCGCTATGCGGAAGGCACCCTTGCGGATAACGACGTCATGGATGCCGATCGGGTCCCCCGGTTCGATCGGGCAGACGACCACCCGCTCGGGCTCCACGCGGACGACTTCGCCGAGATGGGTGCCGGTCGTGCTCTTGTGCGCGACGAAGTCCCCGAGCCGGACATGCCGCGACAGGCCGCTGACCGTGTAGTGCCCCGGCGAAATCGTCTGGACATGACCGCCCGGTGCGATGGCAAAGTCGGGATTTGCATAGCGCTCGACCAAACCGGCGAGCGCTGCGAGCGACGTCGACGTTGCAGTTTTTTCAACAGCTTCGCGTGCCATCCGGCTTTCCGTTCCGTCCCGCCCTAAATTCCGTCGACAGAATCATCAACGGCTGCCGCCGAGCGTCTCGATGGCTTTGTCGAGCGATCCCTCACTGTCGCGCATCAGCGCGGTGACGTTGTCGAAGGCGCGGGTGATCATGATCAGCTGCGACATTTCCTGTACGGCGTTCACGTTCGACTCCTCCAGGAAGCCTTGCATCACGCCGACATCGAACCGATCAACGACCGGTTCCGGCTGGGCAGCCGGCATAACGGAACTGTTGTCGTAACGCATGAAGCCTTTGCTGAAATCCGTCTCGTAAAGCCCGAGCAGGGCGATCTGAACGCCGTTCTGGTGAATGGCTCCATCGGCACCGACGGTAATTTCACCGGCACCGCCGTTCAGCTGGATCGGCGCGCCGCCGGCATCGAGCACCGGATATCCCTTGATGGTCACGAGCTCGCCGGTCTCCGTCAGCGTGAACCGGCCGTCGCGCGTCAGCGCCGGGCCGCCGGGCGTCTCGATCGAGAACCAGGCGTTGCCCTTGATGGCGAAATCGAGCGCTGAGCCGGTGCGCGCGAGCGCGCCGGTTTTGCTGCTCAGGAATTCTTCGCCTTCCGACACATAGGAAACCTTGGTCGGCCTGGTGTCGCCAAGCACCTGGTTGAACTTCACTTCCGTGGCGCGGAAGCCGACCGTGTTGGAGTTGGCGACATTGTCGGCCAGCGTATTCAGGCGCTTTTCAAGCGCCATCTGCGACGAAAGCGCGACATAGAGACCGGTCTGCAAATCAGCGTCCCCCGAGTTTGAGATTGTTGATGGTCAGAAGCAGGTCGGGAGAAATTCCGTAGCCGCTCGACGCGCCGAAAACCGCAAGCGGGTCATAGCCGCCGGAAGGATTGTCGATTTCCCAAAGGGCGGTGAAGCGGTCCAGGAACTCGGCTGTTTTCTGAGGGTCCTGGAAATCCTTGAAATCGATCGCCGCCTCGTAGGCCTCCGCCTGGCGATCCACATCGGCGGCTGCGAATTCGGCCGGCAGCTGCAGGACGGTACGGACCACACTCGAGAGGGCCTCGTCGGCGATGATTTCGTAGCCATTGGCAATCGTCGGCGCCATGCGCTGGAAATAGAGCGCCAGCCGCACGCCGGTGTTTTCCTCGCCGGCTTTCTGCTCCAGCGTCTGCCGCGTGTATTTTTCGGCCACGCCCTTCTGCGCCCTCTCGAAGGCAGTAGCGGCTTCGCCGTGCCGGGCGAAATTCAACGACTCGACCAGCGCCTTGTAGCGCCCGTCGGCCAGCTTGTTGGCAAAGGCGTCGTCACTGTCGATGCCTTCGGCGAGCACCTTGCGCATGAAGGCCTTGGCATAGGCCATGTCCTCGAGGCCGTGCGCCTTCATGGCGTAGTTGTAGAGCCGGCTGTCGGCGAAGAAATCGTCGAGCGTTTTGATGCTGCCGATCTTCGACAGATAGTACTCCGTCTCGCGGGCGACGTCCGGCTGCGCCGAAACGCGTTCCAGCGATTTCGTCAGATCCGCAGTGATCAGCCTGTAGCTAGTATAGGTCGTCGTCACGATCGGCTCGCCCTGTCGCATGAAGCGTGAGGAAATGTGTGCGGTCTTCAGCCCGCACCGACTGTCGGGGTTCGGAACGCCATGCGATCCGACCCTGGCCAACAACCCTGACGGCGTTGGCTTGCGCGAACCTGTCCCGGACGCCGGGTCTCGCGGCCAGCCTCACGCAAGGATCGGACCCTATTTCATCGGGGGAAAATCACGATCGCGACAGGTATCGGCAATGAACATCATCATCGGGCTTCTTGTGACTTTCGGCTGTATCCTCGGCGGTTACATGGCGATGGGCGGCCACCTGGAAGTCCTCAACCAGCCTTTCGAGCTGATGATCATCGGCGGGGCCGGCATTGGCGGCTTCATCATGGCCAACTCGATGAAGGTGGTCAAAGACACCGGCAAGGCGCTCGGCGAGGCCTTCAGGCACAAGGTGCCGAAGGAACGTCAATACCTCGACACGCTCGGCGTCCTCTACAGCCTGATGCGCGACCTGCGAACGAAGTCGCGCAACGAGATCGAGAGCCACATCGACAATCCGGAAGAATCCTCGATCTTCCAGTCCGCACCCACCGTCCTGCAGAACAAAGAACTGACCGCCTTCATCTGCGACTATGTGCGGCTGATCATCATCGGCAACGCCCGCTCGCATGAGATCGAGGCGCTGATGGACGAGGAAATCCAGACGATCACCCACGACAAGATGAAGTGCTACCACGCGCTGACGAGCATGGGCGATGCGCTGCCGGCGATCGGCATCGTCGCGGCGGTTCTCGGCGTCATCAAGGCGATGGGCGCGATCAGCGAAGCACCGGAAGTGCTGGGCGCCAAGATCGCCGCCGCACTCGTCGGAACGCTGCTCGGCGTGTTCCTTTCCTATTCGATCGTCGGCCCCCTCGTCGCAAACATCAAGTCCGTACGGGAAAAGCAGAACCGGCTCTATGTCATCGTCAAGCAGACGCTGCTTGCCTACATGAACGGTTCGGTTCCGCAGGTCGCACTCGAATACGGCCGCAAGACCATCTCCGCCTATGAACGGCCGTCCATCGATGCGGTCGAACAGGAAATGATGAATCCCGGCGGTGGCAGCGAAAGCAAGGCGGCCTGACATGAGCACAAGCACCGCATCGAACGTCCATGCATTCGACAGAAGGCTGATCGCGCGCATGACCGGCGCGCTCGGCGACGACAAGGCCATCGGCCGAACCGCACTCGAGCTTGCCCAGGTGTTCGACGAACTCCTGCCCGGTGTCCTGCAATCGGAGACCGGATGCGACGTCACGATCGCCTATGCGGGCTTCCGGACGGGGCTCCGCAACGAGCTCATCGCCGCTCTCGGAGACGGAGTCCTGCTCGGCGATCTCTCCCTGCGAAACTGGTGCGCGGACTTCCAGGTCGGCTGCGACAGTCCGGTTCTGATCGCACTTGTCGAGGCTCTGCTCGGGGCCGAACCGACGAGCATCGAGGAGCCGGCTCCACGCTCTCTGTCGAAGATCGAGATCGATGTCGCCTTGCCGGTGTTTCATGGCATCGCCGAGGTCCTGCGCACTGCAGTGAACGCGCCCGGCGGGTTCGAGCCCGTTGTCGGCCGTCCTTACAACAGCGCGGAACGGGCAAAGCCCGATCCAGTGCTTGAAGACGTCTTCGCAGCCTCGATCGACATGACCATAGGCCTCGGGCCGGTGCTCTCCACTTTCTCGGTCATCGTCCCGCAAAGCACGCTCCTCAAGACCCGCATCATCTTTCGGAAGGGTGCCGGCGAGGACCGGAACGCGAAAACCGAATGGACGGAACAGCTGGAGGAGCAGGTCCGCCGATCGGCCGTCGCGCTCGAGGCACGCATCCGGTTGGAAAGCCTGACGCTCGACACTCTCAGCCGCCTGCAGCCCGGGGATGTCATCCCTTTTCACGACGGGCAGGATGTCCGCGTGGAGGTGAGCGCCAACGGGCGCGACCTCTATGTCTGCGAGTTCGGCCGTTCGGGTTCGCGATATACGGTCCGGGTCAAGGATACCCACGGCTCCGAGCAGGACATCCTTCGCCACATCATGAGTTAATCCTCCCTCGCCTGGCAGAATGCCTGAGGCAAGCTTCAACTGGAATATTCGGCACATGGCACCCAAGAAAGCAGCACCCATCGCAGAACCGGCCGCATTCGCGGCAGACGCCGAGCTCGACCAGGCGATCGACGACCTGCGCGGCGTTCTCAAGAAGGACGGCGAGGCTGACTTCGGCGCCGATTTCGCCGCCGCCGGGCCGCTCGAACAGCCCATGGATTTCGGCAGCGACTTCGGTTCCGCCGACAGCGCTGGATTCGGCGGGGATTTCGGCGCCGACGTCACGGAATCCGCCTTCAGCGCGGACTCCGGGGTTGCCGGCGGGGATTTCGATTCGGCACCGGCCGCCGCTGAAACAGCGCCCGGCAGCGGAATGAACGCCAATATGGACCTGATCATGGACATCCCGATCGATGTCCAGATCGTACTCGGGACCAGCCGCATGCAGGTCTCCGGTCTCATGGCGCTCACCGAGGGCGCAACGATCGCGCTCGACCGCAAGATCGGCGAACCCGTGGAGATCATGGTCAACGGCCGGGTGATAGGCCGCGGAGAAATCACCGTTCTCGAGGGCGATGTGACCCGCTTCGGCGTCAAGCTCCTGGAGATCAAAGGCAGCAGGAAATAGTGCGGGATGAGGAAAGGTGTAAGCGGCTTTCCGCCCGCATCCCGTTTCAACTCACTTGGAGCCCGATGACCGGGCGGGGATGAATCCATGACGGATTTCGGAAGTTTCGAGGCACAGGCTCAGGCGCTCGCACAACCGCTGAGCCAGACGGAAAAGGCGGCGGCGGTGCTGCTCGCAATGGGCAAGTCGATTGCCGGGAATCTGTTGAAATTCTTCACCCAGAGCGAGCTGCAGGCCATCATCGCCGCGGCACAGTCGCTCAGAGCCGTGCCGCCGCACGAACTGGAAGCGCTCGTCAACGAGTTCGAGGATCTCTTCACCGAAGGTGCAGGCCTCATGGACAATGCCAAGGCCATTGAGAGCATTCTGGAAGAGGGCCTGACGCCCGACGAGGTGGACGGCCTCCTCGGCCGCCGCGCCACCTTCCAGTCCTACGAGGCGAGCATCTGGGACCGGCTGATGGATTGCGATCCTGCGATCATCGCGCAATTGCTCGCCCGGGAACATCCGCAGACGATCGCCTATGTTCTGTCGATGATGCCGTCGAGCTTCGGCGCCAAGGTGCTGCTGCAGCTGTCCGACAAGCAGCGGCCCGAGATTCTCAACCGTGCCGTCAACATCAAGAACGTCAACCCGAAGGCGGCGGCAATCATCGAGGCGCGGGTGATCGAAATCATCGAAGAGATGGAGGCCGAGCGCAACTCGCCCGGCCCGGCGAAGATCGCCGAAGTGATGAACGAGCTCGATAAGCCGCAGGTGGACACGCTGCTCGCCTCGCTCGAAACGATCAGCACCGATTCGGTCAAGAAGGTCCGGCCGAAGATATTCCTCTTCGACGACATCCTTTTCATGCCGCAGCGCAGCCGCGTGCAGCTCTTCAACGACGTCTCCACCGACGTCATCACCATGGCGCTCAGAGGTTCTGCTGCGGAGTTGCGCGAGTCTATTCTCGCCTCCATCGGCGCCCGCCAGCGGCGCATGATCGAATCGGACCTCGCCGCCGGCGATGCCGGCATCAATCCCCGCGATATCGCGATCGCGAGGCGCTCGATCACGCAGGAGGCGATTCGCCTCTCCGCAAGCGGGCAGCTCGAGCTCAAGGAAAAGGAAGCGGAGGCCGCCTGACGCTTCCGGCCTGCCGATCAATCGCGTTTCGTTTCCGATTTCTGTTGACCCGCGCGGGCTGCCGCACACCCGCACTTGCGCAGG
Source organism: Sinorhizobium sp. GQ132 (assembly GCF_059758575.1). NCBI lineage: Bacteria > Pseudomonadati > Pseudomonadota > Alphaproteobacteria > Hyphomicrobiales > Rhizobiaceae > Sinorhizobium > Sinorhizobium sp. GQ132. The sequence continues at coordinate 40,139 of NZ_JCAXDX010000019.1, read as the reverse complement.
GGCCTGTCCGGGTTCACCACAACAGCGAGCGCTTGCATCTGCTGCCACGATTCCCTCGCGAATTCGGGTCGAGGGGTAACCGCAAGCGTCGTTCACATTGTCGCCTGCTGAGGAGCTTGCTGTTTCATGGCGGAAGAGCAGGACAAGGACAGTAAAACAGAAGCGCCGTCGGAAAAGAAGATTTCCGACGCGACCGAGAAAGGCAACGTCCCCTTCTCGCGTGAGGTGACCGCTTTCGCCTCGACGCTGGCGATCTACATTTTCGTCGTCTTTTTTCTTTCGGACGGCGCGGCAAACATGGCCGAGGCGCTGAAGGACATTTTCGAGCAGCCGGAAGCCTGGCGCCTCGACACCGCAACCGACGCCGTCGCCCTGATTTCGCATGTCGTTCTGAAATGCGCCGCGCTGGTTCTGCCGGTTTTCATCCTGCTCATCCTCTTCGGCGTCGGGTCGTCGATCTTCCAGAACCTGCCGCGGCCGGTCCTCGACCGCATCCAGCCGAAATGGAACCGGGTATCGCCCGTGGCCGGTTTCAAACGGATCTACGGCGTTCAGGGGCTGGTGGAGTTCGGCAAGTCGCTGTTCAAGATCATCGTCGTTTCGATCGTCGTCGTCCTCGTGCTCTGGAACGATTATTTCGCCACGCTCGACATGATGTTCTCCGATCCGGTGACGATCTTCACGACGATGATCTCCGACCTCAAGCAGATCATCATCGTCGTTCTCTTCGCCACCGCGACGCTCGCCATCGTCGATCTCTTCTGGACGCGCCATCACTGGTACACGGAGCTCAGGATGACGAAGCAGGAGGTCAAGGACGAGCTGAAGCAATCGCAGGGCGACCCGATCGTCAAATCGCGGCTCAGATCGATGCAGCGCGACCGCGCCCGCAAGAGGATGATCTCCTCGGTTCCGCGCGCAACCCTGATCATCGCCAACCCGACCCACTATGCCGTAGCACTGCGCTATGTGCGCGAGGAGAGTGACGCGCCGGTCGTCGTGGCCATGGGAAAGGACCTGGTGGCCCTGAAGATTCGCGAAATTGCGGAGAAGAACGGCATCCCCGTCTTCGAAGATCCGCCGCTTGCACGCTCCATGTTTGCACAAGTCTCGGTGGATAGTGTCATTCCACCGGTGTTTTACAAGGCAGTCGCCGAACTGATTCACCGGGTTTATGCAGCTCAGCCGCAACAAAGACGGGTGACATGATCTTGAAAAAGTGCCAATTCTCCGAAGAACGAGAACAGATAGTTGCGGAGGCGATCCGTCCGGTTGCGACCGAATTGCGCCTCATCGATGCTGCGGATTTCATCGCGCTCCTGCGCTTCGAGTCCTATGCGAGCATCGCCGATTTGGTGGAATCGGCGGCAGAGCTCTATTTCCTGCCCGGTACCGTGAACTTCGGCCTCGGCGGCAACTATAATCTCGACTGGGACAGTCGCCCGGAGGTTATCCTCGACCTCGAACTGAAGCCCCGCGGCGTGACGGTCTATGCGCGACTCGTGCTCGCGGGCGATACGGCCGGCATCGAGATCAGCCACATCAACTTTCAACAGTCCTCCGGCAATCCGGACGAGAACACGGCCTTTCTCGCCAAGAGCCTGGCAGAGGCGAAGTTCGTCAAAACCTATCCGCTGCCGCTGGCGAGTTGAGGAAATCGAACAGGCCGCCGCGGGAATTCCGGATCTCGACAGGCCTTAGCGATGGCTAGCTGATATAGCCAAGGCGGATCGCCTTGGCTATCGCCTGGATCCGGTTGACGGAGTCGAGCTTCGTCGTCGCGGCCCCGAGATAGGCATTCACCGTATGTATCGAGAGGCCCATCTTGTCGGCGATCTCCTCGCTGATATGTCCGTCGCCGGCCATTTGCAGGCAGGCGATCTCGCGATCGCTCAAAGCTTCGGTCTTGAACAGGCGCTTCTCGTCGGCGGCCAGGAGGTCTGTCATGATCTGCGCGCTGCGGCCGTGCAGCTCGACGATCTGTTCGCCCGAAACATCGAGGTAGCTGCCGGCGAAAATCACGTAGCCGTTGCCCTGCGCGCCGAGCCTTATCGGAAAGGCGATGCCCGAATAGGAAAGCTTGCGCTCTCTCAGCCGGCGCGTGAAGGGGGCGAAATCCGAGGCTTCGGCGGTCTGATGCTCGCCCTGACCGTTCCAGAGCACCGGCAGCAGGGAAAGATCGAGATGCTGGAGCAACTCGTCGCCGTAGAGAATAATCAGATCACGCGCGTTTTCCTCGCAAGCGGCTCCCCAGTTGTGGAGGACGCAGGTGAGCTTACGCGTTCCGGGGACGCCCCTGCCATTCGTTCGCAGAACGGCGAAATTCTTGGCGTTGATCTGCCGTTGCATGGCCTGCAAGCGCGTCACCAGCGTCGCCGCCCGCGCCGCGCGGACGTTGCGACCCGACCGGCCGGCGTCGTCGCGATCCTGCGTCACGAGATAAGCCATCGTCACCGCTCCTAAACCAGATTGTTGCGCACGGCGTGGGCGATCGCTTCCGACCGCGTTCGCGTCGCCGTCTTGCGCATTACACTGGTGATGTAGTTGTTGATCGTGTTGCGGGAGATCCCGAGTATGACGGCGATCTCATCGCTCGTCTTGCCTTCGGCAATCCAGAACAGACATTCGAGCTCGCGCTCGGTCAGTTCGCATTCCCGGTCGTGGCGCACATCGGCCTTGATCTTGTGACTGGCGACATAGCCGGCAAGCACCGCGATGTCGCGCAGCGCCTCCTGGGAGAGGATCACGTCCTCGGGGAAGAGCAGCATCAAGGAGAACCGCGTGCGCCCTACGCTGAAGGTCACGGCGCAATAGCTCCGGCTGACCCCGCGCGGCAAACCGATATCGTCGGGCATCGTATGGAAGGCCGGCTGCAGTTGGGCGAGGCACTTTTCCAGTTCGGTGCTCTTCGCATGGAGCCCGGCGATAATGCCCGAAAGACGCCGAACGATGTCGAACGGCCAGTCGGAACAGACGACAAAATCAAGTCCGCCGTCCTGCGAAACATCCTGCCGGGCGAGAAGGTAATGGGTTGCGCCGACATATTCCGTCAGCGCCGCCAATCCGTTGCCGAGTCCGGTGCCCGAGGCCACTTCCCCAAGCCTTCGGATCAGTTGCTCCCTTGATATTTTGCGTCCACAAACCCGCGGAGCAGCGGTCTCCGAAGACCAGACTGCGTCCGACCGCGACATTTCCATAACACTCAGCCCCCGTGCCGGATTCGACGCCCTGGAATGTCACGCTTGCCCTGTCGTCCCCGACAGCCGGCTTCGCCGGTATTCTTGCCACCAAGCGAGCATCAGGACGCGAATCAATTGCTAAACTGTACATCGCTGCCCCCAAAAAGACAGGGCGTCCTGTTGCGCGATTACTTGCCAACCTTGCCTTGAGCCATTCACGTATGCGTGAGCCGGTGGGCGGCCGGTCACGCTTCCACTCCGACCGCTTCTCTAATCAAGATGTTGATAATAAACGCTATCCTGCGATCGTTGTTTGTGGCTGCGCGGTTGAAAATCCGTGACATAGGACGGGAGCTCGCCCTGTCGTTGCAGGTCGGTAGCTTTCGGGACGCCTCAACTGTTCATCCAAGACTTACTTTAAGCCGGGGAATGTTGCCGAAATGCATCAAATCCTGGCGGGCCCAATGACAGCAACGCCGGGAATGCGGAAAGTCTGTGCTTGAAATTATATTCCGCCTTTTCGAATATATATTTCAATACTCCTCCGGATCCCGCAAACAACGCGGAGTAACTGGCTGCGCGAGCCGCAGCACGGAGAGCGGCGTGCGAATCTAAATTAATTAAAAATTGGTTTAAATTTGCCGACGGCCATCTGACGGAGTCCATGACGAGGGGCGGATTCTTTGGCCGGACTCCCCCGTGTCGTCGCCAGCCGGAGCTAGACTCGCCAATACTCTCGGAAGGCCCTTGCGCCGGCGCGGGCCGGATTGAGGCGCGCGCAATAGGCAAAGTCCCGCCTGTTGGGCGGGACTTCGTTCCAGTTCAGGTTTCCGCCGGCATTTTTCACGCCGCCCGATCGACCGCCCATTTTCGCAGGATCTTCGCCGCCCGCTCTTCGCTGATCTCGACCATCCGGGCGAGACGCCGCTCCGGCCCTTCCTTGACGCGGCGGTTGAAGCCCGCCTCGTCGCCGAGATTGAGCAGATCGTCGCCGCCGTCGAAGCCGAAATCGGAGCCGAACCCCTCCATGAGGGCACCCCCTGCGCCGGCGCCGGCGGGCGAGAAGTCCGGCAGTTCGAGCCCGGCGGCTTCGCCTTCAAGCTTGCCCGCCTGGCCGCCGAAGCCCAGCTGGCGCGCAAGCGGCCGCATCCCGAACCACACGACCAGGAAAGCGACTGCGACGAAGGCGAGCGCGTTGATGATGCCGCCGAGGTTGCGCGTCAGCATTTCCATGATCCCCGGACCCGGCACCGCCTGGTCGAGGAGCTGTGTCTCCACGAAATCCATGGCGTTCAACGTCACGACGTCGCCGCGGCCCGGATCTATCCCGGCGGCAGAGGAAACGATCTTCTGCATCTCCTGCAGATAGGCATCGATCTTCGCCTGATCCGCGGGTTCGCCAGCCATGGCCGCGAGGCGCCCGCGATTGACGACGACCGCGATCGACAGCCGCTCGATCGAATAGCTGTTCTTGACGGTGGCGATCGTCTTGCTGTTGATCTCGTAATTCGTCTGCTCTTCCTTCTTCTCCGCCTCGTCGCTCGACTGCTGACCGGCTCCGCCGCGCGGGGCGGCCTGGGGGACGTTCTGCTGGACCGTCGCGGCATTGTCCGGCTGCTGCTGGCTGGACTTCTGCTCTTCCTTGATCACGCGCGTCGAGCGCTCGACGCGCGATTCCGGATCGAAGACCGTCTCCTGAATCTGCTGCGCATCGGTGTTGAGCCTGGCGGTGACGCTGGTGCGGAAATTGTCCATCCCGAGGAATGGCGCCAGCGCATTGTCGATCTTCTTTTCGAGATCGGACTGAACGTTCTGGACGACGCCGAGTGACTGATTGAGCGCGCTGTTCGACGGGTCGTCGCCGGATGCGAGCAGTTGGCCGGTCGAATCGAGGACGGTGACGTCGTCGACATCGAGGCCCGGCACGGACGACGCGACCAGATGCCGGATGGAGGACGCGGCGCCGCGGCCGACCGTGGCGCTTGCCCGTATCATGACCGAGGCCGTCGGCGTCTGCTCGGCCTTGCGGAAGCTGCCGCGCTCCGGCATGACGATGTGGACGCGTGCGGCGGCGATGCCGGAGATCTGCTGGATCGTGCGGGCGATTTCGCCCTCGAGCGCCCGAACGCGGGTCACTTCCTGCATGAAGGACGTGAGCCCGAGCGAACCGACATTGTCGAAGAGCTCGTAACCGGCATTGGCGCTGCTCGGCAGGCCGCGCTCGGCAAGCAGCAGACGGGCCTTGCCGGTCATGCCCACGGGCACCTGGATGCTGCCGCCGTCGGTGCCGACTTCGAAATCGACGTTGGCCTCTGCAAGCGCAATGCTGATCTGGGTGACGTCGCTGCGTTCGAGGCCGACATAGAGCGTCTCGAAGGACGGCCGGTTCACATAGATACCGGCACCGAGGATGAAGCCGATCGCCACGACGCCGGCCACGGCAAGCGCGATGAGCTTTCCTTGTCCGAGATCGCTCAGATTTTTCGTGAACATCGAGAATTGATCGAACAGATTCATTCTGTTTCCGCACCCAGTATCGCAAGGCACCCGCTCCAATTTATCCGGTCGGTACCCTGCGCAGATCCAACATTCGGGTTTGCTGGAAAACGGCTTGCGCTCAGCCGTTCTGCATTAGCCGCGAATCTACCAGCCCCGGAAGCGAAGCTAGGACACGAAACTTGCGCGAACTTGGCGAAAGGTCAGGTATCGGCGAACTGTCGCGCAACGCACCGTCCCGATCGCGCGGCGGCCCTCGTCCGCCAGTCGGGAGAGGGTTAGCCCTCGGGTTAAACCGGGTGCGACCCGAAGGAAGGGGCACTCCTCTGCGACGACGCCCCTCAGAAGGCCTCGAAATCGCCGGCCGCCTTGGTCAGCGGCTGCGAATGCCCATGCCGGAGAATGCCGCTGCCGAGCGCCTTCTTCATGTCGGCAAGCTTGACGAGGCTGACTGCGGTGGTGACGTCGACCAGGCAGGTGTCGGGAATGGAGGCGGTGATGGTATCGATGAACTCGGCGAGCCCGCGCGTCTTCTGCACCGCAAGGTCGATGCCCTGCAGCACCATGATCCTGTCCGCGCCGGCGCCGTCATCGCTCATGAGTTGAGGCTCTATACGCTCGATCAGATAAGCGACATCGTGGAGTTCCGTGACGACGCGCATCAGCACGTCCGGCAGAGATTCTTCCGCGTGAGGCTGGTTGTGGTCTTTCTGCATTGTTTCCTCACGTGGCCTCGGCCGGTATGATCAGAAGAATTCGATGGAGCTTTCGGCCGGCTTCGGCACGGCGGGCCGCTGGTCCATCTGAAGCGCCCGCTGTGCCTCCACGCCGGTCAGCGCATATTGCCGCGCGCGCCCTGACGACGGCCAGTATTCGAGCTTACGCCCGTGGTCGCCGCCGGTGCTTTCGCCGACGATGCGGATACCCTCGTCCATCAGGAACTGGCGCGCGAAGGCGGCATTCTGCTCGCCGACGTTCGAGAAACGCGCAATCGTCCTGGCTCCGCCGAAGATCTTCGCCTCCAGCCGGTCGCGGCGCGCGCCCTGCTTCAGGAGGCCGTTGATGAGAAGCTCCATCAGGTGCACGCCGTAGCGCGTGGCGTCCGCGCCGGAACTCGGCGAGGTCGCCGATCCCGGCAGCAGGAAGTGATTCATGCCGCCGACGCCGGCCACCGGATCGCGCATGCAGGCGGCCACGCAGGAGCCGAGAATGGTCGAAAGCACGATATCCGGATCGTTGACGACCTTGAACTCGCCCTGAATGACATGAACGCGCCTGCCGGCAGCCTCGGTGTTCATTTCAGCGCCCCGAACACGGCCTCGATCGCGGCTTTCATCTTTTCGATCGTGAACGGCTTGGCCAGCACGTTGTTGGCGCCGAGCGCAGCCGCCTTCTGCACCAGCGCGCGGTCGCCCTGTGCCGTGAGGATGATGAAGGCCGCCTTCTTCGTGGCCGGGTTCGCACGCACCGCCTGGAGCAGGCCGAGCCCATCCATTTTCGGCATGTTGAAATCGGAGATGACCAGATGATGGGGATTCTGAGCCATGATCTTCATGCCCTGTTCCCCGTCACCGGCTGCGGTGATCTGCTTGAAGCCGAGCTGCTGCAGTGCGTCGCCCAAGAGCAGACGACTCGTGACCTGATCGTCGACGATCAGAACTTTTATCTTTTCGGCGAGAGACATTATTCGATTCCTTCTTTTCGGGCTGCCGCCGTCTTCAAAATCTCCTCCCCGATTGATCCGAGAGGGAGCTGCGTTTCGACCGCGCCCAATTCATAGGCGACGCGCGGCATGCCGTAGACGACACAGGTCTTTTCGTTCTGACCGAAGGTGCGTGCCCCGGCATGCCGCAATTTCAGAAGACCGGCGGCGCCATCGCGGCCCATTCCGGTAAGAATCACCCCGATGGCGTTGCGTCCCGCCAGTTCGGCGACGGAACCGAACAGCACGTCGACCGAGGGTCGATGTCCGTTGACCGCCGGCTGATCCACCAGTCGGCAGCAGGGCGCGGCGGCATTATGCACCTCAAGATGCCGTTCGCCGCCGGGCGCCAGGTAGACCTTTCCGACCTCGAGCCGCGCGCCATCCGTCGCCTCCTGGACCGTCGGGGCGCAAAGCCGGTTCAGCCGTTCGGCAAAGCTCTTCGTGAAGGTGTGCGGCATGTGCTGCGTGATCACCGTCGGCGGGCAATTCGCCGGGAACTTCTGCAGGACCGTGATCAGAGCCTCGACCCCGCCGGTCGAAGCTCCCATCGCGACGATCTTGCGCCCTGCCCTGTAGTCGGAAACGGCTGTCACCGCCGGCGCAGCCGCCCTGTTGCTGGTGATCATGGACTTGCGCTGCGAACGCGCGGCCGCCTTGACCTTGTCGGCGAGATCGCGGAACGGATGCGGATCCCCTTGCTGCGGCTTGCCGACGCAGTCGAAGGCGCCGATCTCGAGCGCGGCGATCGTCGCTTCCGCGCCCCTATGCGTCAGCGTCGAGACCATGATCACCGGCATGGGCCTCAGCCGCATGATCTTGTCGAGGAATTCGAGGCCGTTCATATTCGGCATCTCGATGTCGAGGGTCACGACATCGGGGTCGAGCTGCTTGATCGCCTGGCGCGCCTCGAGCGCGTCGGCAGCCTGACCGACGACCGTAATGTCCGGATCGGCATTGAGCACGGCGGAGATGAGGCCGCGCATGGTGGCCGAGTCGTCGACGACGAGAACACGTGCGGGAGTGCTCATGCCCGACCTCCGTGGAACTTGCCGGTGTGGCGATAGGTCGTGATGCCGATATTGTCGAAGAGCGCCTTTGCATCCCCCGACACGCGTTCCGAGTGGCCGATATAGAGGTGCCCGCCATTGTCCAGCACGCCGGCGAAGCGCGACCAGATCTTCATCTGCGTCGGCTCGTCGAAATAGATCACGACATTGCGGCAGAAGATCACGTCGAACGGCCCCTTGATCGGCCACTGCGCCATCAGGTTGAGTTCGTTGAAGGTGATCAGCCGCTTGACGCGATCGTCGACCTGCCATTTGCGGCGACCGCCGATTTCAACCTCGCTGAACCATTGCTTGCGCATGGCAGGGTTCACCGTCTCGATCGCCGTCGCGTCGTAGGCGCCGGCCCGCGCCAGCGCCAGGATCTTCGGATCGATATCGGTCGCGAGGATGCGAAAGTCGTAGTCCGCGGCATTGGGCAGCAGCGACAACACCGTCAGCGCCATCGAATAGGGCTCCTGGCCATCCGAACACGCCGCAGACCAGATGCGAACGCGGCCGCCGTTCTTCGCGCGGGCGATGAGACCCGGCAAAACGTCTGTTTTCAGGTGCTCGAAATGATGGTTTTCGCGGAAAAAGCGGGTGAAATTCGTCGTGAGATGCGAAAGCATGTCGCGGCGTGCCGCCGCGCCGGCAGGCGAAGCGACGAGCTGGCAGTACTCGCGGAACCCCTTCAGTCCGAGATTGCGAATATGCTTCGAAAGCCGCGAATAGACGAGCGATGCCTTCGATTCGTTGAGATAGATGCCGGCATCCGCGTAGATCATGGCGGCGATCTCGGTAAGATCGCGGCGGGTCAGCGGATATTCTCCGCTCGCGAGACATTCGTCCGGATACGGACTCTGATCGATGTTGGCCCGCACGCTCATGCCGCCTCCCTTTCCTCGCTCGGGAAGACCGAGTCGAGCTCTACGAGGCAGATCATGCGCCCCTCTATCGCCAACACGCCGCGTGCGAAACTCCGCTCGAAATCGGACGCGATGTCCGGTGTCGGCTGAATATCGCGGTCGGAGACGGTGAGAATGTCGGAAACGGCGTCGACCAGCAGGCCGACCACCCTGCTCTTGACCTGCGCGACGATGATCACGTGCCGAACCGTCGGCTCGGCCGCCTTCATGCCTAGCCGGGCGGAGAAATCGACGATCGGCAGCACGGCGCCGCGCAGATTGATGACGCCGAGCACGCAGGGGGGCGCATGCGGCATGGGGGTCGCCGGCGTCCATCCGCGAATTTCGCGCACCGACATGATGTTGACGCAGAATTCCTGGTCGCCGACGCGAAAGGCGATCAGCTCCCGTCCCGCACTGGTCAGATGTTTTGCGGCATTGGTCATGGGGATTATCCGGCGGCAGCAAGAGACATTTCGGGTTTCAGGGATTGCCCGCGCGACGCAGCAACGATGGCGTCGACATCGAGGATGAGTGCCACGCGCCCGTCGCCGAGAATGGTCGCCGCGGCGATGCCGGGCACATGCGTGTAGTTGGCTTCGAGGCTCTTGATAACCACCTGGCGCTGGCCCTGGATGGCATCGACCATCAGGGCGCGCTGGCCGCCGCCTTCGGATTCGACGAGAAGCGCCACACCTTCGACCGGGTTGGCCTGGGCCCCGCGAAAGTTCAGGATGCGGCCCACGTCCACCAGCGGGCAGAAGGAGTCGCGGATCGAGATCAGCCGCTGGCTGGAACCGAAGCTGTGGATCGCGGAGGCCTCCGGCTGCAGCGTCTCGACGATTGCCGTCAGCGGCACGACGAGCGTCTGGTTGGCGACAGTCACCACCATGCCGTCGAGGACGGCGAGCGTCAGCGGCAGGCTCATGGTGAAGATCGAGCCCTGGCCCGGCTTCGAAGAGATGTTGATGCGTCCGCCGAGTGCCTGGATGGAGCGCTTGACGACATCCATGCCGACACCGCGGCCGGAAATGTCGGAGATCTTGTCGGCCGTGGAGAAACCCGCGTGGAAGATCAGGTTGTCGACCTCCTCGTCCGAAAGGTTTGCGTCCGCGGCAATGAGATCGTTGTCGATCGCCTTCTGGCGCACCTTCTCGCGATTGATGCCGGCGCCGTCGTCTGCAAGCTCGATGACGATGCGGCCGGAACGGTGCTTGGCCGTGAGCCGCACCGTTCCTTCCGGGTTCTTGCCCGCGGCAACCCGTTTTTCCGGCGTCTCGAGACCGTGATCGACCGCGTTGCGGATCATGTGCGTGAGCGGCTCGGCGAGCTTGTCGATGACCGTCTTGTCGACTTCCGTATTTTCACCCTCGGTGATGAGACGGACGGACTTGCCGGTCATGTCGGCGATTTCGCGAACGATGCGGGACATGCGCTGGAAGACCGGCTTGACCGGCTGCGCGCGGATCGCCATGACGCTGTCCTGGATTTCGCGCGTAAGCTGCTGCAGTTCCTCCAGGCCCATATTGATCGACGACGTGCCGTTGGTGTCGTTTTCGATCACGCTCTGCGACAGCATCGCCTGGTTGATGACGAGTTCGCCGACGAGATTGATCAGGCGGTCGACCCGATCGAGATCGACGCGAATGGTCGGGGTTGCGGCGGAAGCGGCCTGCTGGGCGGCAGCCTGTGCCGCCGATGCCGATTGGGAAGTGCGCGCATTCTCCGGGGAGACGCGCGCCGTGGACTGCGCCATTTGCAGGACGTTGCTCGCCGTCTGCGCCGCCGCGACGGCCGCATTCCGGGGGTCGCCCTCGCTGGTGGCGGCCCGGTCCTCTTGCCCGGCAGGCGCCTGGGCTTCCTCCTCGAGGATCGAAAGGTCGAAGGGGACGGGCTGCATCGGCAGGTCCTCGTCCATCCCGACCGTACCGCCGGCGAGCGCGACGTCGAGGTCGCAATCCCACTCTGCGAATTCGAACACGGAGCGGATCGCCTCTTCGCCCTGGTCGGTCTTCAGCGAAACCTTCCAGGAGAAATAGGCCTCCTCCGGATTCATCCGGTCCAGCGGCGGCAGAGTGTCCATGTCGCAATGGATGCTCATTTCGCCGAGGCGGGAGAGATCGCGCAGGAGCAGCGTGGCGTCGTTGCCCTTGGAATAAAGATCCGACTTGGGCTTGAAGACGATCTCATAGGTGGACGGTTCGATCGTCGGCTCGTCGCCTGTCTCGAAATCGTCGAAGGAGAAGGCAACCGGCTGGAAGCCTTCCTCGTTGACGGCCGGAGCAGCCGGGGCAATGGCGGCCGGCGCCGTCTTCGGCGCGGATTCGGCGGCGGCTTGCGGCAATTCGCCGTTGGCGAGCGCTTCGAGTTCCTTGATCAGTTGCCGGCTGCGCGCCTCGTCGACGCCGCCGCCGTCACGGGCGGCGTTGGTGAGATCGGCAAGCACGTCCGCCGATCTCAGCATGACTTTCAGAACGTCCTGATTGGGTTCCAGCCTGTTGGATCGAACGCAATCGAGCGTCGTCTCGAACACATGCGCGAAGGAGACGAGATCGTCGAGCCCGAAGGCGCCGGCGCCACCCTTGATGGAATGGACCGCACGGAAAACGGCATTCACCGTTTCCGGATCGCGATCGCCGTCATTGAGCTTGAGGAGACCCGATTCCAGTTCCGCGAGTTGCTCCTCGCATTCCTGGAAGAAAATCTCTTTGATTTCGTTCATGTCCATTGGATGGCTGTCCCCGGAATTCAGGCCGTTACGCGCTCGATGGCATCGATCAGCTTGGTCGGGTCGAACGGTTTGACGATCCAGCCGGTGGCGCCCGCCTGCCGCGCACGGTTCTTCTTGTCCGCATCGCTCTCGGTGGTCAGCACGAGGATCGGCACCGCACGGTAGCGATCGTTCTTGCGCACACCCTCGATGAAGCCGAAGCCGTCGAGGCGCGGCATGTTGATGTCCGTTACGATGACGTCGGGGTTGGCCGTGTCGAGCTTCTCGAGGCCCTCGACGCCATCCTCCGCCTGGATCGTTTCGAATCCGGCATTGTTGAGGGTGACGAGAAGCATGTTCCGGATCGTCCGGGAATCGTCGACAGTCAGGACTCTCTTCTTCATTGCTCAAATCTCCTTTGCCATCAGGGGACCGATGTCCGCCCCGATGAGCTGTGTCGTCTTGATGAAAGCGTCGGACACCTCGGCAAAGGTGAAAGACAGGCGATCCGCTTCCCAGCTTCTCGCGGCGGCCATGAGCACCTGGACACAAAGCGCCCCGACGCGCTCGACGGCGGACGCGTCGATCGCCACGGCGCCGCCTTTCAGTGCCAGGAGCCTTTCATGCAGCACCGTTGCCTCGTTCAGGTCCAATACCGGAGCGAGCTTCAGCGTGTTTCGTGCGGAGTTTCTGCTGGCCATTTTTCCCTCGCTTGACATGCCCTGCTAACGCCGCCATCCGGCCAGATGACGTTCGGAAGTGACTTCGACGAACGGGCTCGTGGTCTCGTCTTCCGGCGCTTCTATGCTCATCCGCGGGGCGAAGCTCGCGGCCGATCTCGCCTGACGGTCGAGATGAAAGCGACGGACGGTCTCGCCCAGCTCCACGATGACACCGTGAAGATCGTCGGCCGACGCGAGTGCCGCGCCCCCGAGTGCGGCGCTTCGGTTCATCGCCCGCGCGATCCCGCCGATCTCCGAGGTTGCGGAGGCAAGATCGCTCACCTGACATTCCGCCTCGCGGGCAATGCCGGTGACGGCCTCGTTTATGGAGATTACCTGTTCGGCGATGCTGCTGATCGCGTGCTGTGTCCGGCCGACGATCTCGACGCCGGCCACGACCTGGCCCTTGGTTCCGGTCACGAGCTGCTTGATCTCGCGCGCCGCTTCGCCGGAGCGTTGCGCGAGCGCACGCACCTCCTGTGCGACGACCGCGAAACCGCGGCCGCTTTCGCCCGCCCGTGCGGCCTCGATACCTGCGTTGAGGGCCAGGAGGTTGGTCTGGAAGGCGATCTCGTCGATCACGCCGATGATCTGACCGATCTTCTCGGCGGAAGCCTCGATGTCCGCCATGGCAGAGATCGCCTGACCGGCGATCTCGCCGCTGCGTTCCACGGCGATCCGCGTCTCGCCTGCCTTGGTCTCGGTCTCGGCGATCCGGATCGATCCGGTGCGAATCCGCTCGGTTACGGTGTCGAGGCTCACGAGATGCTGGTCGATGGCTTTCGCTTCTGCGCCGGCATTGCCCGAGAATTCGGCGGCACTGCCGCGCAGCTCCGAGACGATGGCCTCGGCCGCCGTGGCGCGTTTATCGGCCGCAAGCAGCGCATCCCTGATCTGGTCCAATGCCGTGTTGAGGCCTGCCACGATCGGCTGGTAGGTATCCGGCGCATCTTCCGGAAGACGCGCAGTCAGGTCGCCCTCCCCGAGAGCCCGAAGAAAATCCGAGAAGAGTGTCTTCAACTCGCTTTCGTCGTCCCGACGCTGCTCCGAAAGCTGCCGCTGGTGCTGCTGGCGCAGCGCGTTGAAACGCAGCGAGACTGCAATCTCCGTATCGACGAAGGCAGTGCGCACGAGAGCGGCGACGAGATCGCGGAGTTCTTGCCTGCGTGCCTTGCCGAGGGAGAGGATCGATTTCGGCCAGGCATCCTCGATCGCACCGAGAATAAGGTGCTCGAGCACGATCGCATGACTTGCGATCTGCCAGCGCGGGTCGAGACCCATGCGGCTTTCGGTATCGGCGAGGACCTTTACGCGCTCCGCATAAAGTCCGTCGAAACGCGCATCCGTGAGCACGTTCCAGTGTGACGACTGCAGGTCGTGAAGCCGATCGATCTGGCGATCGCTGTCGAAGCGGCGCGCCGCATTGGGATTGCTCTGCAGACGGTGCGAAAAATCACGAAGCGCAAGCTCGATGCGTGGCGAAAGAGCCTGGCGGTGATCGCGCAGCAGCGCGGAGGCATCCTCGTCGAGACCGGCAAAGCGGAGGCGTTCCAGCAGGCTGCCCGCCTGGCCCTTTCTCGCCTGTTCTGACGCTTCCTGTTTCACCCTGGTCCCCGGCTGCTGATGCGTCCCGCATTCGAAATCTGCTGGGGAGTGTCGCCGCCGGCGGCCGGTCACGCCCACCCGATAGAGCAGCGCGCCCGGAAGCGCCCGCCATCGTCCGTCCCACAGTGATTTCAATGAAAGTGGATACCGGACCGAAACCGGTACGGCGGTGCGGCATCATGCCTTGAGGAGAAGTAGAGACTTCCTATTCCGACGTGTTGGACCATGTTTATGGTTAATTCCTTGCTTGAAAGTTAATGCCTCATGCCTCCTAACCGGAATCGCTAAAATTCAACCGGAGCTTTGCCGTCCGCTAGCGATGCAACGTTTTCTTTGAACGCAGCCACAGGTTTTCAATGATGAGAGTTTAGAATTGCGGATCTGCTTGCCGTTGAGTATCGAAACATACAGCGTCATGCGTCTCCCATCGGATGGGCAGAGGTCGCTATAGCATTTGAAGTGCTGCATGTTCCTGGTGTCGGCTGCGATTCAGAACATGCAGGTATGATGGCGCGAACTACGCGTTGAGTAGCATCTTCAGGCAAAGGGCGGCATCATGACGGTGCGCCACGGGACGTGAACAATGATTGTTCTTGGAATAGGCGCCATCATCACCGCAACGCTCGCAATGGCGGCGATATCGATCGTTGTCAACCTTGAGCATGGCCGCGCAGCGAGCAGAACGTCCGTCTTCTGAGATTCCTTTACGGATCACTCCGGACATGCGCAGCAGTGCGCCGGCGCCATGTCTCGGCATAAGCCGCACAGGGGTCCGGCTTTGCGGCCGGTATCGGCTCGGTCCCCGTCCTGACGCGGGCGCCCGCAACGAGGCAGGCGGCGCCGAGGCTCGTTCCCGTACTGTTCAGCCTGTTGGCAAGCACCGGCCGGCCGGTGGCGGCGGCAAGCATCCTCAGATAGGCGTCATTCAAGGCAAACGGCCCCTCGACCAGGATCTCGCCCCTTGCCCCGATCAGATCGAGGCAGGTCGCCGTCATCAGCGCAAGATGAAAGGAGACGACGGCGAGCCGTTCGGCGGGAGCGAGCTTGCCTTCGTCCGTCGTCCAGCATGAGCGCGCAGCCGGAAACGGCCCCGAACCACCCGGCAGCGACGGCAGCAGCATATGCCCTTGTTCCAGGACACTGGCTTCGGCCTCGGGCGAGGCCGGCGGCGGATCGTCGCCGATCAGCAGGGAATAGGCGCGCCCGCCCATGAAGCGGGCCGAAGGCACCGGATCGCCGAGTGCGTTGACGTTGATGAGCGTGTCGCGCCGCTCGTCGAGTTTCACGGGAACGGCGCCGACGGCGAGCATCACCACCCAGGTACCGGTCGAGACTACGGAGAACGGCGCCTGGCGCGTAATGAGATGCGGCAGCAGCGAGGCGTTCGAATCGTGAATGCCGCAGTGGACCGGCGTTTCCGGCGGCAGGCCCGTCTCATCGGCAACCTGCCGAAGCAGGGGACCAAGCACGTCGCCCGCCCTTCGCACCGGCGCGAAGAGAGAGCGCCAACCCTGCTCATCGACCATCGACGAGAAGGTTGCCGCCTTCGGATTCCAGAGATCGGTGTGGCAGCCGAGCGAGGTCAACTCGCTCGTCCTGACCCCCGTCAGCCGGTAGGACCAATATTGCGCATAGGTGAGGATCGTCGCGACGCGGGCGAAATGCTCCGGAAACATGCGCTGCTGCCAGAAGAGCTGAGCGCCGACATTGAGCCCCGTCGGCAGGCGCGCCGAACCGGTCTCCGTGAAGAGAGGGCGCGCCTCCTCGTATTCCTCCGCGAGCGCATCCGGACCGGCGAATTCATAGTCCAGAACCGGCAAGGCGAGCTCGCCCGCTTCATCGAGCAGCACGGCGGTCGCGCCATGCGTGGTCACCGAAATCGCATCCACCGGGTGCTCGCCGTGAAGCGCGGCCAGACTGTCGAGAATGAAACGCCAGAGGCGCTCGGTGTCGAAATGCGGGTAAAGCCCGTTAGCGCTGACAGCATTGCCGGCTTTGCGCACGGCGATTTCCTCGAAGCGCTCGAGATCGACGAGTGCGACCTTGGCGTTTGTCTTGCCGATATCGACGACGGCGACGGTTTTCATCATCATTTGAGGTGGAAGACGGTTTTGAGCGGCACGGCGACCGGCTCGTTGTCAGCGCGGGTCTCCATGATATCGGCCATATGGGCCCACCATTTACGCATCACCGGGTGCGACGGCAGATCGGCCATCCTGTGATCGTCCGAACGCCAGAGGACGCCGAAGAGCAGCCCGTTCTCCTCATCGAGGTGGATCGAATAATCGGAGACACCGGCGTCCTTCAGGAGCGTGACCAACTCCGGCCAGATCGCGTCGTGACGCGCCTGGTATTCGGCGGCCTCGCCGGGATGGAGTCGCATGCGGAAGGCGTATTTTTCCATGACTTGCATCTCAACGAACGGAACGGCGGCGGGCGCGCTGCCAGAGAATCGGCAGCGCGATCACCGAAATCAGGAGCAGGCCGATGAAGATCGACATGACGATGCCGGGCACGTTCAGGAGGCCGAAGCCGAAAGTGACCATGCCCATGATCAGCGCCGCCAGCACGACCCCGGGTATCGTGCCGGAGCCGCCGAGAATGTTGACGCCGCCGAGCACCACCATGGTCACGACCTCGAGCTCCCAGCCGAGCGCGATCGAGGGCCGTGTGGAGCCGAGGCGCGAGGTGAGGCAGACGGAGGCGAGCCCGGCCATAAGGCCGGTCAGCAGGAAGAGCGTGAACTTGACCCGCCCGACTCGCACGCCGGAAAAGAGTGCCGCCGTCTGGTTGTTGCCGATGGCATAGACGGCACGGCCGAAATTCGTCCTGTGCAGCAGGACTGCGTAAATGACGGCGAGCACGACGAAGAGCGTGAACTCGAAGGAGAAGACCCACCAGACATAACCTTGGCCGAACCAGGCGAAGCTCTCGGGATAGCCGGTAAAGGCCTGGTCGCCGAGCACGATGAAGGACAGGCCGCGAAACAGGCTCATGGTGCCGATCGTCACGACGATCGACGGCAGACCCAGGCCTGTGATCAGGAGCCCGTTGACGAGACCGCAGAGGAGACCGACGCCAAGGCCGGTCGCGACGAGCGCGGGCGTGCCGAACCCGAGTTGCACCGCATAGCCCATGGCTGTCGAGGCAAGGGCGATGATGGAAGCAACCGAGAGGTCGATCTCGCCGGAGATGATCACCAGCGCCATGGCGAAGGCGATCATCGCCTTTTCGGTGAAGTTGAACGTGGCGTCGGAGAGGTTCCACGGATCGAGGAAATAGGGCGACGCCAGCGAATTGCCGAGGAAGATCACGGTGGCGACCACGAAGAGCAGCGCTTCCCAGCTCTTCAGAAGGCGAGCGCCGCCTCCTTGCAGGCGATCGGGAATGTGGCGGGAAGAAATTTGCGCGTCCGCCATCAGACCGCCTCCGCTTTCTTGAGAATGACCCTGCCCTTGCGCCGCTCGGCGCGGGCGTTGACGGCAACCGCGATGATGATGACCGTTCCGGATATCGCCAGCTGTGCGAAGGGCGAGATGTTGATGACCGGCAGGGCGTTCTTGATCACGCCGAGGAAGAGCGCTCCGAGGACGGCGCCCGCCACAGAGCCGATGCCGCCGGCAATCGAAATGCCGCCGATGACGCAGGCTGCGATGATGTCGAGCTCGAAGCCGGCCGCGATGTCCACATAGGCGACCGCATAGCGCGATACCCAGAGGTAGCCCGACAGGCCCGCAAGCGCGCCCGAGAGGCAATAGGCGAAGAAACGCGTGCGTCCGACATCGATGCCCGTATAGACGGCTGCGTGCGGATTGCCGCCGACGGCATAGAAGGCGCGTCCGAGCGGCGTGCGACCCATGACCAGGAACATCAGCGCGACCATCACGAGCGAGAGCCAGGAAAGCACCGGCATGCCGGCCACATCCAGCCGCGGCAGCGCCTTGAAGGCGTCGCTCATCTCATGGGCATTGATCCACTTGCCGTTCGTCAGCACGAAGATCAGGCCGCGATAGATCGTCAGCGTCCCGAGCGTGACGACGATCGGGGGAATATCGAGCTTCCAGACCAACGCGCCGTTGATCGCCCCGAGAAAGCCGCCCAGCACCATGACGGCAACAAGGATGAGCGGTATCGGCAGGTCGGGAAAGGCGTTGTTCAACATGGCCGCGACCATGCCGCAGAGCGCCAGGTTGGCCGCCATCGACAAATCGATGCAGCGGGTGAGAATGACGGCCATCTGCCCCAGCGCCAGAATGACGAGGATGGAGGTGTCGCCATAGACGCGCGCAAGATTGGAAGGAGCCACGAAAGCCGGAAAGCGCAAGGCGATCAGGGCAAGCAGTACCGCAATCGCGACCACGAGCAGGATTTCTCGGTTCTTGAGAAGCCTGGCCATCATGCGGCCCTCCCATCGGCTTGCGTTTCGATGCCTGCTGCGGCGCGCACCAGCTTCTCGGCGGTCAGTTCCGATCGCTCGTATCTTCCGACGACGCGCCCCTCGCGCATGACGATGACGCGGTCCGACATCCCCATGATCTCGGGAATTTCCGAGGAAACCATGATGACGCTCAAGCCTTGCGCCGCAAGCTCGCTCATGAAGGCATGAACGGCGGCCTTGGAGCCGATATCGATGCCCTTGGTCGGCTCGTCGAGGACGATGACCTTCGGCCGGGTGGCGAGCCACTTGGCGATGACCACCTTCTGCTGGTTGCCGCCGGAAAGCGTGCCGACGTCCTGATCGAGCGCAGCGGCCCGCAGATCGAGGCGGGAGGTGTATTCGCGCGCCAGCGCGAATTCCTCGGCAAGCCGCAGGAAGCCCGAGCGCGAGGTCTGTGAAAGCGAGGGCAGCGTGACGTTCTGGAAGATCGGCATGCCGATGATCGCTCCCTGCCGTCCGCGCTCTTCCGGTACATAGACGATGCCGGCGCGGATCGCCTCCGCCGGGCTGCGGATGACCAGCACCTCGCCGTCGAGTTTCACGGCACCGGCGGACGGGCGGGTGATGCCGATCAGCGACTGCATGAATTCCGAACGCCCGGCGCCGACAAGGCCATAGAAACCGAGGATCTCGCCGCGCCTGAGTTCGAAGTTGATGTCCTCGAATTCGGTCGGGTGGCGATATCCGGAAACGGTAAGCACCGGCTGACCGATCGTCACCTCCTTTTTCGGATAGACGGAGCCGACGGCGCGGCCGACCATCATGCGGACGAGATCGTCCTGGCTGACGTCGGCGATCAGCCCTTCGCCGATCATCGCTCCGTCGCGAAAGACGGTGTAGCGGTCGGCGATGCGGAATATCTCATCGAATTTGTGGCTGATGAACAGGATGGCCTTGCCGTCGGCCTTGAGCCGCTCGATCAGTTCGTAGAGCTCGTGAATTTCCTTGTGCGACAGTGCGGCCGTCGGCTCGTCCATGATGACGACGCGCGCATCGACCGAGAGCGCCCGGGCGATCGCGACCAGATGCTTCTTGGCGATGCCGAGATCGCGCAGGCGGATGGTCGGGTCGAAATCGGCGCCCGCGCGGCGCAACAGGGCCTGAGCGTCGGCGTTGAGCTTCTTCCAGTCGATGAGGCCGAACCGGTTGCGCGGCGCGTGGCCGAGAAAGATGTTTTCCGCGACGGAGAGCTCGTCGAAGAGCACCGTCTCCTGATGAATTGCCGTGACCCCGGCGCGGGACGCCGCAAGGGCGGTCGGAAAGGTGGTCTCCGTGTCGCCGAGCCGGATGCTGCCCGCATCGGGCTGATAGATGCCGGTCAGTATCTTGACGAGCGTCGACTTGCCGGCGCCGTTCTCGCCGACCAGCGCCGTCACCGAACCGGGATAGAGAGCGAGCGATACATCGGAAAGAGCGCGCACGCCCGGAAAGGACTTCGATATGCCCTCAAGCGCAATGGCGGGCTTCATCCGCGATGTGGTTGTGTCCTGCAACAAGAGTGGATCCACCAGTTCAGTCGTTTCAATTGGAGGGCGGCCAGGTCCTCGATCGCATGAGGCTGCCCCTCATCCTGTCCCTATCCCTATCCCTCTCCCCGCTCGCGGGGAGAGGGATAGGAGAAGATTGCCGCACGTCGCTTCTCCCCGTCAGAACGGGGAGAAGGTGGCCGGCAGGCCGGATGAGGGGCGGACGCCGCCTCCTCGTGACGATCAGAAGATCTTCGCGAATTCCTCGACGTTCGAGGCATCATAGACGAACGGGTCGGCCATGGCGCCTTCGTTGTTCTCGTCGAGCTTGACCGTGCCCATGCGGCCCATCTTGAGTTCCGCGCCGGGCTTGGCTTCGGCACCGTTGATGAGGTCGTAGGCGATCATCGTTGCCGAATAGCCGAGGTCGATCGGATTCCAGATGGCGAAGGACTTCGAGGCGCCGGACTTCACGTGTCCGGCCATTTCGGAGGGAAGGCCCAGACCGGTGACGTTGATCTGGCCGATCTTGCCGGCGTCGGTCACGGCCTGCGCCGCGGCAACGATGCCGACGGAGGTCGGCGCTATGATGGCCTTCAGGTTCGGGTGGGACTGGATGAGCCCTTGCGTCTCGCGATAGGACTTGTCGGCCAGGTCGTCGCCATAGACGGTGGCGACCACATTGATGCCCTTGTAGTTGCCCTGGACCTTCTTCATTTCGGCGATCCACGTATTCTGGTTGGTCGCCGTTGCGGAGGCCGAGAGCACTGCGACGTCGCCGCCCTCGGGCAGGTTGTCGGCGGCGAGCTTGATGATCATGTTGCCGATCAGCGGGCTCGAGGACGGGTTGAGATGCATCAGGCGGCCTTCCTTGGCCACACCCGAATCCCAGGAGATGACTTTGATGCCGCGGTCCATCGCCTTCTTCAGCGCCGGGACGAGCGCGTCCGTGTCGTTGGCAGAAACCGCGATCGCATCGACTTTCTGGGCGATCAGCGAGTTGATCACTTCGATCTGGCCTTCGGCCGTCGTCGAGGTCGGGCCGGTATAGATGATCTCGACGTCGCCGAGTTCCTTGGCCGCTTCCTGAGCGCCCTTGTTGGCCGCTTCGAAGAAGCCGATGCCCAACGCCTTGACGACAAGGGCGATCTTCTTGTTCTCCGCATGAGCGGCATTTGCCATCAGCGCCACGGCGACGGCGGCCGTCACCATCAATGATTTCAGGACTTTCATCGTTTTTCTCTCCTCCCATGGGCCCGCATCCGGAGTGGCTGCGTCTTCCTGCCCGAACAATCATTTCCCGATCTTCACCCGGAAGCTCGGGACATCAGCTCCTCTCCCCATGCTTCATGCGGGTGTCGAAGCCTTTTCGGCGTCGGCCTTGGCGCTCTGAGCGGCGACGATCAGGCTGACGCCGGCATTTTCAAGCATCGAGGCATGTCTGTCCTCGATACCCGAATCGGTAATGACGGTGGCGATGCGCTTGAGACCGCACAGAATGAGACTCGAGCGCCTGTGAAATTTCGAGGAATCGACGAGCACGACGAGGTCGTCGGCCTGGTCGATCAGCTTCTGCTCAGCCTGGATCAGCAGCGGATCGGCCTCCATCAGCCCGAGAGGCCCCAGCCCCTGCGCCCCCATGAACATGCGCCGCGCATAGAAGTTGCGCGTCACGTCGTTCTCGAAGGGGCTCAATATGATGTTCTGCTCGCGATAGATCGTCCCGCCCGACAGCATGACGGTGTTCTTGGAATGCTTGAGCAGGTGCTCGGCGATCGGGAAGGAGTTGGTGAAGACCTGCATCCGGCGATTGGCGAGGAAATGCACCATCTGAAAGGTCGTGGTGCCGCCATTGATGATGATCGGTTCGCCGTCCTGACAGAGCGCCACCGCTTCCCGGGCGATCGCCTGCTTCTCCCGCGCATGCAGGCCTTCGTTCACCCGGAAGGGGCGGCCGGCAAGGCCTACGAACTGCGGAGGGTTGATCGCTTCGGCACCGCCCCTGACACGGCGCAGCCGCTTTTGCACATGCAGTGCCGCGATGTCGCGGCGGATCGTCGCCTCCGAACTGCCGGTGAGATCGACCAGTTCAGGCACGGTTGCGACCGGCTTTTCCTGCACCGCCGACAGGATGATCCTGTGTCTCTCTTTCTCGTGCATGCGCTCCTCCGATGCTCCGCATGCTTCCATCCCTTCCGAGCATTGTCAATCACAACCAATCATGTTTTTTCATTGTGCGGCGCATCATGAAAGTTTTTGATCGTTTTTGATTGACACCGGGGTGATCACCGTGTGATCTGGTGCCAATCATAGGGCCGCGGTTCCAAGTTGCGGCAGCCAGATCAGCGGGAGGAGTTCGACATGCTCGACAAGCACCAGGGCGCGCGCCTTGCCAATCTTTGGGACGAGGGCAAAGCGGCAGGAATGACCGAGCCGGAAAAGCTCCTCTACCGCTCGAACCTCCTCGGATCGGACAAGAGAATCACCAATTACGGCGGCGGCAATACCTCCGCCAAGGTCATGGAAAAAGACCCGCTGACCGGCGAAATGGTCGAGGTCCTCTGGGTCAAGGGCTCCGGCGGCGACGTCGGCACGATCAAGATGGACGGCTTCTCCACCCTCTACATGGACAAGCTCCGCGCGCTGAAGGGCATTTATCGCGGCGTCGAATTCGAAGACGAAATGGTCGGCTACCTGCCGCATTGCACTTTCAACCTCAACCCCCGCGCCGCCTCGATCGACACGCCGCTGCACGCCTATGTTCCGAAGCCGCATGTCGATCACATGCATCCCGATGCGATCATCGCCATCGCCGCCTCGAAGAACAGCAGGGAACTGACGAGCAGGATCTTCGGCGACGAGATCGGCTGGCTGCCGTGGAAACGGCCCGGCTACGAGCTCGGCCTCTGGCTTGAAAAGTTCTGCCAGGAAAACCCGGATGCGCGCGGCGTCGTGCTCGAAAGCCACGGCCTCTTCACCTGGGGCGACACGGCGAAGGAGGCCTACGAGACGACGATCGAGATCATCAACCGCGCCATCGCCTGGTTCGAGACCGAGAACACGGGTCCCGCCTTCGGCGGTCAGTCCAAACCGGTGCTCGCCGCCGCCGATCGCGCCGCGATCGCCAAGAAGCTGATGCCGGTGATCCGCGGTCTCATCAGCGCGGGGGAAAGCAAGGTCGGCCATTTCGACGACGGTCAGGCGGTGCTCGACTTCGTGACCTCGACCAGCCTCGAGCCGCTGGCGGCGCTCGGCACGAGCTGCCCCGACCACTTTCTTCGCACCAAGATCCGACCGCTGGTCGTCGATTTCGACCCGACGCAGCCGGATGTCGGAAAAACCCTTGCGGGCCTGCCCGAGGCGATCGCCACCTATCGCGCCGACTACGCAGCCTATTACGAGCGATGCAAGCGCGCCGACAGTCCGGCCATGCGCGATCCGAACGCGGTCGTCTATCTGGTGCCCGGCGTCGGCATGATCACCTTCGCCAAGGACAAGGCGACGGCGCGCATCTCGGCCGAGTTTTACATCAATGCGATCAATGTGATGCGCGGCGCGTCCGGCGTGTCGACCTATGTCGGGCTGCCGGAGCAGGAAGCTTTCGATATCGAATACTGGCTGCTCGAAGAAGCCAAGCTGCAGCGCATGCCGAAGCCGAAGAGCCTGGCCGGGCGCATCGCGCTCGTCACCGGAGGCGCCGGCGGCATCGGCAAGGCGACGGCCAACCGGCTGATGCAGGAGGGCGCCTGCGTGGTGCTTGCCGATATCGACGAGACGGCGCTCGAAGCGGCTCAGACCGAGCTTTCCACCCGCTACGGCAAGGACTTCGTCCGCTCCGTCAACATGAACGTCACGAGCGAGGCGGCCGTCGAATCGGGCTTCGGCGACGCGCTCCTCGCCTTCGGCGGCCTCGATATTCTCGTTTCCAATGCCGGCCTCGCCACTTCGGCGGCGGTGGAGGACACGACGCTGGCGCTCTGGAACAAGAACATGGACATTCTCGCGACCGGCTACTTCCTGGTCTCGCGCGAGGCTTTCCGCATCTTCCGCAACCAGAAGGCCGGCGGCAATGTCGTTTTCGTCGCCTCCAAGAACGGGCTTGCGGCCTCGCCCGGGGCGTCGGCCTATTGCACGGCCAAGGCGGCCGAGATCCATCTTGCCCGCTGCCTGGCGCTCGAGGGAGCGTCGGCGCAGATCCGCGTGAACGTGGTCAATCCCGACGCGGTTCTGCGTGGCTCCAAGATCTGGACCGGCGAATGGAAGGAGCAGCGCGCAGCTGCCTACAAGATGGACGTCGACGAGCTGGAGGCGCATTACCGCGAACGCTCGATGCTGAAGCTCAGCGTCTTCCCGGAAGATATCGCCGAGGCGATCTACTTCCTGGCTTCCGACATGTCGGCGAAATCCACCGGCAATATCGTCAATGTCGACGCGGGCAATGCCCAGTCCTTCACCCGCTGACCGGGAGGCTCCGATGACCCTGATGATCAGCACATCCGTCCTCGATTTAGAGAATGCAAGCCGCCGGGACGGTCTCACGCGCGACTACGAAAGCCTGGGCGAGCGGCTCGCCCGCCGCGGCATCGATATCGATGCGGTGAAGGCCAAGGTCGCGGCCTACGGCGTTGCCGTCCCCTCCTGGGGCGTCGGCACCGGCGGGACGCGCTTTGCCCGCTTCCCGGGCCCCGGCGAGCCGCGCAATATCTTCGACAAGCTTGAAGACTGCGCCGTCATCCAGCAATTGACGCGGGCGACGCCGGCCGTGTCGCTCCATATCCCCTGGGACAAGGTCTCCGATCTTGCGGCCTTGAAGGAGAAGGGCACGGCGCTCGGCTTGAGCTTCGACGCGATGAACTCGAACACCTTCTCGGACGCGCCCGGCCAGGCGCATTCCTACAAGTTCGGCTCCCTCTCCCACACCGATTCCGCGACACGACGCCAGGCGATCGAGCATAATCTCGAATGCGTCGAGATCGGCAAGGCGCTCGGCTCCAAGGCACTGACCGTCTGGATCGGCGACGGCTCCAACTTCCCCGGCCAGAGCAATTTCACCCGGGCATTCGAACGCTATCTCGACTCGATGAAGACGGTTTACGCGGCGCTTCCGGATGATTGGCGCATCTTCACCGAGCACAAGATGTTCGAACCGGCCTTCTATTCGACCGTCGTGCAGGATTGGGGCACGAACTACCTGATCGCACAGGAGCTCGGGCCCAAGGCCTTCTGCCTCGTCGACCTCGGGCACCACGCACCGAACGTCAACATCGAGATGATCGTCGCCCGGCTGATCCAGTTCAAGAAGCTCGGGGGCTTCCATTTCAACGATTCGAAATACGGCGACGACGATCTCGACACCGGATCGATCGACCCCTACCGCCTGTTCCTCGTTTTCAACGAGCTCGTCGATGCGGAGACACGCGCCGCGGACGGTTTCGATCCGGCCCATATGCTCGACCAGAGCCATAACGTGACGGATCCGATCGAAAGCCTGATGACGAGCGCCATGGAGGTCGGCCGTGCCTATGCCCAGGCGCTGATCGTCGACCGTAACGCACTTGCAGGCTATCAGGAGGAGAACGATGCGCTGATGGCATCAGAAACACTGAAGACTGCCTTCCGGACCGACGTCGAGCCCATCCTCGCCATGGCCCGTCTGGAGAATGGCGGGGCCATTGCGCCGGTTTCCGCCTACCGGGCAAGCGGCTACCGCGCCAGGGTGGCAGCCGAGCGTCCTGCAGTCGCCGGCGGCGGCGGCGGCATCGTCTGAACCGCACCGGCAGCGACTTCTCCCTGCCAGAACGGGAGAAAGTCGCGGCGGCGGCGAAGAAGGCATTCCCCGCCTTCAAAAATACGACGCGCGACTTCTATCGCATTCGAAAACATGGTTTATCCTCTCCTCAGATACAACGAGAGGGTGATTCATGGGCATTGAAAGCATTCTGGTATTCCTGATCGTCGGCGCGGTTGCAGGCTGGCTTGCCGGTTTGATCGTCAGCGGAGGCGGCTTCGGTCTGCTCGGGAATATCGTGATCGGCATCGTCGGCGCCTTCATCGCCGGCCTTCTCTTCCCGGCCATCGGGATCAGCATCGGCACCGGCATCTTTTCTGCCATTATTCACTCGACGATCGGGGCCGTGATCCTTTTGGTGCTGATTCGCGTCGTCAAACAGGCCTGATCCGCGTTACCCCCATACGGTCCGCGCCAAACGCGGACCGGCCATCGCAAGCCAACGAGCGGAGGCGAAAATGACCGAACTCTACGCGGAAAAGATCGAGGACGCGCTCAAGTCGTACATCGCGGACCACCCCGGCACCCTGACGCGCGAGCAGGCGATCTCCACCATCCTCGAAACCTGGTTCGCCAGCAACGGCTACCTGCCGTCTCAGCAGGAAGGGATGCGTCCCGAAGATCTCGATGCTTCGAACGACGACTGAATTGTGCCGCGCCTGAACGGCGGTTTTTAGCCCTGTGCCGCGTCGACGCAAATTTGATCCAAACTACAGATTGCCGAAATGAGCCTCGCTTCCGTCAAACAGTTCTTTTCCCGGCACGCACCGGACATCGACGTCATCGAGCTGGAGCAGAGCACCGCCACCGTGGCGCTCGCGGCAGAAGGCCATGGCGTCGAACCGGCGCAGATAGCCAAGACGCTCGCGCTCCGGGTCGGCGACGAAATCATCCTGATCGTCACGCGCGGCGATGCGCGCCTCGACAACAAGAAATACAAGGCGCGGTTTGGAACCAAGGCGCGCATGCTCGGCTTCGACGAGGTCGAGGCGGAAACGGGCCATCCGGTCGGCGGGGTCTGCCCCTTCGGGCTCCCCAAGCCCCACAGCATCTATTGTGACGAGTCTCTCAAGGCTTTCGACGTGGTCGTGCCCGCAGCTGGTGCGACCAACGCCGCCGTCCATATCAGCCCGGAGCGGATGGCCGAGCTGACCGGTGCGAAATGGATCGACGTCTCGGCGGTGTAGCGTCTACATGCCGCGGCACGCAGTGGTCTTGGGCAGTGGTCTTGGGCAGCGGCCTTGGAATGGCCACATAGTTTAACTGAATGCTGATAACTCCCCCACCCCGCGAAGCAGGCCGATGAGTCGGAATGCACCGCGCTGTAGATCTGGAGCGGTACGGAGAAATGAAATCACGCGCATGCGCCCTCGCCCTCGCCACATTGGCGGCATGCCCAACGCAAGCGATGGACCGGTCCCTCGTCCGGCAATTCGAGAAGCTCGATCCCCAGACGCGGCTGGAGCAGCGTTGCGATACGGAAGCGATGGAGCGGATCGGCGCCGACAAGAACCGGTTCAAACCGGACAAGGTCATCGCCTATACCTTCGCCGATCCCGTCATGAAAGGCGACAGGATGAAGGCGACGGGCGCGGTATTCCGAAGCAAGGGCGACTGGTACAAACTGGCATTCAGGTGCAAAACGGATTCCGAGCACCTTGAGGTGCTGTCCTTCGAATACAAGATCGGAGAACGTGTGCCGCGGGAGAACTGGGACCAGCTCTATCTTTATCCCTAGGAGAGCCGCACAGTCATCGGGATCTAGACGATCGCCATCAGGAACACCAGGGACCCGAGCGACAGTGCGGCGATGATGCTCATCAGCACTTTCATCATGTGTTCCGTCATTTCGTACATCCTACCCAGCTCCTCAGGAAGACGAATGCCGCACCTGCGCCGGATCGACGGGCCAGCCGGCCCGTGATCATCGGCGTCAAGAATTTTGTAAGAAATTGGTTAACAAATCACCTTCATTGGCGTGATCCGGCTTGCTCCGGCCCACGACCCGCATTGGCGAGCGATTACCGCAAGACCCCGCCTGACTTCGAACCGCCCTGCGACTGCCCGGCTCCCGGGCCGCCCTGCGACACGCCGCCGCCATGCGCGCTACCGGGATTTGTTCCGTCCGGACCGTTGCCGTAGCCATTGTTGCCCTTCGCGCCGCCACCGCCGCCGCCACCACCCGACTTGGCAATTGCATACGATGTAAGGCTGGTCGAAAGCAGCATGGTGACGGCGGGGGGCGTCACCACCGCGAAGCGCCCACAATTCTTCAGAAATTCACGCCGGTCTTCGTCGCTGCGCGACGGCAGTCCGTTTGGCATTTCGGAACTCATGGACGCCTCCCCCTGTGCGTTGACTATTTCGCCGAATTTACAGTAAAATTGCGCTGGAAAATAGTGTTACATTTGGGTGCTTTCCGCCATATAGAATACTATATAATCAATTATAATTAGCCATAAATAGCTAAAGATTTATTTTGGTATACACTCAATAACGTTACAGGAAATCGGCACCCTTCAGTCATCAATATCTACTCTAGATCTTTCCCGGCGGTCTCGACCGAAAGATACGTCGGAGCTCGCGGATTTTCCGCTCGGCCTCCTGGCGCCGCGACGGGTATGACTCACCGCCGTACCGGTCCCAGGACGGGTAGTGGGCGATCTCGGTCAGGAGCGTGAAAACGGTGAAGGGGACGAAGAGATAATCCCTTCCAAGCTGGACGCGTCTGCGTTGCAATTGAAGCCGCGGCAGCTTCCCGGCGGACAAACCGGACGCCCCACCTATCCCGAACAGCATGTCGGCTGTCAGAATCTGCGTCTCGACCGCATGTCTTTCGTACCCCCTGGCGAAAAGCGACATCAGCTGCGCCCAGTCGACGCTGTCCGAGGCTGCGAGCTTCGACAGATCGAGAAGGTGCCGTAGATCGATCAGGCCGCGCCAGTAGTCGCCATCCTGGAACTGATCATGCAAGATCAGGAAGACGATCTGGGCAAAGGGCGACGAAATGCGAACGTCTCCCCCATCGAGGGCGATCCTGCGGCTGTGCCCATACAGCCATTCGATATCGCTGAAGGAGGCCGGCCCTTTAGGCCGGCATTGAAGATCGATGCTCCCTGCATCCGTCGGCCGCTCCAGGACTGCGGGCAGATGGAATTTGGGGTTTCCCGGCCATGAGCCGCTGCCGGCGGCAAGGCGGATCTCGTAACCGATGTCCTGCAGTGCTCCAATCGATGAAGCCATGTCGGCGGGGCGGACGAGAATGTCGAGGTCGGTCAGCATCCGCGCGCCGATCTCGTCCGGCTTCTGTGCAACCAGGATTGCCGCACCCTTCATGAGGACCGGCTCCACGCCGATGCGGGCGAGGCATTGGACCGCCTCGGTCAGTTGCGCCAACAGTCTCCTGTTGCGCTCCGCGTTCCTGTCGTAAATCAGAGAGAGGTAGCGACGGACATCCTCGGGCACGTCCACCGCATATTTCCTCGCCGCGAGAGCGAGCGAGGATACCGTCAGGCTATCATTCGCAAGCGCGATGACGTGCTCCCAGTCCACGTCAGCCGGAGGGTTGCCGTTGAGGCAGGATGTGAGCGCGAGAAGGTTTCGGTAGCTACGTCCCGTCATGGTGCCTGCTCAGCATTTCTACGGCCTCGTCCAGCCGCATATAGGAAAGCTCGACGGCACTGGCGCCGCGAATGGCGTTCAGCAGGGCGTCGAACTGCGACAGATCGAGGCGCCGTGTCGGCGTAAAGGCGCCGAGAAAGAGTTCCGACAAAACCCGCGCCGGTTCGACCGCGGCAAGCTCCGTCCGGCCTTTGCGCCGGCGCAGCAGCACGATGGTGCCAAGCGGCACTGCATCGTCGGACGCAAAGGGGATCGACGCCAGGTAGCGGACATATCGATTGTCGAGGCGGCGATGAACCGGCGCCGCTTCGATCGTGCCGCGCATGCTTTCGAGGAGACCCCATGAGCCGCGCTTCAGAGCAGGGGCGAAGGGAACGCCCCGCAGCAGACCGTCCGGCGTCATCAGCGCGATATCGTCGCCGCCGCAGGCAAAGCCTGCTTCGAGGAGCGCGAGCGCGAGCGTCGACTTGCCCGCGCCCGGCGCGCCGCAAATCAGAAGCCCCTTCCCATTCTTCACCAGGTGCGCGGCATGAAGCGCGACCTTGGTACCGAGGCTTGCAAGCACATCCTCCGTCAGCAACGCTTTCAGCGCCGGCACCGCTTCGTTGACCGCGACGATCATGCCGGGGGAACGGTTGCGGCTGACGCACACGCGGTTGCCGAACTTCGCCACCGCATAGGAGACCGACGGCTTCAGGCCCTCTGACGCCTGATGATCGAATACGGGCAGGATGAGATCGAGGAGGCCTCTATCGTGATATGCTATCGAGACGGCGGCTCCATGCAAATCCAGCACATGCGTGTGTATCGGCGCCCCGTCCTCGGCGTCGAAGGCAATCTCCAGCAGACCCTCGCGGGACATATAAAGAAGATAATCCCGCACCGATTTGCGCGCTTCGGCCCGGCCGGCGCCGCGTGCCACGAGATCGGCCTCCAGCCGGCGCTGCGACAAGGGTTCGCCGAGAAGGCAGGTGAGATACGCGGTAAGGTCGTCAACCTCAAAAATCTGCTGCGACGCTTCGACGAAAATCGTCTTGCGCTGTCCGAGCAGAAAAAATCGTGCCCCGTCGGAGACGCGGAATTTCATTCCAACCCCCTCGCGCTGCCGCGTGCCTCGGCATGTTTTCGTATTTGTGGTCGAAAATTCGCAATCCCGCCAGCCCCGACGCGGCGTCCACGGCAGAGGATTCAATGGGATACTGCTAAAGATACATCGTTCGGCAGCGAAAATAAGCAGCTCGAGTTAAGGCCGCGGATGAGTGCCGTGGCCCGCTTGGAGGTGATGCTGGCACAATATCGGCGGCGACGAACACGATGGGGCTTACGGTGTCGCCTTCCTGCTGCACCCGGCGCGACTGCGATGGGCCAGACTGTGATGAGGTATTGCGCGCTGATGCGGCCGCGGAACGATGACGGCGAGGTCCCGGAGCCGCGAAACATTGACGAACTGCGTCAGTATCCGAGGTCGCCGAACAGCTCGCGGATGGAGCGGCCTTCGTTGTCGTTCCCGCCATCGTCGAGTCGTCGCCCGGTAAAGGCCAATATCTCGATGGAAGCCGGACACCTGGCGACACGCGGATTTTCAACTGGCCGAAAGATCCGCTAAGCTGGCGGTTTATAGGCCGCCTCTATGCGCATGTGCTGGAAATGCGTGAATTTTCGCGCCGGCTATATGCCTGCAGCTTTTCGTAACGCCTCATTCATCCGGCCCTGCCAGCCTTTGCCGCTTGCTCGAAACTTAGCAATCACATCTTCGTCCAACCGGAGGGTGATTTGCTTTTTCGGATGCTCCAGCGGTGGGCGCCCACGCGATCTGCGATGCTCTTCGATAGCTCTGAAAAACTCAGGCGGTAGCACCTCTTTTGCCGGGCGCATGTTGGCAAGCTCTTCGTCGGTCAACTCGGGAAAATCGACAGCGTCCCAGTCTTCTTTCGTGTAACCGTGACCTGGCTCAAACGTTTTCAGCTTTTGGGTCTTGGTGGCCATGGAAGCCTCCTTCTTTCTCTGTCGCTAGCAGGACGAAAACTGATGATCGATATAGCTTCCGTTCCGAGTGTCGCGAAAATGACCGCTGCTGTCCCATCACGAAAATAACCGATAGCCTTCAAGCGCTTTCCGCCCGAAGCATCTGGCTTGCTGTCCTCAAGGATGGCACTCGCCCAATCAATGTCGCTTACATCGGCAAAATCGAAACCATGCTTTTCAAGGTTGGCTTGCCGTTTGGGCTCGTCCCATACAATTCTCATGAATTAATGTAACTACATTTATGATTGATATCAAGCCGCAAGTGCGCGGAAACACGGCTGCTGAGGCTGCTGAATAGCTTCACGTAACACTCGGATTAGTCCTGTGACGAAGCATCAGATTGAGGTGATTATGTCGGTCGAGCGGCGTCGGCGCTGGTCTCGGGAGGAGGAGCGGCTGGTCGCGGCGAGGCTTGAGTCAGGCGCAAGCGTTTCGGAGATCGCGCACTCGGCGGGCGTTCATGTGAGCCAGCTCTTCCGCCGGCGCAAAGAGCGCTGCCAGAACCTCCGCGCTGTCCGTCCCGCAACCGGCGGCGCAAGAAGGCTCGAAGAGCTTTTAAAAACTCAATGATTTTAAGAGAAAAATGGTGCCCGGAGGCGGATTTGAACCACCGACACGCGGATTTTCAATCCGCTGCTCTACCAACTGAGCTATCCGGGCATCCTGCCTTGACGGCGGCAGTCTCCTTCGGGAAACCGCTGGGGCGTGTCGTTCGCCCCGGAAGCGAGCGGGGTTATAACATCTTGTTCGGCCGTGTCCAGCACCAAATGACTCTTTTTCGAAGGAATTTAGCTGGCTGCGGAAAGGTGGAGAAAGTCGAAGGAATTCAGAGAGATCGCCGGCGTCCGCGAATTCCCCGGGGCCCGCTCCGAAATAACCGATGTTCGGGTGGAGCGAAGAATTACCGTTCGTCGCCGTCGTCGGCCTTCGACTCGTCGTCGGCGACCGGGATCGCATAGGAACCGGACAGCCAGCGATTGAGATCGACGTTACGGCACCGCTCGGAACAGAAGGGATAATGCTCGCGCACGGACGGGCGTCCGCACTCCGCGCAGGGACGCGTTGCGCGCAGGGGTTCTACGTTCGACCCGTTCTTCTTGCCTTCGCCGCGCATCCTCTCAGCCTTCCAGCCAACGATCGTGCACGTCGTACCCTTCGCCGACGAGGAGATTGACGGTCTCATAGAGCGGCAAGCCTACCACATTGGTGTAAGAGCCGACCAGCTTCACGACGAAACCTCCGGCAATTCCCTGGATACCATATCCGCCGGCCTTGCCGCGCCACTGGCCGGAAGCGAGATAGCTCTCGATGTCGAGCGTGGAAAGGCGCTTGAATCGCACCTTGGTGTCGATCACCTTCTGGCGAAGCGTGCGGTCGGGCGTGACGAGGCAGATGCCCGTATAGACGCGGTGGCTGCGGCCCGACAGAAGATGCAATGCGCTCGACGCCTCGCTCACCAGTTCCGGCTTCGGCAGGATACGGCGGCCGACGCAAACGACGGTGTCGGCTGCGAGAATGTAGCTGCCGTCCCAGGCCGGGTCGCCGGTAATCGCAGAAAGCGCCGCCTTCGCCTTTTCAGCCGAGAGCCGCCGCGCAAGCGAGCGAGGGTGTTCCGAACGCTTCGGCGTTTCGTCCAGGTCCATCGGCATGAGGCGCGCGGGCTCGATTCCCGCCTGCGCCAGGAGCTCGACACGACGCGGCGATCCGGACGCCAGTATCAGTTTCTTGGTCACTGCCATCGATGCGAGCCGTTATTCCCGGAGTTTGTGCCATGCTCGTGCATATCGCTGCCCAAAATCGCTCAGCACTTTTGGGCGACGTGCATTCGGCCGGGGCCTACTTGAAGCGGTAGGTGATGCGACCCTTCGTCAGGTCATAGGGCGTCATCTCGACGAGGACCTTGTCGCCGGCCAGAACGCGGATACGGTTCTTGCGCATGCGGCCCGCCGTGTGGGCGATGATCTCGTGCTCGTTTTCAAGCTTCACGCGAAACGTCGCGTTGGGAAGCAATTCGGTGACCACGCCCGGAAATTCTAGGACTTCTTCTTTCGCCATGCAGGACTGTTCTTTCTCGTGCTCAATAGCGGACGCAACAGGCATCCTCGAAAAGTTGCCGGAAACTACACAATCGCCGCGGCTTTGTGAACCGCTTTGATCAGGCTTTTTCGGGTACCCGATCATCGCGCATCGAATCGCGGCGCGAGGATCGGAATCATGCCGCCGGAGGACTGCCTTTCTGGGGGCTTTCCACGGCGAGACGGCTTGCGATCAGCGTCGCCAGATGATCGCGCACCGCCCGGTAGGCGGCCACGATCTGCTCCCGTGTGCCGGTCGCAACGGTCGGGTCGGGTGTCGGCCAGTATACCACATCCACGGCCATGGATCGGGTCAATTCAAGGGCCATGTGGTGGGCTTCGGGCGCCAGCGTCACGATGAGGTCGAAGTAATCGTCTTCGAGCTCTTCGAGCGTGCGCGGCTGATGCCGGCCGATCGTCAGCCCGACCTCTTCGAGGACCACGTCTACGAAGGGATCCCGCTCGCCCTGCCGGACGCCGGCGGAGGCGACGTAGGTCCCCTTCGGAAGCGCCACGCGGGCGAGCGCCTCGGCCATCGGCGAACGGATGGCGTTCATGCCGCACATGAAAAGAACCGAGCGGGGCGCTTTCGATTGCGGCGTGGCGGTCGCGATCATCTCCGCCTCCCCGTCAGCCGCGCCAGTAGAGCACGCAGACGAGCGTGAAGAGCCGGCGCGCCGTATCGAAATCCAGCCTGATCTTGCCCGATAGCCGGTCCATCAGGGTCTGAGAACCCTCGTTGTGGATGCCGCGCCGCCCCATGTCGATCGCCTCGATCTGGCTCGGCGTCGCCGACCGGATCGCCTGGTAATAGCTTTCGCAGATCATGAAGTAGTCCTTCACGATACGGCGAAAGGGCGTGAGCGAGAGGATGTGGGTGGCGACCTCGGTACCGCCATCCGTCGAAATCCGGAAGACCAGCTTCGCGTCGACCAGCGACAGGTTGAGCCGATAGGGGCCGCCGGAATGCCCGACGGGTTCGAACAGATTATCTTCGAGCAGGTCGAAGATCGCAACCGCGCGCTCATGCTCCACATCCGGCGTCGAGCGGCCGATCGTCTCGTCCAGCACGACATCGCAGAGCCGCAGGTTGCGATCGGCCTTCATCCCTCTTCCCCGAGGTTGAGGCGGATGGCAACCGATCGGGCATGGGCCTCGAGGCCTTCCGATCTTGCCAGCGCGATCGCGGCGGGCCCGAGAATGCGCAACTGATCCGGGCCGAGCCGCAGGATCGATGTTCGCTTCACATAGTCGAGCACGCCGAGGCCCGAGGAGAACCGCGCCGAACGCGCCGTCGGCAGCACGTGGTTGGAACCGCCCACATAGTCGCCGATGACTTCGGGCGTGTGCCTGCCGATGAAGATCGCACCGGCATTGCGGATCGCAGGAACCATCGCGTCCGGATCGGCCGTCGCCAGTTCGAGATGCTCCGGGGCGATGCGGTTGGCGAGCGGCACGGCCTTGTCGAAATCCGGAACCAGGATCACGGCGCCGAAATCGCGCCAGCTGGCTGCCGCCGTGTCGGCGCGCGGCAGCGTCTTCAACTGACGCTCCACCGCCTTTTCGACCGCATCGCCGAAGGCCGCATCGTCGGTGATCAGGATCGCCTGCGCGCCGGCGTCGTGCTCGGCCTGGGCGAGCAGGTCCGCGGCGATCCAATCCGGATCGTTGTCGCGGTCCGCGATCACCAGCACTTCCGACGGCCCGGCGATCATGTCGATGCCGACCGTGCCGAAAACCTGCCGCTTGGCGGCCGCAACATAGGCATTCCCAGGGCCGACGATCTTCGCAACCGGTTCGATCGTCTCGGTGCCGTAGGCGAGCGCGGCCACGGCCTGCGCGCCGCCAATGCGGTAGATCTCCTCCACACCGGCAAGGCGGGCGGCTGCGAGCACCGCCGGATTGATCGCCCCGCCGCTGGCCGGCACGACCATGACGATGCGCGGCACGCCTGCGACCTTGGCCGGCAGAGCGTTCATCAGAACCGAGCTCGGATAGCTCGCCGTGCCGCCGGGCACATAGAGACCGACTGCGTCGATCGGCGTCCAGCGCGAGCCGAGGCCGACGCCCATCTGGTCTTCGTAAATGTCGTCCTTCGGCAATTGCCGCCGGTGATGCGCCTCGATGCGGGTCGCCGCGACTTTCAAAGCACCGAGCACTTCCGGAGCAACCGCGTGGATCGCCGCATCTATTTCCGCCGCCGTCACCGCCATGCCCGTGACCGTGAAGTCGATCCCGTCAAAACGCGTGGAATAATCGGCGAGCGCCGCATCTCCGCGGGCGCGGACATCGTCGATGATGGTGCGCACGACGGCGTTGACGTCTTCGGAAACTTCCCGTTTCGTCGTCAGGAACGTTGCGAAATCGCGCTCGAAGCTCGTATCGAGATAGTTCAGCCTGATTGCCAATGCGATGATCCTTTTGGTGGTTGCCGGCGGGGAGGCTCAAGCGGGAGTTCTCAAACCGGCGTCCTCAGGCGCCCTCGGGGTGGCGCGGCTTGAACGCCGTCTCCCAGGCGCCGCCGGTATCGGCAAGCTGCACCTCGATGCACTCCACATCGAGCGCGATCGACGCCTCGCCCGCGAGCACGAGCTCGATCGTGCCTTCCGGCCCCTCCCCCTTGACGTCGAAGCGCAGGGCGAGAAGGTCGAGCACCGCTTCCATGTCGGTGCGATCGAAGCCGAGCGACCGCACGGCACTGACGCATTTGAACAGAAGGACGGCACGGCGCCGCTCGAAGCCGCGGCGCTTGCCCTCCGCCTTTTCCCAGGCGAAGCGGTTGACCACCAGGGTGAACTGCCGGCGCCGGGCGTCGTAGGCGATGCCCGCTACCTTGAAGACTGCGTCCTGCACATGGGCGGAGACGACGCCAAGGTCTTCCTCGTCGAGTGCCAGCAGTTTCAAAGCATCCATGCGATTCATCCCGTCCGTTTTATGCCCCGCATTTTAGCGGGTGATCGTCAAGGACATAGGACGTTGCGCCCGAAACCGCAACGGCTCGAGCGCGGGAAGTGACCGAAAGCGCCACAGCGGCTTTGCGCACCTGATCGGACGCGCCGAGCCGGATCAGTCGCTGACACGCTCGACATGGGCGCCGCAGCGCGTGAGCTTCTCTTCGAGGCGCTCGAAGCCGCGGTCGAGATGGTAAACGCGCGAGACCATGGTCTCGCCCTCGGCCGCCAGGCCCGCGATGACGAGCGAAACTGAGGCCCTGAGATCCGTCGCCATCACCGGCGCGCCCTTCAGCCGCGACACGCCCTCGACCTTGGCCGTCTGGCCGGAGAGCGAGATCTTGGCGCCGAGCCGCGCCAGTTCCTGCACATGCATGAAACGGTTTTCGAAGATCGTCTCGGTAATGTGGGAAACGCCGCTCGACCGGGTCATCAGTCCCATGAACTGCGCCTGGAGGTCGGTGGGGAAGCCGGGGAACGGATCGGTGACGATGTCGACCGGCTTGATGCCGGCGCCGTTGCGGACGATGCGGATGCCGTTGTTCGTCTCGCTGATCTCGGCGCCGGCGCGACGGATCGCCTCGAGCGCCGTGTCCAGGAGGCTCGCCTCGGTGTCCTCGAGAATGACGTCGCCGCCCGCCATGGCGACCGCCATGGCATAGGTTCCCGTCTCGATGCGATCGGGCAGCACGCGGTGACGGGCGCCCGAAAGCGAGCGCACGCCCTCGATGGTGATAGTGCTCGTCCCCTGCCCGCTGATCTTCGCGCCCATGGCGTTCAGGCATTTGGCAAGATCGACGACTTCGGGCTCGCGTGCGGCATTGCCGAGCACGGTCGTGCCGTTGGCCAGCGTTGCCGCCATCATCAGCACATGGGTCGCGCCGACGGAAACCTTCGGGAACACGTAGCGCGCACCGATGAGCCCGCCTGCCGGTGCGGTGGCGTTGACGTAGCCGCCATCGATCTCGATATTGGCGCCAAGTGCTGCCAGCCCCTCGATGAAGAGATCGACCGGACGCGTTCCGATGGCGCAGCCGCCCGGCAGAGACACCCGCGCCTTGCCTTCGCGGGCGAGAAGCGGCCCGATGACCCAGAAGCTCGCGCGCATTTTCGAGACGAGTTCATAAGGCGCCGTCGTCGAAACGATGTTGCGGCTGGTGAAATGAACCGTGCGGGCATAGCTCTCGCCCTGGCGCTCGCGCCGGCCGTTGACGGAAATGTCGGCACCATGATTGCCCAGGATGCGGATCAATTGCTCGACATCGGCCAGATGCGGGACGTTTTCGAGCGTCAGCGTGTCGTCGGTCAGCAGCGACGCGATCATCAGCGGCAAGGCGGCGTTCTTCGCGCCGGAGATGGGGATCACCCCGTGGAGTTCGTTTCCGCCTACAATCCTGATGCGATCCATGAGACCTCTCGAACGGGCGCTGCCCGCCTTTCTGGAAAATCGATGCCGATCCGGCATTGTTGAAGGGCGTCTCTTTAGTGGAGATGCGGTGAAATTAGAAGTGCCTTGAAAGGCGGGGATGCAGGGAAGCGTGGACCCGGACGGCCCCGCCTGCCGCCGGTTGCAGGACCTAATCTTCCGATTCGTCCGTTTTTGCGGCAGGCAGTCCGGATGTCTCGTCCGCAGCACCCGCCCGGCGCGCGCGCATCTGCTGCTTGCGCCGCTGGAGATTGTCGCGCAGGTTCTTCGCCAGACGCAGCCGCCTCGCCTCGGCCTCGCTCGAATGCCCTGCGCCCTTTGCCCGCCCCGGCACATGCTTATTGTTGTCGTCGCTCTGCATGGCCATCCATTACCGCAAAACCAGGACCTTCGGAAGCGGCAAGCCGGCCGGAGGAGAGCGAAATCGGGGAAAACCGCGAAGCTGCTTCCGAGCCGGTCCGTGCCGCAACAGGCCGCAATGGAAGAGCTTCAACGCCCAGGACCGCGTGAGCCCGCCACCTTCCCGGCGCGGCCCGCCCAAAAACTTCGAAATGCGGCTTGCGCTCTCCCTCAAGCTATGGCAATAGGCCCCTCGCCTGATGCGGCTCTTCACGAAGCGCCGCCGGATGCTGCTATAGCTCAGGGGTAGAGCACTCCCTTGGTAAGGGAGAGGCCGAGAGTTCAAATCTCTCTAGCAGCACCATCATTTCCGCCGGAAAACACTTTTTTTGAGCTTTAAGGCTTACCGGCGAAGCCGGGACGGGGACGCGCCGGCATCCCGCCGCGTCCCCATCGGAGCTACTTCACCTCGGTAACGGTGAGCTTGCCGTCGACGCGTTCGGCAACGAATTCGATCTGATCGCCTTCCTTCAGCTTCGACAGCAGGGCTTCGTCCTTGACCCTGAAGACCATCGTCATGGCAGGCATTTCGAGAGCCTTCAGGTCCTCATGCTTCAGCGTGACCTTCTTCGCTTTGGCATCGACCTTCTTGACGGTACCTTTGGTGAAGTCGCCGGCGATGGCGCCGTAGGCAGTGCCGAGAGCGAGGGCGAAGGCGAGCGTGAACTTGACAGTCGTTTTCATGTGAGACCCTTTCCTGAGGATTTATTTCCGTGCGGCAGTCACGTCGCCGTGCATGCCCGCGTCGTAGTGACCCGGCACCAGGCACGCGATCTTGAAAGCGCCGGCATTGGTGAATTTCCAGACGATCTCGCCCGACCTTCCGGGGGCGAGACGGATCGGTTGGTTGAAGATCGTCATGCGCTATCATCCGTGTTTGGAGTGCTTCGGCGTGATCCGCGTCTTTGCGTCATCGGCCCTGGTCCAGTCCGGAAGCTCGCCCGTCCACTCCCAGGCCTGCGTTCCGGGCGGGTTCTCGTACCAGCCGGGATCGGAGTAATCGTCCGCCGAGATGCCCTCGCGCACCTTGACGACGGAGAACATGCCGCCCATTTCGATCGGCCCGTGCGGACCCCAGCCGGTCATCATGGGTATGGTGTTTTCGGGAAGCTCCATCTCCATCTTGCCCATGTCGGACATGCCGGCCGTACCCATCGGCATGTATTCCGGGTGGAGCTTCCGGATCTTTTCCGCGACGTCCTTCTTGTCGACGCCGATGAAGGTCGGGATGTCGTGTCCCATGGCGTTCATCGTGTGGTGCGACTTATGGCAGTGGATCGCCCAGTCGCCCGCGTATTTGGCGTCGAATTCGTAGGCGCGCATGGCGCCGACCGGAATGTCGATGCTGACCTCCGGCCAGCGCGCCTCCGGTCGGACCCAGCCGCCGTCGGTACATGTGACCTCGAAGTCGTAGCCGTGCATGTGGATCGGGTGGTTGGTCATGGTGAGATTGCCTACCCGCACGCGCACGCGGTCGTTCCTGGAAACGACCAGCGGGCTGATGCCCGGGAAGATGCGGCTGTTCCAGCACCACATATTGAAGTCGGTCATTTCCATGACACGCGGCACGTAGGAGCCCGGC
>NZ_JCAXDX010000018.1:0-59881 GCF_059758575.1 Sinorhizobium sp. GQ132 | reverse complement strand
GTCCCTAATACTTCGGAATGGGGCGCAGTCCTGCGTGGTCGCTCTCGTGGAAAAAGCCACTTTGCCCAATCAGATGGCCGAGCTTGGTGCCCAACGCGCCGCCCAATCGACTTCCTTGACGGAACAGGCCCGACCTGCTCTAGCGCGGCTATCGCCGCCTCTATTCCGCGATCATGCAAATTAACTGAGCCTGGGTGAAGCCGCTATTTCCTCGTTCGTCTGAGGGATTTCGCGGATGTCGTCAGCGTTTGCGCGAGAGTGTCGACTTTCGCAGATGTTTGAGAAATGTGTTCAGCACCTTCGAGCGGTTGCTGCGATCCCATACGACTGAGATCGGAAGTTTCTCCGTCAGATCGCTCAGGGGGCGTACTGCAACCCCATGTCTCGCCATATTTCCGATACAGCTGGAATAAATCGCCACGCCCGTCCCGACGATAACGAGACCGAAAATCCCGTCGCTGTTGGTGGCTTCCAAAACGATGTCGGGAAAGAAGCCCCTTTCCCGACATTTGGCGAAGACCTGCTGGCGAAACACGACCCAGCTATCACCGGTTCCGAAAACGAACTTCTCGTTCTTCAACTCGGCCAGCGTCAGCGACTGCTTTTGCGCCAGCGGGTGATCGGACGAAAGAACCACGACATATTCATTCTCGTCAAAAACCAGACTATCGGTCGATTGGTGCTCGAACTCTCCGTAAAGAAAGCCGACGTCGATTGTGTTCTGAAGAATCGCGACGTGCTGGCGTACGGTCGGCATGAATATCAGATCGAGATGAATGTCCGGGTGTGCCAGATTGAAATCCCTCAGGAATTCCGGCAGCTTACCGTTGATCGCAAAGTCGGTATAAGCAACGCGCAATTCGCCCTGTAGGCCGCGCGCCGCCTTTCGCGCCCGCGCTATGGCCAATTCGATTTGCCCAGTAACGCCGGAAATCTCCGTCAGGAACACCTTCCCGGCTTCCGTCAGCTCAACCCGCCGCGTCGTGCGGGTGAGAAGGGGGGCGCCTATTTCAGCCTCGAGCTGCTGGAGCGTCTTCGACAGTGCAGGCTGCGCGATACGCAGGGTGTTTGCGGCCCGTCCGAAATGCAGTTCGTTTCCAAGCACGATGAAGGCGCGCAGGTGTCGTAAATCGAGGGTCATCAGCACCTCCATTGATGTCTGCAAGCTATCAATAAAGCGCTGATCGATATTTTACAAATCAATCTGCGACCACGATCCTTTGTCGAGACGTTGAACCGGTCGATGGGATTTGAGCGAGATTAAAGGTCGCTCGAAGCCAATCCCACCATCTGGTTTGAAACGCCTCCGGAGCCCCTGTCCGTCATCAACCGGTACAGGCCGGACCGCCGTAAACCATGGCTCACGCAACACCGCAAGATGTCGAATAGGCGCGTCGGTGTTCGGCAAGCAGGTGAAGAACCGGTGCCACGCGTGGCCCAAGTCGTTCAGATCTCATCGTCCAGATTCGGGAGGATATCGGCATGGAACAGCAGGCAGACCCAAAAACGTCACCCAGCACGCTGAAGAAGGTCATCAGCGCGGCCGCCGTCGGCAATTTCGTGGAGTGGTTCGACTTCGCGGTCTACGGCTTTCTTGCGACCATCATCGCCAACCAATTCTTTCCAAGCTCGAGCGTCAGTCTGGGGCTTCTCAAGACGTTCGGCGTCTTCGCGGTCGCATTCGCGATGCGGCCCCTGGGCGGTATTTTCTTCGGGATTCTAGGCGACAAGGTCGGGCGTAAAAGCATCCTGTCACTCACCATTCTCATGATGGCCGGCGCCACGACCCTCATCGGCCTCCTGCCGACACATGCCAGCATCGGTGTGATGGCGCCGATCCTGCTGACTGTCTTGCGGTGCCTCCAAGGCTTCTCGGCCGGCGGGGAATATGCCGGCTCGGTGGCATATGTCATGGAGCATTCCCCAAATCACCGTAGAGGTTGGTACGGAAGCTTCGTGCCGGTGTCGACGTTTACCGCCTTCGCATGTGCCGCGCTGCTGGTCTTTGCGATGGAAAATAGCCTTTCCACCGAGGCAATGGCGTTGTGGGGATGGCGTGTCCCGTTCATCATTGCCGCACCGCTCGGCATTATCGGTCTGTTCCTGAGGTGGCGTATGTCCGAGACCCCGGCCTTCAAGGCGATGGCGGCCGAAGAGAACCTGAGTGCGCATTCTCCGTTGAGCGAGACGCTGCGGAGCCAGGCGGGCACGATACTTCGCCTGGGAGCCTTCATCTCGCTCACGGCGTTGTCCTTCTATACGTTCACGACGTACTTCGCGACCTATCTCCAGGTCGTCGGAAATCTCACCCGGCCTCAGGCGCTCCTCGTATCGACCGTGGCACTGTTCTTCGCCGCCGCGGCCTGCCCGATCGCCGGGCGGATTTCCGACAGCATCGGCCGGCGCAAGTCGATCGGACTGATCTGCGTGTGGGTTATCGTAACCGTTCTGCCGGCCTTCGGATTGGCGACGTCGGGCTCAGTGTTCTACGCCATCGGCGGTGTACTATTGCTCGCAGTCGGCGCTCTGTCCTGCGGGGTGGTGACGGCGACCTTGATGTCCGAGTCCTTTCCGACCCGCACGCGCTACACGGCCTCGGCCTTTACCTACAACATCTCCTACACAATCTTCGGAGGAACCGCTCCTTTGATGGCGACGTGGCTGATCGAGCGCACCGGCAACAATCTATCTCCCGCATTCTATCTGATGGCGATCGCCGTTTTCGCGATGGCGGGTGGCCTGGCGCTGCGCGAAACGTCGAGGATCTCCCTTTTCGGCGAGGCGTCTGAAACCGCTGGTGCCGCCGGAATTCGGGCTTCGCGGCGGCGCGTGGCTGTATAGGGACTGCGACCTGCCGCAGGCGCCCGTGGAAGGTCAGTCCGTGCGGCAATTCCACGCCATTCACACATGAAGCGGCAGGGCCTTTCAGCAAGCGCGGTCCAGCTCGCACCAATCCTTTCGATGACACTGCAAAAAGGGTGAAGCATGCTTCCATCAGTAGATATCAACGTGGACGATGTAACGGGCATATGGGAGACGGACGGTCTGCCTATGCTCTATATCCCGCGCCACTTCATGGTGAATGTTCATAAGGAAGTCGAGGGTGCGCTCGGCCTGTCCAAATATCGCGCCGTTCTGCAGGAGGCCGGCGCCAAATCCGCCTACTATTGGTGCCGCAAGCAATCCGAGACCTTCGGCATGTCTGGGTTTCGGGTTTTTGAGCACTACCTTGAACGTCTTACCGCAAGAGGCTGGGGACAGTTTAAGCTGGAGGGCGTTGCCGAGGATTTCGGCAGTGCGGACATAACGCTCAAGAATTCAATCTACGCATTGGAAAGCCACGTCCGCGCCGACCATCCCACTTGCTACATGTTCGAAGGGTTTTTCGTCGGCGGGTTCAAGTATCTGTTCGAGGAACAAGGCCGCGAGCCGCCGGAAATCGAATGCCGCGAAGTCCAGTGCGAAGCCATGGGCTTCGACTGCTGCCGGTTCGAAATCAGGGCCCATCCGAGCCTTTAGCATTTCGCC
The DNA here is from genome assembly GCF_059758575.1 of Sinorhizobium sp. GQ132. Lineage (NCBI taxonomy): Bacteria > Pseudomonadati > Pseudomonadota > Alphaproteobacteria > Hyphomicrobiales > Rhizobiaceae > Sinorhizobium > Sinorhizobium sp. GQ132. Next base: position 56,353 of record NZ_JCAXDX010000018.1, on the reverse strand, counting down.
AAGTGACATACATTCAACGTGAAAGTGAAGGACGATGAACGAATCCGTTAGAAACGTGTACGACAATTCCGTGGTCATCGACGGTCTGATCATCTCCAATTGGAGCGGGGAAATCTTCCGGGAGATGCGCGCAGCAGGCCTCACCGCGGCAAACTGCACTTGCAGCGTTTGGGAAGGGTTCGAGGCGACGATCCAAAACATCGCCAAATGGAACGGCTGGTTCCGCGCCTATGCGGACGACATCGTCAAGGCACGATCCACCGAAGATATCGTTCGTGCCAAAAGGGCGGGCAAAACGGCGATCATCCTGGGAATGCAGAACACCACGGCCTTCGAAGACCAGATCGGTTACATCGAAATTTTGAAAAGTCTCGGCGTCGGCATTGCACAAATGACCTACAATACGCAGAACTGGGTCGGAAGCGGATGCTACGAAAGCCGGGACAGCGGGCTTTCGGACTTTGGGCGTGAAGTCGTTGCGGAAATGAACCGCGTGGGTATGCTTTGCGACCTCAGCCATGTCGGCCCAAAGACGTCCCGCGACGTCATTGACGCATCGAACAAACCGGTCGCCTACTCCCACTGCCTGCCAGCAGGATTGAAAGTTCATCCCCGCAACAAGAGCGACGAGGAGCTTCGCTATATCGTCGAAAAGGGCGGCTTCGTGGGCGTCACGATGTTTCCGCCTTTTCTCCCGAAGGGCGCGCACTCCAACATCGACGACTACATCGACGCGATCGACTATGTGGTCAATCTCGTCGGCGAAGATTCCGTCGGCATCGGCACGGATTTCACCCAGGGCTACGGGAATGAATTCTTCAATTGGATCACCCACGATAAGGGTTTCGGCCGGAAATTGACGGACTTCGGCGAAGTGACGAATCCTGTAGGCATCCGACGCATCGGCGATTTCCCCAATTTGGCAGAGGCCATGTCGCGCTCGGGCTGGAGAAGCGCAAAAATTGAGAAGGTTATTGGCGCCAACTGGCTCAGCCTTCTCGATCGTGTATGGTCCGTTTGACGCGATGCTCATGCGTGGCCGCACAAACCAAACTGTCGCGTGGTCGATGAGGCCACGCAATCGATCCAACGCCGCTGGGCGCGTTCCGAAGGAGCGACGAAGCGGCCGGGCTTGTCAACCTAACGAAGTATGGACCTCGCTGTGCGACGGGAGGCCGGGTCAGACGTCCACTGCCGCCGCTATCGGTTTCCCTCCGACGCAAATCGATGGGGGCGTAATCACTGGAATCCGCGGCGGGCTGCTATTGCCTCCCGAGTGTAAGTTTTGCGATGCTGCGCGGATTACCAGCCATAACATCATCTTAGTCGACGACCGCGACCCGGCCGAATGATGTGACCAAGGTGGAAGCCCCTGCGACCGCCGCCTAGATCGGCCGGGGCATGACTCGAAGGAGCCAAAGTGAAATGTCATACTCCGCTCGATTGTCGTCGTCAGAGGCGCAGGCGCGTCGGCTGAAGATCGGTTTCATCCTTACCCGCTCCTTCACCCTGTCAGCCTTTGCGTTGTTCGTCGACACTCTCCGGCTTGCGAGCGACCAGCTCGATCGATCAGGTCGCGTCCTCGCGGATTGGCAGGTCCTCGGCAGCACGAGGCACCTGATCACCTCAAGCTGCGGCGTCCAGGTCGCTCCCACATCGGATTTCGTCGATCCCGGTGAGTTCGATTACATTGCTGTCGTTGGTGGCCTTCTCAGGGTCGAGCAGCCGGTCGATTATGAAACAATCCGGTTTCTGAAGCGGGCCGCTTCGAAAAACGTTCCCTTGATCGGTCTGTGCACCGGCTCCTTCATTTTGGCGGAAGCAGGCCTGATGAAGGAACGCCAGACCTGCGTGAGTTGGCTTCACTACCACGAATTTCGCGAACGATTCCCTGACCATGACGTCCGACCGGACCGGCTGTTCAATCTCGACCGCAAGCGCGGCTCCTGTGCAGGGGGGAGCAGTGCCGCCGACCTCGCGGCTGCCTTGGTGCGGGCCACATCAGCCGGGACGCGGAGCGCAACGCTCTGGAAGTCCTGCAGATCGAAAAGGCCCGAACTCAGTTCGACATCCAGACGCGACAGCCGTTGCATGACTATGTCAACGACAATCGTGTCATGGCCACTCTAATAAATATGGAGCAGCATCTTGAAGGTGGGATCACCATCGAGCAGCTTGCGGCCTCCGTGGGGCTGTCACGTCGCCAGCTTGAACGGCTGTTTTCCGAGAAGGCGGGGATGTCTCCCGCGCTTGCTTTCCGGCGCCTCCGGTTAGACCGGGCAAAACAGATCCTGCTGACGAGCAGGAAACCCATAATCGAGATCGCGCTTGACGTCGGATTCGTGAACACCTCGCACTTTACCAAGGAGTTTCGGCGGACCTACGGCCGAACACCCGCGGAGATGCGAGATTTCGCGGCACGGGACGACAAGGGGTCGAAAGCAATCGCGGAGGTGAGCTCTCTAGCCTTAGTCTAAATTAGATTGCGCTGTGTGTGCCGGTGCGATGAATTCCTTGCGTGAGACGGCGAGGTGTGCCCCTAGGCTCGCCTCGAAGCGGCTGATGGAAATTGGTGCGATGGCGTTCTGCGAGCGCTGACGTTTGTGGCGGCCGTCTACGCGCCGGAGCGCTTCCGCTCATCCCGCGCGGTGCGGCCGCACTTCGGATTGACTCCGAAGAAATCTCAGCAGACCCCATAGAGCAGCGGCAAAGCTCCGACTGCGGACAGAGAGGCATGAAGCGCAAAAGGGATTGATGCAAGGGAGAATCTAATCCAAGTGCAACATTGACGGGTGAAGAGTAGGGCACTACGCGCATTCGCGCAAATGCGCCATGAAGACCTCGGTGGGCGTTCGATAGCCCAAGCACTTGCGCGGGAGCGCATTCATATGTTGGGCGAGGGCGACGAGCTGTTGCTGACTGACAGCGGAGAGATCGGTATGGCCAGGCATGCCGCATCGCAATTCCGAGCCGGAAAGGTGAGGGCTAATCGACTTGCGCATCGGGCTCGGGATGGCCTTCGACAAGGAGCGTCCGACCGCCGGGCGTGACGGCATCATTGTCATCGCCTGGGCGCTGGCGCAGGGGAGGTGAGACGGTCCCGCTCAGAAGAGCGCTTTGCTGAGAGAGGGCGGTCCAGGGTTCGGTTCTCGGTGGATGCTCTAGCTGACAGCAATGTTGCCCAATCTGCGCGTCCGGCAGGGCTTGCTGACGCCTAGTTCGACGGTGGACATTATCCCACTCCGAGGCAGCGCCGGTAGGCGGTCACTAAGCCACGCTTACTGAGCAAGTCGCATGCGGCAATACCAAGTCCCCATAATAGCCGCAGCACCCGCCAGCGCCCTCGGTCCTTTTGTCACACCGCGGAACGAAGCCCTGACCATTTCGGATTCAGGTGCAGGGCGAGGATATCGGTGAAGCCAAAGCTTACGGCTGGAGGATCGCAGCCTGGTGCTGATGCATGCCGCCTGATCCAAATCAAATGGGAACAAAGCGCCGAGCCGCTCGTTCGAGCGCCTGTGGGGGGGCAAGTCGCGTCCTCCAAACCGGGAGACCCCGCATGGGCAGTGCAAAGGACAAAGTGGCCGGCAAGGCCAATGAGCTCGCTGGTAAGGCCAAGCAGGCCGCAGGCGATGCAACCGACAACAACTCGCTCCGCGCCAAAGGCGCGGCGCAAAAGGCAAAGGGCGGTGCCCAGCAAGCCAAGGGAAAGCTAAAGGACGCAGTTAAAGGTGCTGTCGACAAGACTTAAGGCATTGAAGCTGCGGTTGGTGCAAAGGTGCGAACCTGTTCCTGCGCCTGCCGGAACAGGTTTCTCTTGCCGCCCATTGCGGGCGCAGAACATGCCATTCGTCGTCGCAAGCGCTTATGACTGACCGACCAGCATACCGGCAGGGGTTCATCCGTGCCTTCATTCCTGCCCTTCGAGAAAGATGCGCACGGTTTGGGAAGAGGCATCCGGACCATGCGGATCTGTATACGTTCCAGCGAAGTGGCCGCCGGACCAGGCTTGGCCGGCGTCCTCCACAAGCCAGCATTCCAGCGCCGGGCTATCCGCGCTGTCCGCGACGATGGTTCTTGCATACGGCCGCCCGCCGGTGGATCGGTCAGCTTTCTTCCGGACGGCCCAGCCCGCGCCACTTGACGTTACCGCCTCGACGATCCGATCGGCGTTAGAAGAATGCACCGTCCGGTCCACACTTCCTTGAAACACGATCGTCCGGAGCCGGTGCCGATTGGCAAGCCGCTTCGGACTGGATGCAAGGCCGCCATCGTCGCGCATCGCGGAGAAAGCGGACACGACGGCGTCGACCGACCCGTAGGCGAGGCCGGAATGGCTTCCCGCGGCTGAATTGAGATCGATGCAGGTCTCGCCCGTGACCGCCGCCATTGCGCCCCCTGCCGATGGGCCGACCACGAAGGTTCGACCGCGATCGAGGCCGAGTTCCGATATGACCTCGGTGGTGATTCCCGCAATGATCGAGGGTTCGCCCTCGTCGCGCATCTGGTGGCGGGCCTGAACCAGTTCCAGCAGGACGACGCGTTTTTAGCACGGTCGGTAGTTCCTCATCTGATTATCGAGTGCGCTCTTAACGTGATAGAAGGAGGCTGTAACGTGGTTCGTAGGCCAACGAGGAGGTCACCATGCCGCCGAAAAAAGGCACCAAGGAGTACCAGAACGAAATTATCAGAGTGCACTACGGCATCAACAACCAAACGCTTGGAGTACAGTCAGTCTGGGAGACACGCGGCGGTAAGCTGGCCTCGATGTCTGCCGGTCACCACTTTAGGCACCAATGTGTTGCTGGAAATATCGGTCACTCGGACGCGGTGTCCGTTGTCTTCGACCTTACCGGCGTTTTCACGCTGCCCGTGGATGTTGAGAACCATCCACTTGTGAACGAGCTTGAAGAGAGGGCCTCGATCATGCGTGCCCAACGAGCTCACGGCGCCTGCCGTGAAGTCATCTCGATCGTCGGCGCCAAGTGAAATACCGGGCTGCTCCACGCGAATGCGGTCGTGGCACCCGTCGGGCGTCAAATTAACATTGAACGATATGCGCGAAGGTGTCACCGACCGTTAAATGATGAAGTCTCGATCCACAATGAACGTGGCCCGTGCATTCTTCTCCTTTCAGGATCTCGGTAGCGATCAAGAGAGGTCGGCAGTCAAGTGCCAAATGTTCTTGCTAAACATTGAAGTCCGCTCACGCCGGGACCTGCGCAAAGGGGCGTTGCAACCCCTGAGCCGGTTGGACGATGTAACCGCCGCGGCATTGTTCCCTTGGGTTCGGTTCGGTGCTCGACAGGGAGCGTTCTGGCTGCGGTGCTTATGAGAGGTGAGTGGAGGAGAGAAAGATGGCAATCGTTCAATACCCCCTAAATATTACTGGACTTTTCCCGCTGTTTGCAAGAAGGTGTCTTTTTAAAAGTCTCTACATTATTTTTAGTAAGTTTTCGTATTGCCGCTCCTTATTACTCTAGTGAAGCTCGCGGTTCGCGGGCTTTGCTATATTCCAAGAAGTTCCGGAATAACCAAGAATGTCACCGAGTGCTCACCCAAAGGGTCCTGAAACTCAAACGGCAAGCGTCAGAAAAGGACGAGCGGAGGCGAGCGGAACTGGAAATCACCAGATGCCCGGAGGATATTACCCAATCCCCCTCTGCTACGGTACTTCTGCGGTTGAGACAGAACGCCCGCGCTGCAGCGAGAAACATGCTTGCGTCAGACGGGTGACGCTGAAACTCGGCCATCAGGAAATTTGCAACGTCTTGAGCACCTTTCCGTTCGGCGAAACCTCAAACTCGACACAAACCGACGCGTATACGCATCGAAGGACACGCACTTCGGCCCTGCTCGAGGTTGCGACGATATCGTCGGAACAGCCGCGCATCGTTCAATCCGAAGCTTTTTGCAACGTATTGAGAACCCGCACTGCCCGTGCTGCGTTTGTGGGGTTAAGCCCTGCCATCGTCCAAAGGCCTATCCTTACTGTCTCTCCCGTAAAAACGTGGTGAATCGTATAGGTGCCGTCCCCTTCGAAACGGCGGCCGTATTGATAGAGTTGTCCAGATCTGTCGGGCGCACCGCCTTCAGACTCCCATACGCTAAGGGCGAGCGCGTGCTCCTCGTTTTTTGTCTTCCTCTTGTGGCCCTCCTCGGGCTTGCCAGTAGCGGGAGCGGCGATCGTCTGTGAGGAGACGGCATTGCCACGTTCAATAGACTCCAAGTTGTCTTCCCCGCTGACGCGTTCCTGGCCGAGTTCGTCATTGCGAATGCGATACTGGTGCCAATCGGATGTCAAGGGCAGTTTGGCTGTGATGCGATAGGTCGTTGCCGCGCCGGGCGAGATATACGCGCGATTCTTGAGGCGCACGGTCACGCCGATTGGAAAGCGATGGTCACGCATTGGATTGGCCTTTACAGGTTGGATCAAGTCACGGCGTCGCGCCGATCGACTGCTATGAGGCCTTCGAGTTCCTCTGGATCGATCGGCACAAGGCGCATTCGATACTTGTTCTCGGTTGTTGCCGGGAGCGTGATGAAAGTTGCCACGCGACGATAGGCCGTCCAGGGGAGACCTTCGATCAGTTCCTCGTCTTCATCGACGACGTAGTCGCCGGCAGTGACCATCTCAGATAGTCCTGATATCCAGAATGGCTTATCAAAATGGACCGTTCGGTGTTTTGTTCTGGCGAACATGATTTGAGTCCTCTGCGGGATTTGAAAGTGGGCCGGATCGGTACAGTTGCGTTCCAGATCGGTGAGCTTACCGTGCCGATGTCTCTTCTAGCAGCGGAAACTCCCGCCGACATCAAGGGGAAATAAATACACCGCCATTGCGGCATTACCAAGTCACCATGCAATAATTCACGGAAAGACCGAATAAAACACTCGTTTGTTCGCAATAAAATATTCCAAAATAATTTGATTTGTTCTGCATATCCACGAATTAGCGTAAAGCGATCGTCACAAATAATAGTCTATTTACATTGTGAACATTAAGGCGCAAAATGGAAAATCTGGATTGCAACTGGCTCTTGGTTAGAGCGCGGGCCCGCCTCGATCCCGATAATCAACCGATTAAAGGGAATAAACTAATGACATTCGAACAGATTCTTGAAAGAACGAAACCCTATGCGATCGGCCTGGTGGTAGGGCTTTTTGCTGCACCCATCGTCGGGTTCAATGCGGGATGGATTACTACCACGACGGCCAGCGCGCAGGCGGCCGAGACAGCCAGAGTGGATGCGCTCACGGGTATTTGCTCAAGTGCCGCAGGGCGAATGGCAACCGCCCGCAGCACAGACCTGGCCACGTTCAAGGGCTACGACAATCGTGCGAAACGCGACGAGTTCGTCGCGGTGATTATGGCCGACATTCAGGTTCCGGCGGACATCCTCCCCCAGATCAGCTCGAGCTGTAGCCGCTCATTATCTTGAAGCAACGCGAAATGCCATGCTTTGGGCATCTCAAATATTCTACAATCAGGAGGTCGAAATGAAAAACCTCATTCCCGCTCGCTTCTATACCTATGATTTCACGCGTCTGGTCGCGATGATTGCCTTTACTCTGGCGATTGCCGTAATCGTCTATTCGGTCCTTTTCGGGAGCATTCTATAGGCGCGATCATGCGTGCATCCGTTCAATGAAGCTGCAAAGCATCCTGGACCGGCGTTCAGGGTGCCGAGCCATTGAATGAAGCCGACAAGTTATCCCGACATTAGCTCTTCGGGCGAGTAAAATGGCCTCGACATCGGAAGAGTTCGTCGGATCCTCGAGATGACACAGCCTCAGGCTTTCGCATTCGCCATCCTGATCGGCCTGATGGTCGCTTTCATATGGGGACGCCTCCGCTACGACCTCATCGCAGTTCTCGCGTTGCTTGCCGCAGTTTTCGCCGGCATCGTGCCGCACAAGCTAGCGTTCTCCGGCTTCGGGGACGACGTTGTCATTATCGTCGCCAGCGCACTCGTCGTAAGCGCCGCGATCGAGCGCAGTGGTGTCATAGAGGCATTGCTTCATCGCGTGGCGCCGAGCGTGACCTCCGTGCAGGGCCAGGTTGTTATTCTGGTGGCAGCCGTCACGGTTCTGTCCGTCTTCATCAAAAATATCGGCGCGTTGGCGATGATGATTCCGGTCGCGTTCCAGATGGCACGCCGTTCGAAAGCATCCCCTTCGTCATTTCTTATGCCGATGGCGTTCGGCTCCTTACTCGGTGGGCTCATCACCCTCGTCGGCACATCTCCCAATATTGTCGTATCACGGATGCGTGAGGAACTGACGGGCCAGCCTTTCAGCATGTTTGATTTTACCCCTGTCGGTATTGGTATTGCCGCAGCGGGGGTGGTTTTCCTGGCCTTCGGCTATCGGCTGCTTCCCCGAGACAGAGAGGCGGTGTCTACGATGGAGAAGGCACTGAATATCAAAGACTACATGACGGAAGCTCGCATCACTGCGAATTCGCCCGTCGTCGGGAAATCGATCAGTGATTTGTCTACTTTGCTGGATGACGAGGTCCTGATCACAGGGCTCGTTCGAAATCAGGTCGAGCGCCTTTTGCCACTGCCGGATCTCGTTCTCCAGCAGGACGATATCGTATTGCTGGAGGGAGATCCTGAAGCGCTGGAGCGAGGTATACGGCGCGCGCGCCTGGAACTGGAGGGGCACAACCGTCCCACCGAAGCAAAAGGAGTCGACGAAGAGATTGCCGGAATTGAGGTGGTAGTCGGTCCGAGATCAGTTTTGATTGGGCAAACGGCCAAGCGCTTGGCGCTGCATGACCGATTCAACATCAATTTGCTCGCGGTAAGCCGGAGTAGCCAGCGCTTCACCGAACGTTTGCGCGACATCGCGTTGAGACCGGGTGACGTTCTCGTTTTAAAGGGCGATCTCGTGCTTCTCCCGACCAAGCTGATGGAACTCGGTCTTCTTCCATTGGCCGAACGGGAGATCCGCCTTGGCAATCCGCGAAAACGCCTGATGCCCATGCTGATCCTAGCCGGTGCTATGGCGCTCACCGCATTGGGTGTACTGCCTGTTGCCACCGCGTTCTTCGCCGCTTCTGTTCTGACGGTCTTGTTTGGTGCCCTTTCACTCAGAGAAGCCTACGAGGCTATCGACTGGCCAATTGTCATAATGCTTGGCGCTCTCATCCCAGTCAGCGAGTCCATCCGTACCACCGGTGGTGCCGATCTTATTGCCGGCGCCCTCACTCAGCTTGCCGGCGCCTTGCCCCTCTTCGGCGCGCTTGCAATGATCATGGTGGTCGCAATGGCGGCGACGCCGTTTTTGAACAATGCCGCCACCGTTCTCGTCGTCGCCCCAATCGCAGTTACCCTTGCTCATCGCCTTGGCTACAATCCGGACGCCTTTCTGATGGCAGTCGCGGTAGGGGCAGCTTGCGATTTTCTCACGCCCGTCGGACACCAGTGCAATACTCTGGTTCTGGGTCCTGGTGGTTATCGCTTCGGCGACTATTGGAAGTTGGGGCTGCCGCTCTCGTTTATTGTGGTCGTGCTGGGTGTGCCTCTGATCCTGTTGTTTTGGCCGCCAGCTTAGTGCGTCGCGCCGATGCAGCGCGTCTGTCGCGCGATATAGCCGCCGGTACAACTAGAGAATGCGGATCGGCATTCTGCGGCAATGTCCTATCCCCTTCATAACGGTCCCGGGCGATGGACGCAGAACAAGGATGCGCAAGGGACCTGTCGCCAGCAACGCCGGTGGGCGCCTGCACTATCGTCTGTTAGGAGACGTTAGCAAGGTCAGCGCCATAAAACCGAGTGCTGCCGATATGACAGAAGCGCCGAGCACACCCAGCTTGACAGGGTTCAGAAGCTCGGGCTCGAAAGCAAGCTCGGCAATGAACAGAGCCATGGTGAAGCCTATCCCGGTCAGCAGACTGCCGGCCGCCAATAGGCTCCAGGATAGCTGGTCCGGGCGGCTCGCGAGGCGAAGTTTCACGGCGAGGAAACTGAAGAGCACAATGCCAGCCGGCTTGCCGACCACGAAGGCGACGACAATTGCGATTGTGAGGTGAACGTCGAAGTTTGCATCCTCTATCGGGACGCCCGCGTTGGAGACGGCAAAGAGCGGCATGATTGCGAATGCGACCCAGGGATGGAGGGCGATCTCGAGACGCTCGATCGGCGACACTGCTTCGCGGGTCGCGACGCCTGCCCGATGGAGGTCGCCGCGTGACGCCGTGTCACGGCTGCGATGGTCGCCGGGGGGATGGGCGATCACCCGGTCGAGTATCGCGTGGAGGCGGATCTCGCTTACCCACCTTCGCGCCGGCGTCATCAAGCCAAGTATCACCCCGACGAGCGTCGCGTGAACCCCCGATGCGTCGAATGCCAGCCAGATGGCGCTACCCATCGCGAAATAGACCGGAATGCTGCGGATGCCCAGAAGCGCAATTCCTGCGACGAAGGCAAATCCGAGTCCCCCGGTTCCGAGTGCCACCCAATTCAACGGTTCGCCATAGCCGACCGCCACGATCAATATTGCGCCGATGTCGTCAAAGATCGCAAGAGAGAGCAGGAACAGTCGCAAGCTCCCAGGTACGCGCGAACCGAGCAAAGCAAGGCATCCGATGACGAACGCCGTGTCCGTGGACATAACGGTGCCCCAGCCGCTCGCACCCGGCCCCCCGCCGACAAGCAGCAAATAGATTCCGGCCGGTGCAACCATCCCCCCGAGAGCGGCGGCGACGGGTAGAGCGGCCATTCGCGGATTGCGCAGCTCCCCCAGCACCAGCTCGCGCTTCAGCTCAAGGGCGATGACGAAGAAAAAAAACGTCATCAGCCCGTCGTTGATCCAGTGCTTCAGCGAACGATAGATCCCGATGTCGCCCAGTCTGACACCCGCGGGTATCTCCCAAAAGGCGAGAAACGACGACGACCACGCGGTATTTGCGAGGCCGAGCGCCAAGAGCGTACTGAGCAAAAGGATAATGCCTGCGGTGGCCTCGATCCGCAGAAACCGCATAAACGGCTTGGTAAGCCGATCTGCCGGTTCCCTGGGAAGCCTTGAGAGACTGTCGTTCATACCGTGAACCACTCCTGCGGTATTGATCGCGACTGGCAAATGTCTCCAGCGACTATTGCGAGGCCGAATCCCATAAAGTCAACACCGGACGACCTTAGGACGGGCGGCCGATAGACTTGATGACATCGGCCGCTCACGGCCTCGACAAACTAAGAATCCTGCCGGTCCGCCGGCACCGGCGACCCAAGAGATCGCGACAGGGATGTCGGCACATCGGGGGGTCAATGTCGCTTCGGGACCGCGAATATCGGCCGCTCGGTCTCGTGGACCGCAGCAGGCCTACGAACGCGGAAGAGTTTGGATGCTTTTAGCGGAAATGGGCGGCCGTCAGCGTGTAGCAATCGCGGCGACCACCCGAATAGGCCTTCCGAGCGACATCGTAGACGGACGAGCGCAATGCGTCGAAAGCAGAAAGGAGCTTCGATTCAGAGATTTTCGTTCTGCCCAGTTCGGCATCGGCCACCACGAGCGCGTCAGCCTCGACGAAAAACCTCACCTCAAACATACCCTCGTGGCCAAGGAAACGGACGGCGTTTCTTTTTTCATCGAAGCTGCGGCTCGAATTTGGAAATAACAGCGTCATATTCAGCGTGCCTCTGTTTCGCACGACGTTAAAGGCGTGGGTGCAGATCGGACTGCCCCGTCTCCTCCAGCGTTCCGTATGCGAAGGTTATGGTCGACACGCGCCAGTGAAGTGGGCGGTGCCTAGGTATAGCAGGTTTGAACGAAGCGACTCTCCACGCCCGCGCGGCGCAAAACCTCGCTCCTAATCGTGGTGAATGGCAGGTCCTGTGAGGCGGCGAACCCAAACCTCAGCCAGATCAACGAGTTGCATATATGTGCCTGAATTGGGCTTTAAACAAGGCGCTTGGGTCTTCCGGACGCCGAATCCGACTGATTGTTCCATCTGTGTGAACGTCGCCGAGACCAGAGACGGCGATAGCACTCGCGAGGAATCAGGAACATCCAGACGCACGCAGCGTTCTGTTTCAGAGGCTTGATGCACTGGGAGGTGATGATGAGAAAGCGCTCTCGCAAACTATCGCCTGAGGTGCGCGCGGCGATCAGCGCATTTTTGAACGGGTGTCTGAAAGAAGCGCGGCCATTTGCGACCTCTGAAGCCCTTGGCGCGGTGCGGCGCATGTTTCCTGACCTGGATATCTCAGATATAGATCTCATGGCCGCCATCAGCAGCGAAGCAGCTTTAGCGGGTTTCGACGTAGACACCCCAGAACCAAGGTTTGCGCCGCGCATGCGGGATTCGCTCGAAGAATGGGACAATGAAGGCGGCGCAGTCGACAAACTGCCGCGCGGCGAAACTCAAGGCAGGCATGGCAATGACACGGACGGCAAAGGACGGCGGGCAAAAGCGATCAAGGAGAGAAATGAGCTTCTCTAGCACGGCACAGCGAGAGGCTCAGAAGTTCGGTATCGCGAACTTCTCAACCCCGGCGTAATTTTTTAGGGCCTGTGCAAAGGCGAGCCTGGTGCGAACGAAGCCGCTCGCACCGCTGAGTAGTCCTTCAGGAAAGCCGGTGAGGGTAGAAGCGCCCATGCCTTTTCTCATCGCGCTCATCTTGGTCCTTCGGCGGGACCCACCTGGTGCCTCCGGCACTCTTGACCCTCCGATCGAGCGCGTCTTTACGAATGAAACTTAGACGATTGCTATTTGCATGACCAAGGCGCAGTGTGCCGACCTTCGGTAGCAAATTTTACGGGCGCTGCTGTTTGAGGGCTAGCAGGCCCTGGCCCCAAGGAAAGGAGGACGTCATGTCTTCCGTCGAAAACAATATCTCACCCGCCGATTTTGAGATGATCCGATCCGTCTTGGACGATGCCGGCTACGATGCCGGCGTCCTTGTCCAGGATCAGTGTTTGTTCGACACGGCGGCGTTGCTCGTGACCAAGCTCTTCCTGTCGGGTGTAGACTCCCGGTCGGCACTAGCGGCGAAGCTGGAGTGCCAACTGGGCAGAGCCGGCAAGCACAGACAAGCGTGCAGCCTGTCGCGGTCGCGCTACGCAATTCAAGGTCTTCCGCTCGAGCTACAGGCGAACAAGTCATAAGCGGTGGCTATTTGAGGCTCTTCGACTGCCAACGAGTGTTTCTCGAGCTTGCTTATTCGAGCCAAGTTCATCGGCAGGCTCCGGGAGTGATCGCGAAGGTGCAAACGGTTGAATAAGGAGTGCACTCAATGGCACCAGGTAATGAACAAAGTAGGGAAGACCGGATCCGCGAACGTGCCCATGAAATCTGGGAGCGCGAGGGTCGCAAAGATGGTGATCACGAGCGCCATTGGGAGGAGGCGGAAAAGGAAATGAGAAAGAAAGAATCCGGCATAGGTCCCTCCGCGATCCCATCTGGGCCGGGCGATCCCGGCGGCCCGCAAGGAGGGGTCCGGCACTAGACTTGCAAGGACAACAATCGAGGGCGACACTCGGGGACACGAATCCCGAGCCGGGGAACTGAACCAAATCTTGGTCACAAGCAAGCGAGGTGCCCATCGTTAGGGGCGCCCCGCAAAGATTGCATAATGTATCAACGGGAACGGCGCTGTCGCCGGCCGAGTCCGTGTGAATTCGGCATGAGACAGTCGCGGCGGCTCTAGAATGTCATGCGTGTGCATTACATTGGCGATGAAGGAGATTGCACATGGCTTCAAATGCACTTGTTCAGACTCGGATCGATGCCGAGGTCAAAGAGCGCGCCACGGCGGTTTTAGAGAACATGGGTCTGACGGTCTCGGACGCTGTTCGAATCCTGTTAACTCGAACGGCGAATGAGGGCGCCCTACCGCTGGAACTCTTCAGCCATAGCGAGGTGCACGACGCTTGGTTCCGCGCCAAAGTGTTGCGGGCACTCGAGGACACCCGACCCGATGTCGACGATGCCGACGCCGAGGCGCACTTTCGAGAGCGCCGGGCGGCAGCTTTGGGCAAGGCTGCGGCGGGTGATCGATGAGGCTCGTCTGGGCGCGATATGCGCTTGACGATCGCGACACCATCTTCAGTTACATCGAAGGGAGAATCCGAGGGCGGCGGTCCACGTCGACGAGGAGATCGTCAGCGCGGTACGTCGTCTGCTTTCCGGAAAGCGACCGCCCTGGCCCGGGTTGCCGGAACTCGAGAGCTTGTTATCCCTCGGACCCCCTACATTGCAGCCTACATGCTAATGGCGGATAGAATTCGAATTCTGCGTGTCCTGCATGCGCACCCAGAATTGGCCCAGCGAGCTCGACGACGAGTAGAAGCAGCCTCCCTTATCGCGTCGTGGCCCCCTGCGGTTCTCTGAGCACGCCGATTATCGCGAGGTCGACGGTTCGATCCCGTTCAAGGCGAGGCCTTCACACACACGCTGATCTCCACCGCCCGTCACGCCGCAATATGCGCGACGTTACTCCCGTTCGTCCTCAGCATCGCCTCACGGATCTGCTGCCGCAACCATGCGCAGCCAAGATCGCTGTCCGTCTGAAGCGGCCAAACCATTGCCACGGGTGGAAACGAAAGCTCCAGTGGCACCGGGCTCACCTCAAGTCCCAGCAGCGGTCCGTAACGAAGTGCAATGCGCGATGATACGGTGGCAATCACGGCAGATGAGCGTGCCGTGGCCAATATCGACATGAAATCGGGTGCTGCCGCTACCACCTCCAGTTCTGCGCCCGCGTGTTTCAGCGCATCCTTGACGCAGCCATGCAGGCTGTCTGTCTGTGAGATCACGGCGTGTTGTGCGGTCATATAAGCATCGAGGCCTACCGGATTCGAAACCTTCAGCAATTGTGGATTGAAACAGCACAAAACGCTGGACTGATACAGCGGCTCGCAATGGTGCCGTGAATCGGGCAGATAGCTGCACCCCACGGACAGATCGACGACGCCGGCCTCCAGCATCGCGTCAACCTCCTGGGCATCACCACCGCGGGCCAGAATACGGATGCCCGGCGCGATATCGCGCAGCCGAGCCGTCAGATCGGGAAGCAGTAGCAGTTCCACCTCGCTGGAAAGCCCCAGCCGGAACGTGCGCCGTTCGGTGGCCGGATCGAATGCGTCTGCCATCAACACGGCCGCCTGCGCCTGTCGCAGAGCCTGCCGCACCGGGCCGGACAAATTGAGCGCCCGTGCGGTGGGCTTCATCACCTGCCCTACACGGACGAAAAGCTCATCCTGAAACAGTGTGCGCAGCGTGGATATATTGTGGCTCATGGCAGGTTGTTGGATTTTCAAGCGCTGCGCAGCACGTGTCACGCTCATTTCTTCCATCATCGCATCGAAGGCAACGAGAAGATTGAGGTCGAAGGAACGAAGATTGAAATGATCGATGACTTGCATGACCGATATCGATTTGATTGCTGACCGAGACATCCTTAGCTGAAGAGCAGGAACTTGCAAGCCGTTCCGAACCATCTTTCAAGGAGCAAACCCATGCCATCCCGTCGTTCCATTCTCAAAGGCGTTTTGTCCGGCATCATCGCTGCACCCTTCGGCGCACCGTCGCCCGCCTTCGCCAAGGCACCTTATGCCGCTGTTCAGGCGCCCGGTTTCTACCGGCTGAAAATCGGCTCCGTAGAGGTCACGGCCCTGTCGGACGGCACGGTCGCCCTGCCGCTGGCTAAGCTGTATACCAATACCAGCCAACAATATGCCCAGAACGTGTTGAAGGATGCCTTTCTGCCGGAGCTCGTACCAACCTCCGTCAACGCCTTCCTGGTCAACAACGGCGATAGGCTGATACTGATCGATGCGGGCACCGGTGCCTATCTCGGGCCATCGCTCGGCAAACTCGTGGCCAACATCGAGGCTTCCGGTTACAAGGTGGATGACATCGATGATGTCATCCTCACCCATATTCACACCGATCATTCCGGCGGGTTGATGAGCAATGGCAAGCATACCTTTCCGAACGCCACATTGCGGGTCAATGAGCGGGAGGCCAAATTCTGGCTAAGCCCGAAGAACGCCAGGGCAGCGACCGGCATCGTCAAGCAGCATTTTCGCGAGGCGGACCAGTGCGTAACGCCTTACGTCAAAGCCGGAAAATTCGAAACCTTCGCGGATAACGCAGCGCCCGTTCCCGGCCTTGGTTCCATTCTTTATGCGGGACATACACCGGGTCACAGCGCCATCACGTTGGAAAGCGAAGGCCAGAAGATCGTATTCTGGGGCGACATCACGCATGGCGATATCCTGCAATTCGATGAACCCGGCATCGCAATCGAATTCGATATTGACCAGAAGGCCGCCGTTGATGCGCGCGACATTGCGTTCCGACAGGCGGTGGCAGGCAAATATCTGGTGGCAGGCGCACACATCGCCTTTCCGGGCATCGGACATGTCCGTAAAGACAGCACCAATTGCGACTGGCTACCTGTCAACTATTCGTAGTTCTGACGACCGGCTATCCTCCAGTGAAACGCGCGGATCAGGCAATCGCCGGGAGAGGCTGTCGTGATGGCTGCCGCGCCGAATCCGCTCAAGGCGAGGAATAAACAGCCGACACTACGGACGGGCGCTCAGCAGCTTGCCGACTGCCTCGGTTGGGTGGAAGGCGGTCGTTCCGTCTTGCTCATCGGGACGAGCAGGTAGCGCCAATAGCGGAAATCAACCCAACGTACCTGCGAACCGTTCTGGCCACCTCTCGCGTTGGAAGACCTCGCTGCCCTCAGCCAAATGCCAGCTGAGTGCCTCCAGGGACTGCGCCACGGCCTCTCGTCCGGCTCTTCAAAGCGACCACGCCCGCTTCAATATCTGCCGAGGCCACTGTTCTGGGGACGCCCAGAAACTGCGCGGTACGCAAACCGCCTTTGGGGACGATGCCTTTCGCGATCGTGTTCGCGATATCGCTTGCGCCAGTAAAGTCGTCGGCGATCACTCCCAAAAGCACTTGCTACTCCCTTCTTTCCCTCGCCGAGCCAGGAGCCTGCTACCCTCGCTCCGCCGCCATCCTGCTTTCAACGCGTGTTAGGGTGGCCGCCTACCGGCCAGCCGTCTCTTTAACCGTTAACATTTCCTCGGCACCGGAGCGGGCATTCAAGGCAGAAGCGACGCGAAGCACACCGAGTTCGGGGCTGGTCAGTATCGGCACCCTGGTCTCGCTCATCTCATTCAGGGCATTTGCCATCGATGCCTGAGCAAGAACAACCACATCAACGCTGTCGACCAGAGAAGCAAGGCCTTCGCGGATCATTGCATCATGTGCCGCCCTGTCCCCGCTTCGCAATTTATCAAAGGCCCCCTCGCAAAGACGGTTGGTCAGCGAGACATGGAGGCCCATCCTCTCGGCATGGCGTTCAATCAAGCCGGTCGTGGGGCGCAGCGTGGTTGCCAGGGTCGCCAAGACGCCAATTCGGTTGCCGCGCTGCAGCGCCTCGATTGCCATCCCATCATCAACGCGGAAGAGCGGTACCGGACACAGGGGCAACGCGACGTCGACGGCGGGGCCGAGCGAGGAACACGTGACGAGCACTGCCGAAGCCCCTGCATCCACCGCAGACCAAATCTGAGTCGAAAGTCGCCGGATCGCCTGATGTGATAGCGCGCCTTCGCGGATCGTGTTTGCCAACAAGCTCTCATCCACCATGTTGAACGAGCGCCAGTCCCGCAGATGCAGACCTACGAGTTCATTGAACACGGGAATAATACCGGGGACCGTATGGATCATCGCGAGCTTGGGGAGCTCATCATAGTCAGTGGTCATGGCGTTTAGACTCTGCTTCTGTTCGTGCTGCTCTTCAATCTGAATTCATGCAGACGGGAGTGAATGAGACTGATCGAACCTGCCCTGGTTGGCCCGGAATGGGCTCGAGGGACGCTGTCGACGATGTTCCGTAGCCTATCGTGCTCAGTGCAGTAGTTTTTGCCGTCGCCGCCACCGGAAACGGAATTTCCCGCTGTCTGTGCATCCCCACTCGATGCATTCTGCGCTCTGACCTCAGATAACTTTTAGCCTCATGCCAAGGTCACTTCAGGTCAGCGATGTCTCCACTTCTCAAACGAATCTACAGCGATCAAGGGCTCCCCGCCAAGGCGGACGTCGTCGTCATCGGCGGCGGCATTATCGGGGCAACGGCGGCATTCTTTCTCGCAGAGCGGGGCTTATCGGTTGCTTTGGTAGAAAAGGGTCAGGTCGGCTGCGAGCAGTCGAGCCGCAATTGGGGCTGGTGCCAACAAAATCGGGATGAGCGGGAGCTGCCGCTATCAGGTGTCGCCTTGCAGCTGTGGAGCGAGTTTCAGTCCAAGATCGGCGAGGACGTTGGGTTTCGCCGATGTGGTTTGCTCTACGCCACAGACAACCCCAAGCAACTGGCGGAATGGGAAAGCTGGCGTGACTTGGCCCGGCGCTTCAACGTCAACACCAGGATGCTCAGCGCCCAACAGGCCGCTGCGGCGATCCCGGCAAACGGCCGGCGATGGCTCGGTGGAGTCCATTCTATCGATGATGGGAAAGCTGAGCCCGCAATCGCCGCGCCGACGATCGCTGAAGGTGCGCGCAAACTCGGCGCGACGATCCACCAGGAATGCGCTGCGCGAGGCCTTGATCTGACAAACGGCGCGGTGTCCGGGGTGATAACCGAAAAGGGCGTGATCCGAACAGAGGCGGTTCTCTGCGCGGGCGGTGCCTGGACGTCGATGTTTTGCCGCCAACACGGCGTGCTCTTTCCACAAGCGAGCGTGCGTCAGACGGCGCTTCGTACCCGGCCCACCTCCGATCTCGGTGAGGCAATCTATACGCCGGAAGTTGCGCTCACCCGCAGGTTGGACGGTAGCTACACGCTGGCGATCAGCGGCCGAGCGATGCTCGACATAACGCCACAAGGTCTTCGCTATGCGCGCTGGTTCATGCCTATGTTCGTGAAGCGTCTGAAGGCGGTCCAGTTCGGGATCGGCGAATCCTTTTTCAAGGGTCCGGAAGCGCTCGGAAGCTGGAAGGGGAACGGAACGTCGCCGTTCGAAAAGACGCGCGTACTTGATCCGTCCCCGAACCGTCGAACGGCCGCCGCCATCCTGAAGCGGGTAAGGGAGCAATTTCCGGCTTTGGCTGGAGTGGAAATCGCCGACAGCTGGGGAGCCTATGTGGATTTCACGCCCGATGCGGTGCCGGTCATCTCGCAGGCCGACGGCGTCACTGGTCTCTATTTGGCTGCGGGCTGCTCTGGTCATGGCTTCGGACTTGGGCCCGGCATCGGCCGGTTGGCCGCGGACTTGGTTGCCAACGATACGCCTTGCGTCGATCCTACGCCCTTCCGCCTGTCGCGCCTTGTCGACGGTTCGAAAGTCAAAGTGGGTGCTATCTGATTGGCAAGCCGATCCCAGGCCTTGAGATGATGTCTTAGGGACGAACCCGCCAATGGATTCTTACGTGATCGTCGTCGGCGGGCACTTTGACGTGCCCCCAGAAAACGCCAGGGCATAGACACCCTCTGATGGCCGCTTAGAGCCGACACCAGAATTTCCGGTCTGTCTCCACGAGCGACTGCAACGTGTCCGGAGCCGCTCCTCACGAGCTCTATGCACGGCTCGCTGCGAGGATGTTCACGTTCTAGGCCAAGAAGATCGCATAATGTATCGACTGCGATCGCGAGTGCTGGTGTTCGCGGCTGTATCCTAAGACAGCATTTCGAGACCGTGCTTCTGGACGATTGAAAGTAGCTTCAATGCTGGGCCGCTTGGCCGCTTGGCGCCGGTTTCCCACTTTTGCACCGTCGATTCACTGGTATTTAGATAGCGCGCGAACACTGGCTGGCTGACATGATTGTTCTCGCGCAGCGCCTTGATCTCGCTTGGCATCAGCTCCTGCGGGATGGACAGGCAAGTGTCATCGAAGGTTTTCATGGTCGCCTTGTCGATCCTGCCTGCCCTATACATGTCTTCGACGGCGCTATGGATCGCCTCAAAGGCATCGCTCTTGAACTTGCGCTTAGTTGCCATTGCAAATCTCCAATAGGGCGCCGGTCTTGATTTCGACATCAAGCTCGGCCTGCGTCTTGCGCCGATAAAGATCGGCGAGCTTCCGAAAAGCCAGGAGCTCGTCGTCATCGATGTTTGCGCCATCCTTTTTTGCAAACAGATATGTGAACACCCAGTACTCACCGGCTTTCGCCAGAACGACCGAACGATGCATGTTGTCGTTGGGCCGCTTCTTGAACACGCCGCCACCGAGATCATCAGCCTCTCCGCGTGCGACTTGCGCAATCGCCTTGCAAAGGGCATTGTCGGAGATCCGCGGCTTTTTTCGCTGCTTTGGAAAACCGTTTTAAAAGTCCGTTCTGACATCGCTTTATATAGCACTTAGTGCTACGCCTATCAAGTTGTCGGGAAGAATCGTAGAGACTACCCCGCTTCCCATACCTGATTCAAAATCCGGGCGGCAAGCGCCGCCTTATCTTGGGGCAGGAACCGACCGTAGTGATTGGCGACCGTCTCCGGTGTGTCCTGGATTGCGTAGCTCGCCTGCTCATAGGATCCGGTCGGCTTGAGGATACCCGAAGGGTTGCGCGCCTTTGTTGTGGGTTCGCGTATCGTGCTGCGGGGCCCTTTGGATCAGTGGTGTGGGCGCGGGGTGATCATGCTCGATCGGTCGTTCCTGGTCGACCCAGCGGATGACCGCCTCGAGGCTGGATCGCAGGCCTCTCTTGAGCGCGGGCGTCATTTCGTCTTCCAGCCCGCAGGCGTCGTAAACGGATCGCCAGTCTATACGGCCCATCCGCGTCAGCGGATGTTTTCGATGAAGGATTAAGCTGGAGAGATAGGGCTTAATGTTCTCAAGAGCCCGCCGAGATACAAGCGGGGAGATGGGGACATCGCAGTCGGTCATCCAGGCATCGGCCCCGGCGCATATCGTCGAAAGCGGCATTCCGACAGAAGCGCTGCTCGCCTATATCGCGGTTTCCAAATATGGCGACGGGTTGCCGCTTTATCGACAGGAGGCGATCTTCCTGCGCGAACATGTCGAAGTCGACCGCGGGATTATGGCGCGGTGGATGGGCAAGCTCGGGTGCGAACTCGAGATCCTCGCGGACTACATCTCAGCCTGTCGGGCGAAATGAAAAATTGACCCCCCCCGATTCGCTTGACACAGCCAGATCAAGAGAGGCGAACGAATATTCGCTGACGAGACGACATTGCTCACTTGTTCCCGGATCGGGGTCGGCAGAGACAGCGTATTTGTGGGCGTACGCGCGGGACGACCGACCGTTCGGTGGCAGTGGACCGCCTATGGTTGCCTATCGCTTTGAAGACAGTCGATCCGGTGATTGTGTTGCTCGGCATCTCGAAAGCTATCGCGGCATCCTGCAGATTGACGGATACACTGCCTATAACCGTGTTGCCCGACCTGACCGCGGAAACGACGGCGCTCTTTTGGCGGGGTGCTGGGCGCATAGTCGACGTCGGTTTGACGAGCTGCACGCAAACGACAGCTCAAAGGTCGCAACGGCGACAATCGAAAAGATGGGCGCACTTTGGTCGATTGAGGAAAAGGTGCGCGGACAAAGGCCCGATGTTCGCGTTGCCGCCCGTCAGGAGGCCTCCGTTGCAGTCGTTGCCGATCTCTACACACTCTGGCAGGACACGCTGCCCCGCATCTCTGGAAAATCAAAGCTCGCCGAGGCCATTCGCTATGCCCTTAATCGGCGGGAAGCCTTCGAACAGTTCCTCCATGACGGCGCATCGAGATAGACTCCAACATTGTTGAGCGTGCAATCGGGCCTCAAGCAATTGCTCGGGAGAATAGCCTATTTGCCGGAAATGCCGGCGGCGGAAGAACTTGGGCCACGCTCTCTACGCTCATCCAGTCCGCCAAGATGAACGAAGTCGATCCGCTGGCCTGGCTGACGCAGACGCTTCAGCGTATCGCCGCAGGTTGGCCATCGAGCGATCTCGACGCTCTGATGCCCTGGAACTTCAAGAAGTAACGGCCTCACGTCACCGCTTACGAGGCATACGGGGTCCTAAATGACGTTTTGGTTGGTGCCCTAGCATCGACCTCGACGGTGATGATCGCAGCACGACAGCTGGGAGTGTCCGAGCGAACGCTTCACCGGCATGTGCGCAAGCGAACCGGGGAAGCACCTTCGTTCTGGATAGAGCTCGCACGCGCACGGCGTGCTCTTCGCGCTCTTCGCATCGGATTGCCTCTCGCGGAAGTCGCATTCGACGCGGGCTATGCGGATCAGGCGCACTTCACCAGAGCGTTCGGTGCACGCTTTGGCTGTTCGCCCGCAAAGTTCCGGCGAAATCCTCTCCTTATGCCCCTCGCCGGTCGGTCGGGCTTCGCTGGATGAACTGCCGGAATTCGTCGGACGGCGGTATTTCCTTGTGGCAGTAGACGATCACTCCGGCCGGGTCGAGCACGCCGAAGCCTCGATCTCCCCAAGGGTTGTCGGCTAGCGGAATGACCACTGTCTCGCCGGCCGCGGACATCCGCCTGTGCATCTCGTCGACGTCCGCGACGATCAGATTGAGCATACCGCCTGTGCTGAAGCTCTGCGCTCCATCCCGCGGCTCCATGAAGCCGAGTTCCGGCGCATCGGGAGTTTTTCCCAGCCGCATAAGAACGTACCATCCGCAGTCGAATGGATACCAGGTATCGAAGAAGCGGTCATAGAAGCTGCGCACCGCCTCCACTTCGCTGGTGATGAAAGTCATAGAATAGGCCGAGATATTCATGAGGAGCTCCGTTGCTGTTAACGGCACCATATGCCGACGCTCGCGCCGCGTCTTGAACGAATCGGACAAGCGGCTGCAGCGCGAAACCGATCAGATCCGGGAAATGCTCTGAGGGGAGCCTCTCATCACGGAAAGCCCCGAAGCGGGCGAGCTCTCTGGCAGGCGTCTGGCAGTTCAAGCTTCATGATTGGCAGCCCGATTGAAGACGGCGGAATGTGTGTTCGGCTGGCAAAGAGTTCCCAAGCTTAGCCCGCGTGGTTGCTCTGACCATCAGAGAAGCAAGACGTCGGAACGCGCCCGATTCTGTTGGAACCCGATAAGCGGGAACTCCGCATTCCAAAATCGTCTGCTTTGACTAAAGTCGGCGCAAAAGCCGCCGTTCCGCTTCCCATTCCAGTGGCACGCGTTCCGCGTCATAACGCAGCTTGGTTGACGGACGATGGGCATTCGATCCCATTCCAGCCATTCGGAGCGAGATTGTCGGTCTGCTCGGCCATAGCGCCGGGGGGCCGACCGGGCGAGCGCCTGATGCGACGGCTCGGCGTGCCGGTCAGCGACGACACGATCCTGCTGCAGCTGAAGCGGGATGCCGCGCTCGTTTCCTGCGATGCCACGATCCGGGTCGTTGGCATAGATGATTGGAGCTGGCGACGATCGTGGCGCTTGCATCCTCGAAAGGGCAGTGCACATAAAAAACCCCAACGGCTACCTGCGTGATCTCACGCGAAGGGCGGCGCGCGGCGAGTTTTCGCTCGGGCCAATGCTGATGGCACTGATGCGGGCGAACCAGGACGCGGGTCAGGATCGACCAGGAGGTCAGCCGCCGCCGCACCGTGCCTGGCGTGTGCGGGCCGGGGGCTCTGAGCAGGCGCTCGTCGCGCAATCCGGCCTCAATGTCCGTCGGCATGCCGTGGGCCGGATCGTCAGCGCGCTTCACCGGATCCCAGAGGTGATGCGCGACAAATTTCAGCAGCAACGACTCTGGCGCCGGCCACGGGAGGGGGGAACCGCTCGCCAGCCGGCACCAAGCCTCGAGGTAGCCGAGGTCGGAGGCCAGCGCGCGTAGCGTATTCTCGCCCATGCCTTCGCTTGCGAGATGGTTCAGGGTCGCGACGTCGTCGTCGGTCAGCAGCGCGCGAGATGGTCGCGTCCGTCGAACGGCAGGATGGCGTCGAGCGCGTCGAGCCCTTCGGCGCGGCGCAGGATTGCATCCGCGCCGATTGTCACAGGACAGTTTCCCTTTGCCACAAGAACGCCTTTCCGTTTGCACCTCCTAACGGTCTTCACGCGTATGCCAGAGCCGCAGCACGTAGATCGTCGACTGCCGGATCTCATACCGTATTTCGTAATGGCCAACGAGAATTCGCCGAACCTCTCGCGGGTCGAATTCCTCCAGCCGTTCGCCGATACGCGGTTGTTCGAGCAGGCGTGCTGGAGCGCTCGTCAACGATTGCACAGAACGAGCCGCAGCTTGCCGATTTACCGGTGCCAGGAAATCATAGAGGCGCCCAAGATCGGCGACTGCCTAACTCGTCCACCCAAGCTTCATCACAGCGGCAAGGATAGCGGCTTGTCACTATCAAGACTGTCGGCCCAGGCCTGGACGGCCTGGTGATCGATAACGCGGCCAGCGTCGACGTCGGCAAGCGCTTCGAGCGTCAAGCGTCGGCGCTCCTCTTCCTGGTCGACCCAGGCGGTCAGCGCCTGCTTGACGATCCACCCGCGCGAGCGCTCAAGCCGGGCCGCGATCTGATCGACTTTCTCGGCGAGCGGCAGTGGTACGTGCGCCGTCAGCACCTTCGTTTCCATGTTTAGCTCCCGCCGATTCATTTTCAATCACAAAGATTATTATTGATTATCATTGAAGCGAAATCAAGGGTTGGGGCGCTGCCCGGACATCGCTTGGGACAGGCTCCATCCTCGCGTCGCCCTCATCGTGCCTGCGCGGGAGCGCCTTCCCCTGAGGCGGACGCTGGCGGTTGGCTGGCAGTGATCCGCCATACCGTATTCGCCAGATCGTCTGCGACGATCAGCGCGCCGCGCGGGTCCATCGTCACGCCCACGGGCGGGCTGCGATTCCAGCTTCCATGCTCGCCCACGAACACGCCATCCGCGAATTTTGCGCCCATCGCCGGCGTCGAGAATGACGCGCCAAGCGCTGCCACATGCGAGCCGAGGCTCTAGTCGGGGCGGATCGCGGAGGCCACCTCGTCGGGGTCCTGCGGCTGCACGCGGGGGTCAACGTTCTGGCCCCAGTAACTGTAGGGCCACCCGTAGAAGCCGCCCTCCTGAACCAAAGTTAGATAGTCCGGGACAAGGTTGGTCCCGATCTCGTCCCGCTCGTTCACCACGGCCCAGAGCTGGCCCGTTCCCGGCTGGATGGCGAGCGCGGTCGGATTGCGAAGACCGGTCGCATAGGGCTTGTGTGCTCCCGTCTGCACATCGCTCTGCCACCCCATTGCCCGGTCGACAGGGCAAGGTGCATCATCCCACCAGCGCTGACGATGCCGCAAGGTGGTGGTGCAAAGCAGCATCAGCGTCACAAGCATTCCGGCTTCTTGCAACCACCGGCTCAGGCCGGGTGGAACTTCCAGCCTCCAAGCTTGTTTTCTGAGTCACGCCCGTTGACACAGCCGCTGCCTAGGGAGGGTATATGAGGAAGCCAGAAGAAGCTGGTCAGCGTCCCGAGATGCCCGGCAGGACCAGTCTGACTCTCATCGGCGATCGTTGCGAACTGTCCAAAACCGCCGCCTGCAAGGGCGCGTCCGTTCGCTCCCATGCCAACGAGGCAAGTGTGTGATGGAGGCCCTGCAGGGAACCTTCTGCGGCCCCGCGCCGGTGCCGGCGGACATCTGGCTGCGCTGGAATCTCGACCCGTCGTTGCTTCTCGCGCTAGGTCTCCTGGCCCTCGCGGTTGGGAGGAGCAGAGCGGGGGCACTCGCCGTGGCGGTGCTGGCAACAGCCTTCGTTTCGCCGCTCTGCGCGCTCTCGGCGGCGCTGTTCTCGGCGCGGGTGATTCATCATGTCCTGATGGTGGCGGTGGCCGCTCCACTCCTCGCGCTCGCCTGGCCCGGACGCAGGCCGGGGTCCCCGTCCGTGTCGTTTCTCGTCTCTACGGCGGTGCTCTGGGCCTGGCATTGGCCTCCGGCGTACGACTTGGCGCTGTCGAACAAAGCGGCCTACTGGGCAATGCAAGTTACGCTCCTCGGTTCGGCCTTCGCCTTTTGGCGGGCGGTCCTCCACCGCGGGCAGGCGGCGGGCACGGGCCTCCTCTGGGTGCTGGTGGGCTACCTGCAGATGGCCCTCCTCGGGGCACTGCTCACCTTCGCGCCCGAGGCTCTCTACGCGATCCATGCGGTCGCGCCGCTGGACTGGAACTTCACGCCGCTCGGCGACCAGCAACTGGGCGGGCTTATCATGTGGGTTCCGGCAGGCCTGCCCTTTGCCGTCTGGGGAGGCTTTGTCGCGCGCCGGGGATGGCAGGCGGTGACGAAAGGGCTCGCATGATCCCTTGGCTCGAGGGCGCGATTCCCTATCTGAAGGCACTCCATATCGCCGCCCTGGTGATCTGGTGCGCAGGGCTGTTCGCGCTGCCCTTGATGCTGGCCCGTCACGACCCGGCGATCGGGCAGGCGGACTACAGCAAGATCAGGCTGGCGACCCATTATGCCTACACGGCCGTGGTCACCCCCGCCGCCCTGCTCGCCATCGCCGCGGGAACTCTCCTGATTTTCCTACGCGACGTTTTCGTCGTCTGGATGTTCGCGAAGCTTGTCTTCGTGGCGATTCTCATTGGCTTTCATGCCTGGGTGGGCGGCACGATTGTCGCCGTCGCGGACTCCGAGGGCGAGCACCAGACGTCCGAGCCGCTGGTCCCGATGCTGATCCTGCTGATCCCGGTCGTCGCGATCCTGGTCCTGGTGTTGTCCAAGCCCCCGCTTGAGGCAATTCCGCTGCCAGACTGGCTGACGACGCCGAGGGGCGGTCAGCTTCCGTTCGACGTGCCTCCTAAGTTGTAATCGAAGACGAGCTTGCCGCCATGCCACCCGGTCACCCCTACCATGAGGACGCAGAGGCCCGACAGCAGGATGCCGTAGGGCAGAACGGCCGTCTCGTAGCCGTGAAGCCGGAAGCCCCAGTTCGCACCCAGAAGCGACAGGAGCACCGTCGCCACGGCGGCGTGGGTCCAGGCGGAGGCCCTCGCACGGATGCCTGGGACCAACAAAAGCTCTGGCAAACCCGTGGCGGCTGCGCCGAGGCCGAAGAGGAAGGCCGTGCCGGCGGCCCATGCGCCGGCCCGCGCCCAGAACACGTCGCCGGTCCACCAGTAGAGCGCGTCCGCCCCGAAGTTGCAGAAGGTCAGCGCAATAGGGAAGGCCACGGCCATGGCATGGATCGGATGGCCCGCGACCGCGATCTTCGACGCGGTCTCTTCGAAGCCGGGAGTTTGGGCGATCGGATCGATCGGCGTCTCGTCGTTCGTTTGCCTCTGGGCCTCGGTCATCGGTGCTGTCTCCTGCGGGGTGTGGTCGGGACCCTAACGCTCGTCGGCCTGACTGGTTGCGAGCAGAGGCTATCGACCGTGCATCCGGCGGGCCCGGCTGCGGCGGCGATCGCTACGCTGTGGTGGGTCATGCTGATCGGGGCGACCGCAATCTTCGTGCTCGTCATGGCGCTTCTCATACTGGGGCTACGCCGCCGCGAAGCCCCGGACACACCCGAGGCGGAATCCCGGCGCGAACGGGTCTTTATCCACGGACTTGGCCTCGGCTTCTCGCTCACCATTCTCGCTGCACTCACTGTCTATGGGCTCGTGATCGGCGAGCGGCTGTTGCCGAGGCCCGAGCCCGGCCTCGTGACCGTCCGCGCCGAGGGGGCGCAATGGATGTGGCGCTTCTCCTATGCCGACGTGCCCGGCCGCGTGACGGAGGGCGTCCTCCACATTCCCGCCGGCCGCCCCGTGGACGTGCAGATCACGACGACCGACGTGATCCACAGCTTCTGGGCGCCGCGTCTTGCGGGCAAGCTCGACGCAATTCCCGGCCATGTGAACGTCTTGCGGATCGAGGCCGATACCCCCGGCGACTATGCCGGCGTCAGTGCTGAATTCAGCGGCCCTGGGTACACCGCGCACCGCTTCACCGTGCGGGCGCATGACGAGGCCGCCTGGGACACCTTCCTCCGCGGAGAGACTGAATGAATGCCCTACGCCGCCACCGCGAACTCGAGCGGATCTGGGCGTCCCGTCCGGGTTGGCGCGGCAAGCTCACGACCGTGAACAACAACGATATCGGGCTGATGTTCCTGGGCCTTGCGGTGACGTTCTTCGTCATCGCGGGCATCCTCGCGATGATGATCCGGGCACAACTCGCCACCCCGGGCTCGGTCTTCATGGGACCTGAGATCTACAACCAGGTCTTCACGATGCACGGGACCATCATGATGTTCCTGTTCGCAATCCCGCTCTTCGAGGGGCTGACAATCTATCTCCTGCCCAAGATGCTCGGCACGCGTGACCTGGCCTTTCCCCGGCTCAGCGCCTTCGGCTTCTGGTGCTACGCCTTCGGCGGCTCTCTCCTGATCTTCTCTCTCATCGCAGGGATAGCGCCGAAGAGCGGCTGGTTCATGTATCCGCCGCTCTCCTCGACCCTCGGGTCGCCGGGCATCAATCCCGACTTCTGGCTCCTCGGCATAACGTTCGTGGAGATCTCCGCCATCTCCGCGGCTGTCGAGATCATCGTAACAGTTCTCCTCTACCGCGCGCCGGGCATGTCGCTCGACAAGTTGCCGATCTTCGCCTGGTACATGCTGGTGGTGGCGGTGATGATCCTGACCGGGTTTCCGCCGCTGATCCTGGGCTCGATCTTGCTCGAGCTCGAGCGCGCCTTCGGGATGCCCTTTTTCCAGGTCGAAGCTGGGGGGGACAGCTTGCTTTGGCAGCACCTCTTCTGGCTCTTTGGCCACCCAGAGGTCTACATCATCTTCCTGCCGGCCGCGGGGGTGGTCTCCACGGTCCTGCCGGTGATGGTGCGCACGACGCTCCTAGGCTACGGCTGGGTGGTGGCGGCGGCGGCATCGCTCGGCGTGCTGAGCTTCGGGCTCTGGGTGCATCACATGTATGCGACCGGCATCCCCCATATGGGGCTGGCCTTCTTTTCGGCGGCTTCGACGCTGGTGGCGGTGCCCACGGGGGTGCAGATCTTCGCCTGGATCGGGACGATCTGGAAAGGCCGGCCCGAGATGCACCTGCCGATGCTCTGGATTCTCGCTTTCTTCGCGACCTTCGTCATGGGTGGGCTCACCGGCGTCATGGTGGCGATGGTGCCGTTCGACTGGCAGTCGCACGACACCTACTTCGTCGTGGCGCATTTCCACTATGTGCTGGTCGGCGGCTTCGTGTTTCCCATGCTCGCAGGGCTCTATTACTGGCTGCCGCATTTCACAGGGCGCAAGCGCTATTTTAAGCTGGGCGAGACGGCGTTCTGGCTCATCGTCCTGGGCTTCCACGGAACCTTCCTGCTCCTGCACTGGGCCGGACTTCTTGGAATGCGGCGGCGGATCGATCATGTCGACGCCGGGCAGGGGTGGGAGCTCATCAACCTCCTCGCGTCAATCGGAGGCTTTGTCATGGCGATCGGCTTTGCGCTCGTGCTGATCGACGTGGGGGTCAACGTGGCCGTCGCAGCTCGTGGGCGGCGCAATCCCTGGCGGGCCGGAACGCTGGAATGGGCCATGCCCGCGCCGTCGCCCTCCTACAACCTCGCCTCGATTCCCGAGGTTCGCAGTCGGTATCCCCTCCATGATGACCCCGATCTGCCCCTGCGGATCGCGCGTGGCGAGGGATACCTCGGCACTCCCCCGAGCAGCGGTCTGCGTGAGATCCTAACGGTGGAAATTACCAGCGGACGGCCGAACTACCTCGTAATCTTCCCGTCCAACTCGGCGCTGCCCATCATCATGGCCCTCGTCACGGGAGGTTTCTTCGTCGGGATGCTCCTCAAGGCCTACTGGCTCTTACCGCTCTCGGGGCTGGGCGTAACGGCGCTTGCGGTCTGGTGGGCCTGGAGCCTGGGGAGCCTCCAGGACCAGGTCCCGCAGAATGTCGGAAAAGGGGTTGCCTTACCGCCCGCCTCCGAGGTCGACGACCCGCCCGGCTGGTGGGGATCGGTGTTCCTGCTCCTCGCCAACGGGGTGTTTTTCGGCTCGCTCCTCTTCGGCTATGCCTTCCTCTGGACCGTGGCCCCGAACTGGCCACCGCCGGCGTATCTCGAGCCTGGCCGTCTGGGCCCGGCACTGGCGCTGGGCGGCGCGGTCTTGGCCCTGGCTGGCATCCGCATGGCCATCCGCGCGCTCCGCCGCAGTGCAGGGCTTTGGCTTGGCCTTTTCCCGTGCTTCGCAGGCACAGCCGCGCTCGGGGCCGCCGCGGTCACGGTGTTAATGGGAATGCGACACAACGCCCACGCTTACGACGCCACGCTCTGGGTCGTAGCCGGCTACGTCCTGTTCCACGCGGCCGTCGCGGGGCTCATGACGGCGTTCCTCGGGCTGCGGGCCGCCGCCGGCTACCTCTCGGCTCGGCGCGTCGGCGAGGCGCGGGTCGTGCAGCTCTGGTCAGACTACGCGGCCGTCACGGCGCTGCTCGGTCTCGGGGCTGCCTGGTTGCCGGGAGCATTAGTGTGATAGATATCCTCCGCATCTCGGTCCCGCTCACGGCCTGGCTCGCCGCCTTCAGCGCCCTCTATGGCTTGCAGGGTCTCGTCTGCTCGGAACGTTGGACGGAAGCGGGTCTCGACCTCGCCATGGGCCGAGCAGCCATGACAGCGGTCTGGGCCGTTGCGGTAACGCTTCAGCTTGCTTTCCTGCTCGCCTTGCGCTCGCCTCACTTCGTCGCGCGCTCGGCCTTCGTGCGGGCTCTGAGCCTGATGCTGGCCACCGCTGCCCTGGTCGCCACGCTCTGGACCCTCTTGCCTGTCGTCATGACCTCGGCCTGCCTGTGATGCTAGCTCCGCTCACTTAGATCTCACACCAGAAGCTGCCAGTCCGCTTGCGTGAAGGGGTTTCGGGCGCCGGGAGGCGTACGAAACCCTTCACGGTTGCTGTCGGGCAGCTGTTGGTCGTAATCCAATGAGAAGCGGACATCGCAGTGGATACCCGTCGCGCCCTGGCGTTCCGCCGGTTCCTCTCGCACCTTCGAGGCACTGAAATCAATGTGCGCGCCGGCGATACTCTCTGGGGGTGGAATCGGAGTTTAGGGATTCCGGCAGCAAGCTCCCGCGCTTTGGCCAGAAAGACTGGCGACGGGTCCAACCCGACTATTTCACCGACATTCGGGCAATGGGCCAGTTCCCGGGAGATGGCACCAGATCCGCACCCAAATCTCCAACACCCGCGCCGCCTCCGGAAAGTCGACGGAGGCAAAGAATTTCTCCCGTATCGCTCGCGAGCGAGAACCGGCAGCACGCAGCTCCATCGCCTTGATGAGGACGCCCAGTAGGCTTGGGTCTACCGTTGTAGTTTGAGAGTAGGGATCGGGCATCGTCAGCAGCTCCGAAGTGAGAGACGGTTGCCGCTCGTCACGATAACAGCCGCGGCTCCCGTGGAAGCGGCTTCCCGCTCTTCGATCGATTGAACAGACTTGTGCTCGCCGCGGCCGGTCGCCTCCCGAGATACTCGAACGCGCCCGCGTGATTTCCGACGCTGCCGTCGCCGGGGAATGTCGTGCGAATGGGATCGATGGTAGTATGAAAAGCCCGGGCTAGCAGTAAAGATTGGATTAGCGTAAATCGCGTTCGGCGTGTCCACATGATGCAGCACCACTATGCTTCGGACACGTTTCTGGCAACCGTTCGCCGGGCAATGCGTTTTGCGCGAACGCACGGGCGAGATTTTGATCGAGAGCACGGATGGCGCAAAGCGATGCCGCGTCGAAGATTGGCTCGGAGAGCCGTCAGGCAGAAAAAGCTGAGCCAAGCCGAGATCACCCGGGTCGCGCGGACGGCGCCGCATTCGTAAAAACTCGAAGGGCACTTGCCGGCGTGGGCCGAGCGCTGGTGAGGCTTGGCCGGGCGCTGCGCGCAGAAGTGCCCGTTGCAGCACGTCAGGCCTGGGAAAAACTGCGCACGGCAGCGCTTGGCGGGTTGGAGCGGCTGAGACGGGCCTCGAGCGGCAAGGCCGCGTTCTCCGCTTTGGTGGAGGGCTTGCCAATCCACTGGTCGTTTCCGCGCCGACGCGCAAGGGCCGCAGACCACCAGGTCGAACGAAGTGGCGCGAGCGACAGGCGCTCGATCCTGCTGCGGAGTGCAGCGGCGACGGCCTTGGCTGGCTCCGTGCTGCTGGCCGTCGTCTTTGCCTGGGCCCTGCGCGATGTTCCCTGGGACGAAATCGCCGAGGGCTCGCTGAAGCCAGTTGTCCTGCTAGAAACGGCCGCCGGTAAGCCTCTCTTGAACCAGGGGCCGTTTCAGGGTTCCTATGCGGCACGGACGGACTTTCCGCCGCATCTTATTGAGGCTGTGCTCGCCCGAGAGGATCGCCGCTTCTACGAGCACCTCGGCATCGATTTGAAGGGCATTGCCCGTGCGACCTACAGGAATTTCGTAGCGCGTGAAGTCGTCCAGGGAGGTAGCACGATCACGCAGCAACTGATCAAGATCCTCTACCTCGAGCGCGAGCGCACCTGGAAGCGGAAGATACAGGAAGCGGTGATCGCCTTCTGGCTGGAGCGGAAGCTCGGCAAGGACGAGATCCTCACCCGCTATCTGAACAACATCTATCTCGGAGCGGGCGCCACGGGCGTGCCGGCCGCCGCCCGGATCTATTTCGACAAGGACGTCAAGGAGCTCGACATCGGTGAGTCGGCGATGCTCGCCGGCATTATCCGCGCCCCCTCGCAACTCAATCCGCTGACCAATCCGGAAAGCGCGCGCCAGCAGGCGGAGGTGGTCGTCGATGCGATGCTCTCGGGCGAGAAGATCACCCCGGAACAGGCCAAGGTCGCGAAAGCGGACTTCGTCAAACTCCAGCCGACCCAACCGGCGACGAGGTCGGGAAGCTGGTTCGCCGACTGGATCATACAGGATGCGCGCGAGTTGGCTGGCCCGTATCGCGGGACGATCAAGGTCAGGACGACCATGGTGCCGCGGCTGCAGGCCATTGCCGAAAAGGTTGTCTCCGACGCGCTGAAGCGAGAAGGCGGCAAGGCTGGCGCTTCGCAGGCCGCCCTGGTGGCGATGACCCCGGAGGGCGCCGTCGTCGCGATGGTCGGTGGTCGCGACTATTCGAAGAGCACCTTCAACCGCGCCGTCTCGGCCATGCGCCAGCCCGGCTCCGCGTTCAAACTGTTCGTCTACTACGCCGCCCTGAAGCGGGGCCTGACGCCGTTCGATCCGATAGAGGATGCACCGATCGAGATCAACGGCTGGACGCCGGAAAACTTCGGCGGCGGCTATAGCGGCATGGTCAGCATAGCGGAAGCCTTCGCGCGCTCGCTGAACGCGGCCACCGTTGCGCTGGCAATGGAGGTCGGTATCAAGGAGGTTATCGCCGCGGCGCGCGAACTCGGTGTCGATACCAGTCTTGCCGAGACACCAAGCCTTGCGCTCGGCTCGTCGGAGGTGAACCTGCTCGATCTGACCGGAGCGTATGCGTCGGTCCGGGCGGGCCGGGCACCAATTGAACCCTGGGGCATCGAGTCACTGCATGCGGAGGGCCAGCCGCGGGCCTTCCGCGTCGGCCCCTCCAAGCAGGCGACAACCGATATCAGCCGGTACCAGCGGGACCTCGTGGCGTTGCTGCGGCTCGTCGTCGAACGCGGAACCGGCCGTGAAGCCAATATCGGCACGCTTGCCGCGGGCAAGACCGGCACCAGCCAGAACCACCGCGACGCCTGGTTCGTCGGCTTCACCGAAGCGCTGGTCGTCGGCGTCTGGGTCGGCAACGACGATGAGACGCCGATGAAAGAGGTGACCGGCGGCAAGCTGCCGGCGCAGATATGGCGGAACTTCATGACCGCTGCGGTCGCCGAAGGCACTCCGCGGGGCGACGTGCAAGCGCCAGGCTCTGCCCCCGCCTGCAACTTCAGGGCCTGCGCGCGGGCCTATCGGTCATTCCGGCCGGATGACTGTACGTTTCAGCCGTACTACGGGCCCAGGCGTTTATGTGAGAAGTAGGGTTAATGCGGAGTTTGCGAGAAAGAAGCAGGGCAGGCGGAAAGATGCGAAAAGTACATGCAACGAGGGAGTTCGAAACCATGTAGACGGCCCCCATAGCTTCGACGGCCCAAAGCAGCGTGCACTGCTCCGACTCGAATCCTGACATCCCGTCGGACCTGTCCTGGAATCTCTTTCTGCAGCTGCGGCCATCACGATTGCTGTAATCTAACAACGAATGCTGGAACCCAACCAAAGGGCAAAGCTGGCGAGTATTCTGACCGTCGTACATCGAGGGTCCCGTATCCATTCTTTCCTTTTTGTCGGTGCGAGGCTAAGAAAGGATCTTGTTCGGGAGGGCCATCCACTCGGCAAAGACGATTGGCTGCTGCTGGATCTCTATGGGACGACCCACGACGCACGTCTCTTCCCTCGGCCGGCAGTCTTCAATCCCAAGCGGGAAATCATCGTGGCGCAATGGGACTTCCGCTTCATTCCACAAGGAGGAGGTCGGCCTGAAACCAGCCATCGCTGCCCAGGCGAGAAAATGACGGTCGGGATTCTACAAGAGACATTGAAGCTCATTTGCCGAAGCCGCCCTGTTCGAATAACACCTGCGGATGCCAACATTCCGCTCGGCTCAATTCCGGCCTCGCCGGCACCGCCAGTCTCGATAATTCTGGCCCATGCAGAGGCGAACGCCGTTGCAGCGAGGTTTCGCAGATGACCGGCGACAGGCGGATGTTCTACGATGAATGCTCGCGAATACTCGGCGCGTCGCATGCTTACAGGCACCCGCCCAGCAGGATCACGCGGTGGAACAATCGAGTTGCAGGTAACGGGCGCTTTCCCGGTCATGGGCTGATCCGAGTGTTCGGCCCGCACCACATCCAGATCGCGCTTCGGAGACCCGTCAAACTCAATCTTCTTTGCCGCTCCGAGGAGGAGGCGCTAAAGGCCCTGCGAGCGGTGTGCCAGCTTGATGAGCCGCAATAGCGCCAATCAGGTACGCTTTCGGGCTTTTGATGTAGTGGAGGCGATACAACCGCTGTCTCACGTCAGCTCACATGACTTGACGCAAAAGTCTACCCGAAGATGCTCGGGACGTCTGGCAAGAGTGGCACCGACGGCAGTCGCCAGCAGACCGCAGACGTATCGGTCGATCGACATCGGACGCGTGTTCTCGATACTGCAGTTCGAGGCACATGAATGCGAATATCTGAGGTATTCGCATCGACGCATCGCGGATGGCAATTGGTTGTGATCCGAGCTACCGCCGCGTGCGGCGTCCAACATCGACTTCGGTTCCCTCCTCAATCGGGCTGCTGACCGCGCCGCGAGAGTTTGGTGCGGGTGGGGCGTCCATCTGGGTCTTGTGCATTGTCCGGGCCATTAGCGCATCGGCCGCGCTCGGAAGAAAGCGCCTCATAGCGATCTTGATAGTCCCATCCCATCCGACGATGTCCTCATCGCTGGGATCGCGTGCTGCGGCCACAATGGCTTCGGCGACATTCTCCGGATCATGCAGAGGCATTGGCGGTTCAACCTGATGTCCGCTATAGTTCGCCACATGATCGAAGAATGGTGTGTCGTGTGCTGTCGGCATGATCGCGCATATATGAATATTCTCAAGACCTGCTTGCTTCACCTCTTGGCGCAGCGCGTCGGACAACCCGATTACGCCGTGTTTTGACGCCGTATAGGCTGCGTAGTAGGGCACGCTTTCCCTGCCGAGCTCGGAAGCGATATTGATCAAGATACCTGAGCCCTGCTTCTGAAACTGCCGATAGGCATGAGAGCTGCCGTAGAGGGTGCCTAATAAGTTCGTTTCGATGACTTTGGCCTGCTCTTCAAGCGGAATATCCTCAAAACGGCCGATGGCACCGACGCCGGCGTTGTTGACCCAAACATCGATCTGGCCGAACTCGGCAAGCGCAGCAGACGCCAAATTTGCAACCGCAATGGGGTCGCTGACATCTGTCTCGAGCGCGAGAGCCCGAACGCCAAGCGAACGACACTCCTGCGCAAGCTCTTCCAAAAGCTTTTTGCGGCGTGCGGCAAGGACCAGTGAACAGCCTTCCTTGGCGAACCGACGGGCGGCGCCCTTCCCGAAACCACTAGACGCACCCGTAATCACGACGATTTTGCCGCTCAAATCCTTCTTAGCCATGAGACCGCTCCATTAATAGTGTGACGCCGACGCTCGTGCAGAGTTCATCGGGCCCGTCACCTCCCAAGCGTTTCGCAGCCGCTCAAAACCGATAAGCTTGCAGGGGGCAAATGGTCTAGCCTGCCTTTTCGCCTTCAAGCTTTGCCTGTTTCAGGTCTTCGTCCGACAACCCATGCCGGGACGGAGAGCCACAGCTACGCATCTTTGAACCCCCATTTCTGCTCCGGTTCGATCTCCAGACCAACGATTTGCCGCGGACCTCCGTCCAGTTCGTCGCGTCGGCGGGTGACAACGTCGGTAACAAACGCTTCTGTATCGGGCTCATCAAGCAGACGTTCGTCTGCCCCCATGCCGCTTTCCCTAAGGGCTGAGACGAGCATCGACGCCGTAAAGGCGGTACCGCTCTGATCAAAGTCCTGCAGGACATCGCGAACGCTCTGCTCAAGCGTCAATTTCTGTTCTTCAGTCAACATGTTGCCTCCAGGGACCGGCCCTTGCTAATATCGGATCAGCTTCAAACCGTCAGAGGAGAAGATTGTTTCACCGCGGCCTCACGGCATCTGCAAAAGCCGCGCCGAGATCCCTCCTGGCAGAGAGCGTGCGCAACGAACATCGGTGCAACGGAGGAGCCGATGTGAGCGTCTGTTTGGGGGGGTGAACTGAGCCGGCCGCGCCACCAGACCGGTCACGAGCGAGTGGTCGAGCGATAGTCTTCACGCACCCGGCAATCACGCCAAGCGCCATCACCGCCCCGGCCAGATGAATCGAGGTTCCCGGTTCGCCGCTCGAGGTGATACTCATAGGACCATAGTCCGATGATGAAAAGGCAAAGGTCCTACACCCATTGCGGGAGTGCAAGGCCGAGGCACATACTCACTGTCCCGAGGGAGCGGCGATTCATCCACTTCAACATCTTTCGGAGTCTTCCACTATGTCAGCTAACAAACGATGGAAAGATCGAGCAGCCACGTTCGTTTGGCGCATGGCAACAAGCCCCTTTTCAATCGGCGTCTACATCGCAATGGCGACATGGATCTCGTTTCTTGTGAGCGCCAAGACGGGTATTCCGGCTTATGTGCTCATGGCTGCCCAGTTTTTGCTCGTGATATTTGTCGACCCTCCAAAGAGACTGGCTCGGTTCACGGATCGGAGCAACGGCCGGTCAGCACGTTCGCCGAACTCTCGCATGGTTCGCGGCAGGCAGCACCGATAGCTGCCCAGGGCACTTCACCGTCCATGAAGTCCGCGGCCCCTTGCCTGCGGTCGCTCGACTCCTGTCCTTCATTAATGCTGAGGGAGAAAATGCAATGGCAAATGAGCAAGAGAAGAGAGGTCAAGGCGAAGACCCCATCTCTACTGAAGTGCACACTTTGAAAACGAGCGGAGGTACCGCCGCCCAGAGGCAAAAGGACGTGCAAGAAGCACTCCGACGAGCAAATCCTGCTCAGGCGAAGGCGGTCGAATATCTTGATAGAAGATGGCTATCCCATCGCTAGGTCGAAGCTTAGGGATATTCGGCATCGGTTTGCTGAGGAATATAGACCGCGACTACGCCGCTTCCGTTGTTCGAGAAAGCGCCGACGACGATTAGATAACGACGATCGTCAACACCGATAAAAGCATTACGCTGAGCGGCAGGCGGGTCGATGCTCTTTGCTCCGGCTGGATTTTGGACGCCGACATCCAGAACTTTTTCGGGAGCGTCAGCCAGGATTGGCTCGTACGCTTCCTGGAACACAGGATCGGCGACAAGCGCATCATCCGCCTGATCCGGAAATGGCTGAAGGCGGGCATCCTCGAAGACGGGATCGTGACGGTGGATGACAGGGGAACGGGTTTTTCGCCGCTTCTGGCCAATATCTACCTGCACTACGTCTTCGACCTGTGGGCGGAGCGCTGGCGACAGCGTGGGGCCACCGGCGATATGATCATCGTGCGTTATGCCGATGATGTGATCGTTGGTTTCGAGCACGAGGACGACGTCCGTCGCTTCCTCGATGCGATGCGCGTGAGGCTTGAGGAGTTTGCGCTGTCGCTTCATCCGGACAAGACCCGCCTGATTGAGTTCGGCCGCTTTGCGGCGGTCGACCGCAAGCGACGCGGGCTCGGCAAACCGGAAACCTTTGCATTCCTGGGCTTTACCTTTATCTGCGGGAAATCGCGCAAGGGGCGCTTCCAGGTTAGATGGAAGACCCGAGGCGACCGCATGCGGGCGAAGCTCAAGGACATCAAGGTGGAGCTACGGCGGCGCATGCATTGGCCGATCCCCAAACAGGGGAAATGGCTGGAGCAACTCGTAAAAGGACACTTCGGCTACTTTGCGGTTCCAACGAATATCCGGGCGCTCACGGCGTTCAGGTATCGCGTGATCGACCTCTGGCGACGATCGCTACGGCGGCGTAGCCAGAAGGACGATGCAACGTGGGAACGGATCACAGAGCTAGCCAACGACTACCTTCCCAAGCGTTGCAACCTTCATCCATGGCCGAGCGTCCGCTTCGCTGTCAGTCACCCAAGGTAGGAGCCACGTGCGGGAAAGCCGCCCGCGTGGATCTGTGCGGGGGGCGTCCAGTAATGGGCGTCCCTACCGCGAAATCACCGTCTTTTACGGTGTCATGTTCGCGATCCTCGCTTATGCGGCCGTCTCAGCCTGTTTGTCGCGCTGCAGGCTGCGTCGTAACGCTTTAAGCAAATAGCAGCGGCGGCTTGTAGAGAGAAGCTTTAGGTTGCCCGCCACGCGCCAGCCGGCATGCGAGGCAATCTGTCTGACCTGTGTGGCGCCACGCTGCGCCACACAGGACGATCCCGCGTTACTTTCCAGCCGCTTGGGCAGCATACACGTAACTGTCGTAGCTGTATTCGGCGACGCGGAACCACTCGAAGGACTCGTCGCGGAACTTCTTCCAGGCCGGATAGATCTTCGCCCAAGCAGGGTGCTTGTCGCTGTATTCGGCATAGAGCTCGAAGGTCGCCTTATAGGCGGCGTCCATCACGTCGCGCGGCATCGGGCGAAGGTTGACGCCGTTGCCAACCAGCGAGCGGATCGCCGTCGTGTTCTTGACATCATAGAGTGCCTGCATGTTGATGTTGGCGGCCTTGCAGGCCGTGTCGAGCGCGACCTTGTAGGCCGCGGGCAGCATTTCGTACTGCGTCTTGTTGATGAAGAAGTGGATGGTCAGCCCGCCCTCCCAGTAGGCCGGGTAGTAGTAGTACGGAGCGATCTGGTAGAAGCCGAGGCGCTCGTCGTCATAGGGGCCGACCCATTCGGCGGCATCGATCGTGCCGCGTTCCAGCGCCGGATAGATATCGCCGCCCGGAAGCTGCTGCGGCACGACGCCAAGGCGCGACATGACCTCGCCGGCAACGCCGGCAATGCGCATCTTGATTCCCTTGAGGTCGTCCAGCGTCTTGATCTCGTTGCGGAACCAGCCGCCCATCTGGGCGCCGGTGCCTCCGCCAGGCTTGCCTACGATGCCGTATTCCTTCAGGAACTCGTCGTAAAGCTCGTTGCCGCCGCCGTGGTAGAGCCAGGCATTCTGCTGGCGGGCGTTGAGGCCGAAGGGAATGGTCGAGCCGATCGCGAAGGTCGGGTTTTTTCCGGTGAAGTAGTAGCCGCAGGTATGGGCGATTTCCACGGTGTTGCTCTGCACCGCGTCGATCGCCTGGGGCCCCGGCACCAGTTCGCCGGCCTGGAAGACCTGGATCTGGAACTTGCCGTCGGTCATCTTCGACAGCGCTTCCGCCATGACGACGGCGCCGCCATAGATGGTGTCGAGATTGTTCGGGAAGCCGGACGTCAGGCGCCATTTCAGGGTCGGGAGTTCCTGGGCGATTGCAGGTGCCGCGAGCGATGCCCCGGCGACCGCGGCCGCGCCGCCGAGCGCGCCCTTGGCCAGAAAGTTGCGGCGGTTCAAAATGTCAGTCATCGTATCCTCCTCAGGTGGCTGTGTGTCCGGCCGGCGCGGATGTCCAACCGGGACCTTGGTTGTGGTCAGTTGGACTGGGCGGGTTGGCCGAAGCTTGGCTGCGGCGAACCGAATTCCGGTGCTTGCGCTCCCAAGGACGGCATCGAACTATCATCAGACGATTCCGGGCCGCCGAAGGGCTGCGTCGGCGTTCCGAACGGGTTTGCGCCCTCGGCACCAGGCATCGGCACATTCAGCTGGATCGTTGCCGGATCGACCGCCGTCTGACCCGACTTGTAGTGGGTGACGAGGCCCGGGAATGCCACGACCATCGCGACCATAAATAGTTGGATCCCGAGGAATGGCAGGGCGCCCATGTAGATCTGGCCCGAGGTCACCGGCTGGATCGTCGCGCCGGTCATCCTGTCCTTGTAGGCCCGGGTGGGTGCAACAGAACGCAGGTAGAACAGCGAGAAGCCGAAGGGCGGATGCATGAAGGAGGTCTGCATGTTGATCGCCAGCATCACGCCGAACCAGATCAGGTCGATGCCGAGCGCATCGGCGACCGGCGCTAGCAGCGGGATGATGATGAAGGCCAGCTCGAAATAATCGAGGAAGAAGGCCAGGAAGAACACCAGCAGGTTGGCAACGATGAGGAAGCCGATTTCCCCGCCGGGGATCGAGGTCATCAGGTGCTCGACCCAGATATGGCCGTCGACGCCGTAGAAGGTCAGCGAGAAGACGCGCGCGCCGAGCAGGATAAAAATCACGAAGGACGACAGTTTTGCCGTGGCATAGAGCGCCGACCTCATCATTGAGAGATCGAGGCGGCGGTTGGATGCGGCCAGGACGAGCGCGCCGACGGCTCCCATCGCGCCGCCCTCGGTGGGCGTCGCAAGGCCGATGAAGATCGTGCCGAGCACCAGGAAGATCAGAACGACCGGCGGCACCAGCGAGGTCACCACCTTGCGGCCAAGCTTCCAGCCGCGCAGTGTTCGGGCCTCCGGCGGCAACGCCGGAACGCTGGCGGGCTGTAGGTAGGACATGAGAATGATGTAACCGGCATAGATCGCAACGAGCAGCAGGCCGGGCACCAGCGCGCCCTTGTACATGTCGCCGACCGAGCGGCCGAGCTGGTCGGCGAGGATGATCAGCACGAGCGACGGTGGAATGATCTGTGCGAGCGTTCCCGACGCCGCGATCGTGCCGGCCGCCACGCGCCGGTCGTAGCCGTAGCGCAGCATGATAGGCAGGGAGATCAGGCCCATCGAGATGACCGAGGCCGCGACGACGCCAGTGGTCGCCGCAAGGATCGCGCCGACGAAGATGACCGCGAAGGCAAGCCCGCCGCGGATCGGACCGAACAGTTGACCGATTGTATCGAGCAGGTCCTCCGCCATGCCACTTCGTTCCAGGATCAGCCCCATGAAGGTGAAGAACGGAATGGCAAGCAGGGTTTCGTTCGACATTTGCCCGAAGATGCGGTCGGGCACGGCGCCGAACAGGTTGATCGGCAACAGGCCCATTTCGATGCCGATGAAGCCGAAGACAAAGCCGACGAAGGCGAGTGCGAAGGCGACGGGATAGCCAATCAGCAGCACGACCACCAGCGACAGGAACATGATGGGCGCGAGGTTTTCCGCGAAGAAAGCAAACATGGGATCGGTTCCTGGCGTTAGAGCGTCTGGGCTTCGGCGTCGGCGAGTGCCGTTGCGTCGGGCATGTCGCCTCGCAAAATCGCTATGCGCTTGATGAGCTCGGAGACACCTTGCAGGGTCAGCAGGCCGAAGCCGGTGGGAATCAGCGCCCAGACCGGCCAGAGAAGCAGGCCGCCGGTGTTGTTCGACACCTCGCCGCTCAGGAACTTCGACACGACGATCGGCCAGGAGAGATAGATGGTGATGAGGCAGAAAGGGAACAGGAAGAAGATCGTGCCGAGAATCTCGACCCAGAGCTGGGCCTTGCGCGGCATATGGCCGTAGAGAAGGTCGACCTTCACATGTTCGCTGCTAAGCAGGGTATAGGCAGCCGCGACTAGGAAGACCGCGGAAAACAGGTACCACTGCGCTTCGAGCCACGCGTTGGAGCTCAGGTTGAATAGCTTCCGCGTGACGGCGTTGACGGCACTGATCAGCACCGCGGCGAGCAGCAGCCATGACACCGATTTTCCAATAAACGTGTTGAGCGCGTCGATGACGCGCGACAGCGACAAAAGGCCGGACATGATGAATTCCTCCCCAGCCGGCACCCTCCGCCGGCCGTCATCGGAACTCGTATGGCGTCCTTATTGGGTGAACAAGATAGCTGGGATCCCAATTAAAACCGCCTACCCAGTAGTGGGTAGGCCTACCGGTCAGCCGTCCGTGAGGCTAAAACCGCTGTCGATCGCATAGCGAATAAGGCCAGCGGTGCTGGAAATTCCAAGCTTCTTCTTGATGTTCTTCCGATGTGTTTCGACCGTCGCCTCGGAAAGGGCCAGCGACTGGGCAATGGCGCGGTTGCTCTTGCCGGATGCCAGTAGCATCAGCACGTCCTGCTCGCGGGTGGTCAGCGGATTTGCGGGCTCGCTCGGCCGGCGATCGAGAAGAACTTCGGAGACGCCGGTGGAGAAATAGGTCCGCCCCGCAGCAACGGTCTCGATCGCCGTGACGATCTCGTCAGTCGAAACATCCTTGAGGACATAACCGGACGCGCCATGCAGGACAGATGCCGAGATGTATTCTCGGCTGTCATGCATGGACAGCATCACGATGCGACAGTCGGGCAACTTTGCCTTGAACAGCTCGATTGCCTCGATTCCGCTGAGCTTCGGCATGTTAATGTCGATCAGCACGACCGCTGGGTTGGTCTGAATCGCGACTTCCAAGCCGGTCAGCGCCAGGCCCGCCGTGCCGACCACCTCGACATGCGAAAACGTCTCCAGCACGGCCCGAAGGCCGTCGAGAACCAGCGGGTGATTGTCGATGAGGACGACCTTGATTGGCTTGACAACACTCATGCAGCTTCCGTCCGGTTCTCCAGGTTGACATTGGCCGAAAGAGGAAG
This sequence comes from Sinorhizobium sp. GQ132, assembly GCF_059758575.1. NCBI lineage: Bacteria > Pseudomonadati > Pseudomonadota > Alphaproteobacteria > Hyphomicrobiales > Rhizobiaceae > Sinorhizobium > Sinorhizobium sp. GQ132. The sequence continues at coordinate 13,382 of NZ_JCAXDX010000018.1, read as the reverse complement.
CATCGCGGTTAGCACAGTTCCTTCCGGCTTGCTCCGGACGAGGAGAACACCGCCGAAATGCGCCATGCGCTCCTGCATGTTGCGAAGGCCAAGGCCGCTCTGCTGCGCGGTCCGGCCAAGGCGAGCGCTCTCTTCGAAACCGTTGCCATTATCCGAAACCGTCATACGCATCCGGCCACGATTACTCCAGAGCTTGATCCGCACCTCGCTGGCGCCCGAATGGCGCTCGATGTTGTTCAACGCTTCCTGGGCAACCCTGTAGAGCGCCGTGCTCGCTTCGGTCTTCAGCCTGTCCTTGCCGGCGTCGGCCTCCAGTACCGTGCGGATGCCGGTCCGTTCGGAGAAATGGTTGCTCAGTGCTGTCAGCGCAGCGGTCAGGCCGAGGTCGTCGAGCGCGGGCGGCCTCAGATCGTGCGACAGTCGGCGGACCTCCTTGATGGCGACGTTGAGCGCCTCGACGCCTTTATCGATGGCGCCGGAGGCGTCATCGGCGTGGTTCCGGACCTTTCGGCCGGCAAGGTCGATTGCATAGCGCACGCCGACAAGGTTTTGCGATATGCCGTCGTGCAATTCGCGGGCAAGGCGTGCGCGCTCTTCCTCCTGGGTGTCGATGATGCGTTGTGTGAGGGCCTTGAGCTTGTAATCTGCCATGCGCCGTTCACGCAGTGTGACGAGCATGCAGGTGGCAAAGACGACCATAACGGCGGGCACAGCTATCAACGCCACCACGAGGAAGGTATGGCCGATCTTTTCGCGCAGGTCCGCTTTCGCTGCCGCCGTCTGGGCGAAGACGTCATCGAGATAAACGCCGGTTCCCAGCATCCACTGCCACTTGTCTAGCCCCATGGCGAAGGAGAGCTTGTCGGCCATCGTGCCGGATGAGGGTTTCTCCCACTTGTACTGATACAGACCGCCGCCCTCCTTGGCCTTCTGGATTAGGTTGGCGATCACCTGGTTGCCGTCAGGGTCGGTCAGATCCAACCAGTTGTGGCCCGGCCGGAAGGTCTGCCGCGGGTGCACGACATTGTTGCCATCGTAGTCATAGACGAAGAAATAGCCGTCCTTGCCGTAGTCGAGAGACGTAAGAATGCTGCGCACGCGATCCTTTGCCGCTTCATCGTTCGCCTCCGCCGCGGCATAAACGTCCTCGATCGCCGAGCGGGCGAGGTTGGTGAGGTTGAGCAGCTCAGTCTCCTTCGCTTTCAGCATATTGCGTTCGAACGTGTCGATGCTGCTCTGCGCGAGGCTCGTCGCCTGCCACGTGATAAAGGTGGTAATGGTGAGGATCGCAATGACGAGCGGCACGACCGCAAGAGCGACGATCTGATGGCGAAGGTTCACGGCACTCCCCGATGCATTTATTAAGACGATAAAGGTAAAGCGAGCCACGGCTCCGCGCCAGACCTCTCGTCTCACCTAGTCAAAATTGCTCCTCAGGAGCGTGTTCGTTTAGCTACGTTTGGAGGCAACTCAATCAACAAGACTCTCATATAGGGGCCAGGCGTATGATGAAATGCCCGACTTTCAGGTGACTAGGGCTTCGTGACCGCCTGGTGGTAATATAATCAGCCAGTGGCAGAGGGTTAGAGCTCAACGAGCGCATGCCGGCGGGCGCGCCTACCGGCGACGCTCATGGAGGAAACAATGACGGATTGGGAACTCCACGGAATGGAATTTGGAAATTGCAACTGTTCCTACGGATGCCCGTGCCAGTTCAACGCCTTACCGACCCATGGCCATTGTCAGGCCATCGGATTCTTCACGATCGCCAGGGGAAATTTCGGCGCGGCGAAGCTAGACGGATTGAATATGGCCATCGCCGTTGCTTGGCCAGGTGCGGTTCATGAGGGTCGCGGCGTCATGCAGCCGATCATCGACGAACGGGCGGACGACGCTCAGCGCCGTGCACTCTTCAGTATTCTGACCGGCGAGGAAACCGATCCGATGGCAACGTTCTGGGCGGTCTACACTGCGATGTGCGAAGCCGTCCGCGATCCGATCTATACGGCGATCAGCATCGATGTCGACATGAAGGCTCGTCGCGCGAAGTGCAAAGCGGAGGGCGTTGCCATTGGGCGTGGCGAGCCCATCGTGAACCCGGTGACGGGCGAGGAGCATCGCGTTGGTATCCTCCTGCCGAACGGCTTCGAATACGAACGGAACGAAGTCGGTCGAGGATGGTCGTCCTCATCCACGGGTGTGCCGTTGAACTTGGAAGACAGTTACGCTCACTGGTGCGAGCTGCACTTCAACCAGCATGGGCGTATTCAATAGCCCGGCAAGGGGGCGATGCGGCCAGAGGTGACGTGGCGGTGCAAAGCGCCACCGGCGCAGTGAAATGTCGGATGCAACCTTTCACGTTCGTGCCGAGACTGCCATGGCACCGCGTGATCCAACGGAGTCAAGGAATCGCTTCTGTTTGTTCCGGCAAGAGCGTTCCCTTTGAAGACCTGCGATTTGGGGGGTAAGGGTCAAAAATGCGCATGGGCCGATGACGGGAAGCTTCGTCTCATCATTCAGGAACCGAACCTGGCTCGCCCAGGGCGTGGAGGACCGTGCTGACTCACGCGCTGCCCTCCGTCTCGCGAGAGCAGACGGACCTTCGAGCTTCGGCAAAGTGTATCGCAGGGTGTTCTCGATCTGTGCTCAAAGATCGAATAATGTATCAAAAGGAATTTCGGCGCACACCGCACACCGCGATAGGTGGCTGCTGATCTCCGTCGCCTGGCGGATGTTCGCTTGTCATAGGACAGGCGAGGGAATTGGGGTACGGTCCGCTACCGAAACTTCTATTAGGATCCACCCGACTGCATTTTACGCCAGGCTGTTGGCGGCATCTCAAATGTCCTTTTGAAGGCCCGGTTGAAGGCGGCCTCCGACTCGTAGCCAATTTCAAAGGCGATGCGAGCAATGGGTTCATGAGAGCCCCTTAGCCGTTGTGCCGCGACCTGCATCCGCCAATTCGCCAGATAGCGCATCGGCGGCTCGCCCAAAAGGCTTGTGAATCGCTCGGCAAAGGCAGAGCGCGACAAACCGACTTCCTGGGCGAGTTCCTCCGTCGTCCAGGGGTGGGTCATGCGGCTGTGCAGGAGAGCCAGCGCCCGCCCAACGGCGCGGTCGCGCAGGCCAGCAAGCCATCCGCTCGCCTCGGGTGGAAGCGACCTTACATATCGACACACCGCTTCTACGAACAGCAGCTCTGCCAGCTTCGCAAGAACCGCTGGCGACTCGATTCTCCCTGCAGATAGCTGTTGCGCGGCAAAGCGGAACGAACTCTCGATCCAATCGCCGGAGGCTCCCTCCTCCACACCAATTTTGAGCATCCTCGGCAAGACGCCGCAGATTGTCGCGTGGGGCGAATTGGTGCCGAGATAGCCGCATAGGATCAGCGTCCGCTCGCCTCCGCCTCCGTACGCTATGCGAGCCAATCCGCCTGCTGCTGCGGGCTGGATTAGGAGATGGGCGTTAACCGCCCTGACATTGGTCGAACTACCGATGACGTGCTCGTCGTTGCGCGGCATCAAAATGATCTCACCGGCTTGAACAGGAACCGGTGAATGCCCATCCGTCTGCAGAATGAGGCGACCGGCCGTCACGTAATGATAGGCGATCAACTGAGCGGGCTGCGGCATGAAAGGGCCGCAGTCCTCTGGCGCGATCTGCGACGTCACGCACCAGGGCGCGGTGAATTCCGCCTCGAGAAAGACGCCTCCGGTAAGCTGCATCGAACGGCAGATGTCCAGCAGCGCATCCATTCGCCACACTCCGTTGTCCGACGGCTCGGACAAGAGAACCGGCGTTCCGGTCATTCTTCAGGAACGTCAGTTGCATCATAACTGATAGCGCAATGACAGTAACGGGAAATACCGGCGAAGGGCCGCGTGGCAGATGAGCGCGTTCAACGCAACCGCGATCACGGCTGTCCAGCATGGGAGGACATAGACAATGATTGATCTTAGACGACTGCCGCAGCGTAGCGGAGGCATCTTTCTAACCGACGCCGGAATGGAGACAACACTGACATTCCGGGATGGTTTCGATCTCCCCCATTTCGCCGCCTTCCATCTGCTGCGGGACGAACAAGGCACGCAAGCGCTGCGTGACTACTATCGCCGCCACGCGGAGATCGCGCGAAAGAACGGAGCGGGCTTCATCCTGGAAAGCGCCACCTGGCGGGCGAGCCCCGACTGGGGCGACATGCTTGGCTATTCCGTAGCTGCGGTTGACGAGGCCAATCGCAAGGCGATCGCACTCCTCCACGAGCTGAGGACAGAGTTGGAGACCGACCGTTCGCCGATGATTATCAGCGGCTGCATCGGTCCTCGCGGGGACGGCTATGATCCAGGCAAGGTGATGAGCCCGCAGGAGGCTCAGGCTTATCACGCTCGGCAAATCGGCGTCTTCGCCGAAGTCGGCGTCGATCTGGTCAGCGCCATCACCATGACGAACACCAACGAAGCAATCGGCGTGACGCGCGCTGCACAAGCTGCCGCACTACCGGCCGTCATTTCCTTCACGGTCGAGACCGACGGACGCCTCCCCACGGGCGATCGTCTTCGGGACGCCATCGAGGCGGTCGATCTGGCAACGGGCAACGGGCCGCAATATTTCATGATTAACTGCGCCCATCCAAGCCACTTCATGGACGTGCTTGACGGGGAAGCCTGGGTTCAACGGCTGTACGGGATAAGGGCCAATGCTTCGGAATGCAGCCATGCCGAGCTCGACAACGCGACGGAACTCGATGATGGCAATCCGATAGAGCTCGGCCTGCAATATCGGGACCTGCGTCGCCGTTTTCCGCACATCAACGTGCTAGGTGGCTGCTGCGGTACGGATCATCGCCACATCGAGCAGATCTGCATGAGCTGTATGGAAGCAGCCTGACGCGACTTTCGAAAGCATACATCCGGGGCAACGCCATGAGCGAGAATTTGAGATCATACACCGTCACACTCGCTGACGGCCTTACGGTTCCTTGCGTCGAGCATGGCGATCCCGCCGGGATGCCGCTGCTCCTCCTGCACGGTTATCCCGATAGCTGGCGCTCGTTTGAATCGGTGCTGTCGAAGTTTCCGATCTCGATCCGCGCGATCGCCTGTACGCAAAGAGGGCACGGCGAGGCAGATAAGCCCGCCAGCGGCTACTCGCCCGTAGATTTCGCAGCGGATGCGGTAGGGCTCCTGGACAGGCTTGGCATTCCCCGCGCAGTCATTGCCGGCCACTCAATGGGAAGTTTCGTGGCACAGCGCATCGCCATCGACTATCCCGAGCGTGTCTCCGGGCTTGTCCTTATGGGCTCGTTCCCGACGCTGATCGGTAACATCGTTGCGGACGAACTCTGGCGGGAAGGGGTTTCGCAGCTCGAAGATCCTGTTGGATGGGCCTTCGTCTCCGATTTTCAGCGAAGCACGGTGAAACAACCAATCCCGGATCAACTCCTTAACATCTTCGTCAGCGAAAGCCTCAAAGTTCCGGCCAGGGTATGGCGTGCGGTGTTAAAGGGGCTGATGAACGCCGATCATACGCTCGATCTCCACTGCATCGGGGCTCCCACACTCATCGTATGGGGCGCTTATGACAACTTCTTTCCGCGGTCGGATCAGAACAAGCTTTTGGGTGCGATCCGCAACGCCGAATTGTTGATCTACGAAGCCTCCGGTCATTCATTTCATTGGGAAGAGCCGGAGCGCTTCGTGCGCGACGTTGCAGCCTTCGTCGAGACTGTGGCACTGTCGCGAATACCCGCTTGAGGAGCGCCAATCGCTTTGTGGCCTGTAGGCGGGCGCTTACAACAATCAACGACTGCGCCCACGCGACTTCCGATAGCGGCCTAAGGTGCTCGAGCGCAGACCCGCGAAAACCGGGCCGCGGGGGTGTTCCGCAACGCCGACCTCACCCAAGACGGAAGAAATATAATCCTGGCCCCACACGAGGGGCAGCAATGGTCGTGTCTGGAACGTGACGTATAGGTGAGCGGACGCGCCCGAGGGAGAGCCGGTCAGGCAACGCCGTATTTGTCCAGCAGCGCATCGAGGATCGTCGCGGAAAGCGCCTCGATACGCGCTTGGTCCTGGCCCAGAATATCCTTCAATGTTATGTAGTTCTCGAAGCCGGACACGGCTGAGACCGCAAGCGTCAACTCTTCCAGTTTTTTCTCGCCGAGTCTCGTGCCGACAGGTGCCAGCGCCTCCCTGAACATCGGCAGGCGCCGTGCCGCGCGCCGATAGCGCGGAGCGCCGTCAGATCCCGACTGCAGTGCACGTGCGGCGAAGACGCGCAGTCGATTCTCCCAGATGCTGTAGAAGGAGAGCCAATAGCGACGTACCGCATGCACGCGTTCGCGCGTCGAAGCTCTCTCCGGTATGACATTTTGAGGAGCGACGACGGCACCGTCCAGCACCGCTTCCAAAGCCAAGGTCGCAGAGTCGGAAAAATAGCGATAGGCGGTCGCGCGGGAGATGCCAGCCTCGTCGGCCACTGCCGCCACGTAGATCTCGGCTCCCCTGTCGATCAACGCCCGCGCGGCGGCAAGCAGGTCGCGACGGGTACGCAGTTTCTGTCCCAGACGTTCGCGGTTCACAAGTTGATTTACTCGTGAATCCAAGATCCAGTGCGTAGAGTCAGGTTTTGACGCGGACCTGGGCAAATTCTGGGATTTTGAAGCGCCGGCGGTAGATCCCAGGCGTCAACCCGGTTACTCGCTTGAAGAGGCGGCGGAAAAAAGCTGGTTCCTCGTATCCGACCTGCCAGCCGATTTCGTCGACTGGTGCCTCTGTTCGCTCCAATCGGCGCTTTGCCTCCTCAATCCTAAGTCGCTGCACATAGGCGATTGGGCTGAAGCCAGTCGCGGCAGTGAACCGGCGCTTGAACGTTCGCTCGCTGAGCCCGGACCGAAGGATCATTTCCTCCAGCGGGTTGGCGCCTGAGAAATGCGTCGCCACCCATTCCTGCGCGGACCGGATTGCGCTGTCGCCATGATCGTTACGCCCTTCGAAGACTATGTAGGGTGCAAGTCCATCCTGATGCCATTGAAGGGCGAAGAAGTGAGCAACGGCCTGCGCCGCAGTCGATCCAACATGTCTGGCGATGAGGTAAAGAACCAGATCGTGCCACGTCATGGAGGCACCGGAACTGACGAGTTCCTCATTTTGACCCGAGACGACCAGAACTCGTTCAGGGTGGATAAGTACCTCCGGGAACACAGTTTTGAAGGCGTTGGCGTAGCCGAAGTGCACCGTCGCCTCCACCCCATCGAAGAGCCCTGTTTCTGCGAGCAGGAAAATACCGGAGCAGGCGGAGCAAAGAAGTGCTCCCCGCCGATGCATGGTTCGGAGCCATCCCACGAGCTCCGGATGGCGATCCTTGTACCAGCCATCCGGCCCAAGCAGGACGGAGGGTACGATGATGATGTCGGTTGTATCGAGCGCCGTGATGCTGCGCTGGACGGTGATCGGGACGCGACTGGCAAGTTCCAACGGCCCAGTATGCAGCCCGACGATTTCGACCCGGAACGGTGGAGCGAGGTGCTGCGGGTTGCCCGGCGGAGGCATCACAGCAAAGGCATTCATCACATCGAAGATCCCGCTAAGCGTCGACACGACGGCCTCGGGGATCGCTACGAGGCTCACATGGAGCGGCTCCGAACCTGGCTGCTCAGCGTGATGCGGCATTCTGAATTCCTTTGACTTGGAAGCCGCAAGATAACGTGGACAAGGCAGCCGCGCCATGCTCGCGATCGGGGGCAACCGCCTGACCGATATCAAACCTCACGTGGCACGATCGGCCCGATTCTGGCCAGTCCCGCTCTGCCGATGGCCAGTAGGAACTGCGATGTTCCAACCATGCTATCTGAGCGGAGAACGGAAAAATGAAACATGTCCAGACCAACACGATCGACACAGCCAAGCTCGATGCACTTGTGGCACGCGTGCTCGGCGACCTTTCGGCCGGATACGGCGGAGTTATGGTGGGCCTTGGCCACCGGCTCGGCCTCTATAAGGCCATGGCGGAAGCCGGCCCGTTGACATCGCACGAGCTTGCCAGCCGCGCGAGCTGTGCTGAACGCTATGTTCGAGAGTGGTTAAATTCTCAGGTCGCCGGCGGATATGTCTTCTACCACGCGGTGAGCGGCACTTACGAACTCACGCCGGAGCAGGTCCTTGTCCTCGCCAACGAGGACAGCCCTCTCTTCATTCCTAACGCCTGGGCTGTCCCGGCGTCGATGTGGGCGGACGAGGACAAAGCGGTTGAAGCTTTTCGCACCGGCAATGGCGTACCGTGGGGCGACCATGACGGGCGGCTCTATTGTGGGGTCGCCGCCTTCTACCGCAATGCCTACAAGGCAAGCCTCGTCTCCGAATGGCTGCCGGCTCTCAGCGGCGTGGTCGAAAAGCTAAAGGCGGGCGCCTTTGTGGCGGATATCGGATGCGGGCACGGGCATTCAACGGTACTCATGGCCAAAGCTTTTCCAGCTTCGCTGTTCCGGGGCTTCGACACGCATCGCGAATCCGTGGATGAGGCTTACGAGGTTGCTGCCGAGGCAGGCGTTTCGGAACGGGTCACCTTCGCGCAAGCTCGGGCAGACAGTTATCCCGGGTCCGGCTACGATCTGATCTGCTTCTTCGATTGTTTGCACGATATGGGTGATCCGGTCACTGCCGCCACGTACGCAGCCAAGGCGATCGCGCCGAACGGCACGGTGATGCTGGTTGAACCTTTTGCCAATGATCGGGTCGAAGACAATGTCTCGCCCGTGGCCAGGATGTACTACGCGGCCTCGACGACGATCTGCTGCGCCCACGCGATTTCCGATGGTGGTCGAATGGTGCTTGGGGCGCAGGCCGGCGAAAGCAGGCTCGCCGCGGTGTTCCGCAAAGCCGGCTTCACCAGTTTCCGGCGCGCGATGGAGACGCCGTTCAATCTGATCCTCGAGGCAAGGCTCTAATTTTCTGGCAGCCCTCTCGTGCGGTTGGATCGCCAGTCGCGTGGCTTCGCCCCCTTCTATTTGGAGCAGCAAAAATGAAAAGTACGGCAGCGACATCACTTGCGGCATGGCCCTTCCGAGGGAAGGAGCGGAATTTGGTCGCAGCATTGCGAGTCGGTGTTAGAAACGTTCTCGACCACAGAAAGCGGCTGGCCACTACCCGTGCCCTTTTGGCCGCCGATGAGCACATGCTGAAAGACATTGACGTTAGCAGGTTTGAGATTGCGTTGGCAGACTGCGGTCTGCAGACGGTCATTTGCGGCAACCAGCCTGGGCGTGCTCAACGTTGCGCAACGAGAGAGGCGTGACGGCGTCGTGAGGCATGTGATTTCCGCGACCCCTTGACAGCAACGGCGAAGGAGTAGGCGGGTTCTCGACATTCCCCTTCAAAGGGGGAGTAGCGAAAGAGTCTTCCGGATGTCGGCTCATCGAAATTCTGCCGGGCGGAACTGGTCTGCAATTGGCTGCCAGCGGTCGGCCGTCTTAGATGAACGGAAATCGTGGCGTACGTCCATCTCAGCCGTCCAGGAACGCCAGAAGCGAGCCATTCACCGCGCTTCCTTCTTCGCGTTGAACCCAATGCGTCGCCTTCTCAAAAGTCTGTAGGCGGCCGTCGTCACAAAGACCGAGGCTGCGCCTCGCAAGCCCGAATTCCAGAGCCTGGTCCTGCGTCCCCCACATGACGAGAGTAGGCGTCGTGATCCGCTCCGTCAGGTTCGGGCGAAGGCGCAAGGCGCGGTACCAGTTGAGCATGCTAGTGAGCGCCCCCGGTCGCTCCCAAGCCTGCCGATATTCCGCGATCTCCCCTTCTTCAAAGGCGCCCTCCCGGCTGGATCCCCTAAGTGCTCGTGCGAGCAGGGCCGAGTGGCGCGCACCCAAAACGGCTTCGGGCAGCAAGGGGATCTGGAAGAAAACCGCGTAACTGCTCCGCAGAAACTGCGTCGGAGATCGCAGGGCATGGGCCAATAGCACATCGGGATGGGGCGCATTCAGGATGACGAGCTTGTCCAGGCGATGAGGCAAGTTGGCCCCGGCCGCCCAAGCGACGATACCGCCCCAGTCATGGCCGACGAGATGAAACCTTCCGATGCCGAGCGCGTCGGCTAGGGCGGCGACATCACCGAGGAGCTTGGGGAGCGTGTACTCGCGGATGCCCTTGGGCTTGTCGCTGGTGTTGTAGCCTCTCTGGTCGGGAACGATGACCCGATATCCGGCGGAGGCGAGCGCATCGATCTGCCGTCTCCAGCCGATCCAGAAGTCGGGGAAGCCATGCAGGAGCATGACCGGCTTACCCCCGGCAGGGCCGGCCTGGACGACATGAAGCCGAATGCTTCCGGCCTTGACGAACTGATGTTCAGCCGCGAGTGAGATCATGGCTGGTAACGCGGTTGTCGCTAAAGTGATCCAGCACAATGATGTGTTAGATCTACGCTGCGTCGATCCGACAAGATGCACGCTCAGGCGTCGCATCCTCCCTAGACGGGATGGGAGCTGAAGGTTCAGATGGCGAAGGCCGCCGGTCCGCTGAGGCCCATTCCTCCCGCCAGTGCGCCGCGCATGGAATCTGTCGAGGGCGCCTGCACGTCGATGGCAAGGCGCATACAGCCGGCGGGTCATCTCTGACGTCTCAGCCATCCCACAGCCAAGTTTGCTAAGCATTCACAAATTCGCGACACAAACCATGACATCAATTGACAGCCACATAATTTAATGTCACATCAAGCGCCATCAATCACGGAGCCTGTCCTTGTCGACGACGCGAGCCTACAACAGCCCACTGCGCGAGGAGAAAGTCCGAGAGACGCGTGAATCTATTCTGGTAGCGCTTCTTTCGCTGATGCAGTCTTCGGCCATGCCTGACGATATCAGCATGGAGGCAATCGCCGCAGAGGCGGGCATCCAGCGCCGGACCATCTTCCGGCACTTCGCCAGCAAGGACGATCTGCTCTTTGCGTTCTGGCCTTGGTTCAATGCGAGGATCGGTGCTTCCGTGAAGCCTGAGACGCTGCAGGACATCATCAGCGGCCCGCCGCAAGCCTTCCCGCTTTTCGATGCGCACGAGGCAGCCATGCGCGCCGCCCTCCATTCCCGCACCGGTCGGCAAATGCGTCTGGGGACCGTTTCAGACAGGCGCAAGTATTTCTCGGCAGCCCTGGCCCCGGTGCTCTCCGCCCTTACGCCTGAACGGGCCCGAAAGGTCGAGGCCCTCGCGCACCTGCTTTACTCCGCCTCCGCGTGGGAGGTGCTGAAGGATTACGGCGGTCTCGACGGCACCCAGGCCGGCGAGACCGCCTCCTGGGCGCTCGAACTGATCCTGTCCGCGGTCAGCTCGGGCGAGATTCCTGCGGACGCAACCATCGCAGCCAAGGAGACACGCGATGAACATCGAAATGACAACGGCTAACAATGCCGAGTACCTCTGGGTGGTGGCTGACCGCATCCGCTTCCTGGGTGGCGTGCCGGGATCGGACCTGGAACTGCTCGACATCGAGGTTCCGCCCGGCTCGGGCACGCCGCCGCATATCCACGAGTCCCCTGAACTCTTCTACATCCTCGAAGGCGAGCTGACGGTCCGCCAGTTTGGCGCTGGACTCCCGCAAGTAATCAAGGCCGGCCCAAGTACGTCGGTGCGGGTGCCCTCGCGGGTGCCGCACAACTATAGCAATGAGAGCGACAACCCCATTCGCATGCTGGTGATGCTGGCCCCTTCGATGATTGCCTTCTTTCGCGACGTCGGCTCGGTGGAGCGCCCCCAGGGCACCCCGACTTCGCCCGCATCGGCGCAGCAATGGATCGCCATGGTATCGAGGCGTTGTCGATGGCGGCGTAACGTACGACGATGGCGCTCGGGACTGCCAACAGGCCGTCCCGAGCCGACAATTAGCGATATCGCCGATGCTTCATCCGACGGCAGCGGCGCGCAGGAGTTGGGTTCCCTTAATCGAGGGGCCTGCGGTTCGAATCTGCTCAAGGCGACAGGAATAAGAGTCGACATCTCGGCGGTATGTTGCCGCCTTCCGATCGTCTCAGTCGGGTGGAACTTTGCCGTCTCAGCCAGTCTGCCGGAATGGGCAAGGAGCACCCGCAAGCGGTCATTCTCAAACTCTGCCTTTTCGCCAGGATGTGGCGCTGTGAGGCGGGCGGCCGGGCACCGCTCAAAGCTGAACAGTGGGAGATCGCCATATCGGCGCGGTCCCCGAACCTAGGCAAGGAATGGCGCGATAAACTCAAGGCTCGCGCTAGAAGGAAGCGCGGCGTTCGCCGTACTCATTCCGCCCTCGTGTTTGCTTTCTAATGCCCTTACCACCATGCCCACGCACAATCCCGCTTCGTCGAGAACGGGTCCGCCGCTATTGCCGGGCGCCACCAAATTGGAAATGATAAGGCTTTCTTCCCCTTTGTAATTCCTGATAATGGCGTTGAGCTCGCCCCCGTGTGCTAACAGGTAGGGAGCGTCGGCGGTCGCAATTAGCGGGTAGCCGAGAGTTATAGTCCGCGCCAAGACGCGTGCTACTCCCACGGGATATATAGGAGTCGGCGCCTCGCTGCACTCAACAGGCATGACTGCCAGATCCAACTTGGGATGCAGAAACCATTCCGATGCGAGGGGCTTGTAACATGCACCCTGCGACGACCCGAAAGACGTGAACGTGATGCCTTCACCAGGGTCAACATTGTGTTTGGCCGTCACGATCACATGCTTCGTGGCATCTGTTCGGTTGGTCGCCAAGAAGCCTGTTCCAGTATATTCGTCGCCTCGTTTTCTGACGAAGACAGCAGGAACGCTTTGCCCGTATTTTTGCGCGACGTATGCCGGTCCCAAAAGGATGTTGTCGAGAATCTTGAGCGCGATGAGTTGCGTGATGCTCGGTTTGTTCCAGTTGTAGCGCGCGTAAGCGTTGGGAACGAGGAGGCCGGTGTCGGATACCAACATCCAATCATTGAGTTGATGGAGCATGGAGGTCACGACCTGCACGTTGGTTCCACGCCCATCATCACAGGCAAGAACCAACTGCACGCGGTCGGGCCCAGAGAAATAGCCTCTTTCAAGCAGCGTCGTTCGCTTCTCAAAGTCGGGAAATTCACAAGTTCCTTGTTGACGAGCTGGCGATACTCTTCGTCCTGAATGGCGATATGCATCGTAAGCGGTGCATTGATCCCGTCTGGCGATAGCGGGTTATCGGGCTTATTCGTGTGAGCTCAGGGAATGAGCTTGGTATGAATTGCTATGTCTGAAGCTATGTCCGAACATAGAACGTTCCATATGATCGAAGCCGTTGCGGGTCGTCTGGAGGGCGCGCCGCGAGAGGTTCGACGCTGGTCAGATGAGTTCAAGGCTCAGGCGGTAGCCGAGAGCATGGAGCCCGGTGCGAGCGTTTCGGCGATAGCGAGGCGT